>NZ_JBIRPW010000002.1:249453-794651 GCF_044332905.1 Streptomyces sp. NPDC021224 | reverse complement strand
TGAGTTCTCAAGGAACGGAAGCTTCCTTCGAGACCGTTTCACCGGCCCCTCCGGGCTTTCCCTTCGTTGTGTTCCGACTCTATCAGAAGATTTTCGGTCGGAATTACCACCCGGCTTTCGGGGACACGGGTACCCCGCTCGGGATTTCTCCCGACTCGAGACTGGGTGTCTTCCTCTGGCCTAATGGCAAGGTTCTGCATTGTTCACGGCTGGACGTGCCAGCTCCTGACAACCGTTCTAACCTACCTCCCACCCCCACACGCGTCAAATCAGCGGAAGGTGGACGGCGGAGTGTCGAGGTCCTCCAGCTCGATGCCGGGGGCCGCGAGGACGACGTCGCCGGCGAGGTGGACCTCGTGCTGCTCGCCGGACGCGAGGTCGGACACCAGGAAGTTGTCCACAGGCAGAAAACCGCTGTCGGCCGGATGTGCTGTCCTGGATTGCAGGGACCAGGACTGGTCGACGTTCAGGGGTGCGAGCACGGGGGGCCGGAATGACACGAGACGGACGCGCTTGGCGGGACCGCCCGGGGCGAGGCGGAGGAGTCTCGCGGTGGCGACCAGGAACGCGGGCGAGGCACCGGTGAAGGCGTGGGCGGGGGCGTTCCCCTCCTGCGCGTGCTCGCCGGTGGGGTCGCTGCGGACCCAGGTCACGCCGTCCAGGGCGGCGGCGCGGACCTGCCACGAGGCCGCGTGCAGTTCGAGGCGGACGGGGCGGCCGAGGTCGTCGACGGTCAGGTCGACGGAGCCGGCGTGGCTGCCGTCCGGGTGGGTGGTCTGTGCGGTGTAGCGCCAGCCGGAGGGACCGGTGGCGCAGTGGAAGTGCTCTTCTCCCAGGAGGGTGTGGTCATGGGTGTCATGGAGCGAGTAACGGCCGCGGGGCATGGTGGGTTCTCTGGATCCGGCGAGGCCCCCGCCTCCGGGTGGAGGCGGGGGCCCGCGTGGTGCGGTCCGCCCGGACGGGGCCGGGCGGCGGAGTGGTGCCGTGGGTCAGTAGCGGTAGTGGTCGGGCTTGTAGGGGCCCTCGACCTTGACGCCGATGTAGGAGGCCTGCTCCGGGCGCAGGGTGGTGAGCTTGACGCCGAGGGCGTCGAGGTGGAGGCGGGCGACCTTCTCGTCCAGGTGCTTGGGGAGCACGTAGACGCCGATCGGGTATTCCTCCGGCTTGGTGAAGAGCTCGACTTGGGCCAGGGTCTGGTCGGTGAAGGAGTTCGACATCACGAAGGACGGGTGTCCGGTGGCGTTGCCGAGGTTGAGCAGGCGGCCCTCGGACAGGACGATGAGCTTCTTGCCGTCCGGGAAGGTCCAGGTGTGGACCTGGGGCTTGACCTCGTCCTTGACGATGCCGGGGATCTTGGCCAGGCCGGCCATGTCGATCTCGTTGTCGAAGTGGCCGATGTTGCCCACGATCGCCTGGTGCTTCATCCGGCTCATGTCGGCGGCCATGATGATGTCGCGGTTGCCGGTCGTGGTGACGAAGATGTCGGCGGTCTCGACCACGTCGTCGAGGGTGGCGACCTGGTAGCCGTCCATCGCGGCCTGGAGGGCGCAGATGGGGTCGATCTCGGTGATGATCACGCGGGCGCCCTGGCCGCGGAGGGATTCGGCGCAGCCCTTGCCGACGTCGCCGTAGCCGCAGATGACGGCGACCTTGCCGCCGATCAGGACGTCGGTGGCGCGGTTGATGCCGTCGACGAGGGAGTGCCGGCAGCCGTACTTGTTGTCGAACTTCGACTTGGTGACGGCGTCGTTGACGTTGATCGCCGGGAAGAGCAGCGTGCCTTCCTGCTGCATCTCGTACAGGCGGTGGACGCCGGTGGTGGTCTCCTCGGTGACACCGCGGATCTCGGACGCGAGCTGCGTCCACTTCTGCGGGCTCTCGGCGAGGGTGCGGCGCAGCAGCGCGAGGATGTAGCCGTACTCCTCGCTGTCCTGCTCGGTGGTCGCGGGGACGGACCCGGCCTTCTCGAACTCGACGCCCTTGTGGACGAGCAGGGTGGCGTCGCCGCCGTCGTCCAGGATCATGTTGGGGCCGCCGGTGGCGGTGCCGGGCCAGGTCAGGGCCTGCTCGGTGCACCACCAGTACTCTTCGAGGGATTCGCCCTTCCAGGCGAAGACGGGAACGCCCTGCGGGTTGTCGGGGGTGCCGTCGGGGCCGACCGCGATGGCGGCGGCGGCGTGGTCCTGGGTGGAGAAGATGTTGCAGGACGCCCAGCGGACCTGCGCGCCGAGCGCGACGAGGGTCTCGATGAGGACGGCGGTCTGCACGGTCATGTGCAGCGAGCCGGTGATGCGGGCGCCGGCGAGGGGCTGCGTGGGGCCGTACTCGGCGCGCAGCGCCATCAGGCCGGGCATCTCGTGCTCGGCGAGGGTGATCTCCTTGCGGCCGAAGTCGGCGAGGGAGAGGTCCGCGACCTTGAAGTCGGTGGCGGTGGTGGTCATTCGGGCTGCTCCTCGGTGCGATCGAGGTGGACAGGGACGCGGCGCGGCCGCGGGGCGGCGTGTCGCCCGGATGCGGGCACACGTGTCCCCCTGCGGCAGCGCAATCCGTCGGAGGCCCTCTCTCCCTCGGCCGGTCACCGTGGGGCGACCGCCCGACCGCCATCAGCAGCGACGTCTGGCTCCTCACGAATCTACACCGGTGACCGCTGCGCCCGCAGGTGCGCGTGGTCAGCGCCCGCCCGGGGTCTGGTCGGGGTCGGGTCCCGCCGCGGCGGCGGCCTCGCTGTAGATGTCGGGTTCGAGGTAGATCACGCGGGCGAAGGGTTCGGCGGCTCGGATGCGCTCCTCGGCGGCGTCGATCGCGCGAGCGACCTCGGCGGCGGTGTCGTCGTGCTGCACGGCGATCTTGGCCGCGACCAGCAGTTCCTCCGGGCCGAGGTGCAGGGTGCGCATGTGGATGACGGCGGTGACGGTGTCGCCGTCCACGACGGCGGCGCGGATGCGGGCGAGCGATTCGGGGTTGGCGCCCTCGCCGATGAGCAGGGACTTGGTCTCGGCCGCGAGCACGAGGGCGATGCAGATCAGCAGGGTGCCGATGCACAGGGTTCCGACGCCGTCCCACACCCCGCTGTCGGTGGCCAGGGAGAGGCCGACGCCCAGCAGGGCGAGCACCAGGCCGATGAGGGCGCCGAAGTCCTCCAGCAGGACGACGGGCAGTTCGGGTGCCTTGGCCCGGCGGATGTACTCGACCCAGGACATCGAGCCGCGGGTGTGGTTGGACTCCTTGACGGCGGTGCGGAAGGAGGAGCCCTCGGCGGCCATGGCGAAGATCAGCACGCCGACCGGCCAGTACCAGTGGTCGAGGGTGTGCGGGTGGCGGACCTTCTCATATCCCTCGTAGAGGGCGAACATGCCGCCGACGGAGAACAGGACGATCGAGACGAGGAAGGCGTACACATAGCGTTCCCGGCCGTAGCCGAAGGGGTGCTCCTCGTTGGCGGCGCGCTTGGCCTTCTTGCCGCCGATGAGCAGCAGTGCCTGGTTGCCGGAGTCGGCGAGGGAGTGCACGCCCTCGGCGAGCATCGACGACGAGCCGCTGAACGCGAAGGCCACGAACTTGGACGCGGCGATGGCGAGGTTGGCGCTCAGTGCCGCGACGATCGCCCTGGTTCCGCCTGAGGCGCTCATGTGTGCTGGGTGTCCCTTCCGTCGGCCCGGGGCGGCTGGCTCGCCGTGCCGGGCGGGTGCGGTCGGACATTCTTGCAGTCCGTCCCGCCGTGGTTGCGTCAGGCGGCCACGGTGGCGCGGAAGACCGTGCCCTCGCCGCTGAGTTCGGTGTGCTCGCCGGCACGGATCCAGCACGACTCGCCGGGGCCGAGGGCCAGTTCCGTACCGGCGCCGCCGTCGTCGGCCGGGGTGGCGCCGGGGGTGCGCAGGCGGATCTCGCCGGCGGTGCACAGCAGGATCTGCGGGGCGTCGCGGTCGAGGCTGCGCGGGCCGGAGCCGGGGGCCAGGACGTACCGGGAGAGCCGGAATTCGTCGATGGGCGCGGCGTACAGCTCCTCGCCGTCGGCCCCGGCCTCGGGGCGCAGCACGGCGGGGTCGTCGGCCTCGAAGCGGACGATGCGCAGGAGTTCGGGTACGTCGATGTGCTTGGGGGTGAGGCCGCAGCGCAGCACGTTGTCGGAGTTGGCCATGATCTCGACGCCGAGGCCGTCGAGGTAGGCGTGCGGGACGCCGGCGCCGAGGTAGAGGGCTTCGCCGGGCTGGAGGCGGACGTGGTTGAGCAGCATGGCGGCGATGAGGCCGCGGTCGCCGGGGAAGTGCCGGGCGGCCTCGGCGTAGGCGGCGTAGTCGGCGGCGTACGGGGTGCCGGGGGTGGCGGCGAGCCGGGCGGCGGCCTCGGCGGCGGCGTGCACGGTGTCGGCCATCTCGGCGGGGTCGGCGCCCAGGACGGCGGCGAGGACCTCGCGCAGCGCCCGGTCCTCGGGGTGGGCGCGCAGGATGTCGGCGTAGGGCACCAGGGCGCCGACGCCGAGCGCGTCGATGAGGGCGGCGGCCTCGGTGGGGCGGCGGAAGCCGCACAGGCCGTCGAAGGGCGACAGGGCCACGAGCATCTCGGGCTTGTGGTTGGCGTCCTTGTAGTTGCGGTGCGGGGCGTCCAGCGGGACGCCGCGGGCCTCCTCGTCGGCGAATCCGGCCCTGGCCTGCGCGAGGTCGGGGTGGACCTGCACGGACAGCGGCGCACCCGCGGCGAGCACCTTGAGGAGGAAGGGCAGTCGCGGGCCGAACCGCTTGACGGTGGCCTCGCCCAGCTCGGCGGCGGGGTCGGCGTCAATGACGGCGTCGAGGGGCTCGGGTCCGGCGCCGCGGTCGAGCCGGGAGGGGGCGCCGGGGTGGGCGCCCATCCACAGCTCGGCCTGCGGTTCCCCGGTCGGCTCGGTGCCGAGCAGTTCGGGGATGGCGGTGGTGGAGCCCCAGGCGTAGGGGCGGACGGTGTTGAGGAGGCGGTTCATGCCGGTCATGGTCTCTCGGTCGAGGCGACGGCCAGGTATACGGAGGTGAAATCGGTCAGGGCGAGGATCTCCGCGGCCGTTTGCAGGTCGCTGCCGCCGGTGGCGGCGATCTCGCTGAGCGGGGTGTCGTGCGCGTAGGCCTGCTCGCGGGCCGCGGGGGCGGCGGAGCCGGGCCGGTCGGGCGCCTCCTGGAGCAGGACGATGCGCAGCCGCAGCCCGTCGGCGTCCTCGACGCGGTCGCGGAAGAAGTCGTCCGGGTCGGCGGTCAGGGCGTGGGCGCCGGCCTGGAGCGGGCCGTGCAGGGTGAGCGCGGCGGGCAGTTCGGCGCTGAGCGCGGGCCGCCCGGCGCGGGTGCCGAGGACGGCGGCGAAGCGGCGCGCGCAGGCCGCGGCGATCCGGTCCTGGCTCCACAGCAGCGGGAGGGCGTCGGCGAGTTCGGCGGCCAGCGTCTTGGCGGGGTTGGTGTAGGTGGCGATGGCCGGGCCGCAGCGGGCGGCGGTCGCGTCGAGGGTGTCGGCGAGGGCGTGGAGTTCGGCGGCGGGCGCGCTGGTCAGGCCCAGCCGGTCAACGAGGGCGAGCAGCGGGGCGAGCAGCGCCCAGAAGGCGCCCGTGTCCGCGACCGGGTCGGTGGCGGGGTCCGGGACGGTGTCGCCGGGCGCGGTGGCCGCGAAGGGCAGGGCGAGGCCGCGGACCTGGGCGACGGCGTCGGCGAGCGGTGCCTTGGCCGGGGTGACGGCCACCGCCGTGCAGCCGCGCCGGTAGGCCTGCTCGACCAGGTCGGTGAGGCCCTGTTCGGTGCCCCGGGCGGAGAGCAGCACGAGCAGGTCGAGGGAGCCCGCCCAGCCGGGCAGCGTCCACCGGGAGCGTTCGGGGCTGGGCCCGGTGGGGGCGAGTGCCTGCACCGGGCAGCTGCCGGAGGCGAGCGCGGTGAGGAGGTCGGCGACGGCGTCGGCGTCGGGCCCGCTGCCGGCCACCAGGACGGTGCGGGGCCGGCCGTCGGGCCGCAGCGCGTCCAGCCCGGCCTCGTCGGCGAGCCGCAGTGCGGTGCGGACCCGGGCACCGGACGCGGCGACCCCGCGGAGCAGCCCGTGGGTGTCGGCGCGGGCGAGACCGTCGGGGTCCTCCAGCAGCGACTCGTCGAACAAGGCGACCTCCGTCGGTCGGATGCGGGCCGGGCTGCGGCCTGTTGCGGGGGCCCGTCGGGCGGGTGCGAGGCGGCCCCGTACACCGGGCGCCGTGCACCGGGGGCGGGCCGGGCGGCGGTCGCGGGCGGGTCAGCCGGGGCGGCGGGCCTCGTCGACCAGCAGCACCGGGATGTCGTCCCTGACCGGGTAGGCCAGGCCGCAGTCGGCGGAGGTGCACACCAGCTCCGCCGCGTCCTCGTCCTCGCGGAGCGGGGCGTGGCAGGCCGGGCAGACGAGGATGTCCAGAAGGCTGGCTTCCACGAGCGGCATGTGCGGTGTCCTCCGGGCGGTGGGCGGCCGGTGGTGGCCGGGCCGGTGTGCGGTCGCGGGTGCGCGGATCGGGCGCGCCCCCGCCGCCGGGTACGTGGCCCGGCCTGTGCCCGTCAGCCTATCGCCGCGCCCCGGGCGGAGACACAGGACGGGTCCCCCGGGGCCCGGCGTGGCGGGCTGACGGCCCCGGCCGTCAGCGGCGGAGGCGGGATCGGCCGCGGCCCGAAGCGCACGTTCTGCCACGTACCCCGGCCACCGCGTCCCGGCCCGCCGCGAGCCGGATCGTCCGCCCCGCCGTCAGCCCCGGACGAGCGCGAGGACCTGGTCGCGGATGCGGGCGACGGTGGCGGGGTCGGCTGCCTCGACGTTGAGGCGGAGCAGCGGCTCGGTGTTGGAGGCGCGCAGGTTGAACCACCAGTCGGCGGCGCTGACGGTGAGGCCGTCGAGATCGTCGAAGGTGACGCCGTCCCGGCCGGTGAAGGCGGCCCGGACGGCGGCGGTGCGGCCCGCCTGGTCGGCGACGGTGCTGTTGATCTCGCCGGAGGACGCGTAGCGGTCGTACGCGCCGACGAGGGCGGACAGCGGGCCGTCCTGGCGGCCGAGGGCCGCGAGCAGGTGGAGGGCGGCGAGCATGCCGGTGTCGGCGTTCCAGAAGTCGCGGAAGTAGTAGTGCGCGGAGTGCTCGCCGCCGAAGACGGCACCGGTGGCGGCCATCTCCTGCTTGATGAAGGAGTGGCCGACGCGGGTGCGCACGGGGACGCCGCCCTGCTCGACGACGACCTCGGGGACGGTCCGGGAGGTGATCAGGTTGTGGATGACCGTGGCGCCGGGGTGCCGGGCCAGTTCGCGCGCGGCGACCAGGGCGGTGACGGCGGACGGGGAGACGCCCTCGCCGCGCTCGTCGACGGCGAAGCAGCGGTCGGCGTCGCCGTCGAAGGCGAGGCCGATGTCGGCGCCGGTCTCGCGGACGCGCTGCTGGAGGTCGACGAGGTTCTTCGGGTCGAGCGGGTTGGCCTCGTGGTTGGGGAAGGTGCCGTCGAGCTCGAAGTACATGGGCACGAGGTCGACGGGCAGCCCGGCGAGCACGGTCGGCACGGTGTGCCCGCCCATGCCGTTGCCCGCGTCGACGACGACCTTGAGCGGGCGCATGCCGGACAGGTCGACGAGGGAGCGCAGGCAGTCGGCGTAGTCGCCGAGCACGTCGCGGTCGGTGACGGTGCCGGGGGTGGCGGCGCCGGCCGGGACGCCGGTCTCCAGCCACTGCTCGGCGAGCGCGCGGATGTCGGCGAGCCCGGTGTCCTGGCCGACGGGGGCAGCGCCCGCGCGGCACATCTTGATGCCGTTGTACTGCGCCGGGTTGTGGCTCGCGGTGAACATGGCGCCGGGCAGGCCGAGGCGGCCGCTGGCGAAGTACAGCTCGTCGGTGGAGCACAGTCCGATGCGGGTGACGTCGGCGCCGCGGGAGGCGGCGCCGCGCGCGAAGGCGTCGGACAGCGCGGGGGACGAGGGCCGCATGTCGTGGCCGACGACGATCGCGTCCGCGCCGGTGACCGTGGCGAAGGCGGCGCCGAAGATCTCCGCGAGCGGGGTGTCCCACTGGTCGGGTACGACTCCGCGGACGTCGTAGGCCTTGACCAGCTGCGACAAATCGGCCACTGCACACCTCTGCTGTACGGGTCACGGACGGTGCGGGTCACGCACGTCGGGCGGCGCCCGGCGCGGGGGCCCGGACGGGGCCGCGGCGCGGTGCCGCGGTGGCCCCACAACCTACCCGGCGGACCTGCGGCGGGGCGGGTGCGGGGCTACTCCGGCGAGCGCAGCACCCGCAGGTGGCCGCGCCGGGCGACCTCCAGCGGGTCGATGTCGCGGGCGCCGGGCCGGGTGCGCTCCTGGGGGCGGGCGGCCTCGCGCACGGCGTTGGCGAGGGCCTCCAGGTCGTCGCCGCTGGGCCGCACCGGGCCGGTGTCGACAGCGAGCCGGACGACCTCCCAGCCGCGCGGTGCGGTGAGCCGCTCGGAGTGCTCGGAGCACAGGTCGTAGCAGTGCGGCTCGGCATAGGTGGCGAGGGGGCCGAGGACGGCGGTGGAGTCCGCGTAGACGTACGTCAGCGTCGCGACGGCGGGGCGGCCGCAAGCGGTGCGCGAACAGCGACGTACAGGGCTCACGACGTTGGACGGTACCGCACTCTTGAGCGGGCCGCGACGACTCTCCGCAGGCTCACCCGGTCGTGTCGTCGCCGGGGCCCTTCCCGGGGCACGGGTGCGGCCGCAGCACTGGCCTGCGGCGATATGGCGGGCGGCGGGCGGCGGACGGGGACGCGGTGCGGGCGGACGTGACGGCGGCACGTGCCGGCGTGGGCCTCCGGCTGGCGTGATTCCGTCGCATTCATGGCCTGATGCGGTCTGATCCCCGGCGCTGGATGACGATAAAGGGGTCGGCGCGGACCGCGCTGCCCGCGGGCCGCGACACCGGTGCGGACCGGGAGCTAGGCTCACGCTGATGGACAGTACGGTTCCGCCTCCCTCCGACCCGCGTCCGCGGCATCGCGACCGGCACGGCCGCGGCATGCGCGGGCCCATCGCACCGCCGCAGGTGCCCCTCGCGGTGTCGCGCGCCGACGCGTTCGACGACCTGGTCAGGGATGCCGCCGACCGGCTGGAGCGGCGCTGGCCGCAGCTGGCGGACGTGGAGTTCGCGGTGCAGGAGGTGCCCTGGCCGCAGGACGGGCCGGGGACCGACGGCGAGGCGGTGCCGCTGGGGCGGCTGGTCGGCGCGGACAACGGCCGGCCGAACCGGATCGTGGTCTACCGGCGCCCCGTGGAGATCCGCGCCAAGAGCCGCGACGAGCGGGCGCTGCTGGTGCACGAGGTGGTCGTGGAGCAGGTCGCGGAGCTGCTGGGGCTGTCCCCGGAGAACGTCGACCCGAAGTACGGCGAGGACTGAGCGGCCGCAGCCCGTGGCAGTAGGCCACGGCGTGGCAATGTACCGGTCGCGTGGCACTGTACCGGTCCGCGCGCCTGTGTGCCGGGGCGCGCGGTGGCCGGGCCGCTACTTGCCGAGGATCTTCAGGTCGGGCGCGGCCTGCGGCACCTGAACGGTGGAGCGGTCGTCCGGCATCGGCTGGATGGTGAACATGGGCACGCCGTCCAGCGGCAGCGCCAGCTCGCGCGAGGCGTACAGAGTGCCGCCCGAAAGCTTCTCGACGGTCACGGAGAACGAGCCCTTGCCCGCGACCGGGGCGACGGGCTGCACGGCCATGGTGGTGCCGGCCTTGACGACGACGGTGCGGGTCACCGGCGTGCCGCCCGCGGTGCCGGGCGACGAGGTGATTTTGACCTGGGTGTCCTTGTCGAGGGCGGTCAGTGCGACCGTGGCGGCCTTGTCGCGGTTGTCGGCGGCGGTGGCGCGGGTGCCGACGGGGGACGTCGCGGGCAGGAAGGCCAGCTCCTGCTTGTCGCCCTTGCCGCGGGTGACGAGCAGCCCGGCGACGACGGGGACGGGGGCGTGCACCTTGCTGGAGGTGATCAGCAGCGAGCCGGTGTCGCCCTTGGTCACGTCGCCGAGGTCGGCGGTGGCGGTCATGCCTGCCTTGACGTGCAGCGTCTCGTGGTCGGCCGGGGTGATCACGCCGGTGGCGGTGGCCAGTTTCAGGGTGAGGTCGGCGTCGTCGGAGCCGGTCGCGTAGGCGACGAGGCGGACCGAGACGGCGTCGGCGGGGATGCCGGGCATGACCAGCGTGGTGGCGGGCTCGGCGGCGGGCTGGAGCCAGTCGGCGCCCTTGCCCGCGGACGTCGCCTGGACGGCGGCGCCGACCCGGCCGCTGCGGACGACGACGTGGACGGTGAGGTCCTGGACCTTCTGGGCGGTCAGCGTGGACAGCAGCACCGGCTCCGCGCCCTTGCCGGGCACCGTGACGCCGTCGCCCCCGGACGTCTTGACCAGCCCGTCGGGGCCGTACAGCTCGATGTCCACGACGGCGGGGGCGTCGTCGGGGTCGACCAGGTGCAGGTAGTCCTGGCGGCCGTCGGAGGTGCTGGCGCCGGCGAACCAGAACTCGCTGTCGGGGGTGACGCAGGAGGTGCCGAGCAGTGCGCGGCCGGGTCCCGCGTCGACGACGGTGGTCTCGCCGACGCTCCAGCCGGGCGCGAGGGGCCCGTCGGCGGTGCCGACCAGGGCGGGCGCGTCGGCCTTGTCGGTGGTGTAGGTGACCGTCCTTCCCGCCTGCTTCAGCGGCGGGGAGAGCGGGGCGGGCTTGGCCGCCGTGGTGAGCAGCTGGGCGCTGCCCGCTGCCCCGGCGGAGCTGCCCGCGGCCTGGCCGGGCAGCGGTGACGCCGAGGGGGTGAAGGACGCGTAGGTGGTGTCGGCGAACTCCGACGGCGAGGGGGACGGGCACACCGTGGTGGTGCGCTGCACCGGGAGCCGGGTCGAGGAGCCCTTGGGGGCGGCCACCGAGTCGTCGCTGCCGTTCAGCGAGGCGGCGCCGACGAGGACGGCGAGCACGACGACGGCGCCGCCCAGGGAGAGGGTGCTGCGGTTCACTGCTGGTCGCTCCCGTCGCGGCGGTGGTCGCCTTCTGCGTAGTACGCCCCGCCGTCGCCGTAGCCCGCGGGGTCGGTGCCGTAGCCGGGCTGCTGGGCGCCGTAGGGCGGCTGCTCGCCGTAGCCGCCGTCCGGCTGCCCGTAGGCGTCGTAGCCGGGCTGCTGGACGCCCTGCTGGGGGTAGCCGTACGGGTCGGCGCCGTAGCCGCCCTGCTGGTCGTAGCCGGCGTTCTGGCCCGCGGGGTAGGGCTGCTGCTCCCACTGCGGTTCACCGGGGTAGCCGGTGTAGTACGGGTCGGCGTCCGGCGCGGCGCCGGGGGCGGGGACGGCGTACGGGTCGTAACCGGCCTCGGAGGGCTCGTAGCCGCCCTCCGCGCCCTCGTAGCCGCCCTCGGTGCCCTGGTAGCCCTGGGCGGGCTCGTAGGGGCCCTGCGCGGGGTCGTACGGCTGCTGTGCCCCCTGGTCGCCGGGGTCCGGGTCGGCGTCTTCCCGGGCGGCGGCCTCCGCGGCGGCCTCCGCTTCTGCGGCGGCCTGGAGCCGGCGGGCGCGGCGGCCGCCCTCGCCGCCCTGCGCGGGGATGTCCGCGGCGGCTGCGGCAGCGGCGGCCTCGGCCTCCGGCAGGTCGTCGTCGACCTCGCGGCGCCTTCCGGGCAGCGCGAGCACGAGCACGACGAGCAGCAGGAGGGCCTGGACGCCGAGCCAGCCGATGTGGGTGACGGGCTCCTTGAAGGTGACGTCGAGGCGGCCGCCGGAGGCGGGGAGTTCGAAGCCCTGCGCCCATCCGTCGACGGTGGTCGGCGTGAGGCGGGAGCCGTCGAGGGTGGCCTGCCAGCCGGAGGACGCGGAGTCGGCCAGCCGCAGCACGCGCCCGGCCGGGCCCGCGGGCACCTTGGTGTGCGCCTCGACCAGGCCGGAGGGGACGGAGACCGGGGCGGTGCCCTTGGCGGTGATCGTCACCCGCGACACCGCGGTGTCGACGCGCCACAGCTGGCTGCCGTCGGCCTGGCTGACGCGGGACAGGCCCGGTGTGCCGTCGAGGACGCGGCCGACCTCGTGCGGGGTGCCGCGCTGCGCCAGGACGTACCGCACGGCGTACTTGGCGAGCCGGCTGCCCTGGTCGGCGCCGGAGCCGGCGACGAGGTTGGCGACGAGCGAGTCGAGGTCGCTGTCGCGCGGGGCCTGGGCGGCGATCTCGGCGTCGCCGATGTGCACGCCCGCGCCGCGCACCAGCGCGTACGAGATGTGCCCGGTCGTCCCGGTGAGCACCAGGGTGCGGGCGTGGTCGCTGGTGGTGGACTCCTCCGCGACGAACGCGGGCACCTGCTGCGGGTCGCGGCGGGCCAGCGGGCCGTCGGCGCCGTGCGCGACCCAGGTGCCCGCGGCGAGCAGCGGCGCGGCGACCGCGGCCAGCACCACGAGGCCCGCGACGGGCTGCCGCCAGCCGAAGCCGCTCGCGGCGATGCGCTCGTTGGCGCCCTCCGCGCCGACCACGGCGGCCGACAGCAGCGCGATGCCGTAGACCAGCGTGGCGGGGCCGGCCCAGGCGTGGCCGTTCTCGATCACGGCGAAGAGCAGGCCGGTCGCGGCGGCGGCCCACGCGGCGAGCACCGCGGTGCGGCGGCTGTCGCGCAGCAGCGCGGCGAGGGCGGCCAGCACGACGCCGACCAGCAGCAGCCCACCGGACGCCTTGGGCCCGCCGGGGCTGAGCAGCGCCAGGTCGAGGCCGGACACGCTCGTGCCGCCGTACGGCAGCCCGGCCTCGTCGAGCATCCGCCCGGGGTGCGCGAGCAGCGTCAGCGACCAGGGCGCGAGCAGCACGATCGGGGTGACCAGCACCGCGGCCGAGCGCAGCACGTGCGGGACGAGCAGCGCGCCACGGCCGGCCACCAGCCGCCAGGCGATGACGGCGGCGGCGAGGACGAGCGCGATGGGCCAGGTGACCGGGGTGAAGGCGGTGGTGAAGGTGAGCATCAGGGCGAGCGCCCAGGTCGCCCGCCAGCTCGGCCGGGCGCCGCGGTCCAAGGCGGCGTCGCCGAGCTGGAGCCCGGCGGAGGCCACGGCGGCGCGCGCCATCAGCGGCAGCAGGATGGCGAGCACCGCGGTGCCGAGGCGGCCGGTGGCGAGCGCGCCGGTGGCGGCGGGCAGGAAGGCGTACGCGACCGACGCCCAGGCGCGGACCAGCCGGGACTCGGCCAGCGGGCGGGAGGCGAAGTACGCGGCCACCCCGGCGAGCGGCACGGAGGCGACCAGCAGCAGCGTGAGCGTCAGGCTCGTGGAGCCGAACAGCACGGTCGAGAAGATCCCGAGGACGGCGAGGTACGGCGGCGCGGACTCGGTGCCGCCGGTGCCGAGCGCGTGCCACGAACCGGCGTAGGCGCGCCACAGGTCGGAGGCGCCGGACCCGGCGGGCAGCAGGGCGCCGCCGTAGAGGGTGCCGCCGCCGAGCAGCGAGCGGCAGGCGGCGAGGGAGACGACGAGCAGCACCACGAAGAGCATCGGCCCGGGTTTGCGGGCGATGCGCTTGAGGCGGGCGAACTGCTCGACCTCCAGGAAGTCGCCGTCGTCGTCGCCGGGTCCGGACTCGATGGCGCCGCCGTGCCGTCCGGCCGCGGCGGCGGAGGCGTCGGCGCGCCCGGAGATGTTGCTGACGACCTGGTCGACGGTGGCGCGCACGGTCGCGCCGGGCGGCGGGAAGAGCGGGCGCAGTTCCGCGGGTTCGACGGCGCCGCGGCCGCGCCGGCGGCGGGCGGCGAGCAGCCGCTCGGGACGCAGCAGGACGCCGAGCAGGCCGACGATCTCGTCGACGGCCTGGCCGGGCACCTTGCCGACGAGGTAGGCCAGGGTGCGCAGCACGGTGCCGACGACGATGCGCAGCGCCACGTAGGGCAGCAGCGGCCCGCGGGTGTTGGCCAGCAGGGTGTAGACGGCGCCGGCCTTGTCCACGCGGTGCGGGTTGGCGGCGGAGCGCCCGGCGCAGTCGACCGGGCGGCGTTCGCGGGAGGCGGCCTCGGCGTGCCAGAGCACGGCGTCGGGGGCGATGTAGACGGTGTGCCCGGCGGCCTGGGCGCGCCAGCAGAAGTCGACGTCGTCGCGCATCAGGGGCAGCCGGCGGTCGAAGCCGCCCAGCGCCTCCCACACGTCGCGGCGCACCAGCATGCCCGCGGAGGACACCGAGAGCACCTGGCGGACCTGGTCGTGCTGGCCCTGGTCCTGCTCGCGGCGCTCCAGGGCGGTCCAGCGGCGGCCGCTGCGGGCGATGCTGACGCCGACCTCGAGCAGCTGCCTGCGGTCGTACCAGCTGCGCAGCTTGGGGCCGACGACGGCGGCGGACGGGGTGCTGTCGGCGATCCGCAGCAGGCCGGAGAGCGCTCCGGGGTCGGGCTCGCAGTCGTCGTGCAGCAGCCACAGCCACTGCACGGGCTCGCCGTTCCGGGGCTGCTCGGACGCGCCGCCGTCGCCGAACGGGTCGTCGGCGTAGGGGTCGTCGTTCCACTGCCGGCCGACGGGGTCCCAGCCGCTGCCGCGCGGGGCGAGGTAGGGCAGGTCGTCGGCGGTGAGCGGGACGGCGGCACGGACGCACTCGTCGACGGCCGCGCCGAAGGAGGTGCGCCGGGCGAGGTGCAGGACCCGCTGGTCGCCGAGGGATTCGGCGAGCAGCCGGGCGGAGTCGTCGGCGCTGCCGGTGTCGGCGGCGACGACGTCCTGGACGGGGCGGTCCTGGGCGAGCAGACCTGCGAGGGCCTTGGGCAGCCAGCGAGCTCCGTCGTGTGCGACCAGCACGGCGGTGACGACATGGCGCGGGAACTCAGGAGTGCCGGCCGGATGGACGGCCGGTGCTGGGCTGTTCACGGACATCGAGGTTTCGGCCCCGGTTCGCTGGACTGCGGTGGACGCCGGTGCCCGCGTACGGCGGGGGTGGCGTCTCGGACGGCCCCCCACACTAACGGCTCACACGGGTGCCACCGCCTGACGGGAGTCCGGTGTGAGAACAACAGCAGCCCGTCCGGCGTGCGCGAACGCAGGCCGGACGGGCTGCCGGACGGGTGGTCCCGGCGGTCCGCCGGGGAGTGCCCGCGGGCGTCCGGCCGCTGGTCAGGGGGCCGGAACGGGGGTGCGGGCGGGTGCGTCGGCGGTCAGACGACGCCCTTCTTCAGACGGCGGCGCTCACGCTCGGACAGGCCGCCCCAGATACCGAAGCGCTCGTCGTTGGCGAGGGCGTACTCCAGGCAGTCGGAACGGACTTCGCACGCGAGACAGACCTTCTTCGCCTCACGTGTGGAACCGCCCTTTTCGGGGAAGAACGACTCCGGGTCGGTCTGCGCACACAGGGCGCGCTCCTGCCAGCCGAGTTCCTCGTCGGCCTCTTCGGCCAGCAGCAACTGGAACTGCTCGGTCATGCGCGCCCCTCGTCTGTCGTGCTTCCCCGTGGTGTGGGCCGTCCGCGCGTGCGGCTGAACGACACGAGTGAAATTACAAGTGCGCCGATCCGGGCGAGTCAAGCCGAGATCTGCTATTGAGCCCGTTATTCACTCCGCTGAACCAAGGCGTGACGGTAAGTGCTGTAATCAGATCAAAAGACCGGAACCGTCAACCGTCGTCCGGTCGTCCAACCCCCACACCCCGTCAGACGCTGCGGCTGTACGCCGCGTTCCGCCCGTACGGACGAAGGGGTGCGGATCACATTTCGATCACAGGAACACCCGTCCGAGGAGACCGTTCGACCTCGCGCGCGACGGCGTCACGACGGGCGGGCGAATTCCCCCGGGACCGGCGCGTCCGACAATCGGAATGCCTCGGAGGCACGGGGCCACGGTTCTCGCTGCACCTATCCCCGCACCCCCGCGCACAAACCTTTCGGCAACGCAGGGTGCCGGATCAGGTGAAAGAAGGCGACAAACCGGACATCCATTTGACAGCGGGTCTCCCGGACCGGTCTCCTTGACGCATGCCTGCCGAGCCCCACGTGACGACCCGGACCCGCCGCCGCGCGTCCTGCCGTGTCGCGCTCGCGCAGAACTGCTGTTGTCCCTGCCGCTGTCGCTGAGCCCCCGCAAGGGGACGCGCCGCCCGCACCCGCGGTCCAGGCGCCCCGCCCACGCCACTCGCGCACACCTCCAGGGACACCCTTCACATGTCCGAGCACCCCGCTCGCCCCGCGCTCCCCGCGCCCTCCACCGCCGCCGACACCTACGGCGCCTACGGCCCGGCGGTCTCCGACGTCGCCATCGCCGGCGACCCGCTCGCCCTGCCGCACCTGCTGCCCCCCGTGCCGCAGCACCCCGCCACGGTGGCCGAGTTCGCCGGGCTCGCCCGCGCCGTCGCCGCCGACCGGGACCAGTGGGAGCCGCTCGTCCGCTACGACGCCACCAGCCGCTGGTACGCCCGGCTGCGCACCGGCCCCGGTTACGAGCTGTGGCTGCTCAGCTGGCTCCCCGGCCAGGGCAGCGGCCTGCACGACCACGGCGCGTCCTCCGGCGTGCTGACCGTGCTCACCGGCAGCCTGCGTGAACGCGCGCGCGGCGCGGCCGGCGAGACCGTCCGTGTGCTCGCGCCCGGCGCGCAGCGCGCCTTCGCGCCCGGCTATGTGCACGAGGTCGTCAACGACAGCCTGGAGCCCGCGGTCAGCCTGCACGTCTACTTCCCCGGCCTGACCGCGATGACCCCGCACAACTGCGACTCCCCCGCGCACACCGCCGTACCGCAGCCCGCGCGCTGAGCCGCGCACCCGGACGGGCCGTCACCCGCGGCGGTGGGCGCACCGGTGCCCGTACGGCCGCCGGGCGCGGGCTGCAAGACTGGGGCCCATGCGAATCGTGGTTCTGGCCGGAGGAATCGGCGGGGCGCGCTTTCTGCGCGGCCTGCTGGCAGCGGCGCCGGAGGCGGAGATCACCGTCGTCGGCAACACCGGAGACGACATCCATCTGTTCGGCCTGAAGGTCTGTCCCGACCTCGACACCGTGATGTACACGCTCGGCGGCGGCATCCACGAGGAACAGGGCTGGGGACGGGCCGACGAGACCTTCACCGTCAAGGAGGAACTGGCCGCCTACGGGGTCGGCCCGGAGTGGTTCGGCCTGGGCGACCGGGACTTCGCCACCCACATCGTGCGCACCCAGATGCTCGCGGCCGGCTACCCCCTCAGCGCCGTGACCGAGGCGCTGTGCGCCCGCTGGAAGCCCGGCGTGCGGCTCATCCCGATGTCCGACGACCGGGTCGAGACCCATGTCCTGGTCGAGACCGACGGCGAGCGCCGGGCCGTCCACTTCCAGGAGTACTGGGTACGGATGCGCGCCGCCGTCCCCGCGTACGCCGTCGTGCCGGTCGGCGCGGACGCCGCCAAGCCCGCGCCCGGCGTGCTGGAGGCCATCGCCGCGGCCGACGTCATCGTCTTCCCGCCGTCCAACCCGGTGGTGAGCATCGGCACGATCCTGGCCGTACCCGGCATCCGGGAGGCCGTCGCCGAGGCCGGCGTGCCCGTCGTCGGCCTGTCCCCGATCGTCGGGGACGCGCCCGTACGCGGCATGGCCGACAAGGTGCTGGCCGCCGTGGGCGTGGAGTCCACCGCCGCAGCGGTGGCCGCGCACTACGGCTCCGGCCTGCTCGACGGCTGGCTCGTCGACACCGTCGACGCCGCCGCCGTCGCCGAGGTGGAGGCGGCCGGCATCCGCTGCCGCGCCGTACCGCTCATGATGAGCGGCCTGGAGGCGACCACGCAGATGGCCCGCGAGGCCCTCGCACTCGCCGCGGAGGTACGGGCATGAGCGCGCCGCGCATCGAGGTCTTCGCGCTCGACGGCATCGACGAGGTCAAGGCGGGCGCGGACATCGCCGAACTCGTCGCCGCCACCGGCGTGCGGCTCGCGGACGGCGACATCGTGATCGTCACGTCCAAGATCGTCAGCAAGGCCGAGGGGCGGTTGATCGCCGCGGAGGACCGCGAGGCGGCCATCGACGCGGAGATGGTGCGGCTCGTCGCCCGCCGCGGCGGCACCCGCATCGTGGAGAGCCGGCACGGCTTCGTCATGGCCGCCGCCGGCGTCGACGCCTCCAACACCGCGCCCGGCACCGTGCTGCTGCTGCCGGAGGACCCCGACGCCTCCGCCCGCCGCATCCGCGCCGGGCTGCGCGCCGCACTGGGCGCGAACGTCGGCGTCGTCGTGACCGACACCTTCGGGCGGCCCTGGCGGCAGGGCCTCACCGACGTCGCGATCGGCGCCGCGGGCGTCGCCGTCCTCGACGACCTGCGCGGCGCCCAGGACACCCACGGCAACCCCCTCGCCGTGACCGTCACCGCGACCGCCGACGAACTGGCCGCCGCAGGTGACCTGGTGAAGGGCAAGGCCACGGGCCGCCCCGTCGCCGTCGTCCGCGGCCTCGGCCACGCCGTCCTCCCCGCCGACGCGGCCGGCCCCGGGGCGCAGGCACTGGTCCGGGACGCCGCGAGCGACATGTTCCGGCTCGGCACCTCCGAGGCCGTCCGCGAGGCGGTGTCCCTGCGGCGCACCGTGCGCGACTTCACCGACGAGCCCGTCGACCCCGCGGCCGTCCGCCGCGCCGTCGCCCTCGCCGTCACCGCGCCCGCCCCGCACCACACCACGCCCTGGCGCTTCGTCCTCCTGGAGACCCCGCAGGTACGCACCCGCCTGCTCGACGCCATGCGCGACGCCTGGGAGGCGGACCTGCGCCGCGACGGCTTCTCCGAGACCGGCATCACCAAGCGGCTGCGCCGCGGCGACGTCCTGCGCCGGGCGCCCTACCTCGCCGTCCCCTGCCTCGTCGCCGACGGCGCCCACCCCTACCCCGACACCCGGCGGGCCGCCGCGGAACGCGAGATGTTCGTGGTCGCCACCGGCGCGGGCGTGCAGAACTTCCTGGTCGCCCTCGCCGGCGAGCAACTCGGCTCCGCATGGGTGTCGTCCACGATGTTCTGCCGCGACGTGGTCCGCGAGGTGCTCGGGCTGCCGCCCGAGTGGGACCCGATGGGCGCGGTGGCGATCGGCCGCCCGGCCGCCTCCCCGCCGCCGCGGGCCGCGCGGGGGGCGGAGGCGTTCATCGCGGTGCGGTGAGCTTGCCGCTCGGCTCGGGGGTGAGGGTTTCCCTGCTGCGCGGGGTGAGCGTTTCCAGGGGCGCGTGAGGCACCTCCCAGGCGCCCCTGACGGTTGCCCGGCAGGTCAACCGCAGCGTCAGAAACGCGGCGTGGGCGGGTTGGGGGACAGGCGGGGGGCGTGGCGGGGCGGGGCGGGGGAGGCCAGGAGGATGAGGCGGGCGGCGCGGTGGCGCTGGCCCGCGTACGGCTCCAGGAGGGACAGCATCGTCGCGTCGTCGGACCGCCGCTCGCCGGTCAGCGCGTAGCCGATGTGGTGCGGCAGGTGCAGGTCGCCGACGGTGATCGCGTCCGGGGCGCCGTGGCTGCGCTGCAAGGTCTCCGCCGCCGTCCAGGGGCCGATCCCCGGCACCGTCTGCAGGCGGGTGCCCGCCTCCTGCGCGGGCAGCGCCGCGAGCGCGTCGAGACGGGCCCCGAGGCGCACCGCGCGCATGACGGTGGAGGCGCGCTTGTCGTCCACCCCGGCGCAGTGCCAGTCCCAGGACGGCACCCGCGCCCAGCCGCGCGCGTCCGGCATGACCCGCATCAGCTCGCCCGCAGGCCCCGGCGCGGGCTCGCCGTGCCGGCGGAGCAGCAGCCGCCACGCCCGGTACGCCTCGTCCGTCGTGACCTTCTGCTCCAGCACCGACGGGATCAGCGACTCCAGGACGAGGCCGGTCCTGGTCAGCCGCAGGCCGGGGTTGCGGCGGTGGGCGGCGTGCACGACACGGTGCCGCGGGGTGAACGCCGAGGGGTCGTCGAGCCCGCCGAGCAGCGCCGGAATCGCCTCCAGCAGCCACGCCGCCCCGGGCCCCCACGCCTCCGCCTCCAGCAGGGCGGCGCTGCCCCGCAACCGCAGCGTGCCCGCCCCCTCCGGCGTACGGCTGGCCCGCCACACCGTGCCGTCCCGGTCGATACGGAACGCCGGGTCGGCCGGGCCGCGGCGCAGCGGCATCAGCGTGCGGCGGACGTCGAGCGGCCCCTGCGGCGCCCACGTACGGCGCAGCCCCACGCCCACCCGGGGCGCGGGCACGGCGCCGCCCGGACGCGGGCGGAAGGAGGGCGAAGGCACCCGCCGAGGGTAACCGGCCGGGGCGCGGCACCCGGCCGGTAGCCTGACCGGCGTGACGTCACCCACCCCGGACACCCCCGCAGGCCTGCTCACCGCCGCCCTCCGCACGGACCCCGCGCGCCCCTTCCTCACCTTCTACGACGACGCGACCGGCGAACGCGTCGAACTGTCCGTCGCGACCTTCGCGAACTGGGTGAACAAGACCGCGAACCTCCTCCAGGACGACCTGGGCGCGCAGCCCGGCGACCGGCTCGCCCTGCTGCTGCCCGCGCACTGGCAGACCGCGGCCTGGATCCTCGCGGGCTTCTCCACCGGGGTCGTCGTCGCGCCCGGCGCGGACCCCGCGGGCGCGGACCTCGTCGTCACCGGACCCGACACCCTCGACCAGGCCCGCGCATGCAACGGCGAACGGGTCGCCCTCGCACTGCGCCCCCTCGGCGGGCGCTTCCCCCAACCCCCCGCCGGCTTCCTCGACTACGCGGCGGAGGTGCCGGGGCAGGGCGACCGCTTCACCCCGTACGCACCGGTGCGTTCGGACGCGGTGGCCCTCGAACTCCCCGGCGAGGGCACGCTCACCGCCGGTGAGGTGGTGGAACGCGCCCACGCGTACGGGCTGGCGCCCGGGGCCCGCGTTTTGTCCCGCCTCCCCTTCACCACCTGGGAAGGCCTCGCCGCGGGCCTCCTCGCCCCCCTCGCGTCCGCCGGCTCCGCCGTCCTCTGCCGGCACGCTGCCGCTCTCCCCCCGGACCGACTCGCCGCCCGCGAGACCAGCGAACGTACGACGCTCACGCTCTGAGGGGGGAAGCCCCGGGGTGCCTGTTGCGGTAGGCGCCGCGACCGTCCGCCGGTGGTGGGCTGAGCGCGCCGTTCTCCCCCAGAGCTCCGCCTGGGAGGTGCCCCCACGCGCCCCTGTTTCGCCCCGGGATACCTGTTGCGGTGGTCGTCGCGACCTTCCCGCCGTCGTGGCTTGTCGCGCAGTTCCCGCGCCCCTGAAAACGCGTGCCCTCGCCCCACACTGATCACCCCCACCGGCAGGCAGCCGCTGAACCGGCCCGGAGGGGGACGGTGCGGGGTGCCCCCGCAGGAATGCGCTGGGAGTAGCTCACCGACCAGGTAAGAGGCCGAACGCGCATTCCGAGGAGGTGCCCCGTGGCGGCACCCGACCGCCCAACGGCGGCGCCGCGCAAAGGGGCGCGTGGGGGCACCTCCCAGGCGAAGCTCCGGGGGAGAACTGCGCGACAAGCCCCCATCGGCAGAAGGTCGCGCGGGACACCGCACACCGCACCCCAGAGCGGTTGCGAGCGCAACCAATTCCCGGATTCGACCGTCTGAACGAGTAGCGCGCACACACGCGGGCCCGGCATGCCGGTTATGCGAAGAATGGCGGGGACGTGGCATCGTCAGCAGAGCCTCCGGAGGAGAACGCGGAGGATTCCCCCGCAGACGCGGAAGCCCCGGCGCAAGCCGAAACCGACGCACCCCCGGCGCAGCCGGAAGCCCCCGCCCAGCCAGAGGCAACCGCCCCGGCGCAAGCCGAAGAGCCGAGCCCCGCGGAAACCCCGGCGGAGACCCCCGCGGAGACCGCCAAACCCACCGAACCCGCGGCGAAGCCGCGCGGACGTTACACCTGGCTCAAGGTTGTCGGCGCGGTCACCGCCGTCTCCGTCCTGCTCGCCGCCGGAGGCCTCTGGTATCTGTACCAGAAGCTCAACGGCAACATCACCACCGACCACGTCACGGAGAACGAGCTCCAGGCGCACGCGTCGGAGCGGCCCTCCGCGGGGCCGACGTCCGCCGAGAACATCCTGCTCATCGGTTCGGACAACCGCGGCGACGGCAACAGCAAGTACGGCCGCGACAGCGGCACGCAGCGCTCCGACACGGTCATCCTGCTGCACATCGCGGCGGACCGGCACAGCGCCACAGCGATGAGCATCCCGCGCGACCTGATGGCGCAGGTCCCGGCGTGCACCAAGCCCCAGGGCGGGGAGACGACGCCGAAGTTCGAGCAGTTCAACTGGTCCTACCAGTTCGGCGGCGCCGCCTGCACGATCCGTACCGTCGAGGACATGACGGGAATCCGCATCGACCATCACCTGATCGTGGACTTCTCGGGCTTCAAGAAGATCGTGAACGCGATCCACGGCGTGGACGTGTGCCTGCCCGAGCCGGTGCACGACAAGCAGGCGCATCTGGACCTTCCCGCCGGGCGGCAGACGCTCAACGGCGAGCAGGCACTCGGCTACGTGCGCGCCCGGCACGGTCTGGGCGACGGCAGCGACACCGAGCGCATGGACCGCCAGCAGGGCTTCCTGGGCTCGCTGTTCTCGAAGGTGACGAGCAACGGCGTGCTGCTGAACCCCACGAAGGTGTACCCGGTGCTGAGCGCCGCGACGTCCTCGCTGACCGCCGACCCGGGGCTGGACTCGCTCCCGGAGCTGTACGACCTGGCGCGCGAGGTGCAGGGCATACCTGCCGACAAGCTGAACTTCCTGACGCTGCCGAGGGAGCAGTACGTCCTCGACCGCAACCGCGACCAGCTCAAGCAGCCCGCGGCGAACGAGCTGTTCGCGACGCTGCGCGACGACCTCCCGCTGGCGGTGTCCGCGGACGGCCACCAGGACTCCGGGTCCGGGACCACGTCCCCGCACAGCTCCAAGGCGGCCTCGGGAACACCGACCACCACACCCACCGGCACCGCCACCTCCTCGCCCACGTACCGCGGGACGACCGCGGCCGCCGACATCTGCGGCAAAACCACGAACTGAGGCGATGAACTAAGGTGAGCGCTCAGCCGGCCGTGGAGGGAGGACCCGACGACCGTGAGCACCGAGGAGTCCGGGTACGTCGACCCGGCTGACCAGTGGGTGCTGGACCCGGAGACGGGCACGTACCAGCTGCGGCTCGACGTGCCGCAGCAGTCGTACCAGCCCCAGCAGCAGCAGGAGTTCGGCGGCTACGACGGCTACGGCTACGGCGGCACGGCCGAGCCCCCCGCGCAGTCCCCCTACCATGCGCCCGACTACGCGGCCTCCGGCTACGAGGCGTCCGGCTACCAGCCGTACGAGGTTCCCGACGCGCCCGCGGCGTACAGCGGCTACGGGACCGGCGACACGCCCGACGCCCCGCCGGAGTACGGCGGTTACGAGGCCTCCGCCGACCCGGACACCGCCGATGCCCCCGAAGCGCAGCCCGCGGCGCCCCCCGCGCCCCCCGTCCCCGCGGCCGCCCCCGGAGGCAGGCGCGCGGCGCGGCAGGCGCAGAAGCGCAAGTCCCCCGGGCTGCCCCTCAAGGGCGGGCCCAAGGTGTGGGGTGCAGCGGCGGCCGCCGTGCTGGTGGTCGGCGGCATCGTGGGGATCGCCACGCTCGGCGGCGGCGGGGGCGGCGGCAGCATGAACACCGTCGATGTCGGCGGGGCCGGGAGCAAGACCCCCACCCACACCGGTGCGATGAACGTCCTGCTGCTGAGCGCGCACCCCGCGGCGGGCGCCGCGGACTCGGCCGTGCTCGTGCACCTCGCGGCGGACCGCGGGAGCGCGACGGCGCTGGCGATCCCGTCCACCCTGCGCACGGACATCCCGGACTGCCCCGCGGCGGGCGGCAAGGGCACCGTCGGCGGGGCCAAGGGCCAGCCGTTCTCGGCGGCGCTCGGCGGCGGCCGGGACGCGGGCTGCGCGCTGCTGACCGTACGGCAGCTCACCAGGCTCGCGGTCGACCATGTCGTGATGGTCGACTACGCGGCGGCCAAGGGCGTCAAGGGCGTGGCGGCGGGCGACACGTGCGTGGACCGTACGGTCACGGTGCCGCGCACGCTGACCGCGCTGGCGAACGGCAAGCCCGGCGCCCTCACGGCGGACAGCGTGATCGGCACCCCGGAGACGCTCAGCAACGTGGCGGCGGCGCTCGGCGCGATCGATCCGAAGAACACCACCTTCCTCACGCTGCCGGTCGTGAGCGGCGCGCCGGATCCGGACAAGGCGCCGCAGGTCTACGCGCTGCTGGCCAACGACGTCTCGCTGACGGCGGCGGCGAAGCCCGCGGCGCCGGACCCGAAGCTGGTGGGGCCGAAGGCGGTGCCGCACGAGACCCGGGTGATGATCTACAACGGCACGGGTGTCTTCGGCGCGTCCCAGGACGTGCTGGCCTGGCTGCAGACCACGCAGGGCGTGGACCGCTCCACCAACGGCGGCGACGCGCACGCCAAGGCCGCGAAGACGACGCTGCAGTACGCCCCGAACCAGGCGGACCAGGCACGCTCGCTCGCAGCGATGATGGGCCTGCCCGCCTCGGCGCTGGTGGAGGGGACGAAGGACGCGGCGCCGCGCGCGAACATGACGCTGACGCTCGGCGCGGACTACACGGCGCCGGGTGTCCCGGTCGGTCCGCCGACCTCGGCGCCCAAGGGCGTGACGACGGCCCCGGGGACCTCCGCCCACTGCTGAGCTCCGCCCGCACCGGGTCGCGGGCGGGCGGGCGGACCTCCCACCGTCCCGCAAGGGGCAGGCCTCGGGCGCCAGTTCGGACATCCGGGCAAAGTCTGATGAAAAGCTCATGAAAAACCCCGCCAATTGCTGCGGTATTGCGGGAGTTTGCCCGTTTTTTCGGACAACGGATCTTTCCGTACACCCCTTTCGCGTCACCTCGGGCGGCTACTGTAAGCGACTCGGCGGTTACCGGATGGAGGGCCCGAGCGACCGTGGACACGCAAGACCGAGGCGAGATCGATCCGGCGGACCGGTGGCGGAGCGACCCGTCCGCCGGCCCCTACCGGCGGCGCCCCGCCGCCCCCGCACCGGGGCGGCGGCGGGCCCGCGGCCTGCCCCGGCAGACCGGGCGGCCCGTGGGTGCCCCCGCGCGGCCCGCGGCGTCCCCGGACCGGGTGCCGGGTCCGCGCGACCGGGCACCCGCCGTGGGACCGTCCCGGCGCGGCGGGCAGGGCCGGAGCGGCGCACCGGGGAGGGGCAGGGGCGCGGCCCGGGGCCGGTCCGGGCGGCTGTCGCGGCGCAGGAAGGCGCTGCTGTGGGTGGCCGCCTCGATGGGGCTGGTGCTGGTGATCGTCGGTGTCGGCGGCTACCTGGTCTACCAGCACTTCAACGCCAACCTGACCACCGTCGACGTCGGCGACGCGGGCAGCAAGGACGTGCTCGGCGACGGCCCGCTCAACCTGCTGGTGATCGGCACCGACAGCCGCCAGGGGCTGGGCGGCAGGTACGGCGACCCGGACGACACCGGGCACGCGGACACCACGATCCTTTTCCACGTCTCGGCCGACCGCAGCAACGCGACGGCCATGAGCATCCCGCGCGACATCGTCACGTCCATCCCGGACTGCCCGACGCGGCAGCCGGACGGCACGGTCCGGACGATCCCCGGCACCCCCGCGGGGCTGACCACGCCGAAGTTCAACGAGAGCCTGGGGGTCGCGGGCCGGGACCCGGGCTGCACGATGCGGGCGGTACGGCAGCTCACCGGGATCCCCGTCGACCATTTCATGATGGTCAACTTCGAGGCGGTCAAGACGCTGTCGACGGCGGTCGGCGGGGTGGACGTGTGCCTGGCCCGGCCGCTGGTGGACCCCAAGTCGCATCTGGACCTGGCGGCGGGCCGGCACCGTATCGAGGGCGAGCAGGCGCTCCAGTTCGTCCGGACGCGGCACGCGCTGCGCAACCAGAGCGACCTGGACCGGATCAAGCTCCAGCAGCGCTTCCTCGCCGCCATGTTCCGCAAGATCAAGTCGAGCGGCAGCCTGACCGACCCGCGCAAGCTCTTCACGCTCGCGGACACCGCGACCAAGGCGCTCACGGTGGACACCGGGATCGGCAGCGTCTCCCGGCTGACGAGCCTGGCCCGGGGGCTGTCCGGACTGGACACCAAGCACATCACGTTCGTCACCCTGCCCGTCGTCGACAACCCCAACGAGCGGGTGCACGCCACCGTGGTCGTCGACCGGCCGCGCGCGGAACGGCTCTTCACCCTGGTCAAGGACGATGTGTCGCTGAGCGGGCGCAAGAAGCGGAGGCACCGGACCGACCCGAAGCTCGTGGGCCCGAAGGCCCCGGCGTCCGACGTGCGGGTGCGGGTCTACAACGGCAGCGGCATCCTCGGCGCCGCCCGCGGCACGGTGGACTGGCTGCGCGGCACCCAGGGCGTCGGCGGCCCGGCGAACGGCGGCAACGCCCCCGTCCCCGCCGCCCGCACCACGCTGGTCTACTCCCCCGAGCAGGCCGACCAGGCCCGTACGCTCGCGGCGATGCTGGGGCTGCCCGGCTCGGCGCTGCAACCCTCGCCGGGGACGGCCGGGGGGACGGACATGTCGCTCACCCTGGGCGCGGACTTCACCAGGGCGGGGGTGCCCGTACCCGATCCGGACTCCGTCGACGCGGACGACGAGGCGGGCATGGACAGGACGCAGGCGGACGACGCCACCTGTGTGAAGTAGCCCCGGGGACGGCGCCCGCGGCAGACCGTGACTTTCCCCACGGCACCCCGCGAAACCCTTCCGTGATACCGGTCGTGTTAACTCAGGGCCCGGAGATGCAACTCCGGACGCCCGGTCGCCGTCTGAAAGGAGGACGACCGAGTTCCGACCGACAGGGATAGGGGGAGGGTTCACTCATGCGCGACGGGGGAATGGGTGGTGGCGGCCAGGGGGCCGTACCGAACCCCGGTGACCTCGGTTGGGACGAGAGCCTGTACGGGGACGGCCGGCAGCCGTACCCGCCGCAGCAGCCCGCTCCCGGCCGGCAGCACGGGCAGGTGCCGGGCCCCCGCGGCCCGTACGGCCCCGGTCCGGGTCACGCCCCCGACCAGGCACCCGGCCGCATCCCGGGCCAGGGCCCCGGCCCCGGCCGGATACCCGGAGGCATACCCGGCGGCCGTGACGGCTACGACGACGGCTACGGCGGGCACGACGACGGCTACCGCGGCCTCGACGGGAACGACGACGGCTACGGCCGCCACGGCGGGGACGACGGCGGCAGCCCCGCCGGCACCCCGGAGGAATCCCCCGCGGGACCCGGCCACCGCGCCGGGGGCCACCGCAGGGGCGGCCCGCGGCGCAAGCAGCGCAGCCGCAAGCGCAAGGTGCTGCGCTGGACGGCGATCGGCCTCGCGGTCGTGGTGCTCGGCACCGCGGGCGCGGCGTTCGGCTACTACGAGTACCTGGCCGGCAAGATCCGCAAGGGCGAGCGGATCAGCGGCAAGACCACGGTCGCCAAACCGAAGGCCAACGCCAACGGCACCTCGGCGATGAACATCCTCATCCTCGGCTCCGACAGCCGGCTGAGCGCGGAGGACCAGAAGCTGGGCGGCGCGGCCGACAGCTCGGGCGCCCGTGCGGACGTGATCATGATCGCCCACCTGTCGGCGGACCGCAGCAACATGTCGGTCGTCAGCATCCCGCGCGACACCCGGGTCAACATTCCCGAGTGCGAGGACTCCAAGACGCACAGGGTCTACCCGCCGGTCAACACGATCATCAACGCGTCGCTGGGCCGTGGCGGTCCGGGCTGCACGCTCGCGACCGTGCAGAACCTGACGAACGTCTACATCGACCACTGGCTGACGATCGACTTCGGCGGCGTGGTGAAGATGGCGGACGTGGTCGGCGGCGTCCAGGTGTGCGTGCAGCACAGCGTCTGGGACCGTCCCACCAAGTACATCAAGCACGGCGGCTCGGGACTGAAGCTCACCGCCGGCAAGCACGTCATCAAGGGCAAGCAGGCCCTCCAGTGGCTGCGCACGCGGGACGCCTTCGGTTCCGACGCCGGCCGCGCCGAGGCCCAGCACATGTACATGAGCTCGCTGATCCGCACCCTGCGCAGCCAGAACATCTTCTCCAGTCCGGGCCGGCTCAACAAGATCGCCACCACGGCGCTGGACGCCTTCCAGGTCTCCGACGAGATCGGCACCCCGAAGAAGCTCTACGACCTGGGCATGGAGCTCAAGAGCATCTCGCCGAACCGGATGACGATGCTGACCATGCCGCACATCGCCGACCCGCAGGCCCCTGACGCGCACTACCTGCCGGCCGACAACGCGGGCACGGTGTGGTCGCTGCTGCGCAACGACGTCGCCATGGACGCCAACGGCAAGGCCAAGGCGCCCGGCACCGCGAGCGCGAGCCCGAAGCCGAGCACCGCGTCCGGGCCGCCCGCGGCGGCTCCCGCCGCGATCCCGGTCTCGGTCGTCAACGGCACGGCCGGCACCGAGGGCAAGCAGGCGGTCGACCACCGCGCGACCGACATCGCCACCGCGCTGAAGACCGCGGGCTTCACCCAGGCCCAGCCGAGCCAGAAGACCACCCCCAGCCCCGGCACCTCGGTCGTCTACCCGGCGGGCGACGGCGACCAGGGCAAGGCGGACGCCACGTCGGTCGCCAAGGCACTGAAGATCCCGGTCAGCAACGTCAAGCCCTCCACCACCGCGCAGACGGTGACCGTCACGGTGGGCGCGGACTGGACCAAGGGCACGGACTACGCCGCGGCACTGCCGAAGGCGGGCGGGGTGCCCGACAACGCCGACGCGGTCAACGGCGCCGACGACAGCAAGTGCATGCCGATCCAGCCGATCTACCGCTGGGCGGGCTGAGCCCGGTACGCGCACCAGCAGGAGGGGCCCGCCGGAAGCGTCCGGCGGGCCCCTCCTGTGTGAAGCGCGAGGTCAGGCGTCCGCGGGCGCGGTCTCCTGCGCGGCGGCCAGGACCGCGGGGCGGCGGCTCGCGATGACCCGGCGGGCCAGCGAGCGCGGGCTGGTCAGGAAGCCCCAGCCCCAGCACATGTGCATGGTCGCCAGCGCGAGCGGGATACGCAGCCGGGCGGCGGCGGACAGGCCCTTCCCGGCCGGCAGCGAGCCGACGGTGATCGCGGCGAGGTAGCCGACGGGCACCACGAACGCCCACGGCGTGAGCGCGGCGCCGACGACGATCCCGGCGGCATTGGCCAGCAGCGCGGCGGGCGCGGCCAGGTAGCGCAGGTTGACCGAGCCGCGGTGGTAGCGGGTGACGACCCGGCGCCACCGCCCGTACTCCTTGTACTGCCTGGCCAGGGTGCGCACGCTGGGCCGCGGGCGGTAGGAGACGCGCAGCTCGGGCGAGAACCAGATGAGGTGGCCGGCCTCGCGGATGCGGTAGTTCAGCTCCCAGTCCTGGGCGCGGATGAACTCCACGTTGTAGCCGTCCTGCTGCTCCAGCACCTCGCGGCGGAAGACGCCGAGGTAGACGGTGTCGGCGGGGGCCGCGGCGCCGCCGGTGTGGAAGGCGGCGTTGCCGACCCCTATCTTCGCGGTCATCGCCGCGGCGACGGCCTCCTCCCAGGCGTTCTCGCCCTCGGCGTGCATGATGCCGCCGACGTTGGCCGCGCCGGTCTCGTCGAGCAGCCGGACGGCGGTGGCGATGTAGTCGGGGGAGAGCATGCCGTGCCCGTCCACGCGCACCACGACGGGGTGCCGGGAGGCCTTGATCGCGGCGTTCAGCGCGGCGGGGGTACGCCCGGTGGGGTTGGGCACGGTGTGGACCCGCAGGTCCTCGGCGACCAGCTCCGCCGCGATGGCGTCGGTCCGGTCGGTCGACGGGCCCAGCGCGATCACGACCTCCATCTCCCCCGGGTAGTCCTGCTCCAGGATGTGCCGGACGGAGTTCCGCAGATGACGCTCCTCGTTGAGGACCGGCATGATCACGGAGACGGCCGGGAGCGCGGGGTCGGGGGGCGTGTTCACGGCGTTCATGGCGGCAAACGTTACCGCCAACGGGGGACTCCAGCGCGTGGGGGCAAGGCTTACTGTCCTATTTGTCCCTAGCCTGAACGGGTCCAGCCGCCCGTACCGCTGGGGAGGGATTCCCGTGCCGCCGACCAGCCGACACCGCGCCACCGCCGTACGGCCGCACGCACCGCGGGGGCGGGTGCGGCAGGCGGTGCCCGCGAAGCCCGCGCCGCGGGGCGGGCGCCCGGGGCGGCGGCCGCCCATCCGGCTCAGCACCCGGATCGTGGGCGGGCTCGCGGTGCTGGTCATCACGGTGAGCGGGGTGGGCCATACGGTCGTCACCTCGGTGAGCGGCGCGATCGGCCGGGTGGACGCGTTCGGCGGCATGCAGGGGCGGCCGAACGGCAGCAAGGGCACCAACTTCCTGCTGGTCGGCACCGACGGGCGCGACGACCTCGCACCCGCGCAGAAGCAGGCGTACCACCTGGGCGGGGCGCCCTGCCACTGCACGGACACGATCATGCTCGTGCACCTGTCGCAGGACCGCTCGCGGGCCAGCGTGGTGAGCATCCCCCGCGACACCTACGTCCTGCTTCCCTCCCCCGCCACCGAGCCCGGCACCCGCCCGCCACGCGACCCGGCCAGGGCCGCCCGGGCCGCCGCCGGGCACGACCCCCGGCCGCCCGCGGCCCCCGCCGCGACGCACCCGGCCAAGCTCAACCAGGCCTATGCGCAGGGCGGCCCCAAGCTCACCGTGCAGACCGTGGAGCAGCTCACCGGTGTGCACGTCGACCACTACCTGGAAGTGGACTTCACGAGCTTCATGAAGACCGTGGACGTGCTCGGCGGCGTCCCGGTGTGCACCACCAAGCCGCTCAAGGACCCCTGGTCGGGCCTGAACCTGCCGGCCGGCACCACCGTCCTGAACGGCGGGCAGGCCCTCCAGTACGTGCGCTCGCGGCACACCGACCCGGCGGCCGACCTCGGGCGGATGCAGCGCCAGCAGCGTTTCGTCGCCCAGGTCGTGGGCAAGATCACCAGCGAGGGCATGCTCGCCGACCCGCTGAAGCTGAGCAAGGTCGTCTCCACGGTGCTCGGCTCGGTACGCGCCGACCAGGGCCTGGACACCGGGGACATGCTGGGCCTGGCCCGCGCCATGAAGGGCTTCTCGCCGCGCTCGTCGGAATACACCACCGTCCCGCTGAGCAGCAGCAGCGTCGAGGTGCCGGGCCTGGGCTCGACGGTGCGCTGGGATCCGGCGAAGGCCGGGAAGCTGTGGGCGGACGTCCGCGCCGACCGGCCGCTGGCCGCCCCCGCCCCTGCTGACCCCGCCGCACCCGCCGGGACGCCCGCCGCGACCCCCGTCGCGGTCGATCCGGCGACGGTCCGGGTCGCGGTGGAGAACGGCACCGGTGTGCCGGGGCTCGCCGGGGACACCCAGCGGGCGCTGCACGCCACCGGCTTCGCCACCACCGGCGCCCCGGCGACGGCGCACGCCCACGTGCCCCACACGGTCATCCGCTTCGACCCGCAGCGCGGCGACGCGGCGAAGGCGCTCGCGGTGGCGCTGCCCGGCGCGCAGCTGGCGCCGACGCCCGAGCTGGGCCCGGTGCTGCGGGTGACGCTGGGGCCGGACTTCGCGCTGGCCCGGGTGCGGCCGGTGCTCGCCCCGCCGCCGGACCCGGGCACGCGCCCGCAGGACGGTGTGCTCACCGGCGACCGGGTGGGGTGCGCGTGACGGGCTGAGCCCGCCGGGGCGGTCGTCCGGCGCGGCCCGCCGGGTCAGTCGTCCAGCGCGTCGGCCGCGGCGCGCTCTCGGCGCAGCTCCAGGATGGCCTCGCGGCGGGCCAGCCGGTGGGTGCGCCGGATCTGCGCCTCCTGGCAGCGGCGCCGGTCGTCCGCCGTCTCCGGGACGACGGGCGGCACCGGGCGCGGGTGGCCCTCGGCATCGACGGCCACGAAGACCAGATACGCGCTCGCGACCTGCTTGGCGGGCCGTCCCGCCTCGTTCCAGCGTTCGGCGACGACCCGGACACCGACCTCCATGGAGGTCTTGCCCGTCCAGTTGACCTGGGCCTTCACCTGGAGCAGGTCGCCGACCCTGACAGGTTCGAGGAAGGCCATCTCGTCCATCGCACCGGTGACCGCGGGCCCCTCGGAATGCCGCCCGGCGACCGCTCCCGCCGCGTCGTCGACGAGCTTCATCACGACGCCGCCGTGCACGGTGCCCAGCAGGTTGGTGTCGTGCGCGCTCATGATGTGCGACAGCGTGATACGGGCGGCGGACGTCGGCTTGCCGGGCAGGACCGGGACCGCGGGTATGCCGTCGGCCTTCCCGGCACCCCGCGTGACCTGCGGCGGGGCGGGCGGCTCAGGGGTTCCGGAGCCCTCGGATGCGTGGATCATGACCACCACTGTATGTCCGTTACGAAACAGCTGCGGCTCGTGGCCGAATGCATCGGGTCTGCTACAGAACCGCCCTGGATTCAAGGTCCCACGCCGCACCCGGGCACACTGGCCGACATGAGTGGGATGAACGGTTGGAGCGATGACACCGAGCAGCGCCGGCGCAACGAGCCGCCGCTGCCGCCCGAACTGTCGCCGCGCCGGGCCGCCGCCGCAGGCGGGGTCCCGCCGCAGCCGACCCGCACCCCGCAGCGCGGCGACCGGCTGCCGCCGGGGGCGATCCCGCGGCCGTCCGGACCGCCGGACGGCGGCGGCTACGGCCCCCCGTCCACCGGTGCCGGCGGGCCCGGCGGGCCCGGCGGCCGGCTGAGCTGGATCACCCGGCGCAGGGTCGCGTACACCGCGCTCGGCCTGGTCGTGGTGCTGATCGTGGTGTCGGTGTCCACCTACTTCTGGGCCGACGGCAAGGTGCGGCGCGAGGTCGACCTGAGCAAGGTCGAGGACCGCCCGGCCGCGGGCAAGGGCACCAACTATCTGATCGTCGGCTCGGACAGCCGGGAGGGGCTGACCAAGGCGGACGAGAAGGACCTGCACACCGGCGCCGCCGAGGGCCAGCGCACCGACTCGATGATGATCCTGCACACCGGCAGCAACGGCACGACGATGCTGAGCCTGCCGCGCGACTCCTACGTGACCATCCCCGCCTTCACCGGCGAGCGCACCCACAAGCGCTACCCCGCCTCGCAGCACAAGCTCAACAAGGCCTACGCCGACGGCGGCCCGGAGCTGCTGACGCGGACGGTCGAGTACAACACCGGCATCCACATCGACCACTACGCGGAGATCGGCTTCGCGGGCTTCGTCAACCTGGTGAACGCGCTCGGCGGTGTGACGATCCACCTGGACAAGCCGCTGGTCGACAAGGCGTCCGGCGCGGACTTCCCGAAGGCCGGCGACGTCAGGATGAACGGCAAGCAGGCGCTGACCTTCGTCCGCGAGCGGCACCAGGAGGCCGACCAGGACCTCGGCCGGATGCGGCACCAGCAGCAGTTCCTGTCGGCCATCGCCCACCAGGCGGCCTCGCCCTGGACGATCCTCAACCCGTTCAAGCTCTACCCGGTCATCGGCTCGGGCCTGGACACCCTGGTCGTCGACAAGGACATGAGCCTGCGCAACCTCGCGTCGATGTTCTTCGCGATGAAGGGCGTCAGCGGCGGCGACGGCCAGTCCCTGACCGTGCCGATATCCAACGCCAACTACCAGACGGCGAGCGACGGCGACGCCGTCAAGTGGGACATGACGAAGGCCAAGACGCTCTTCGGCGAACTGCAGAACGACGACAAGGTGACCGCCACCAAGTAGTGCCGCCGGTGTCGCGCCGGGCCCCGCGAGCGGCCCGGCACCCGGTACGCCGACAGCCCCGGCCCCCGTCCTGCGACGGGATGCCGGGGCTGTCGGCGTGTGCGGCCGGGTGGCGTCAGTTGTGCGCGGCGGGCTTGCGGCGGCGCATGAAGAAGACGGTGCCACCGCCGGCCACGACGAGCGCGGCGGCGATACCGGCGATCATGCCGGTGTTGCTGCCGCCACCGGTCTCGGCCAGGTTGGACTGACCGCCCGCGGCGGGCTTCGGCGCGTTGGTGTCGTCGACCGGGGCGGCCGGGGCGCTGGTGCTCGCGGACGGCGTGGCCGAGGCGCTCTCGGTCGGCGTGGCGGTGGCGCTGGTCGACGGCGACGGGCTGCCGCCCGTGTCGCCACCGGTGTCGCCGCCGTTGCCGCCCTGCTCGGGCGGGGTGACGGTGGCGCAGGCCTTGTCCGGGGTCGTCACCTTGGTGGTGCCGACCTCGGCGTTCTTGCCGCCCGCGGAGCGCACGACGTGGACGCTGTACTCGGTGTTGGGCGTCCACTCCACCGGGAAGGTGAACTCGGTGCCCTTGCGGGTGCCCTTGACGCCGGTCTGGGTGCCGACCGGGGTCGTTCCCTGCGAGACCGTGATGTCCACGGCCGTGCTGCTGTCCTTGTCGACCACGGTGATGAAGCCGTGGTTGGCGTTGTCGCACCCGGCGGACGCCGTGAACTCGGTGATGGAGCATGCGAACGCGCTGCCTGCAACGCCCAGCGCCAGAGCGGCAGCGGCGGAGGCGACGCCTATGGAACGCACCGCTATGGCGGTGCGGCGGTTAATGGACACGTCTTCCCTTCACGGGATCGGATCACAAGCGTGGTGGACGCCGGTCAGCTCCTACGACGGCCCCCGTCCGGCTGATGGCTTCCACAGCTCTACAAGTCCTCGCGCGGGCTTGTCAATTGATCGCAAACCGACCACAACTCGACCCCAGACACACAAAGAGCACCCGGGCAGGGTGCTCTTCGCGCATCTCACGCCTCGGCTGTTACAGAGTTGCTACGCGGGCAGGTTCCGCGCCATGACGATCCGCTGGACCTGGTTGGTGCCCTCGTAGATCTGCGTGATCTTGGCGTCGCGCATCATCCGCTCGACCGGGTAGTCGCGCGTGTACCCGTAGCCGCCGAGGAGCTGGACGGCGTCGGTGGTGATGGACATGGCCACGTCGGAGGCGTAGCACTTGGCCGCGGCGCCGAAGAAGGTGAGGTCCTCGTCCTTGCTGCCGGCCGAGGCGCGCTCGGAGCGGGCGGCGGCGGAGTAGGTGAGCTGGCGGGCGGCCTCCAGCTTCATGGCCATGTCGGCGAGCATGAACTGGATGCCCTGGAACTCGGCGATGGCCTTGCCGAACTGCTTGCGCTCGGCCACGTAGCCCTTGGCGTAGTCGAGGGCGCCCTGGGCGATGCCGAGGGCCTGCGCGGCGATGGTGATGCGGGTGTGGTCGAGGGTGCGCATCGCGGTCGCGAAGCCGGTGCCCTCCGCGCCGATCATGCGGTCGGCGGGGATGCGGACGTTGTCGAGGTAGACCTCGCGGGTCGGGGAGCCCTTGATACCGAGCTTCTTCTCCGGGGCGCCGAAGGAGACGCCCTCGTCGCCCTTCTCCACCACGAAGGCGGAGATGCCCTTGGAGCGCTTGTCGGGGTCGGTCACGGCCATGACCGTGTAGAAGTCGGAGACCCCGGCGTTGGTGATCCAGCGCTTGACGCCGTTGAGCACATAGGTGTCGCCGTCGCGTACCGCGCGGGTCTTCATGCCCGCCGCGTCCGAGCCCGCCTCGGGCTCCGACAGGGCGTACGAGAACATGCCCTCCTTGCGGGCGAGCGCGCCGAGGTAGCGCGCCTTCAGCTCCTCGGAGCCGGACAGCTGCACGGGCAGCGAGCCGAGCTTGTTGACCGCCGGGATGAGCGAGGAGGACGCGCAGACCCGCGCCACCTCCTCGATCACGATGACGGTCGACAGCGCGTCGGCGCCCGCCCCGTCGTACGCCTCGGGCACGTGGATCGCGTGCAGGTCGTTGGCCTCCAGCGCGTCCCTGGCCTCCTGTGGGAAGCGGCCCTGCTCGTCCACCTCGGCGGCGAAGGGCGCGATCTTCGCCTCGGCGAGGGAGCGCACGGCGTCCCGCAGCATGTCGTGCTCTTCGGAGGTCCGGAAAAGGTCGAAGTCGGAGGATCCGGCCACAGAGTCTCACTCCCCGAGTGCTAATTACCGTTAAGTAACCTGATTGATCCTACGATCCTAGGGCCGCCTCCGCAGCCCGGCGTACGTGACCTTCACGACAGCACAAGGCCACCACCGCGCCCCCTACCCGTTCCCGGCCCGCGCCACTCGGAGCACGGGGGTGAGTGCGGGGCGGGCACGGGGGTGAGCCGGGAGTGAGCGCCGGGAGTGAGCACAGTGGTGACCTGGGGCGCGGCGGCGGCCAGGAAGGCGGGTCACACCCCTCCTTCGGCCGGGGACGTGCCGACTATGCTCGGCCCATGCCTCTCAAGCTGACCGTGATCGGCACCGGATACCTCGGTGCCACGCACGCCGCGGCCATGGCCGAGCTGGGTTTCGACGTGCTCGCGCTCGACATCGACCCGCGCAAGATCGAGCTGCTCGCGCAGGGCCGGGTGCCGATGTACGAGCCCGGTCTGGAGGACATCCTCGCCCGGCACGTGGCCGGCATCGAGGGCTCCACCGGACGGCTGCGCTTCACCATGTCGTGGGAGGAGGTCGCCGACTTCGGCGACGTGCACTTCGTGTGCGTCAACACCCCGCAGAAGCAGGGCGAGTACGCGTGCGACATGAGCTACGTGGAGAGCGCCTTCGAGCGGCTGGCACCGCTGCTGCGGCGGCCCGCGCTGGTGGTGGGCAAGTCCACGGTCCCGGTGGGCAGCGCGGCGCGGCTCGCCGAGACGCTGAGCGCCCTGGCGCCGGCCGGCGCGGACGCCGAACTCGCCTGGAACCCGGAATTCCTCCGCGAGGGCTTCGCCGTGCAGGACACCCTGCACCCGGACCGGATCGTGGTCGGGGTGCGCAGCGAGCACGCGGAGAACCTGCTGCGGGAGGTTTACGCCACGCCCGTCGCAGAAGGCACGCCGTTCGTCGTCGCGGACTACCCCACCGCGGAACTGGTCAAGACCGCGGCCAACGCCTTCCTCGCCACCAAGATCTCCTTCATCAACGCGATGGCCGAGGTCAGCGAGGCGGCCGGCGGCGACGTCGCGGTGCTCGCCGAGGCGATCGGCTACGACGACCGGATCGGCGCCAAGTTCCTGCGGGCCGGCATCGGCTTCGGCGGCGGCTGCCTGCCCAAGGACATCCGCGCCTTCATGGCCCGCGCCGGTGAGCTGGGCGCCGACCAGGCGCTGACCTTCCTGCGCGAGGTCGACTCGACCAACATGCGGCGCCGCACCCAGATGGTGGAGATGGCCCGTGAGGCGCTCGCCGCCTCCGCCCAGGGCCCGGGGTCCGGTTTCCTGGGCCGCCGGATCGCGGTGCTCGGCGCCACCTTCAAGCCCGACTCCGACGACGTACGGGACTCCCCCGCACTCAACGTCGCCGGACAGATCCAGCTCCAGGGCGGCCAGGTCACCGTCTACGACCCCAAGGGCATGGAGAACGCCCGGCTGCACTTCCCCACCCTCGGCTACGCCCCCACCGCGCTGGACGCGGTCCGCGGCGCCGACGTGGTGCTGCACCTGACGGAGTGGCGGGAATTCCGCGAGCTGGACCCGTCCGTGCTCGCCGAGGTCGCCCGCGGCCGCGTGGTGCTGGACGGCCGCAACGCCCTGGACGCCGCGCTGTGGCGCAAGGCGGGCTGGACCTACCGGGCGATGGGCCGCCCCAACGCCTGAGGCCGAGCCCGGCCCGGCCGCCGGGTTGTCGGTGGGTCCCGTCATGATGGTGCAGGTCGGCGCCGCCCGGACCGGGCGGCGACACCTGCTGAAAGGACCCGCCATGATCGGCCGGCTGATCTCCGTCGTCCTCGACTGTCCCGACCCCGCCGCGCTCGCCGCCTTCTACGCCGAGCTGCTCGGCGGCGAGGTGGAGGCGGAGGACGAGACCTGGATCGACCTCAAGCGCGGGGACGGCGCCGACCTGTCCTTCCAGCTCGCCACCGGGCACCGCCCGCCGGCCTGGCCCGACCCCGAGCGCCCGCAGCAGTTCCACCTGGACGTGCGGGTGCCGCGGGCCGAGATGGACGAGGCGGAGCGGAAGGTCCTCGCGCTCGGCGCGACCCTGCTGGAGGACGACCTGGGCGGCTCGCGCAACTGGCGCGTCTACGCCGACCCCGCGGGGCATCCGTTCTGCCTGTGCGCGGGCTGAACGCGCGGGCCGGACACGCGGGCCGAGCGGCGCGGGAGGGGGCCCGGGGCGGTGTCCCGTATCCCCTCCGCCGCGGGCGGTCAGCCGTCGAGCCGGGCCGGGGTCGCCGCCGAGGGGCCGCGGCGGCGCCGGATCGCGGTCGCGGCGGATTCCGCGTCGCGCAGCACCCGCACCGCGTTGCCCCAGGTCAGCTTGGCCAGGTCGGTGTCGGACCAGCCGCGCCGCAGCAGCTCGGCGACGAGCTGCGGGTAGCCGGTGACGTCGGCCATGTCCTGCGGGGTGAAGGCGGTGCCGTCGTAGTCGCCGCCGAGGCCGATGTGGTCGACGCCCGCGACAGCGCGCATGTGGTCCAGGTGGTCGGCGACGGTCGCCGCGGTGGCCACCGGGCGCGGGTGCGCGGCCTCGAAGGCCCGCTGCACGGCCATCCCCGCGGGGGTGGTGTCCAGGTGGTGCAGGCCGTGCTCGCGCATGTTGGCGTCGGCCGCGAGCGTCCACTCGATGGCCGCGGGAGCCACGAATTTCGGCACGAACGTGGCCATGGCCACGCCGCCGTTGCCGGGCAGGGCCGCGAGGACGTCGTCGGGGATGTTGCGGACGTGGTCGCACACCGCGCGGGCCGAGGAGTGCGAGAAGAGCACCGGCGCCTCGGTGACGCGCAGCGCGGCGCGCATGGTGTCGGCCGAGACATGGCTGAGGTCCACCAGCATGCCCAGCCGGTTCATCTCCCGGACGACCTCCTCGCCGAAGGCGGTCAGGCCCCCCGCGGCGGGCTCGTCGGTCGCCGAGTCCGCCCACGCGGTGTTGGTGTTGTGGGTGAGCGTCATGTAGCGCACCCCGAGGGCGTACAGGGACCGCAGGACGCCCAGCGAGTTGTCGATGCTGTGCCCGCCCTCCGCGCCCATCAGCGACGCGATACGGCCCTGTGCCCGGGCCTGCTCCATGTCGTCGGCGGTCAGCGCGAGCGCCAGGTCGTCGGGGAAGCGCTCGGCGAGCCTGCGGACGACGTCGATCTGCTCCAGCGTCGCGGTGACGGCGTCCGCGCCGGACAGCTCGACGGAGACGTACACCGACCAGAACTGCCCGCCGACGCCGCCCGCCCGCAGCCGGGGCAGGTCGGTGTGCAGCAGGCCGCTCTGGTCGGCGGAGACGTCGAGGCGGTCCAGGTCGTACGCGACGTGCTCGCGCAGCGCCCACGGCAGGTCGTTGTGGCCGTCCACGACGGGATGGGCGGCGAGCAGGTCACGGGCGCGGGCGAGATAGTCCATGACCGCACCCTATGCGGGCCGCCCCGCCCGGCCGGCTACTGCCCGAAGCCGAAACCGCCCGTGCCCTCGACCTTGCCGCGCAGCCGGCGGCCCTTCTCGGTGGCCTGGTCGTTCAGCGACTGCTGGAAGTCCCGCATCCGGTCCTGGAGGGCGGTGTCGTGCGCGGCCAGGATGCGGACGGCGAGCAGTCCGGCGTTGCGGGCGCCGGCCACCGAGACGGTCGCGACCGGCACACCGGCCGGCATCTGCACGATGGACAGCAGCGAGTCCATGCCGTCCAGGTACTTCAGCGGCACCGGCACGCCGATGACCGGCAGCGGGGTGACGGAGGCGAGCATGCCCGGCAGATGGGCGGCGCCGCCCGCGCCCGCGATGATCGCCTTGAGCCCGCGCCCGGCGGCCTGCTCGCCGTACGCGATCATCTCGCGCGGCATGCGGTGCGCCGAGACGACGTCGACCTCGAAGGGGACGCCGAACTCGCCGAGCGCCTCGGCAGCGGCCTCCATCACCGGCCAGTCGGAGTCCGAGCCCATGACGATGCCGACCGCGGGCCCCGCGGTGCTCGGACCGGACGTGGCGGGCGCTTCACTCATCGATCGTCCCTCGCAGGTAGTCGGCCGCGTGCCGGGCGCGCTCGCGCACCGCGGGCAGGTCGGCGCCGTAAGCGGTGACGTGGCCCACCTTGCGGCCGGGCTTCACGTCCTTGCCGTACATGTGGATCTTCAGACCGGGGTCGCGGGCCATGCAGTGCAGGTAGCCCGCGTACATGTCGGGGTAGTCGCCGCCCAGCACATTGGCCATGACCGTCCAGCGGGCGCGCGGGCGCGGGTCGCCGAGCGGCAGGTCCAGCACCGCGCGCAGGTGGTTGGCGAACTGCGAGGTGGCGGCGCCGTCGATGGTCCAGTGGCCGCTGTTGTGCGGGCGCATCGCCAGTTCGTTGACGAGGATCCCCGGTGTGCCGTCCCGGCCGCGGGTCTCGAACAGCTCGACGGCGAGGTGCCCGACGACGTCCAGCTCGCGCGCCACCGTCAGGGCGAGCTGCTGGGCCTGCGCCGACAGCTCCTCCGGCAGGTCCGGCGCGGGCGCGACCACCGTGTCGCACACGCCGTCGACCTGCACCGACTCCACCACGGGATAGGCCACGGCCTGCCCGTGCGGGGAGCGCACGACGTTCGCGGCCAGCTCGCGCACGAAGTCGACGCGCTCCTCGGCGAGCACGTCGACGCCCGCCTTGAAGGCGTCCGCCGCGTCGGCCTCGGAGCGCACGAACCACACGCCCTTGCCGTCGTAGCCGCCGACCACGGTCTTGAGGACCACCGGGTAGCCGCTGCCCTCGGCCGCGAAGCGGGTGACGTCCGCGGGGTCGGCGACGATGCGGTTGCGCGGGCAGGGGATGCCGATCTCGGCGAGCCGGGCGCGCATCACGCCCTTGTCGTGCGCGTGCAGCAGCGCGGCGGACCCGGGCCGTACGACGACGCCCTCGGACTCCAGCACCCGCAGGTGCTCGCCGGGGACGTGCTCGTGGTCGAAGGTGATCACGTCGCAGCCGCGGGCGAAGGCCCGCAGTGTGTCGAGGTCGCGGTAGTCGCCGACGGTGACGTCGGAGACCACCTGCGCCGCGGAGTCCTGCGGGGTGTCGCTGAGGATCCGGAACCTGATGCCGAGCGGGATGCCTGCCTCGTGCGTCATACGGGCGAGCTGGCCGCCGCCGACCATGCCGACTACGGGGAATGTCACGATGCGTCCTGCCGGTGGTGCGCGGGGGCGGATCCCCCGGGGTGGGCCCTACCAGGGTATCCGCCGTGCGACGGGCGCCCGAACGCCGGACGGCTCCGCGGTGGCCCGGCGTGGCCCGTTAGCATGAGGACACACAACCGTCACAACGACCCCTACAGACAGGGCCGAGCGATCACCATGAGCGGAATCAACGCGCTGCGCGCCCAGCTGGCGCTGATGTACCGCGAGATCGTGAAGTTCGGCGCGGTGGGCGGGGCCGGCCTGCTGGTGAACTTCGGCGTGTACAACCTGCTGCGCCATCTCACCGGCCTGCAGACCGTCCGCGCGAGTGTCCTCGCGACCCTGGTGTCGATCGTCTTCAACTACGTCGGGTTCCGCTACTTCACCTACCGTGACCGGGACCGCGAGGGCCGGGCCCGCGAGATGGCGCTCTTCCTCGCCTTCAGCTGCGTCGGCCTGGTGATCGAGAACGGCATCCTGTACGTGGCGACGTACGGCTTCCACTGGGACAGCACGCTGCAGAGCAACATCTTCAAGTTCCTCGGCGTGGGCCTGGCCACCCTCTTCCGCTTCTGGTCCTACCGCACCTGGGTCTTCCGGGTGGCGCCCGCGAAGCGGGCGATGGCCGAGACGGTGGAGGAGGCCGAGTCGCTGCTGGCCGAGGGCACCGAGGGCGGGGCGCGCTCGGCGCGCTGACCGCCGCGGCCCCGGGCCTCAGCTCACGATGTCCTCGCGCGGCGGCGGGGGCTGCATCTCGCGGGCCAGGAAGAGCGCGAAGACCGGCGGGCGCTGCTGGAGCAGTTCGAGCCGCCCGCCGTCCGCCTCGGCGAGGTCGCGGGCCAGGGCGAGGCCGAGACCGGTGGAGTTGCGGCCGCTGACGGTGCGCTCGAAGACCCGCGCGCCCAGGTCCGGGGGCACCCCGCGGCCCTCGTCGGTGACCTCGACGACGGCCTGGTTGCCGGTCACCCGGGTGCGCAGGGCGACCGTGCCGGCACCGTGCATGAGCGAGTTCTCGATGAGCGTGGCGAGCACCTGCGCCACCGCGCCGGGCGTGCCGACCGCCCGCAGCGACGGGGTGCCGGAGCGGACGATGGCGCGCTTCTCGTTGCTGTACGCCGGGCGCCACTCCTCGACCTGCTGCTTGATGACCTCGTCGAGGTCGAAGTAGACCGCCGAGCCGGTGCGCGGGTCGCGGGCGTTGGTCAGCAGCCGCTGCACCACGTCGGTCAGCCGCTCGACCTGGCCGAGCGCGATCGACGCCTCCTCCTTGACCGTCTCCTGGTCGTCGGTGGCGACGATCTCCTCCAGCCGCATCGACAGCGCGGTCAGCGGCGTGCGCAGCTGGTGCGAGGCGTCAGAGGCGAGCCGCCGCTCGGCGGTGAGCATCCGCCCGATGCGCTCGGCACTGGAGTCCAGCACGTCGGCGATCCGGTCCAGCTCCGGCACCCCGTAACGGCGGTGGCGCGGGCGGGGGTCGCCGGAGCCGAGGCGCTCGGCGGTCGCCGCCAGGTCGCTGAGCGGGCTGGCGAGCCGCCGCGCCTGCCACACCGCGAGGCCCACCGCGGCTAGCACGGCGAGCAGCGCGACGGCCAGTATCACCAGGACATTGCGCCAGATCTCCCGGCTGACCGTGGAGCGCGACTGCTCCACGGTGACGGACTCGCCGTGGTCGCCGCGCTGGGTGGAGGCGATGGCGTCGCCGCGCGGGCGCTTGCCGAGGGTGACGGGCGGACGGCCCGGCACCCGGACGACGGCGTAGCGGTCCGCGGCGATCTGCCGGTCCAGGCCCTTGGCGTCGATGCTCTCACCGGCCAGTATGCGGTTCTCGACGATCCCGACCAGCCGCACCGCCTCGGACTCGACACCGTCGCGCGCGCTGCTCTCGATGGTGCGCGACTCCACCAGCACCAGGGACAGCCCGAAGACGGCGATGACCGCCAGCACCACGGCGAGCGTGGAGGAGATGAGACGACGGCGCACGGGTGCCGCGCGTCAGTTCTTCTCGAACCGGAAACCGACCCCGCGCACCGTGGAGATGTACCGCGGGTTCGCCGCGTCGTCGCCCAGCTTCTTGCGCAGCCAGGAGATGTGCATGTCGAGGGTCTTGGTGGAGGACCACCACGTGGTGTCCCACACCTCGCGCATCAGCTGCTCACGGGTCACCACCCGGCCGGCGTCCCGCACCAGCACCCGCAGCAGGTCGAACTCCTTGGCGGTGAGCTGGAGTTCGTCGTCGCCCATCCAGGCGCGGTGCGACTCGACGTCGATCCGCACGCCGTGCGTCGGGGCCTGCGCGGGCTCGGTCGTGCCGCGCCGCAGCAGGGCCCGGACACGGGCCAGCAGTTCGGCGAGCCGGAAGGGCTTGGTCACGTAGTCGTCCGCCCCGGCGTCGAGGCCGACCACGGTGTCGACCTCGTCGGCGCGCGCGGTCAGGACCAGCACCGGGAAGGTGTGGCCCTCGGTGCGCAGCCGCCGGCACACCTCCAGGCCGTCCATCCCGGGCAGGCCCAGGTCGAGCACCACCAGGTCGACGGCGCCGAGCAGCGCCGTCTCCAGCGCGCCGGGTCCGTCCTCGCGCACCTCGACCTCGTAGCCCTCGCGGCGCAGGGCGCGCGCGAGGGGTTCCGAGATGGATGCGTCGTCCTCGGCCAGAAGTACGCGGGTCATGGGCTTGATGGTAGTCCGCGCCCCGGGGGCGCGAGGTGGTGGTACACAGGCCGCTGCCGCCGCCCCGCGCGAGGCCCCCGTACGGTGCGCGCGCGGGACACGGCGGCGGCCCCGGACGTGCCGAGGTCAGGACGCCAGCGGCCAGGGGCGGGCGGTGGCGCCGAGCCTGTTCCAGGCGTTGATGACGGTGATCGCCCAGATCAGTTCGGCGAGCTGGACCTCCTCGAACTCCGCGGCGGCGCGCGCGAAGACCTCGTCGGGGACGTGGCCGTCGGCGAGCCGGGTGACCGCCTCGGTCAGCTCCAGCGCGGCCCGCTCGCGCGCGGTGAAGAACGGTGTCTCGCGCCACACCGGCAGCGCGTACAGCCGCTGCTCGCTCTCCCCGCCCTCCCTGGCGTCCCTGGTGTGCGTGTCGACGCAGTAGGCGCAGCCGTTGAGCTGCGAGGCGCGGGCCCGCACCAGTTCCAGCAGCGGGGCCTCCAGGCTGACCTCGCGGGCGGCGGCGTCCAGCGCGTTCATGGCGCGGTTGACGTGCGGGACGAGGCGGTCGACGGCGAGCCGGACGGTGGGGACGACGAGGGGGGACGCAGGTGCGGCGGCGGTTTCGGGGAGGGTGGTCTCAGTGCTCATGCCGTTGACGGTACGGGCGCAGTGGACCCGATATAAGGTCCACTTCCATGGATGAATCCTGGCCCACTTCGGGGTTTGAGCCGGAGCCCGGCGCAAAGGTGCCGCCGCGTGGCCGGGCGGGTGCCGCCGGGGTCGATCTGCACCTGGACCTGCGTCCGGACCTCGGCCCGCGCCCGGACCCGGAGGCGGGCGGCGGGGCGTACGGGCGGCGCGCGGCGCTGGAGCGGGCGCTGCGCGAGGCGGTGCGCGCCGGGCGGCTCGCGCCGGGGAGCAGGCTGCCGTCGAGCCGCCGGCTGGCCGAGCAGACGGGCCTGTCGCGCGGCACGGTCAAGGCCGCGTACGACCAGCTCACCGCCGAGGGCTACCTGACCGCCCGGCAGGGCTCGGGCACGGTGGTGGCGCCCCGCCCGCAGGATGCGCGGGACGCGCCGGCCGGGCGCTCGGCGGCGGCGCCCCGGCCCCGGCACGACCTGCGGCCGGGCAGCCCCGACGTGACCGCCTTCCCCACCGCGGCCTGGCTGCGCGCGACCCGCCGCGCCCTGGCCGCCGCCCCGTCCGCGGGCTACGACTACGGCGACCCGCGGGGCACCGCCGAACTGCGCGGCGCGCTCGCCGGCTACCTCGGGCGGACCCGCGGGGTGGCCGCGGACCCGGAGCGGATCGTGGTCGTGTCCGGCTATGTGCAGGGGCTCTCGCTGCTCGTACGGGTACTGGGCGCGGGCGGCGGGCGGCCCGGCGGGCCCGTGGTGGGCATGGAGGACCCCGGGCTGCCCTTCCACCGCGAGGTGGTGCGGCGGGCCGGCGGGCGGGTCGTGCCACTGCCGGTCGACGCGTCGGGCGCCCGGCCGCCGGAGGGCACGGGGGCGGGCGGGCCGGACGCGGTCGTGGTCACGCCCGCGCACCAGTACCCGACGGGCGTCCCCCTCCACCCCTCCCGGCGGCACGCGCTGACCGCCTGGGCGCGGCGGACCGGCGGCCTCGTCGTGGAGGACGACTACGACGGCGAGTTCCGCTACGACCGGCAGCCGGTGGGCGCGGTGCAGGGCACGGCGCCCGAGCAGGTGGTGTACCTGGGCACGGCCTCCAAGACGCTCGGGCCCGCGCTGCGGCTCGGCTGGATGGTGCTGCCCGCGCACCTGGTGGAGCCGGTCGCACAGGCCAAGCTCTACAGCGACTACCACACCGGCGCGGTCGGCCAGTTGGCGCTCGCCGACATGATCGGCAGCCATTCCTACGACCGGCACGTGCGCGCCGCCCGGCTGCGCTACCGGCGCCGCCGGGATCTGCTGGTGGCCCGGCTCGCGGGCGCGGGGGGCGCCGAGGTCCGCGGTGTCGCGGCGGGCCTGCACGCGCTGCTGGGGCTGCCGCCGGAGGGCCCCGGCGAGGCGGAGGTGCTGCGGGCGGCGGCCTCGCGGGGGCTCGCGGTCGGCACGCTGGGCGGGCACTGGCACGCCCCGGAGGTGCCGGGCCGCCCGCAGGGCCTGGTGGTCGGCTACGGCACCCCGGGCGAGGGCGGCTACCCCGCGGCCCTCGACGCCCTGGCCCGCGCGCTGCGGGGGTGAGGTGACGGCGCGGCACATTGCCACGCCGTGGCAGAAGGCCGGGTCCGCGGCCGTGGCACGGAGGGCGTGGCGGCGGTGCGGAGCGCGGCGCGGTGCGCGGTGGCGGACCGGTCGCGTAAGAAGAAACGCCAGGGGTCAGGAGGGGACGGCGAGTTCGGCCCAGACGGTCTTGCCGGGGCGGTCGGCGTTGCGCACCACGCCCCAGTCGAGACACAGGCGCTGGACGATGAACATGCCGTGGCCGCCGGGGCGGCCCGCGCGGTGCGGGGTGCGCGGGGCGGGGTCGCCGGGGCCGCCGTCGACGACCTCCAGGCGCAGCGACTTGGGGCTGCGCCGCAGCAGCAGTTCCTCCGGGCCGCCCGCGTGCAGGCAGGCGTTGGTGACCAGTTCGGAGACCACGAGGAGGACGTCCTCCGCGGCCGCTCTTCGGTCACCGCTGGCTGCGGGCAGCCACCCCCAGTCGTGCAGTGCCTGCCGCGTGAAGTCCCTGGCCCTCGGCACGATGCCGCTCTCGCCGGTGAGCGGCAACCGCCGCGCGTTGTCGGGGTCCACGGTGCCCGTACCCCCGTTCCGGCCGGTTGCGCCCGTCTCCGGACCACGGTCGTCCGCGGCGTAGGGCCGGGTCGTGCTCATCAAGGCCTCACCTCACGGATGTACGTCTGGGTCCGTCCTGTCTTCTGCCCGAAGGATCTCCCGGAACACGTCCCGCGTCCAGGAAAGCTCGGGCACCCGTGCGGCACCCGTCGCGCCGTTCGCCCCCCGGCCGCTCCGGCTACTCGCGAAGTGCCTGATCCAATGTCTCGTGCACCGTGAACACCACGTCGGCGCCGGTGATCTCCAGCACCCGGGCGACGGTCGGCCGCATCGCGGCCAGGTGCACCGCGCCGCCCTGCGCCTCGGCCCGCAGCCGCGCGCTCAGCAGCACGTTGAGCCCCGTCGAGTCGCAGAACTCCAACTGCGAGCAGTCGACCACCAGACGCCGGGCACCGGCGTCGATGGCCGCCTCCAGCGGCTCGCTGAGCAGGTCAGCAGTGTGGTGGTCCAGCTCGCCCGCAGGCGTGAGGACCGCTGTGCGGTCGTGCTGCACGACCCCGACCCGCAGCCTGCCGAGGCCTGCGGTGCCGACCGCCTCGCGGTCCATGTGCGCTCCTTCGCCCTTCGTGGTGACGCGATTGACGAGATTACGCGCTTCCCGGGTGGCACGGTAGTCGCCCGGAGCGCACCGGCGCACCACCGCCCTGGACAGGAAGCCGGAGGTCACCCACGATGACCGGGCGCCTACCCGGCGCAGTCGATGAGATGCGGACAAAACGCCCAGGACGGACGGAGAACTTGCGACGCCCCGGACAACAGGCGTAGGGGTGGAGGTACGGCAGAGGCACAGCCCGACCGCCGCACGCAAGGAGGAGCAGATGGCACCCCGGCTCGGCCTGGATCACGAGAACCAAGCGCTGGAGCAAAGCGAGGGGCTTGAGGGGCTCCCGGAGATTCCCCCCTACGACGAGATCGGACCGGTCGACGCGCGCGCCCTGTCCAAGACGCTCTTCGCCCGCCTGCACGGCCTGGAAGAAGGCACGCAGGAATACGCCTACGTACGCAACACCCTGGTCGAACTCAATCTCGCGCTGGTCAAGTTCGCCGCGGCCCGCTTCCGCACCCGCAGCGAGCCGATGGAGGACATCATCCAGGTCGGCACGATCGGTCTGATCAAGGCGATCGACCGCTTCGAGCTGAGCCGCGGGGTGGAGTTCCCGACCTTCGCGATGCCGACGATCGTCGGCGAGATCAAGCGCTTCTTCCGCGACACCAGCTGGTCGGTGCGCGTTCCGCGGCGCCTCCAGGAACTGCGGCTCGATCTCGCCAAGGCGGGCGACGAGCTGGCCCAGCGACTGGACCGCACCCCCACCGTGCGCGAGCTGGCCGAGCGGCTGGACCTCCCCGAGGAGGAGGTCATCGAGGGCATGGCCGCGAGCAACGCCTACACGGCCAGCTCGCTGGACGCCCAGCCCGCCGAGGACGACCCGGAGGGCGCGCTCGCCGACCGGATCGGCTACGAGGACCACGACCTGGAGGGCGTCGAGTACGTCGAGTCCCTCAAGCCGCTGATCGCCGGGCTGCCGCAGCGCGACCGGGCCATCCTGGCGCTGCGCTTCGTCGGCAACCTCACGCAGGCCGAGATCGGCGACGAGCTGGGCATCTCGCAGATGCACGTGTCGCGACTGCTCACGCGCACGCTGTCACGGCTGCGCCGCGGGCTGCTCGTCGAGGAATAGCCGAGCAGTAGTCGAGCAGTAGTCGAGGAGCAGTGGGGCACGCGGCTCCGCGGCCCTGACGGGGCCTGTGGGCGCCGCTGAGCGCCTGGGGCGGCCCGGGGGGTGGTGCGGGGGCCACTGGGCGCCCCGCGCGGCCCGTGGGCGCCGCTGAGGGCTTTCCGGCCGTCCCGCGGCTCTCAGCCGCGCTTCGCGCCGTCCAGCGCGGGCGAGACGTACCGCAGCGCGCCCGCCTTCCACACTGCCGCCGCCAGCGGTACCCCGGGGCGGTAGGCGAGGTGGACGTGGCTGGGCGCGTCCAGCAGCAGCAGATCGGCGCGCGCGCCGACCGCGATCCGGCCGACGTCGGTACGCCGCAGGGCCCGCGCGCCGCCGTGGGTGGCCGCGTGCACCGCCTCGTCCGGGGTCATGCCCATGTCCCGCACCGCGACCGCGACGCAGAACGGCATCGACGTGGTGAAGGACGAGCCCGGGTTGCAGTCCGTGGACAGCGCCACCGTCACGCCCGCGTCCAGCAGCCGCCGCGCGTCCGGGTAGCGGGCGCGGGTGGAGAACTCGGCGCCGGGCAGCAGCGTGGCCACGGTGGTGTCCGCGGCGCTCGCGAGCGCGTCCACGTCGGCGTCCGTCAGGTGCGTGCAGTGGTCGGCCGAGGCCGCGCCCAGCTCCACCGCCAGCCGCACGCCCGGACCGGGGCCCAGCTGTCCCGCGTGCACACGCGGGACCAGGCCGCGCGCCGCGCCCGCGGTGAGCACCGCGCGGGCCTGGTCGCCGTCGAAGGCCCCCCGCTCGCAGAAGACGTCGATCCAGCGGGCGTGCGGCGCGCACGCGTCCAGCATCTCGCCGGTGACCAGGGCGACGTAGCCGTCCGGGTCGGCGGCGAACTCCGGCGGGACGACGTGCGCGCCCAGATACGTCACCTCGTCGGTGTGCCGGGCGGCGACCGCGAGCGCGCGGGCCTCGTCACGGGTCGTCAGGCCGTAGCCGGACTTGGTCTCCTGGGTCGTCGTGCCCTGCCGCAGCGCCTCCCCGAGGAAGCGCTCCAGGGTCGCGGCCAGTTCGGCGTCGCCGGCCGCGCGGGTCGCCGCGACGGTCGTGCGGATGCCGCCCGCGGTGTAGGGGCGGCCAGCCATCCGGGCCGCGAACTCCGGGCTCCGGTCGCCCGCGAAGAGCAGGTGGGAGTGGGAGTCCACGAAGCCGGGGAGCAGCACCCGGCCGCCCGCGTCGAACCGATTGTCAGTGGCGGGTGCTTTGCTGGAGGGACCCAGCCAGGCGATGCGGTCGCCGTCGATCACGACCGCCGCCGGGCCCGGGAGGAGTCCGAGGGCGGCGAGCGAGCCGTCGTCCGTGGCCGCGGCGAAGGAGGGATCGTTGGTGAGCAGGCTGCCGATGCCGGTGACGAGCGTGCTGCGGCTGCGCGCGGAGGCGGCGGGGGCCGCGCCGCGCGCGGGAGCGGTCGCGTGCGCTGCGCCCGCCGGGGTGGCCGGGTCCTCCGCGGTGCCGCTGCTCGTCATCGTGGGTGCTCTCGTGGTCGTCGGGGGGCGGGGGACGTGGGGGGCCGGGGCACCGGTGGCCGGGATCGTGGTGGCCGTTTCGCTGGTCGCCCGGGCGCTGGTCGCCGGGGTTCCGCGGGGGCCGGCCGTACGGGCCGGGGCCGCGGGGGCTCCGCGGGTCCCGGGCGTACGGGCCGGGGTCAGGGGTGCAGGGCGCCGATCGCCGCGGCCAGGGCACCGGGCACGTCCCGGACGAGCAGGTGCCGCCCGTCGCGTACGACCTGCCGCCCGCCCACCACGGTGTGCCGCACGTCCGCGGCCGTGGCCGCGAATACGGCCGTCTCACCGGCCAGCCGGGGCGGCGGGCCCGCGGTCCGTACGGTGTCCAGCGCGATCGTCGTGAAGTCGGCGAGCGCGCCCGGCTCCAGACGGCCCGCGTCGGGCCAGCCGAGGCTCGCGTGGCCGTCGTCGGTCGCCGCGCGCAGCAGCTGGGCGGCGGTCCAGTGGCCGCGGGTGCGGGCCTGGAGGCGTTCGTTCAGCTCGACCGCGCGCGCCTCCTCGAACAGGTCGATCACGGCGTGGCTGTCGCTGCCCAGGCTCATCCGGACGCCCGCGCGGCGCAGTTGCGGCGCCGGGCCGATGCCGTCGGCGAGGTCCCGCTCGGTGGTGGGGCACATGCACACGGTGCCGCCGCCCGTGCCGAGCAGCGCGATGTCGCCCGCGGTCAGGTGCGTGGCGTGGACGGCGGTGGTGTTGGGGCGCCAGAAGCCGTTGTCGGCGAGCAGCCGGGCCGGGGTGCGGCCGTGCAGCGCCGTGCAGGCCCGGTTCTCCGCGGTCTGCTCGGACAGGTGGATGTGCACGGGCACGTCCGCGGTGCGCTCGGCGAAGAGCCGGTAGCCGTCGCGGTCGGAGAAGGCGCGCACCGAGTGCACCGCGGCGCCGACCTTGGCGTGGCCCTCGCCCTTGAGCCGCGACCAGCGGTCGTACCAGCGGTCGGCGGTGCCGTCGCCGAAGCGCAGCTGCACGCCCTCCAGCGGGCGGTAGCCGGTGCGGGTGAAGCCGCCGTGCAGGTAGGCGGTGTCGAGCAGGGTGATGCGGATGCCCGCCTCGCCCGCGGCGGCGATCAGCGCCTCGCCCATGGCGTTGGGGTCGGCGTACGGGGTGCCGTCCGGCTGGTGGTGCAGGTAGTGGAACTCGCCGACGCAGGTGATGCCGGCGAGCGCCATCTCGGCGTAGACGGCGCGGGCGAGGGCGAAGTAGCTGTCCGGGTCGAGGGCGCCCGCGACGTCGTACATGACGTCGCGCCAGCTCCAGAAGGAGGTGGGCGCCGAGCGCGCGCCCGCACCGCCCGTTCCGCCGTCCGGGCCCGTGCCGGACGGGGCGCCGGGGCGGGCGCCGATCTGGGCCACACCGCGCAGGGCGCGGTGGAAGGCGTGGCTGTGGGCGTTGGCCAGGCCCGGCAGGGTCAGGCCGCGCAGCACCGTCGCGCCTGCCGGTGGGTGCTCGACCCCGGTGCGGACCTCGGCGATCCGGTCGTCGGCCAGGGTCAGGAGGATGCCGGGCGCGGCGTGCGTGCCGAGCCACGCGTTTTCCAGCCAGTACGTCACCTGCACGCGAGACCTTCCAATACGTCGGCGAGCGCGGACACTCCGGCGGCGCAGTCGTCCTCGGCGGCGTGTTCCGCCGGGGAGTGCGAGACGCCGGTGGGGTTGCGTACGAACAGCATGGCGGTCGGAAGGGCCGCGGAGAGGATTCCGGCGTCGTGTCCCGCGCCGGTGGGCAGAACGGGTACCGGCGCACCCGCTCCGAGCAGGGCGGCAAGGCGGTCCCGCAGCTCGTGGGCGAATTCCACCACGGGGGTGAACGATTCGCGGGTGACGCTCACCCGCACCCCGTCGCGCGTCCCGCGCTCGGCCGCGGCCTGCTCGATCGCGGCGACGACCGCGGCGAGCGTGTCCTCGTCGGGGGCGCGCGAGTCGAGCCAGCCGCGCACGAGCGAGGCGACGGCGTTGACCCCGTTCGGCTCGACCGCGACCTTGCCGAAAGTCGCGAGCGCGCCCGCCAGCCGGGCCTTCTTGCGCGCGGCGAGCACGGTGGTGGCGTAGGTCAGCATCGGGTCGCGCCGGTCCTCCAGGCGGGTGGTGCCCGCGTGGTTGGCCTCGCCGTGGAAGTCGAAGCGCCAGCGGCCGTGCGGCCAGATCGCCGAGGCCACCCCGACCGGCGCGCCGACCAGGTCCAGTGCCCGGCCCTGCTCGACGTGCAGTTCGACGAAGGCGCCGATGCGGGCGAGGCGCGCGGGGTCGGGCCCGATCGCGTCCGGGTCCTGCCCGGCGCGCTCCATCGCCCGCGCGAGCGTCACACCGTCGGCGCCGGTCAGCGCGCGGGCGTCGGCCGGGGCGAGCTGACCGGCCGCCAGCCGGGAGCCGACGCAGGCCACCCCGAAGCGGGCGCCCTCCTCGTCGGTGAAGTTGACGATCCCCAGCGGGCGCCGCGGCCGGGCGCCGCGGGCACGCAGGCCGTCGAGCGCGGCGAAGGCGGAGACGACGCCGAGCGGGCCGTCGAAGGCACCGCCGTCCGGCACGGAGTCCAGGTGCGATCCGGTGACGACGGCGTCGTCCGCGGCCGGGTCGCCGAGCCAGGCCCACTGGTTGCCGTTGCGGTCGGTCTCGTACGCCAGCCCGCGCGCGGCGGCCTGCGCGCGGAACCACTCCCGGCAGTCGGCGTCGGCGGGCGTCCAGGCGTGCCGCCGGTAGCCGCCGGAGGGGGCGTGCCGGCCGATCCCGGCGAGGTCGCGCCACATGGTGTGGAAGCCGTCACCGGGGGCCGTGGCCCTGTCGGCGTCCGCGCCCGCGGCCGTACCGGGGTCCGTGTCGCCGGTCATGCGGACGCCTCGCGCATCGGGACGCGCACGCCGCGCTGCCCGGCGACGTCCTCGGCCCGCTCGTACCCGGCGTCCACGTGGCGGATGACGCCCATGCCGGGGTCGTTGGTGAGCACCCGGCGGATCTTCTCGGCGGCCAGCGCGGTGCCGTCGGCGACGGTGACCTGGCCGGCGTGGATGCTGCGGCCGATGCCGACGCCGCCGCCGTGGTGGATCGACACCCAGGAGGCGCCGGAGGCGACGTTGACCATGGCGTTGAGCAGCGGCCAGTCGGCGATGGCGTCGGAGCCGTCGCGCATCGCCTCGGTCTCCCGGTAGGGGGAGGCGACCGAGCCGCAGTCCAGGTGGTCGCGGCCGATGACGACCGGGGCCTTGAGGGTGCCGTCGGCGACCATCTCGTTGAAGCGCTCGCCCGCCTTGTCACGCTCGCCGTAGCCGAGCCAGCAGATACGGGCGGGCAGGCCCTGGAAGTGGACCCGCTCGCCGGCCAGCCGGATCCAGCGGGCCAGCGACTCGTTCTCCGGGAAGAGGTCGAGGATCGCGCGGTCGGTGGCGTGGATGTCGGCCGGGTCGCCGGACAGGGCAGCCCAGCGGAAGGGGCCCTTGCCCTCGCAGAAGAGCGGGCGGATGTAGGCGGGGACGAAGCCGGGGAAGGCGAAGGCCCGCTCGTATCCGGCCAGTTCGGCCTCCCCCCGGATCGAGTTGCCGTAGTCGAAGACCTCGGCGCCCGCGTCCTGGAAGCCGACCATGGCCTCGACGTGCCGGGCCATCGAGGTACGCGCCCGCTCGGTGAACTCGGCGGGCTTCTCGGCCGCGTAGTCGGCCATGTCGGCGAGGTCCACGCCGAGCGGCAGGTAGGCGAGGGGGTCGTGGGCGGAGGTCTGGTCGGTGACGACGTCGATCGGCGCGTTCATGGCGAGCAGCCGCGGCAGCACGTCGGCGGCGTTGCCGAGCAGGCCGATCGACAGCGGCCGGCGGGCGTCGCGGGCCTCGGTGGCGAGCCGCAGCGCGTGGTCGAGGTCGTCGGCGCGGACGTCGAGGTAGCGGTGGGCGATGCGCCGCTCGATGGCGCGCGGGTCGCAGTCGACGCAGAGGGCGACGCCGCCGTTCATGGTGACGGCGAGCGGCTGCGCGCCGCCCATGCCGCCGAGCCCGGCGGTGAGGGTGATCGTGCCGGCGAGGCTGCCGCCGAAGCGTTTGGCGGCGACCGCGGCGAAGGTCTCGTAGGTGCCCTGGAGGATGCCCTGGGTGCCGATGTAGATCCACGAACCGGCCGTCATCTGCCCGTACATGGTCAGGCCGAGGGCTTCGAGGCGGCGGAACTCCTCCCAGGTGGCCCAGTCGCCGACCAGGTTGGAGTTGGCGATGAGGACGCGCGGCGCCCACTCGTGGGTCTGCATGACGCCGACCGGGCGGCCGGACTGCACGAGCATCGTCTCGTCCTGCTTCAGGCCGCGCAGGGTGCGCACCATCGCGTCGAAGGACGCCCAGTCGCGGGCGGCCTTGCCGCTGCCGCCGTAGACCACCAGCCGGTCGGGGTGCTCGGCCACCTCCGGGTCGAGGTTGTTCTGCAGCATGCGCAGCGCGGCCTCCTGCTGCCAGCCCAGCGCGCTCATCTCCGTACCGCGCGGCGCGCGTACCGGCCTCGGTCCCGTCATCGGTGCGGCCTCCTCGTCACGACACTGCCTACGTCATCGAATATTCACATCCTCGGGGGCTGAATAGCTCTAGTCAACAAGCCGGCGGGGCAGTGGCGTCGGCGGGCACCTCAGTGGTGGGATGGCGCCCATGACGGACGAGGCGGGGCGCGCGGCGGAGCAGGCGGCACAGCGGCGGAGCGGGGCACTGCGGGCGGCGGTCGCGCGCGGGCTGGTGAGCGAGGAGCAGCCGGTGGTCGGGCTGCTGGACACCGTGGGCGTCCGGCGCTCGGCGACCGCCCTGCACGCGGCCTTCGCCACGCCCGGGGTGGCCGTGCAGCACACCTTCGCGGTCAAGGCGGCGTCCCTGGTGCCCGTCCTGGGCCTGCTGCGGGAGTACGGGCTCGGCGCGGAGGTGGCCAGCCCCGGCGAGCTCGCCCTCGCCCGGGCCGCGGGCATCCCGCCCGCGATGACGGTGCTGGACTCCCCCGCCAAGAGCACCGCCGAACTGCGCGAGGCGCTGGCCCTCGGCATCGCCGTCAACGCCGACAACCCCGAGGAACTCGCCCGCATCGACGCCCTGCTGGCCGCCGCCCCGTCCGCCTCACCGCTGGGCCTGCGGGTCAACCCGCAGGTCGGCGGCGGCAGCATCGACGCGATGAGCACGGCGACCGCAACCTCCAAGTTCGGCGTGGCACTGCGCGACCCGGGCGCCGAGGAGTGGGTGCTGCGCGCCTACGCCGAACGCCCCTGGCTGACCCGGCTGCACACCCACACCGGCTCCCAGGGCGTGCCGTTGCCGCTCATGGCCGCGGGCGTGCGGGCCGCGTACGACCTCGCCGAGCGCGTCAACGCCGCCGCCGGACGGCAGCAGGTCACGACCCTCGACATCGGCGGCGGGCTGCCCGTCGACTTCACCTCGGACGCGACCGGCCCCACCTTCGGCGCCTATGCGGACCTGCTGCGCGCCGAGGTGCCCGGCCTCTTCGACGGGCGCTACGGCATCGTCACGGAGTTCGGCCGCTCACTGCTGGCCAAGCACGGCACGGTGCTGGCCCGCGTCGAGTACGCCAAGTCCGCCGGGGGGCGGCCCATCGCCGTCACGCACGCGGGCGCCCAGGTCGCCACCCGGACCGTCTTCGCGCCGGAGGCGTGGCCGCTGCGCGTCCTCGCCCTCGACCCGCAGGGGCGGTCCAAGACCGGCGAACCCGTCGTCCAGGACGTCGCCGGGCCCTGCTGCTTCGCGGGCGACCTGGTCGCGCGCGGCCGCGCCCTGCCGCTGCTGGCCGCGGGCGACCACGTCGCCCTGCTGGACACCGGGGCCTACTACTTCTCGACCCACTTCGCCTACAACGCGCTGCCCCGCCCCGCCGTCTGGGCCTACACCGGCGAGCCCGGCGCCGAGCCCGTCTTCGCGCCCGTACGCGTTGCCCAGACCCTCGGCGAACTGCTCGCCGAGAGCGGCGCCGCCCTCCCGCCGCTCCAGCCCTGAGCCGCGCGGCGGTCCCGGCCCGGCGTCAGCGGCGCCGCCCGCCGCCGGGCACCGCGTCTCCCGCGCCCGTACCGGTCAGCTGGTAGGCGGCGGGATCGCCGTCGGGGCGTATCCACAGCAGCGCCTCCCGGCTCCGCTCGATCCGGCCTATCCGCAGCGCCCGCGCGAAGAGCCCCGCGCCCGCTCCGGCCAGCAGCATCCCGCCCGCGCACGGCAGTCCCGCCGACGAGCCCAGCGCGACCACGAAGGCGAGCGCCAGCCACCAGCGGCGGCGCCGCACCCAGGCCCGCGCGGTCACCTTGCGGTCCTGGAGGTAGACCGACTTCGCCGCCCGGCTCGCGGCCCGCGCCCGCGCCTGCGCCCGTCCGGCGCGTACGAAGAAGACCGCGAACGCGGCCACGACGAACAGCGCCGCCCCCGCCGTCACACCGATCCGCCGCCCGGTGGGGCTGAACGTCACGGCCGTGCCGGGCGCCGCCGCGACGACCCCCAGCCACCACAGCCACACCCCCGCGGTCCGCACCGTCACGGCCACCCGCGCCAATGTGTAGGCCCCGCGCACCACGTCGCACCTCCTCTTCCGCCGGCCGTTCCGCCACGCGTCGCCGTCCGCCGCGGCCGGCCCACGGCGTCGGATGCCAGGTGGACGGGAGGGTACTTCGGCATTCTCAGATTTTCGTTAAGACGAACGCCCCGCCGCACCCGGCCCGCGCTCCCCCGCCGCCCGCGCCCGCAGCCGACGCGCACAGCAGCCCCACCCGGGACGGCCCGCCCGCGTCCGGGAAGCGCCACCCGCGGCCCCCGCACCCACGGCAACCGACCCGGGGCAGGCCCGCAGCCAGGCCTGCGGGGCGCCGGACCCGCACCAGGCCCGCGCGCACCGTCAGGCCACCGCTCCGCCCGTCCGCCGGGCGGCCGCGGCTCACTCCACGAACACCCCGCGCGCCGCGGCCCGCGCGTCGAACTCCTCCAGCCGCGCCTGCGCGTCCGGCAGCTCGTCGCACATGGCCTCCAGCAGCGCCCGGCCGAGCAGCATCGGCGCGCACGCGGTGTCGAAGGCCAGCCCCGTCCCGACCGCCGCGGGCAGCAGCAGGTCGCTGTGCGCGGCGACGGGCGCGAAGGCGCTGTCCGCCACCGTCACGACGGTCAGCCCCGCCCCGCGGGCGTACTCCAGTGCCTCGACGACCTCCCGCGGATGCCGCGGCAGCGCGAAGCACAGCAGCGCGCTCGCCCCCGCCCGCACCGCGGCGTCGATACGGTCGGCGAGCACCGTGCCGCCCTCGTCCAGCAGCCGCACATCCGGGTGCACCTTCGCGGCGAAGTACGCGAAGCCCCCCGCCTGCGCACCGGCGGCGCGCAGCCCCAGCACCGGCAGCGGGACCGACGCGGCCAGCAGCGCCCCGGCCCGGGCGACCGGCGCGGGGTCGGCCAGCAGCGCCGCGAGGTGCCGCAGGTTCTCGATCTCGGCGTGCACGGCCTGCTGGTACTCGTTGCCGCCCGCCGCCTCCTGCGCGGCGGAGGCGGCCGTCGGCACCTCCCGCAGATGGCGCCGCAGCGCGGGATAGCCGTCGAAGCCCAGGGCCACCGCGAAGCGGGTCACGGACGGCTGGCTGACGCCCGCGAGTTCGGCGACCTCGACGCTGGACAGGAAGGGAGCGTCCACCGCCCGGCGCACCAGGCAGTGCGCGATCCGGCGCTGGGTCGGCGTCAGCCGGTGCGCCTCGAAGAGCTTCAGCAGCCGCCCCGCGGCGCTCTCGCCGCCCGCCCCCGCCGGGCCGGCCGTGCCCGCAGGGCCGCCGTCGCCCGGGGCCGTACCGCCGTTCATGTGCTGCCGCTCATCTGCCGCGGCTCGTGACGTCACCACTGCCCATCCCCGACCCCCTTCTCAGGCCTCCTATTCACCGATCCCTGACTCTGCATGACCGTATGCATTCCGGCAAGGCCCGCGCCCGGCCCGCCGGTCCCCCGACCGCTCCCGCTCCGGCGCCCGTACCGCCGCCGGCTCGCCGCTCTCTCACCGTCCCCGCACGGCCCACCACCCCTCTCCGACACCCTGCCCCGACTCTCCGCGACCGACCGGTCACCGTCCGCTGTCTCAGCGTAACCGAAAGGGCCGGACAGGTGATCGACACCTGTCCGGCCCTGTGGAAAACCCGGCTACTGCCGGAAAACCCGCAGCTCAGCGCCTCCTGGGCGCGTCAAGCTCCGCGTCCTGGCGACCGCCGGGGCCGCCCGGACCGTTCGGTCCGCCGAAGCCGCCGGAGCCGCCGTCGCCGTTCCCCGTGCCGCCGGACGCGGACGCCCGGTCGGCGTGCCCCGGCCACCACGCGGCGTGGCCGATGAGCGCGGTGAGGCTCGGCGTGAAGAACATCGCCATCACGAAGGCCGCCATCACGATGCCGAAGGCGACCGTGAAGCCCATCTGGGTCAGGAACGAGTTGCCGGAGAGCATGAGCGTCGCGAAGGTCGCCGCGAGGATCACGCCCGCCGCGCCGACCGTCGGACCGGCGTGCTTGAGCGCCTCGGCCGCCGCCTCGCGCGGGTTGCGGCCCTCGCGGGCCTCCTCCCTGAGGCGGGCGATCATCAGGATGTTGTAGTCGGTGCCGATGGCGACGACGAACAAATACATGATGATCGGCAGCATGAAGATCAGCCCGTCGCCCCGCCCGAACAGCAGCACCGTGGTGCCGAGGGTGGCGCCGAAGCCGAGGCCGACGGACGCGATCAGGTACCAGGGCGCGACCACGCTGCGCAGCAGCAGCCCCAGGATCACCATGATCAGGATGGCGGCGACCGGGAAGACCGTGCGGTAGTCGTGGTTCACGGCCGCGTTGATGTCCTTGAAGATCGACGACGTGCCGCCGACGAAGGCCTCGGTCCCGGGCGGCGCGTTGTCGTGGGCGACGCTGCGGATGCCGTCGACCGCGGAGATCGCCTTGTCACTGGCCGCCTCGTACTTCAGCGTGACCGTGAAGTTCGCGGTGGTGCCCGGCTTGTTGAGGTCGTTCGCCTTGTCGAAGCTCACGGACGCGACGCCCTCGGCCTTGCTCAGCTTGTCGCTGTAGGCCGACAGGTCCGCGGGCAGCGGCTTGCCGTTGGTGCTGTTGAGGTAGACGTTGGTCGGCTCGGCGGCGCCCGCGGAGTAGGCCGAGGCCAGGGTGTCCTGGACGACCATCGACTCCTTGGACTTCGGGATCGAGCCGGACGCCAGGTCGTAGGACGCCTTGTAGCCGAAGGTGCCGAGCGTCAGCAGCAGCATCACCAGGCCGGACACCACCGCGACCAGGCCGGACTTGCGGCCGACGAGCCGTCCGATGGCGGCGAAGCGGGTGCCCGTGGGCTCCTGCTGCCACTTCTTGCCGGGCCAGAACAGCACCCGCACCGGGATCAGCGAGCACACCGCGGGGAAGAGCGTCAGACCGGCGAGCAGCGTGACCGCGACCAGGATCGCCAGCGCCGGGCCGAGCTGGGTGAGGAAGCCCAGCGTCGACAGCGCCAGGGCGCAGAAGGCGATGATCACCGCTCCGGCCGCGGAGGCGATCGCCTCACCGACCCTGGTGACGCTGTTGATCATCGCCTGCTTGGGTTCGTCACCCGCCCGCAGCCGTTCCCGGTAGCGGAACATCAGGAAGAGGAAGTAGTCGGTGCCGACACCGAGCACCACCACGATGAGCAGCGCCGAGATCGAGCTGTTGGCCTGCAGTCCGAAGACCTTCGTGGCGTCGGCGATCAGCGCGTTGGAGACGGTGAAGACGACGCCGATGAGCAGCACCAGCGGCATGATCGCGATCAGCGGCGACCGGAAGATGATCGACAGCGTGACGATGATGATCAGCAGGGAGCCGAACAGCGCGACCGCGTCGGAGGTCTTGCCGGCGTCCTGCTGGTCCAGGTTTTGCGCGGCCTGACCGCCCACCTGGACCTTGAGCGCGGTGCCCTTGGCCAGGTCGGTGGAGTCCTTGCGCAGCTCCTTCGCGGCATCGGCCTGCTTGGGCTGGCCCGCCGACTTCTTGTCCATCTGGACGTAGGCGGTGGTGTACTTGCCGTCCTTGGACGAGGTGCCGTCCACGACCTTCTGGACCTGGTCGATCTTCTTGCCGCCCAGATCCTTGGTGATGCGGGCGATGTCGGCCTGGTCGGTCTTGGTCAGCTTGCCGCCGTCCTCGCGCTGGTAGAGCACGATCGCGGCGGGGGTGAAGGCCTGGGGAAATGCCTTCTCCTGGAGGTCCATGGCCTTGATGGACTCATAGCTGCTCGGCAGGAAACTGCTCTCGTCGCTGTTGGACGGAAGGCTCGGGGCCGTCGCGATGATCGCGACCGCCGCGATGACCCACGCGACGACGGTCCATACGGGATGGCGGACGACTGTGCGTCCGATGCGGTGGAACATGCGGTGCTGCCTCCATGGCAGGACGTATCACCGCCACCCTTCGGAGCGGGACCGGGGTATCGGCGACCCGGACGGCCCAGGGGAGGCCGTCCGGTTGGGACGGGCAACGTTGTCTGTGGGATGAGCTTACTTGCCGCCCGGCAAGTGGCAAGCGCGGGGTGCCCCCGGCGCGGCCCGGGTCGTCCGGGCACGCCGGAAGGAGCGACCCCCTCCGCTCGATCCGCCCCCAACGTCTACCTGGTCAGACAGGGGGCAGCAACCGCTTTTGCGGCTTGCCCATCGCGTTGCGCGGCAGCTCGGCGAGGAAGCGCACCGTCCGGGGCCGCTTGTGCACCGACAGCCGCGCGGCCACGAAGTCGGTCAGCTCCGTGGCGCTCACGCCGTCCGCCACCACATAGGCCACGATCTGCTGCCCGAGGTCCGGGTGCGGGGCGCCGACGACGGCCGCCTCGCGTACCGCGGGATGGTCCAGCAGGGCGTTCTCCACCTCGCCCGCGCCGATCCGGTAGCCGCCGGACTTGATGAGGTCGGTCGAGGCGCGGCCGACGATGCGGTGCGTGCCGTCCTCGTCGACCGCGGCGATGTCGCCGGTGCGGAACCAGCCGTCGTCGGTGAAGGCCGCCGCGCTCGCCTCGGGGCGGCCCAGGTAGCCGTCGAAGAGCGTGGGGCCCTGCACCTGGAGCTCGCCGATCCCGTCCTCGGTCTCGGCGATCCTGGTGCGGATCCCGGCGAGCGGGGTGCCGACCGCGCCCGGGACGCGCGCGCCGTCCGCGCGCGCGCTCACCGTGATGAGCGTTTCCGTCATGCCGTAGCGCTCCACCGGCTCGTGGCCGGTCAGCTCGCGCAGCGACCGGAAGACCGGCTCCGGCAGCGGGGCGCTGCCCGACACCAGGAGCCGGGCGCCCGACAGCGCGCGGGCCGCCTCCTCGTCGCGCGCCACGCGGTGCCAGACGGTGGGCACCCCGAAGTAGAGGCTGCCGCCCGCCGCCGCGTACGCCGCGGGTGCGGGGCGCCCGGTGTGCACCAGGCGGCTTCCGGTGCGCAGCGCCCCGAGCACCCCCAGCACCAGCCCGTGCACATGGAAGAGCGGCAGACCGTGCACCAAGGTGTCGTCCGCGGTCCATCGCCACGCCTGCGCCAGGGCGTCGAGATCGGCGGCCACGGCGGCGCGGGAGACCAGCACGCCCTTGGGCGGCCCGGTTGTCCCCGAGGTGTAGAGCACCAGGGCCGCGTCGCGGTACGGCGACGCGGACGCCGCCCTCGGCCCGGCGCCGGTGAAGTCGGCGCGTTCGGCGAAGTCGACCGGCACCACCTCGGCGCCGGAGTCGCGCAGGATGTGCTCGCTCTCGGCGGGGCCCGCGTCGGGGGCGAGCGGCACCACGGGCACCCCGGCGAGCAGTCCGCCGACGACCGCGGCGACCGTCTCCAGCGAGGCGGTGGCCCGCACGGCGAAGGCCGGGGCGCCCGCGACGCGCCGGGCGACCGCGCCCGCGGCGCCGAGCAGTTCCTCGTAGGAGCTGCTGCGCCCGTCGACGGTCAGCGCGTCCGCCCGGTCCGTACCGCCGTGCAGGGCGGTCAGCAGCGGTACGTCGGCCATGGCGGATCCTCCTGCGGGACGACTCGGCCCCCGGTCGATCCGGGGGCTAACCCCAGTGTGGCCCACGGCACCGTCCGCCTACCGTGGGCGCATGGACACCCGCGACCCGGAACTGACCAAGGAACTCTCCGCCACCTTGCAGGCCCGCAAGGACCTCGGAGCGGAGTACGAATCCGCGCTCGTCGACTCCTTCATCGAGAAGGTGTCGGACAGCATCGACAGCCGCGTCGAGCAGCGGGTCCGCCGCGAGCTGGCGCAGCAGCAGACGTCGTTCGCCCGCGCCGACCGCCGCCCGATCGGCCCGCCGCAGACCGGCCCCGCCTTCGCCCGCTACGGGTTCGCGGGCTTCACCCTGATCCTGGCGATCCCGCTGTCCGCGATCGCCGCGACGCAGGCCGGTACGGCGGGCCTGTTCATCAGCTGGGCGGGCATCGTGGGTGTGAACGTGGCGCAGGGCCTGGCCAGCGCGTGGACGCGGACGAAGCCCTCGCAGGACGACTAGCGGACGGGCCGGGCCGCGAGAAGGCGGAGCCCGGGGCCGCGCAGAGGTAGTCGCGGGGACCGCCGCACCCCCGGAGCGAGCCGGAGGGCGGGACGACGGCGGTCCCCGCGAGGGACGCGGGCCGGGTCAGGACCGGGCTGTACGCGTCCGGGTCACCATGGAGTCCGGGAGCCGCTCCGGAAGTCCTTGGCGCCGTCTGGTGCCGTCCGGGTGGGCTGGCCGCCCGCCCTTCCGACATCCACCAATGTGCCGGACGCTTGTTAAGCGCGTGCTGCGCGGACGTGTCGCGGATGTACCAGTTCCGCGAATCCGCGCCTCCGCCGCTCCGGGCCGCGCCAGGTCAGGCGGTGCCGCGCAGGGCGAGGAAGGCCAGCAGGTCCTGGCGGCTGACCACACCCGTCGGCTTGCCCTCGACCAGCACGATCGCGGCGTCGGCCGCCTCCAGCACGGTCATCAGGTCGCCGACCGGCTCGCCGGAGCCGACCTGCGGCAGCGGCCGGCACATGTGCTTGTCCAGCGGGTCGTCCAGACTCGCGGCCTTGGTGAACAGCGCGTGCAGCAGGTCGCGCTCCACGACCGAGCCGACCACCTCCGCCGCCATCACGTCCGGGTGGCCGGCGCCCGGCTTGACCACCGGCATCTGCGACACGCCGTACTCGCGCAGCACCTCGATGGCCTGGCCGACGGTCTCGTCCGGGTGCATGTGCACCAGTTGCGGCAGGTCGCCGTCCTTGTGCGCCAGGACGTCGGCGACGCGCGGTTCGCCCTCGCCCTCGTCGAGGAAGCCGTGCGAGCTCATCCACTCGTCGCTGAAGATCTTCGACAGGTAGCCGCGCCCGCTGTCCGGCAGCAGGACCACCACGACGTCGTCGGGGCCGAGCCGCTCGGCGACCTTCAGGGCCGCCACGACCGCCATCCCGCACGAGCCGCCGACCAGCAGGCCCTCCTCGCGGGCCAGCCGCCGGGTCATCTGGAAGGAGTCCTTGTCGGAGACGGCCACGATCTCGTCGGCCACCCCGCGGTCGTAGGCCTCGGGCCAGAAGTCCTCGCCGACGCCCTCCACCAGGTACGGCCGCCCGGAGCCGCCGCTGTAGACCGAGCCCTCCGGATCGGCGCCGACCACCTGCACGCGGCCGTCGCTGACCTCCTTGAGGTAGCGGCCGGTGCCGCTGATGGTGCCGCCGGTGCCGACGCCCGCCACGAAGTGCGTGATCCGGCCGTCGGTCTGCTGCCACAGCTCGGGCCCGGTGGACTCGTAGTGCGACAGCGGGTTGTTGGGGTTGCTGTACTGGTCGGGCTTCCAGGCGTTCGGGGTCTCGCGCACCAGGCGGTCGGACACGTTGTAGTACGAGTCCGGGTGCTCGGGATCGACGGCCGTGGGGCACACGACGACCTCGGCGCCGTACGCCCGCAGGACGTTGATCTTGTCGGTGGACACCTTGTCCGGGCAGACGAAGATGCAGCGGTAGCCCTTGCGCTGCGCGACCATCGCCAGGCCCACACCGGTGTTGCCGGAGGTCGGCTCCACAATGGTGCCGCCGGGCTTCAGGTCGCCGCTGCGCTCGGCCGCCTCGATCATGCGCAGGGCGATGCGGTCCTTGACCGAACCGCCGGGGTTGAAGTACTCGACCTTCGCCAGGACGGTGGCCCTGACGCCTTCGGTCACGCTGCCGAGCCTCACCAGCGGGGTGTTGCCGACGAGGCTGATCATCGAGTCGTGAAACTGCACCGTAGTGTCTCCGGGTTCTCCGTCGTGGTGGAGGCCAGCCTAGGGGGCGGGACGCACCCGGCCGGAGGCGAAACGGCGAAAGGGCCGGAACGCCACAGTGGCGGAAAGGACGCAGCGGCGCACCGTGCAGGCGGGGGCGCCGCCGACGTTGCCGGAGGTGTCCCGCGGGGCAACACGTGAATGTACCGGCGAGTGGACGGGTGGTGAGCGGACTCGATGTCGAGGGCGAGGGTGGCGCGACGGATCGCGGCCGCGGCAGCGGTCGGCGGGGGCGGGATCAGCCTGCTGGGCGGGGCGGCGGTCGGACTGGTGCTGGCGGAGGTCAGGCTGGCCAGACGGGTGGTCGGCGGCTCGGGGGACGTGCCGCCGCGGGCCGACGGCAGATACGGGTCGGCGTTCGCGCGCCCCGGCGCCGAGCCGCCGCTGCGGCTGGTCTTCCTGGGCGACTCCACGGCCGCGGGCCAGGGCGTGCACCGGGCCGGCCAGACCCCGGGCGCGCTGCTCGCCTCGGGCCTGGCGGCGGTCGCGGAACGGCCGGTGCGGCTGCTCACCGTCGCCCAGCCGGGCGCGCAGTCCGACGACCTGCCGCGCCAGGTGGAGCTGGTGCTCGAAGCCGGCGCCGCGCCGCCGGACGTCGCGGTGATCATGATCGGCGCCAACGACGTCACCCACCGCATGCCGCCCGCGACCTCGGTGCGGCTGCTGGCCGACGCGGTACGGGAGCTGCGCGCGGCCGGAGTCGGGGTCGTCGTCGGCACCTGCCCGGATCTGGGCTCGGTCGAACCCGTCTACCAGCCGCTGCGCTGGCTGGCGCGCCGGATGAGCCGCCAGCTGGCCGCGGCGCAGACCATCGCCGTGGTGGAGGCGGGCGGGCGCACGGTCTCGCTCGGCGACCTGCTGGGGCCGGAGTTCGAGGCGCGGCCGCGCGAGCTGTTCGGCCCGGACAACTACCACCCCTCCGCCGAGGGCTACGCGACCGCCGCGATGGCGGTGCTGCCGACGCTGTGCGCGGTGCTGGGGCTGTGGCCGCAGGCCGACGAGCGGCCGGACGCGCGGCGCGGCGAGGGCTTCCTGCCGGTGGCCCAGGCGGCGGCAGAGGCGGCCGGTGCGGGCGGTACGGAGGTCACGGCGGCGCGGGGTACGGGCGCGGGTCCGCGCGGGCGCTGGGCGCTCGTCAAGCGGCGCCGGCGGCGGCCGCTGGAGCAGGAGCGGGAGGACGTGCCCGCGGCGGGCGGCGGGGGCGCCGACGCCGGGGACGCCGAGGACGCGGCGAACCGGTCGGCGTAACCGCGGGGCCCGCGGGGTAGGGGTGGGGCGTCGACGGGTAAGCAAGCGCTCAGAAAGTAGCCCGCATCACAGCGCCCGGCGGATGACGCATCGCGCTACGCACGGGTAACTTTCCAGTCGGCCCCCGCGTCCGGGACGGCGCACCGGCCGCGGCGGGTACGGGACCGCGCCGGCCGTCCCGTACGCCCGGACCGGACCCGGCCCGCCGGGACCGGGCCCAGCCCGGAAGCAGTCCGTCAGTCCGTACCTGTCCACAGCCGCAGCCCGCCGAGGAGTGCCGCGATGCCCGAAGCCGTCATCGTCTCCACCGCCCGTTCGCCCATCGGGCGCGCCTTCAAGGGATCGCTCAAGGAGCTGCGCCCGGACGACCTGGCCGCGACCGTCATCCGGACCGCGCTCGACAAGATCCCGCAGCTCGACCCGCACGACATCGACGACCTGATGCTCGGCTGCGGCCTGCCCGGCGGCGAGCAGGGCTTCAACCTGGCCCGCATCGTCGCGGTGCAGATGGGCATGGATCACCTGCCGGGCTGCACCGTCACCCGCTACTGCTCCTCGTCGCTGCAGACCACCAGGATGGCGCTGCACGCCATCAGGGCGGGCGAGGGAGACGTGTTCGTCTCGGCGGGCGTGGAGATGGTCTCGCGCTTCGCCAAGGGCAACTCCGACTCGCTGCCCGACACCATGAACCCGCTGTTCGACGAGGCGATCGCCCGCACCGCCGAGCGCGCCGGACAGAGCGGCGCCGACTGGCACGACCCGCGCGAGGACGGCCTGTTGCCCGACGCGTACATCGCGATGGGCCAGACCGCGGAGAACCTGGCGGCGCTCAAGGGCATCACGCGGCGCGAGCAGGACGAGTTCGGCGTCCGCTCGCAGAACCTGGCGGAGCAGGCGCTGAAGAACGGCTTCTGGGAGCGCGAGATCACCCCCGTGACGCTCCCGGACGGCACCGTGGTGGCCACGGACGACGGTCCGCGGGCAGGGGTGACCATGGAGGGCGTCGCGGGCCTGGGGCCCGTCTTCCGGCCCGACGGCACCGTGACCGCGGGCAACTGCTGCCCGCTCAACGACGGCGCGGCCGCACTGGTGGTCATGTCCGACACCAAGGCGCGCGAGCTGGGGATCACCCCGCTGGCCCGGGTCGTCTCCACCGGCGTCTCGGCGCTCTCCCCCGAGATCATGGGCTACGGCCCGGTCGAGGCCTCGCAGCAGGCGCTGCGGCGGGCCGGGATGAGCATCGGCGACATCGACCTGGTCGAGATCAACGAGGCCTTCGCCGCCCAGGTCATCCCCTCCTACCGGGACCTGGGCATCGACCTGGACCGGCTCAACGTCAACGGCGGCGCCATCGCGGTGGGCCATCCCTTCGGCATGACCGGCGCCCGCATCACCGGCACGCTCGTCAACAGCCTCCAGTTCCACGACAAGCAGTTCGGCCTGGAGACCATGTGCGTGGGCGGCGGACAGGGCATGGCCATGGTGATCGAGCGGCTTTCGTGACACTCCGCCACCGTCCGACTCCGTAGCGCCGAGTTGTGACGTATGTCGCAGACGCCTCGCCCCCGGGATGTAATTTGTCCCGGGGGCGTCGCGTTTACCCAGGTCAGGCCGCCCCCGTCAAACCCGGACAGATCCCAGGAATCGCCCAAGTCATGACTTTCCGCACTGCAAGGGCCAGGGGTTTACCGGCACAGTGATGTGAGGGGAAAGTTTCGTCCACCGGACAAGTGGGCAATTGCTCGGGTCGCGTCAGTCGGGAGAACGTCAGTGAGTGCCAACTTCACCGTCCTGCTGGTCGCCGCGGGTCTCGCCGTGGCGGCGGGTTCCGCCGCTCTGGTCTCCGCCCGCGGCATGCGGCGCGAACTGGCCGCCCTGCGCCAGGACCTGGCCGGACTCGGCGTACCCGGGCAGCGCGACGCCGAGGGCATCAGGGCGGCCGTCGCGGGCGCCCTCGCCGACGAGCGCGAGCGCGAACTGGCCGAGGCCCGCGCCTTCTGGGCCGAGCAGGAGGCCCGCGAGAGCGCGGGCGAGGCACCGCTCTTCCGCGGGCTGTACGGCAGCGCCGCGGACGGCCCGCTGCCCGGCTGCGACTACGAGGTGCCGCCGGTACTGCCCTACCTGCCGCGGCAGGCCGACTTCGCGGGCCTGGACGCCGCCGAGGGCGCCTTCGAGGGCGTCCGCGACACCGAGGGCGCGGGCGACCCCGGCGACGCCGTCCTGCCCGCGCCGGGCGCGATCCCGCACCCCTCCGGCCCGGACTTCGCACCCTCGCCGGTCGTCGCCTCGCCGGACCAGACCGCCGACCGGCTCGCCGACCTCGCGGACGGCCGCATCCCGCTCTCCGACGTCCGCCCGGGCCCGCTGGGCACACTGGACGTCTACGTCTTCGCGGACGGCACCACGCTGTGCATGACGCCTGGCCACCGGGAGACCGCGCTGCGGCTGTCGGAGGCGCTGGACCGCGGCGACGTGCCCGTACTGCGCGGCGGCTCGGCCATAGCCGGGGCCTACGCGCTGACCTTCGCCTTCGGCGAGGAGAGCGTCTACGTGCTGGCCGACCGCGTCGTCGCCTCGCTCTGAGACCTGAGATCCGAGCCCCGCGGGCCGGGCGGCGAACCGGCCGCACCCTTACCGCGTCGCACCGCTCGCACCGCGTCGCACCGTACGAAGGCCGGTCAGCCGACCTCGCGCGCCGCCTTCGCGACCTTCTCGCGCGCCTCGGCCAGCAGCGCGCCGTGCCCGGGGGACGCCGCCACCGCGAGCAACTCCCGCCCGGCGAGGGAGAGCTGGTCGCCGACCACGAACACGCCCTCGTCCGGCATCACGTACGGCTCGCGCCCGGGGAATTCCAGCAACTGGGCCTCCCGGTCCAGCCACCGCGCCAGCTCCAGTCCGGCCGCCGCGGCGCCCGCCTGGAGCCGCCGCTGGGGCAGCGCGCGCAGCCGCCCCGCGAGGCGCTCCACCGCGGCGCCCAGTTCGTCCGGTCGTGTCTGCTCGGGCATGGCCCGACAGTACCGGGGGTAAGGAAGACGGCCTCGCACCCATGTCCGTCCCCGGCGGTTCGCCGCGCGATGGTTGCCAACGAACGACCGCTGGGGCACGGTGGGGTGACCGGACCACATACCGGAGGCGCCGATGTCCCAAACGCACTTCTCCGCGGAAACCCACCGGAATCTGATCGACCGTATCCCGCACTGCACCGGCCGCGAGGTCAGCGAGTGGCTGTCCGCCCTCGACGAAGGACCCGCGCTCTTCCGCTTCGACGAGAAGGTCAGCTGGCTGCGCAGCGAGCACGACCTCTCCTACGGCCACGCCAAGGCCCTCGTCCACGAGTACGACCTGCGACGGGCCGCCCGCAACCTGCGCTGAACGGTCACCGCCGACACTCCCACACGCCTGCGGGCTGCCGGGAAGCGGTACTTCCCGGCAGCCCGCCGCGTGCGCCCGTACACCCCCGGACACGGCCTGGGGGGCGTCAGTCGCGCAGGATCGCGATCAGCCGCAGCAGCTCCAGATAGATCCACACCAGCGACAGCGTCAGACCGAATGCCGCGAGCCAGGACTCCTCGCGCGGGGCGCCGCCGCGCACACCGTCCTCGATCTGCTTGAAGTCCAGCGACAGGAAGAAAGCGCCCAGCGCCACACCCAGCAGGCAGAAGACGATGCCGAGCGGGCCGGTGCGCAGCCCCAGCGTGTCCGAGCCGCCGAAGGCCGCGAAGAGCAGGTTCACCACCATCGCGAGCACGAAGCCGATCGCGACCGCCATGCCGATGCGCTGGTAGCGCGCGGTGACCCGGACGATCCGCGCCCGGTAGGCGACGAGCATCCCGGCGAAGACGGCCATGGTGCCCAGCACCGCCTGCACCGGCGCACCCTGCCACGCCTGGTTGTACTCCCGGCTCAGCACACCGAGGAAAACACCCTCGAAGGCGGCGTAACCGAGGATCAGCGCGGGTACGGGCCGCCGCTTGAACGCCTGCACCATGGCCAGCACGAACGCGATCAGCGCGGCGCCCACCGCCAGGCCGACCCGGTCCGGCAGCGCGACCCATCCCAGGACGGCGCCGACCACGACCGTGCCGAGCGTGATGCCGGTACGCGTCACGACGTCGTCGATCGTCATCCGCCCGGTCTGCGCCGGGCCCGCGGCGGGCGCCGCGTACATCTCCTCCAGCCGCTCGGCGCTCGCCGGCCCCGGCTGGTCGTACGGATTGCGCGGCGCCCCCGCGTACGGGTTGCCCTGCGCGCCGCCGTAGGGGTTGCCGCCGCCGTACGGGCCGCCGCCCCGGGCACCGGCCGACTCGAAGCCGGCGTAGTCGTTCCCGCGGGTGAAACCCCGCCGGGAGAAGACCGGATTGCTGCTCCTCATCTCACTCCTCCAAGGCCGCGTCCGCGGCTCTGCGTCAAGAGTAATGGCTTGGCAAAAAAGCAGCCTTCCCGCAGATCGGCGACTCGAACACATCCGCCGCACGGACCGCGGGCCGTCCCGGTGGGTATACCCGGTGGACGCCCGGCCCCCGGCGCGGTATCACTGAAGGGTGCAGACGAACACGCGTTCGAAACCCAGGGAGCAGGCCATGGCACGCCCCGACCACACCCGAGCCCTGCACGCGGCCCTGCTCGCCGCCGCCCGCGGCCTGCCCGTCTTCCCGCTCTCGCGCAGCAAGCTGCCCGCCGTCCGCTCCCCGCACCGCGACGAGCCGCGCACGGCGGCGCTGTGCCGCGGCGCCTGCGGCCGGCCGGGCCACGGGGTGCACGACGCGACCACCGACCCTGCCCGGATACGCGCGCTCTTCGCCGTGACGCCGTGGGCGACCGGCTACGGCGTCGCGTGCGGCCGCGCCCCGCACCACCTCGTCGGCGTCGACCTGGACGTCAAGCACGGCGCGGACGGCGTCGCGGCGCTGCGCGCGCTCGCCGCGCGGCACGGCTTCACCGTGCCCGAAACCCTGACGGTGCTGACCCCCTCGGGCGGCCGCCACCTGTGGCTCACCGCGCCCGGCCCCGTCCCCAACTCGGCGGGGCGGCTGGCCCGCGGCATCGACATACGCGGCGAGGGCGGGTACGTCGTCGGCCCGGGATCGCGCACCCTGGCGGGCCGCTACCTGCCCGACCCCGGCTCGGCGGGCGCCGTCCTGGCCCCCGCCCCGGCGGCGCTGCTGCGGCTGGCCGCCCCGCCCGCGAGCCCGGCGGAGCAGCGGCCCCGGCACGCGGCAGGGCCGCGGCATCCCGCCGAGAAGCGGGCCGCGGCCCTGGTGCGCTTCGTGCTCGACTCGCAGGAGGGCGAGCGCAACGGCCGGCTCTTCTGGGCCGCCTGCCGCGCCTACGACGCCGGGGTCGGCGACACCCTCGCACCCGCGCTGGTGACGGCCGCCGTGCACACCGGCCTCAGCGAGCGGGAGGCCGCCGCCACCGTGGCGTCGGCGGGCCGGCTGCGCACCGCCCCGCATCCGTGACGCGGGGCGGTGCCCGGGGTCCGGACGGCGCCCGCTCGGGCTCGTACGGAACCCGGGCGGGGCCGCGTCAGGCCAGGACGCGCTGGTGGATCGCGGTGACGGCGCTGCGGGCCGAGCTGAAGGCCCCGTGCTGCCAGGCGTCCATGTAGCTGAGCCAGTCGCCCGCGAAGTGCACGCGGCCGGCCGGTTGGGTCAGCGGCTTGTAGCGGGCGTGGTCGGGGCCGCCGGGGGTGCTGTGCCAGGCGGCCTCCTGGTAGGGGAACTGCCGCCAGTGGTGCGAGAAGGACGTGGCCAGCTCGCTGCGGTACTTCTCGCCGTAGATCTTCACACCGGCCGCGACCGCGCGCGCCTCGCGCTCCTTGGGGGTGAGGGGGGCGTAGGAGTCGGCGTTGGCCCCGGTGTTGTAGTAGCCGATGATCACACCGCGCTCGCCGTGGAAGCCGTAGGACGGGTGCCAGATGTGGGTGACGTCCAGGTCGGTCTCGGTGATGCCGCCGTAGATCCGGTGGTCGGTCTCCCACCAGCGCGAGCGGTACTCCAGTCCGATCTTGCCCGCCGAGGACGGGGTGATCGCCTCCAAGGCGCTCTGCACCCCGCCGCCGAGGTTGTGCGGCACCTTGGCGAGGATGTTCGGCGGCATCGCGGCGACGCAGTAGTCCGCCTCGATGGCCCGGCTCCGCCCGCCCTGGGTGTATGTCACGCGGACGCCGTCGCCCTTGTCCGTCACCTGTGTGACGGCGCAGCCGGTGCGGATCTTCTGGTTGCCGATCGCCCCCGCCAGCGCGTGCGGTATGCGGTCCATACCGCCGACCGGCTGGAACATCAGCATGGCCTGGTCGAATTCGAATTCGAAGGCGAAGTAGCGGCCCACCCCGGTGGCGAAGATCTCCGAGGCGGTGGGCACATCGCCCGCCACGACACCGGGGGTCCCGGCGGCGCCGGGCCACACGGTGTAGCCCCGGCGCGAACTGCCGGTGTATTGCAGGCTGTTTCCGAGGTCGCCGTAGTCCTTGAGGAATTCCGTCAGCCGCTCGCGGTCGTCTGCGGTCAGCGCCGCGTCGAGGGCGCCCTGGTCGGAGGCCTTGGCGAGCAGTTCCGTGACATAGCCGAAGACGTCCGCCTTGGCCGCGCGGTAGCGCATGGGCGAGGTCATGCCGGCCGACTCGTTGTACAGGTAGGTGTCGGCGTTGACGTTGGTGAAGACCTCGATCGGGACGCCGAGTTCACGGCAGTAGTCGAGGGTGATCATCCACTGGGCGATGCGGGCGGGCCCGGCGTTCATGTACTGGCCGTCGGAGAAGCGGGCGGTCTGCCGGTGGCCGTAGAGGTCGGTGGTGGTGTCGCCGCCGCGCACGGTGAAGTTGCGGCCGCCGGGACGGTCGCGGGCCTCCAGGACCGTGCACCGGTAGCCCGCCTTGCCGAGCTCGTAGGCGGTGGTGAGGCCGGCTATGCCGCCGCCGAGCACGACCACCGAGGCCGCGGATCTGCCGGTGAGGGTGAAGTCCCCGGTGCGCGGCGGCCGGTAGGCCGCCTCGCGGGCGGCCGCGGCCTGTGCGGTGGGCGTGAGGCCGAGCGCCCCCATGGTGGCGAGCATCGCGCCGGCGCCGCCCGTCGCGCCGACGGCACGCAGAAACGCACGTCGATTGAGCTGGGTCATCTGCCATGTCCCCTTTCGCTGCTGGCGCAGCGGACTTTGGCAAGCGCGGGTTACGCATGATCGCGTCGCGCGTGTCGCGGGGGTAAGGGGAAGCTCCGCTCCATATGCTCAAGGGCAGTTCAGCACGGGTTCAGCAGCGCGTGCCGCCCCGGCGGTATGCGACGGCGCGGCAGTATGCGCCGGGTTCGGCAATAGGTGCGTGACGCGCACGATGCACGGAAAGGCCGGACAAGACGGCATACGCGGCCGGGCACGGTGGCACATGCCCCGCCGGAACCCCATATTCCGGCCGGCTCGCAGGCCTGCCACCCGAAGGGTGAAGTGCCCGGAGCCGGACTTGAACCGGCACGCCCACATGGGGCAGCGAGGTTTAAGCTCGCCGTGTCTGCGTTCCACCATCCGGGCCGGCGGGGCGCAGAGAAAAGCGTATCGGGGTCGGCGGATCCCAACAGGGCGCCTAACTAGTCATGTTGTCTGATTTTAGAGGCTACTGACGGTGCTTCATTGGCTCCGGCCCGACACATCGCCAGGACAGCGCGGCACTTGCGGGACCATGGTTGCCCCGCACAAGTGACGCGAAATCGCCCTTGGCGCGCACTTGGCGTCGTTACGAGAGCCAATTCGCGCGGGTGCGCGGCATTTCCGAGTCGCCGTCCTCGCCGGTGCGTACCGCGAGCACCTGGTTGACACCGATCCGGTTGCGCTCGAACGACACCGCGGACGCCGCCATGTACAGCTGCCACACCCGGGCTCGCCCCGGCGTGACCAGGCGCACCGCCTGCCGCCAGTTCGCCTCCAGATTCGTCACCCAGGCCCGCAGGGTGCGCCCGTAGTGCTCGCGCAGCGCCTCCACGTCCCGCACCTCGAAGCCGGCCTCCTCCAGCCGGGAGACGGTCGCACCGACCGGCGCCAGCTCCCCGTCAGGGAAGACGTAGCGGTCGATGAACTCGTCCACGTGGTAGGCCGTCTCGTCGCGCAGCGGGCGGCGGGCGATCTGGTGGTTGAGCAGCCGGCCCCCCGGACGCAGCAACCCGTGCAGGATGCGCGCGTACTCCAGGTAGCGCTCGCTGCCCACGTGCTCGGCCATGCCGATCGAGGAGATCGCGTCGAAGGGCCCGTCGGCGACCTCCCGGTAGTCCTGCACCCGGATCTCGATCAGGTCGTCGAGCCCGGCCTCGGCGATCCGCTTGCGGGCGAAGTCCGCCTGCTCGACCGAGAGCGTGATGCCCGTGGCCCGTACCCCGTAGTGCGCGGCGGCGTGCATCACCATCGAGCCCCAGCCGCAGCCGACGTCCAGCAGCCGCTGCCCCTCACGCAGGCCCAGCTTGCGGCAGACCAGGTCGAGCTTGGCGGACTGGGCCTGCTCCAGAGTGGTGTCCGCCTCCGGCCACAGCGCGCACGAGTAGACCATGCTCGGGCCCAGGACCAGGGCGTAGAAGTCGTTGCCGACGTCGTAGTGGTGCGAGACGGCCGCGCGGTCGCGGCGCTTGGTGTGCGCCGGGCCCGAGCGCGGGCGCACCTCCTCGGGCGGCGGCGCGGGCGGCAGCCCCGGCCCGGCGACCGCCAGGGCGCGGCGGGCCAGCCGGTAGGTGTCCGGGTCGCGCAGCGCGGCCGGCAGGCGGCGGGCCGCGGACGGGGCCCCCGCGGACGGCGACACGGGCTCGGGGCGTTCCCAGAGCAGGCCGGAGAGGCGGTCGAGGGCGTCGTGCAGGTCGCCGTCGACGGTCAGCTCGCCGGCCACCCAGGCGCGGACCAGGCCGAGTTCGCCGGGCCGCCAGAGCACGCGGCGCAGGGCACGGCGGTGGCGGAAGACGAGAACGGGTGCGCCGGGCGGCCCGGCCTCGCTGCCGTCCCAGGCCCGTACGCGCAGCGGGAACGGCCGGGAGAGGGCGTGTTCGGCGAAGTCGACGATTCTCGGAGCCGCGTCAGCCATGCATCTGAGCGTACGACCGCGGCGGCCAAAAATCGCCGTTCGGCCGCAAATCTATGTTGCGGATACACGCACTTCGCCCGGACGGCGGTTGCCGCAGGCCGGGGAGGGCCTCCGGGCCCGCCGGGCCGCCTGCCGGGCCGCCCGCCGCACGCGCACGGGACGCGCACGGGACGCGGAAACGCCGTGAGGGCGCCCGCACCACGGATGGCGAGCGCCCTCACGGCGTCTGCTGTGCCCGGCGGCGTCCGTTCCCGGCGCCGACGAGGGGGTGTCAGGCCGCGCCGGCCTTCTCGGCGGCGGCAGCGGCGGCCTTCGGCTGCTCCGGCACGGCGGCGGGCGCCGGGGCCGGGCGGGCGGCCTCGTAGAACTCCTCGCGGGGGTTCTCGATGGCGCCGAGCGAGACGACCTCGCGCTTGAGGAACATCCCCAGCGTCCAGTCGGCGAAGACGCGGATCTTGCGGTTCCAGGTCGGCACCGCCATGCCGTGGTAGCCACGGTGCATGTACCAGGCGAGACGGCCCTTGACCTTGATCTTCGCCTTGCCGAACACGATCATCGCGACGCCCTTGTGCAGCCCGAGACCCGCGACCGCACCCTTGTTGGCGTGCTTGTAGTCCTGCTGCGGGAAGCCGCGCATGCCGGACACCACGTTGTCGCCGAGCACCTTGGCCTGGCGCAGCGCGTGCTGCGCGTTCGGCGGGCACCATGCGCCCTCGCCCGCGGCGAGGTCCGGGATCTGGGCGTTGTCGCCCGCGGCCCAGATGTAGTCGGTGCCGCGCACCTGGAGCGTCGGGGCGGTGTCCACGTGGCCGCGCGGACCGAGCGGCAGGCCGAACTTCGCCAGCGCCGGGTTCGGCTTCACACCGGCCGTCCACACGATGGTGGACGCGTCGACCTCCAGGCCGTTGGCGAGCACCACGTGCTTGTCGACGCAGGACTTCATCGACGTGCTGAGGTAGACCTCGATACCGCGCTCCTGGAGGTGCTCCAGGCCCCACTTGCCGAGCTGCGGGCCGACCTCGGGGAGGATCTTGTCCGCGGCGTCGACGAGGATGAAGCGCATGTCCTCGCGCTTGACGTTCGAGTAGTACTTGGCGGCGTCGCGCGCCATGTCCTCGACCTCGCCGATGGTCTCCGCACCCGCGAAGCCGCCGCCGACGAAGACGAAGGTGAGCGCCTTGCGGCGGATCTCCTCGTCCGTGGTGGAGTCGGCCTTGTCGAGCTGCTCCAGCACGTGGTTGCGCAGCCCGATCGCCTCCTCGACACCCTTCATGCCGATGCCGTTCTCGGCCAGGCCCGGAATCGGGAAGGTCCGGGAGACCGCGCCGAGCGCCATCACCAGGTAGTCGAAGGGCAGCTCGTAGGACTCGCCGACGAGCGGCTCGACCGAGGCGACCTTGCGGTCCTGGTCGATCTCGACGACCCGCCCGGTCAGCACCTCGGCCCCGGGCAGCACGCGCCGCAGCGGGACGACGACGTGACGCGGGGAGATGCTGCCTGCTGCCGTCTCGGGAAGGAAGGGCTGGTACGTCATGTACGAGCGCGGGTCGACGACCGTGACGGTCGCCTCGCCGTACCGCATCTTCTTCAGGATGCGGCGCGCCGCGTACAGGCCGACATAACCGCCGCCTACTACGAGGATCCGTGGACGCTCCGTGGTGCTCATGCATCGAGTATCCAGCACACTGCGGGGGCTACCTCGTGAGCCCCTTCACAAGGACCTGGACACCCTGTGCTACCCTGCGCGGTTTCGCGACCAGGTGCGACACACCCGCCGGACCGCGCTCCGGCCGCCGCTCCCCGGCCACGGGCGCTGATCAGCACCGATCGCGCGGCGTTCACCCCGTGACCCGGCGGTTGTCACACCGCTGAAACACGCCGCCACCAACGATTCCCGGGGTTGCGGACGCCCACACCTTGGAAAATCGGGCCACGGGGCGGGAACTTCATGTGAAGAGTTTCACAAAGGTTTTCCGGCGCCCTGTCCCGCGACGCTGAAAGCGATGCCGTCCAGGATGTCGTGCTCGCTCACCACGACCTCTTCCGCACCCGTCCGCTCCATGATCCGCAGCAGCACCAGCGCCCCCGCGGCGATCACGTCGACCCGGCCCTCGTGGATGACCGCGAGGGCGGCGCGCTCGGCGTGCGTGGACCCCAGCAGCCGCTCGGTGACCGCCCTGACCTGCGCGAGGGTGATCCGGGAGTGGTGGATCGCCGCCGAGTCGTAGGCCGGCAGCTCCAGCGCGAGCGCCGCGACCGTGGTGACCGACCCGGCCAGGCCGACGAGCGTACGGGCGCGCTCCAGCGGCACCGTGCGGGACGCCTCGTCCAGCCCCGCGTCGATGTCGGCGGTCATCGCCGCGACGATCTCCGCGGACGGCGGGTCCACCGGCTCGCCGTCGCGCACGACGTGACGCTCCGTCATCCGTACGCAGCCCACGTCCACCGAGCGGGCGGCCTCCACGCGCTCGGCGCCGAGCACGAATTCGGTCGATCCGCCGCCGATGTCCACCACCAGGTAGGGCGTCAGCATCCCGTGCCCGCCGGTCAGTTCCGCGGTGGCGCCGGTGAAGGACAGCGCCGCCTCCTGATCGCCCGTCACGACCTCGGGATCGACGCCGAGCAGCTCGCGCACACCGCGCACGAAGTCGTCGCGGTTCTCCGCGTCGCGCGAGGCGGAGGTGGCCACGAAGCGGATCCGCTCGGGGGGCACACCGTGCTCGCGGATCACACCGGCGTACTCCCGGCAGGCCGCGAAGGTGCGCTCCAGCGCCTCGGGCGCGAGCCGCCCGGTGCGGTCGACGCCCTGGCCGAGGCGGACGATGCGCATCCGCCGGTCCAGGTCGTGCAGCGTCCCGGTGGCCGGGTCGACGTCCCCGACCAGCAGCCGGATCGAGTTGGTGCCGCAGTCGACGGCGGCGACCCGGGTCGTCGTGGGGGCGGTCATGAGGACGTCTCCTGCCGGTCGTCGCGGTCTTCCTCGGGGAGCGGGACGCACGGGCCCTTGGCCCACCACTCGGGCAGCATCGCGAGCGCCTCGTCGCCGAGCGGGTTGACGCCCGGTCCGGCGGCCAGCGAGTGGCCCACGAGCACGTGCAGGCACTTCACGCGGTCCGGCATGCCGCCCGCGCTCGGGAAGCCCTCCAGCACCTCGATCGCGTCGCGGCGGGCGAGGTAGTCCTCGTGCGCGGCACGGTAGGCGGCGGCCAGCTCCGGGTCCTCGGCCAGCCGCGCGGTCATGGTCTTCATCACGCCGTCCGCCTCCAGCGTGCCGATCGCCGACGCGGCCCGCGGGCAGGTCAGGTAGTACAGCGTCGGGAAGGGCGTGCCGTCCTCCAGCCGCGGCTGGGTCTCGACCACGTCGGGGTTGCCGCACGGGCAGCGGTGCGCGACCGCGCGCAGGCCGCGCGGCGGGCGGCCGAGCTGCGCCCGGACGGCGTCGGCGTCCGCGGGGGTGGCGGGAGGGTGCTGTGAGTCGTTCATGTGCCGTTTCTCGTTTCGGGGCCGTGAGGGCCGTGGGGCCGTGCGAGCCGTGCCGTGCCGTGCGGGCCGTGCGAGCCGTGCGAGCCGTGCCGTGGGGCCGCGGAGCCCGGCTGCGGGGCGACCGGGACCGGCGCGGCCACGTGCGCGCCACGGGGCGGCAGGGCGCGCCCCGCGGGAGGCGGGCCCGGCAGCCCCCGGGCAGGCCTCAGCGTCCGGGCTGCGCCGCGGCGTCGGCGTGGTCCACGCCGTCCCAGAGGTTCGCGTACCAGGGCCGGTGGGCCGCTGCCGCCGCCTGCCCGCCCGCGTCACCGGGGGTGCCCGCGGCGCGGTTGTGCCCGCCCGCCGAACCGGCGGAGGCGGTGGGGGCGGCGACCGAGTAGCCGTCCTCGCCGGGCATCACGTAGTGCAGCTGCCTGCGGGCCTGGGTGCGCACGTACTCCGGGTCCTGCCAGCGGGCCTTCTCCTCGCGCAGCTGCTCGACCTTCTTCTTCGCCTGCTGCGCCTCGCGGCGCTGGTCGGCGATGTCGGAGCGCTGCGCGATGTACTGCCGCGTCGGGTAGGCGAGGGCGATCACCAGGGCACACAGCACGAGCGCGAGCAGCGCGGCGCGCCCGGTCAGCCGGTTGCGCCGGCCGGGTCTGCGGGCCGCCGCGGCGCGGTAGACCCGCGCGTGCGCCTCCTGCCCGATGGCCTTGAGCCGGGCAGCGGTGGAGAACCGATCCGGAGCCACGCCGTCGCTCCCCTCGTACGTCCCTCGGACTCGCGTCCCTCGCACGGGACGTTATCGCCCCTGGGAGGAACATACTGTCCCGTCGCCCGTACGCGTGTACGTCCCCGCCGGTGGAAGGGCACCGGACGGGGACGCGGCGCGTGCGGTGCGGTTCAGCCCTTGAAGCGCGGGAAGGCGCTGCGACCGGCGTAGACCGCGGCGTCGTCGAGGATCTCCTCGATACGCAGCAGCTGGTTGTACTTGGCGACGCGCTCGGAGCGGGCCGGGGCGCCGGTCTTGATCTGGCCGCAGTTGGTGGCGACGGCCAGGTCGGCGATGGTGACGTCCTCGGTCTCGCCGGAACGGTGCGACATCATGCACTTGTAGCCGCTGCGCTGGGCCAGCTCGACGGCGTCCATCGTCTCGGTGAGCGAGCCGATCTGGTTGACCTTCACCAGCAGCGCGTTGGCGGTGCCGTTGTCGATGCCCTTCTGCAGGCGCTCCGGGTTGGTGACGAACAGGTCGTCGCCCACCAGCTGCACCTTGGCGCCGAGCTTGTCGGTGATGGTCTTCCAGCCGTCCCAGTCGTCCTCGAACAGCGGGTCCTCGATGGAGACCAGCGGGTAGGCGTCGACCAGCTCGGCGTAGTAGTCGGTCATCTCGGCCGCCGAGCGCGACTTGCCCTCGAAGGCGTAGGAGCCGTCCTTGTAGAACTCGGACGCGGCGACGTCCAGCGCGAGCGCGATGTCCTGGCCGGGGGTGTAGCCGGCCTGCTTGATCGCCTCGATGATCAGGTCGAGCGCCTCGCGGTTGGAGCCGAGATTCGGCGCGAAACCACCCTCGTCGCCCAGGCCCGTGGACAGGCCGCGCGTCTTGAGCACGCCCTTGAGGGTGTGGTAGACCTCGGCGCCCCAGCGCAGCGCCTCGGAGAAGGACTCCGCGCCGATCGGCGCGATCATGAACTCCTGGATGTCGACGTTGGAGTCCGCGTGCGAGCCGCCGTTGAGGATGTTCATCATCGGGACGGGCAGGACGTGCGCGTTCGGGCCGCCCAGGTAGCGGAAGAGCGGCAGGTCCGAGGCCTCGGAGGCGGCGTGCGCCACGGCCAGCGACACGCCGAGGATGGCGTTGGCGCCGAGCGAGGACTTGTCGGGGGTGGCGTCCAGGTCGAACATCGCCTGGTCGATCAGCCGCTGCTCGGTGGCGTCGTAGCCGACGAGCTCCGGGCCGATCTGCTCGATCACGGCGAGGACGGCCTTCTCGACGCCCTTGCCCTGGTAGCGGTTCTTGTCGCCGTCGCGGAGTTCGAGGGCCTCGAAGGCGCCGGTGGAGGCGCCGGACGGCACTGCGGCCCGGCCGGTGCTGCCGTCGTCGAGGCCGACCTCGACCTCGACGGTGGGGTTGCCTCGCGAGTCGAGGATTTCCCGGGCTACGACGACGTCGATGGACGGCACGTTGTCTCCTTCTGAGATGTCTTCTCGTTTTTCCGGGACGAGCCTAACCGGCTCGCGTCCCCGGGCCGGTCCTCGGCCCGGCCCCTGAGACGGAAAACCGGCCGGGCGCGCGGGCGCCGCGAGGCGCGCCGCGCGTCCGGCCGGCCGGTGAGGGCGTGCGGGGGCTGCTCGCCCCCCGTCCCGGATCAGCCGAGGCGCAGGTGCTGGCCCGGGTAGATCAGGTCGGCGTCCTTGACGACGTCCTTGTTGAGCTGGAAGAGGTTGTGCCAGCCGCCCTTGACGTGGTGGCTCGCGGCGATCTCGGACAGCGTGTCGCCGGAGACGACGGTGTACGAGCCCTTGGCGCCGTGCCGCTGCCAGTCGGTGGCGGTGTGCTTCGCGGGCTTCGCGGCCTTCTTGGCCGGGGTGCTCTTGGCGGCGGTGGTCTTGGTGGTGGTCTTCGTCGTGGTCTTCGCCGCCGTGGAGCTGCTGGAGCTGCTCGACGAGGAGGACGACGAGGACGAGCCGCCGGGGTTGATGTCGGGGGCCGGGCCGCCCGCGGTCAGGCCGCCGGCCGAGGCGCACGCCCAGGCGCCGGGGCCCTGGAGGGCGAGGAGCTTCTCGGCGACCGCGATCTGCTGGTCCTTGGTGGCGAGGTCGGCGCGCTGCGCGTACTGCAGGCCGCCCGCCGCCTCCCAGCTGGACTGCGAGAACTGCAGGCCGCCGTAGTAGCCGTTGCCGGTGTTGATGTGCCAGTCGCCGCCGGACTCGCACTGCGCGACGGCGTCCCAGGTGGCCACGGAGGCGGCCGAGGAGGAGGTGGCGCCGATCAGCGGCGCGGCGACGGCGACGCCGGCAACACCGGCGAAAGTGGCGAATCGGACCATCTTCGAGGCACGACGGTGCTTACCCATGTGTGTATGTCCCTCACCGACGCCTGCGAGGTCAGCTGTCGGGTTCGGACGTGAGTTGCCCGGCCGGCACCGCGTAGGCGGATGCCCTGCTTCACCCCGAGCCGGACCCGTGGGGGCGGCGGCGGCTTCGTCGCGACGGCGCAGCGGGCTGCGCGGCACGATGCCGTCCGTTGCCTGGGTCCGGCGGAAAGACCGTGGGTCCCCCGCTCCTGCCTGCGGCGCTTTCGCGTCGGTTGCTCCCGTCGGGCGCGGCGGCAGGACTCGGCGTTCCGCTCCGGCGGGGCCCGCTGTGGCGAGCGCTTAGACGTTAAGCACACCGGACCGGATTGAACAAACACTCGCGTTTCGGACGCCAACTGCGGCCACGATGTCGGCCGCTGGACGAATCCGCAGGTCGGACGGGCCGCGACGGGGCGGGAGTCAAGGAGGCGGTCACAGGTTCGAGGAGAGGCTTGTCACATCACCCCATGGAACGGAAATCCCCTACGTCCTTTTTGTCACCAGGCATGTACGACAGGGGATTTCACTCCGGACGGCCGTACACCTCACCCGAGATCGATGGTCTGTCCGGGTTTGATGAGGTTTGGATCGTCGCCGATCGCCTGGCGGTTGACGTCGTAGAGGTGCTGCCAGCCACCGGGGACGTCGTGCGCGGCCGCGATCCCGGAGAGCGAGTCACCGGCGCCGATCTTGTAGACGTCCGTCGCCTTATGTGAAGTAGTGTCCGAATTGCCGCCGTTGCCCTGGTCGTTGGCCTGGCCGTCGTCCGCGGTGCCCGCGCCGGTGTCCCCGTCCGTGGCGCCCGGAACGACGGCGGTCGTACGGGTACGGCTCGCCCGGTCGGCCGCGGCCAGCTCCTCGTCGGTGGGGCTGTACGGGCGCGCGTGGCGGCCGGAGCCCGCCGTGGGCGTGCCGGGGTCGGCGGGGGTGGCGGACGTCGCCGGGGCGGAGGGGTCGGTGGCCGGGGCGGTGGGGGTGACCGCAGGGGCGCTCGGGTCGGTCGGGGTGGGGCTCGCCGTGGCCGGGGGCGCGGGGGTGCCCGTGCCGGTGCCGGTCGCGGGGGTGCCGGGCGTCGTGGGTGCGGCGGGCGTCGTGGGCGTCGCCGCCGGGGTGCCGGGGTCGGCGGGGGCCGTGGGGGCGGTCGGGTCGGCGGTCGTGGTGGGCGCGGGGGTGGCGGTGGAGCCGTCGCCGTTCCCGTTACCGCCGCCGTTGCCGCTGTCGTCGCCGGCGGGGTCGTCGAGCAGGCCCGTGCCCAGCTCGCAACCGGGGAAGGCGTCGGGGCCGAGGGCGTCCAGGACCTTCTCGGCCACCTTGATCTGGTGGGCGCGGGAGGCGAGGTCGGGGCGCGGGGCGTAGAGCAGGCCGCCGTAGCGGACCCATGTGTCCTCGGTGAGCGAGAGGCCGCCGAAGACGCCGTTGTCCGAGGTGGCGTCCCACTGGCCGCCGCTCTCGCATATCGCGACCTTGTCCCACGTGCCGCCGTCCGCGGCCTGCGCGGCCCCGGCACCCGCGACCAGCAGGGGCAGTGCGAGTCCCGCACCGGTCGCCGCCACAGTCACCACGGCCGCGGGGGCCTGGCGGGGGCGTCGGTGCCTGCCGTTGGCGGAGAGCATACGGTCGCCTTTCATCGGTGCCGTCGCGCGCAGCCTTCGCACGCCTCGCGTTGACCGCAGAACGTAGCGGGGTTGGCCAACGGATCACAAGTCGATGTAGCGGTCGTCACGTCGCGGTCACGAGGTTGACGACGCGTCAGTTCTGCTGCGGCGCCTCGGGGGTGAAGGCCACCGGCAAGGTGCGCAGGCCACGCATGATCAGGCCGCCGCGCCACCGCAGATCGCCGGGATCGGCGGCGAGCCGCAGGTCCGGCAGCCGGGTCAGCAGGGTCGCGAGCGCCGTTCTGGCCTCCAGCCGGGCGAGCGGCGCGCCGAGGCAGTAGTGGATGCCGTGGCCGTACCCGAGGTGCGGGTTGTCCCGCCGGGCGAGGTCGAGGCGGTCGGGGTCGGTGAAGCGCTCGGGGTCGCGGTCGGCGGCCGCGAGCACGACCAGGACCGGGTCGCCCTGGGCCACGGCCACGCCGCCGATCTCGACCGGCCGGGTGGCGTAGCGCCAGGTCGCCAGCTCCACGGGGCCGTCGTAGCGAAGGAGTTCCTCGATCCCGGTGTCCAGCAGGCCGTGGTCGCCCGACGCGAGGGCCTGCTGGAGGACCGCGCGCTGCCCGGGGTTGCGCAGCAGCGCGTAGGTGCCGTTGCCGATGAGGTTGACGGTGGTCTCGAATCCCGCGAAGAGCAGCACGAAGCACATGGCCGCGGCCTCGTTCTCCGTCAGGTGCTCGCCGTGGTCGGAGGCCCGGATCAGACCGGCGATCAGGTCGTCGGGCGGGCCGCCCGCGGCGCCCGCCGCCAGTTCGGCGCGCTTGCGGTGGATCAGCTCCGTCAGATACGCGCGCATCCGCTTGACCGAGCGCGCCACACCGCCGCGCGGACCGCCGCCGTGCCGGATCATCATCCCGGCCCAGTCCCGGAAGTCGTCCTGGTCCTCGGCGGGGACACCCAGCAGGTCGCAGATGGCGTAGATAGGGAGCGGGAAGGCGAATTCGTGGATCAGGTCCGCCTCCCCGCGTGCCGCGAAGCCGTCCACGAAACGGTCCGTCAGCTGCTGCACCCGCGTCCCGAAGCCCGCCACCCGGCGCGGGGTGAAGGCCTTGGAGACCAGGCGGCGCAGCCGGGTGTGGTCGGGCGGGTCGATGTTCAGCAGATGCGTCATCAGATCCGCGCTGCGCTCGCCCGGGATACCGGTCTTGCCGCGCGCGCCGGGCGACTCCGCGTGGTGCACCGGGTTCTTGCTCAGGCGTGGATCCGCCAGCGCCTCGCGCGCGTCGGCGTAGCGGGTGACGAGCCAGGCCTCGACCCCGCTGGGCAGCGTCGTGCGGTGGACGGGCGCGTGCTCGCGCAGCCAGGCGTAGGCGGGGTAGGGGTCGGTGGCGAACTCCCAGGTGAAGAGCTCGGGCATGGCGGCGCCGTCGGTCATCCCCCGACCGTACGCGACGCGCCCGTGTGCGGGATGCGCCCCTGTGCGGGTGCGCCCGCCTGCGGGACGGGGCAGCCGTGCGCGTACCCGCCGCCGCGGCGGCTACGGCTCCCGGGGCCCGTTCCGCCCGGCCCGCACCTCCGACTCGGCGGCGCGTATCGCCGTACGGTAGCGGCGTGCCGCGTGCCGCAGGGCCGCCTCGGGGTCGATGCCGGACGACTGGGCGGCGGCCGCCTCGGCCAGCAGGTGGTCGCCGAGCGCGCTCTCGTCGTCGTAGAGCGGGGCGGGCGGGGTGACGGGCAGCGGGAGCCCGGCCTGCCGCGCCCTCCCGGCGAGCTTGGCGGCCAGCGCCAGAGCCGGCGAGGCGAGCGGCACCCCGTCCGTGACCGACTCGCGGGCCTTCTCGACGCCCTTGAGCCGTACCCAGTTGGCCTGCACCTGCTCGGGCGTCTCGGCGACCTCCTCGCCGAAGATGTGCGGGTGGCGGTGGACCAGCTTGTCGACCAGCCCGGCCGCCACGTCGTCGATGCCGAACGGCTCGTCCGGATCGCTCTCGGCGATGGCGGCGTGGAAGACCACCTGGAGCAGGACGTCCCCCAGCTCCTCGCGGACCGCCGCCCGGTCGCCCTCCTCGATCGCCTCGACCAGCTCGTACATCTCCTCGATGCCGTACGTGGCGAGATCCTCGTGCGTGCGCAGGCTGCTCCAGGGGCATTCGGCCCGGATCCGGTCCATCACCTGGACGAGATCCAGCAGCCGCGCGCCCGGCAGGTCGTACGAGCCGGGCAGCAGCTCCAGGTCGGGCATCTCGACCCGGCCGGACCCGCCGAGCGCGGCGAGCTCCGCGGTGACCGCCCGGTCGCCCTCCCCGCCGCCCGGCGGCAGATAGACCACCGTGCGCCCCCCGGCCGCCGCCTCCACCAGCTCACGGCCGGTGGGCGCGGCGATCTCCACGGCCACCCCAGCCTCGCGCAGGAAGGGCAGCTGCGGATGCCCGTCGTCGGGGCACAGCACCCGGTCGGCGCCGCGCAGCACCTGCCAAGCGGGCCAGGACAGCTGCCCCGGGGCCACCCGGTGGCTGGTGGTGAGCAGGACCAGCCGGCCGGCGCCGCCCGTGGGGGCGGTGCCGGGACCGGCGGTGGAGTCGGCAGCGGAGTCGTTCACCCCTCGAACGTACCGCGAGGGTCCGACAACGGCCTCACGCGACCGGCGCCGCCGCGGCCGGGGGCTTGGTGATCACCCAGGCGTCGGAGGTGTCGCCGATGCTGGCCTTCTTCTTGTCCCAGGTGCCGTAGCGCGGGTTGACCGTCACACCGAGCTTGTCCGCGGTCTTGGTGAGGATGCCGAGCAGCGCGGTCTGGCCGCCGTCGCTGCCCGGCTGGTAGCCGAGGCTGGAGATCAGCTTGCCGAGCAGCGCGTTCGTCCGGAAGTAGGTGTCGGCCTCGCCGGGCGCGATGCCGAACTGCTGGAGCAGCGCCGCGTTCAGCGCCTGCTCGCTGCCGCCGAACTGCTCCAGCGCGGCCGCGCGGTCCTGCTGTGCCTCCTCCTCGGAGACCGTCACACCGGCGTCGTCGGCGGCCCGCTCGATGACGGCGGTCTGCACGAGCATGGTCAGCGTCTGCGTCGACAGCTTGGTGCTGGACGCGAGCAGCTGGGCGCTCTGCGGGGAGGCCTCCTGCGCCGCGCGCACCTGGTTGACCTTCGACTGGAGCGAGGCCACGGTGATCCGCTGGTCGCCCACCACGGCTGCGGCGCCGGTCCGGTCCGGGCCCGATCCGCACGCGGTCAGGGCGGGCGATGCCAGCAGCAGCGCGGCTGCGGCGATCGAGACGGCGGCGGTGCGGCGGCGGACCATGGGTGCCTCCCGGCAGGGGAACAAGCCTCACGATGCTGATGTGATGATCGAGCACGAGGATATTGATCCCGGACCGCCGATATCCAGCACTCCGCACCACAGGATCCGCACAGCCCGCCCGCGCCGGCCGCTCCCCCGCCGCCCCACGGCCCGTGTCACCGCCCGGTTCCCGCAGGTGCGGACGGCATTCCGGACCCGGCGCCGTCAGCCCGTGGGCAGCCGCTCCGCGGGGCAGCCGCCGAGCACCTTGCGCATGGCGTCGCGCTCCGCGGAGGTCACCCACAGGCCGTACTTCTTCTTCACCGCGACCTGCCGCGCCACATAGGCGCAGCGGAAGGCGGTGTTCGGCGGCAGCCAGGTGGCGGTGTCGCCGTCGCTCTTGCGGCGGTTGGTGGAGGCGTCGACGGCCAGCAGGTTGAGCGGGTCGTTGGCGAAGTCGCGGCGCTTGGTGTCCGGCCACTGCGCGGCGCCCTTCTGCCACGCGTCGGACAGCGCCACCGCGTGGTCGATGTCGACCTTGCTCGCGCCGCGCTTGTAGGTGATCTGCGTGCCCGTGTACGGGTCGGCGAGGACGCCGGCGGTGACGATGCACTTCTTGGCGCCGTCGCGGAAGGTCGTCTGCCGCAGGTCGCGCTTGAGTATGTCGTCGCGGGTGTCGCAGCCGTTGTGGTCGGTGTCGGACCACGCGGGGCCGAACTTCTCGCGCGTGTAGCCGGTCTTGGGCGCGCGCCCCTTGACGGTCAGCCGGCCCGCGGCGGCCAGTGCGCTGCCGGGCGCGCCCGCCGTGCTGCCCGGGGCGGCGGACGCCGAGGCGCTGCCGCTTGCCGCGGGGAGGTTGGGGTCCTTGCAGCCCGCGAGGCCGCCGCCGAGGACGACGGCGAGGGCCGCGGCGCAGGCGAGGGTCCGGGCGGGCCGGGTGCGGGCGAGGCGAAAACGGGCGGCCGGGCGCCCGGTGCCGGCCGGGCCGGTCGCGGCGTCGGTGCCGGACCCGGCGGGCGGGGTGGTCGTGGGTGCCATGAGCGCCTCTCAGGGGTCCGGCCGGTCGGACGACCGGTGCGACTAACGGAAGAACAGTCCGTCAACTGCCTTCCCCCGATGGCGCAGACTACGGCTCCGCGTCCGCGTCCCGGCCCGCCGGGTCACCCGCGGGACCGCCCCTCCCGCGGGTGACCGGACCCGCGTCGGCGTGCCGACGCGAGCACGCCCCCTTCACCCGGCCAAGCTGGTAACACCCCGAAACGGGAGAAAAGGTGCGCCGCCGCGGTGTCGTGGCAGGGCAGCCCAGGCGACGGAAGGACCGGCGGATGAGCGGCGACGGCAACGGCGAGCGGGACGGCGCGGAGGCCGTGCTCCCGGCCCAGGAGCCCGGCGGAACACGGGAGATCCCCGCACCCGCGCGCCCGCCGGCCCCGGACACCGGCGACACCCGCGCGGACGCGGACGCGGCGGCGGGCCCCGCGCGGACGCTCCCGGCCCGGCTCGGCCGACCCCCGCTCGGCCCGCCCCGGCTCGACCCGTGGCTGCTCGCCGGGGTCTTCACGGCGCTCTACGCGGCGCTCTCGCTCTCGCGCTACCGCCGGATGGAGACGATGTCCTGGGACCTGGGCATCTTCGAACAGGCGGTGAAGGGGTACGCCCATCTGCACGTTCCGGTCGCCGACCTCAAGGGCCCCGGATTCGACGAACTCGGCGACCACTTCAGCCCCGTGATCGCCCTGATCGCGCCCTTCTACCGGGTCTTCCCGACCACGGTGACACTGCTCGTGGCGCAGGCGCTGCTGTTCGCCCTGTCCGTGGTCCCCGTGACACGGGCGGCGGGGCTGCTGCTCGGACGCGGCGCCGGACTCGCGGTCGGCGCCGCGTACGGGCTGTCGTGGGGCGTCCAGCGGGCCGTCGAGTTCGACTTCCACGAGATCGCCTTCGCCGTGCCGCTGCTCGCCTTCTCCCTCTCGGCCGTCCTGCTGCGCCGCTGGACGGCCGCCATGCTCTGGACGCTGCCGCTGGTGCTGGTCAAGGAGGACCTGGGGGCGGCCGTCGCGGCGATCGGCGTGGTGGTGTGGCTGCGGGCCGGACAGGACACCCTGCGGGGCGCGGCGGGTGGCAGCAGGGTCCGCCCGTGGGCGCTGCGGCTGGCGGTCTTCGGGGTCGTGGCGTCGGCGTGGGAGATCGGCTGGCTCATCCCGCTGCTCCACGGGCCGGGGTACAACGCGTTCAACCACATCGACGGCGACGGCACCCTCACCGGCCACATTCCGCCGGTCACGGCACTGCGCACGCTGCTGTGGCTGCTGCTGCCCGCCGGGGGGCTGCTGGCGCTGCGCTCCCCGCTGCTGCTGGTCGCGCTGCCGACCATCGGGTGGCGCTTCGTCTCCCACTACCCCGAGAACTGGGGCACCGCCTGGCACTACAACGCGGTGCTGATGCCCGTGGTCTTCCTCGCCGCCGTCGACTGCGCCGCGCGCGTCGCCTCGGGCGCGCCGGGCCGCCGCCCGACCCCGCGGTGGCTGCGCTCCGCCGCCCGCGCACTGCCCGCCACGGCGCTCGGGGCCGCGGTGGCACTGGGCACCCAGCTCCCGTTGGCGGGGCTGACGCACCTGGCCGCCTACCGGGTGGACAGCGGGACACGGGCCGCCGAACGGGCCCTCGCCCGCATCCCGGACGGCGCCACGGTGGAGGCCAACGTGGGGCCGATCAGCCGCCTGGTCCGGCGCACCAGCGTCTACTGGGTCGGCCAGACCGGTGGCCGGGCCCCGGACTACCTGGCCTTCGAGAACCTCTCCGGCTGGCTCAGCGACCCGGTCGGCTACGCCCGGCAACTCCACCCGCAGGCCCGCTACGCCACCGTCGCCGAGGGCGGCGGCTACGTGGTGCTGCGCCGCGGGTGACGCTCCCGGTCCCGCGCCCGGCTAGACGTGCACCTGGCCCAGCCACGCCAGTGTCCGGCGGATCTCGGCCGGGAAGGGGTGGTGCGGGCCGTGGACCCGCTCGGCGTCGTAGAGCAGCCGGGTCAGGATGTCGCGGGCGGCGGTGCGGTCGCCTATGGACAGGAGCAGGTGGGCCGTTCTGCGGCGGATGTCCAGCGGCACGCCGGGACTGGTGGCCGTCCACTGCTCGAAGTACGGCAGCAGCACCCGGTACTCGCTCAGCGCGGCCCGCGGGTCGCCGAGGTGCTCCAGGCACTGCGCGGCCTCGTAGCGGTAATGCAGCGCCTGGCGGTCCGCCCCGCCGTACTGCGAGGCGAACTCGTCCGACAGCCGCCGCAGTTCGGGCAGCGCCCGGCGGTACTGCCCGTCCTCCATCAGCGTGGCGGCGTACTGCTTGCGCAGCGCCCGCAGGACGGGTGAGTGCTCGCCATGCTTCTCCGCCGCCGCCGGGATGATGCCGCCCAGCATGTCGACCGCCTGGGTGATCCGACCCGCGTCCAGCAGCTTCTTGACCTCGTCCACGGCCACGGCCAGGTCGGTGTCCTTCGGCGCCTGCGCGGGCCGCGCCGGCACGACGGGCTTTGCCGGCACCGGCGGGGCGGCCGCGCGGTCCGGCCACGGCGCCTGCGGACGCACGAAGGGCCGCGTCGGATCCATCGGCCCGAGCACCGTGCGGTGCGCGCCGGGCGGCGGCAGCAGCGCCGCCAGCTCCTGGTAGACCTCCTGCGCCGCGCCGGGACGGTGCTGCGGGTCCTTGGCGAGCAGCCGCAGCACCAGCGCCTCCAGCGGCTCGGGCACCTCGGGCCGCAGCCGCCGCAACGGCACCGGCGCCTCGTACAGATGCCGGTGCAGCACGCCGAGCGCGGTGGTGCCGGCGAACGGCACGTTCCCGCTGAGCAGTTCGTGCAGCAGCACGCCCAGCGCGTACAGGTCCGTGCGCGGTCCGACCGCGCCGCCCATCGCCTGCTCCGGCGCCATGTAGGCAGGGCTGCCGATGGGCGTGCCGGTGTGCGTCAGCCGCGTGGTGTCGGTGTCCATCACGGAGGCGACGCCCAGGTCGAGCACGGTGATCGTGCCGTCGGGACGGACCATCACATTGCGCGGCTTGAGGTCGCGGTGGACTATCGGCACCGCGTGGACGGCCGCCAGCACCGCGCACAGCTGCGCCCCCACCGCCACCGCCCACGGCCACGGGTACGGCTCGTGCTCGGCGAGGTGGTCACCGAGGTCGGCCCCCTCCACGTACTGCATCACCAAGTAGAGGTCGTCGCCGTCCGCGCCCGCGTCGTGCACCGTCACCAGGCCGGGGTGGTCGACCTGTGCGGTGACCCGGCACTCCCGGTCGAACCGCTGCCGCAGCTCACCGGCGTCGTCACTGCCCGCGACCTTGTCGGGGCGCAGCAGCTTCACCGCGACCCGGCGGTCCAGCCGCCGGTCGTAGGCCGTCCACACCTGGCCCATTCCGCCCTGGCCGATCACCGTGGCCAGTTCGTAGCGACCGGCGACGAGCCGACCGATCACCGGCCCTCCTCCTTGCGGAGGTAGTCGCTCAACTCGTCCAGCTCCGCCCGCACCTGGTCGATCCGCGGCGCCTGCGGCCGACCCGCCCCTGCCGACGGCTCGGGCACCACCGGCGGCACGGGAACCGGTGTCCCGTACGGGCCCGGCCCGTTGGGACCGGCCCCGTGGTGCGGCACCGGGGTGTGGTGCGGGACGGGGGTCTGGTGCGGGACCGGCGTCTGGTGCGCCATCGGGTGGGGACCGGGTATCCCCGCGGCCGTCCCGCCCGCCGCCGGGGCGTATCCCGTGGCGTACGGGTTCTGCACCGGGTAACCGCCGTGCACGGGATATCCGGTGGGGGGCTGGGGCCGCCGCCGGATGTCCGCGACGAGGAAGTACGCCGGGGTGCCGCACATGACGAACAGCACCGTCAGCGTCCCCGCGTTCGACTGCCAGGTGTCCGTGTTCTCCTGTGCGAGCCCGACCAGTGTGTAGCCGGTGACGACCAGGACGATGTCGATCACCATCAGCGCCCAGTCGGCCGGGTTGCGCCGCAGCACGGCCAGCCGCAGCGGCGCCGTCCAGGCGAGGAACCCGAGCGAGAGCACCGGCAGCGCGGCGAACAGCACGCGCAGCCCGATCACGGCGCCGCGGCCCGCGGGCCGGTGCGGCGGCTGGGTGATGCCGGGGCCGTACATCTGGTGCTCCTGGTCGTCGAAGCGGATGGCTAGTCGAGAGCGTATCGGCCACAACGGGCAGGCCGCGCGGGTTCGGTGGCGGCCTGTGGACAACTATCCGGGCCGCACCGTGCCCTCCGTCAGCCCGTCGTAGAGCCCCTGCACGAGCTGGTCACCGAGCTGGGTGGCCTGGCGCAGCGCGTCCTCGAAGGCCGCGAGGGCGCGGAAGCGCTCGCCGTAGCGCCGCTGCTCGGCCGGGGACAGCCGCGGCACCTGGAGCCGCCGCACGTCGAGCCGGGTGGACGTGGTCGCAAAGCTGCTGGCCTGGCGGCTGTTGGCGGTGCCGCGCAGGAACCCGGCGAGGAACCAGGGATCGAGCGCCCCGGTGTCCGGTCGCAGCAGGTAGACGTTGCGCCCGAGCGCGGCGCCCGCGGTGGCGGCGTCCACCACCCGGGCCACTCCCCCGCCGCCGAGGACCGGCACCACCACGTCGCCCTCCTCGACGAGCACCGGCTCCTCCGCGGGCCCCTCGGCGCGGCCCGGCGGGAGTATGCCCGTGGGCCCGCCGCCGGCGATGACGTCGTGCTCGGTCAGCACGGGGGGCGGGGCGGCCGAGCCGTCCTGCGGTGCGCTGCCCGCGCCGCCCGCGCGCATCAGCAGGGCACCGGAACGGGCCAGTTCACCCACGGTCGTGGTCGGCCAGCGGGCGGGCTCACCGTCCGCCGGGGGCGCCGGAGCCATGTCCGCAGTGCGGCGCAGCGTCTGCGCCAGCTTGTCCCGTACGGACTCCAGCTCCGCGGCTCCTCCGTCGGCGGCGGGCGGCGGGAGGTGCCGTGCGGGCGTCACGTCCACGTCGTCGTCGAGCAGTTCGATGACCGGCAGCGTGCGGTTCAGGCCCGGACGGTCGGGCACCGAGCCGTGCCGGTCGAAGGCCCGCCACGTGTCGAGCGCGGCCGAACTGACGGCGAACCAGGGCGCCTTCTCCGCGCCGGATCCCGGTATCCCGGCCGCGTCGAACAGCAGCAGTTCGGCGGGAGGACGGTGCTCGGGGTGCGGCTTGCGCAGCACCCACAGGTGGAGCGGCAGCCCGTGCGGCGGCGCGGCTCCCGCGGGCAGCGCCACGACGGCGCGCAGCGTGCCCCGGCGCAGCAGGTCGGCGCGCACCCGGCGGCCCGACCTGCGGGACGCGACGGCGGGCGGCATGAGCATCACCACCGTGCCCCCCTCCTTCGCGTGGGCCAGCGCGTGCTGGAGCCAGGCCAGCTCGGACTCGGTACGGGCCGGGAAGCCGTACTCCCAGCGCGGGTCGTAACCCAGCTCGTCATGGCCCCAGTTGCGGTCGTTGAAGGGCGGGTGGCAGAGCACGGTGTCGGCGGTCAGGCCGGGGAAGGCGTCCGCACGCAGGCTGTCGCCCGTTGCCACCCGGACCCGGACGGTGGGGTCCGTCGCCAGGGCCAGGCGCAGCGCGGTCAGCGACGCCAGTTCCGCGTCCGCCTCCTGGGCGTGCACGGCGGCCGTGGCACCGCTCGCGCGCAGCAGGGCCCCGCTGCCGCAGGCGGGGTCGAGCACGCTGCCCGGCCGCTCCCCGGCGAGCGCGGCCATCAGCTCGGCCGGGCCCGGCGGGGTGAGGACGAACTGCCGCGGGTTGGCGTCGAGATAGCGGCCGAAGAGGAATTCGTAGGTCTGGGCGGGGCCGACGTCCTCGGCGAACTTCACCGCGGTGCGCAGCAGCGGCACGGCCTCCTCCAGCCGGTCGGGCAGGCGCACGGGGTGGTCCGGGCCGAACCGCGCGGTCAGCGCGGATTCCAGCTCGGGCGCCAGCCGGTCGGCCAGCTCGGCGTCGGAGGCGGCGTTGTAGTGGACGGCCAGGCGGGGGTCCTCGCGCATGAGCATCAGGACGGACCCGGCGATCCGCAGGGCCGCGGGCACGCCCGCGGGGTGGCTGTCGGCGCGCTGCCAGAGGCGCTCGTACAGCGGCACGGAGGGGAGCTTGCCCTGCTCGCGCAGCCATTTCTCGATGGCGGCCAGCTCGTAGGTCGGGCTGGTGTCCGAACCTCCCACGGGTCTGGGGAAGTCGTCGTGGCGCCGGCGCCAGTTGCTGACGGCGGCCCTTCCGACACCGGCCAGCCTGGCGATTTCCGCCGCCGTCACCTCGCTCGCGTGCTCGGGCACTGTCCTCTCCTTCCCCCTGATCGTCCGCGTGTGTCCTGTGTCTGTGAGGGCGAGCATACCCAGTGATCACGATCGAACCCCTTCACGGCGTGAACATCACTCGTTCGAGATTTAGCGTTGACTCGGTTCACAACGTCATGCTCTCATGGTGTCAACGGTTCACAGGGCCACCGAGGCCCGCCGAGCGCAGGGGGAATCCCATGTCCAAGACGTCTCTCGTCCGGCTCGCCGCAGCGGGCACCGTCACCGCGTTCCTCGCGATCGGGATCGCGGCCTGCGGGCCCTCCGACGACTCGGCCGGCTCGTCGGGCTCGTCCGGCTCGCCGAAGGGCGGCGACACCGCGTCCGCACCCGCCGCAGCGCCCTCGTCCGCACCCGCGCAGAAGAAAGAGGACAAGCCGGCGGACAAGCCCGCCTTCAAGGGGAACGGCACGTTCGAGGTCGGCAAGGACATCCAGCCGGGCACGTACCGGACCAGCGGGAATTCCGACGGCATGTGCTACTGGGAGCGCGACAAGGACGCCAAGGGCGACACCGACTCGATCATCGCGAACGACACCGTGTACGGCAGCAGCTACGTGACGATCAAGCCGACGGACAAGATCTTCACATCGACGGACTGCAAGGACTGGTTCACCGACGGGAAGGACAAGCCCGCCTCGCCGAAGACGTCGATGGGGGACGGTATGTACAAGGTCGGCACGGACATAGCCGCCGGCACCTACAAGGCCAAGGGCGGCGAGACCTGCTACTGGGAGCGCACCAAGGACGCGCTGCACGACGTGGACTCGATCATCGCGAACGACAACGTCACCGGCCAGGCCGTGGTCACGATCACCGCCAAGGACGCCTACTTCAAGACGGCCGACTGCGGCACCTGGACCAAGACCGGCTGAGCAGGCAGAAGAGAGCCCGTCCCTCCCACGGGTCCCGCGCGGACAGCCTCGTCCCGTATCTTTTCCGGCAGACCCGACCCCACATCCTCGGGAGGACGACGATGGACAGGGCCGAGGCCGTCATACCGCACTCCGGCGGACAGACGGCGCCGCCTGCCGCAGAACCGGGCACCGCCACGGCGGCGCGGCCCTGGCTGCGGATACCGGGAGCACGCCTCGACCCGTACCTGCTCGGGGTCGTCTTCTTCGTCGCCTACTTCCTGCTGTCGCTGGTGCGGTTCCGCAGGATGCTGACGATGTCCTGGGACCTGGGCATCTTCGAGCAGGCCGTGAAGGGGTATGCCCACCTGCACGCGCCGACCACCACGCTGAAGGGGCCCGGCTTCAACGCGCTCGGCGACCACTTCAGCCCGGTGACCGCGCTGATCGCGCCCTTCTACCGGGTCTTCCCGACACCGGTGACGCTGCTCGTCGCGCAGGCCCTGCTGTTCGCGATCTCGGTCGTGCCGGTCACCCGAGGCGCCTCGCTGCTTCTCGGGCGGGGCCGCGGGCTCGCGATCGGCGCCGCCTACGGGCTGTCGTGGGCCGTGCAGCGGGCGGTCGACTTCGACTTCCACGAGATCGCCTTCGCGATGCCGCTGCTGGCCTTCTCGCTGGAGGCCGTGGTCCGCAAGCGCTGGGGGGCGGCCCTGTGGTGGGCAGTGCCGCTGGTGCTGGTCAAGGAGGACCTGGGGGTCACGGCCGCGACGATCGGCGCGATCGTCTGGTGGCGCACCCGGGAGAGTTCACGGGCGGCCGCACCGGCGGCGGGGCGGACCGCGGACGAGCAGGCGGCCGACGCGGAGGCGGCCGGGGCAGGACCCGCTGCCGCGGTGGCGGACGGGGCAGGCACCGACAGCGGACCCGCAGCCGGGGAATCCGGCGGGGCACAGGACGGCAGCGCCTCGGAGGGAGGTGACCAGGTGGACATGCCGCTGAGCGACGCGGAGCGGTACGGGCCGTGGGCGATCGGGCTGATCGGTTTCGGGGTGGCGGCGTCCGCCCTGGCCGTCACCGTGCTGATCCCGGCGTTCTACGGACCCGGCTACGACGCGTTCAACCACATCAACGGGGACGGCACGCTGACCGGCCACATCCCCTTCGGCACCGCGCTGCGCACGCTGCTGTGGATCCTGCTGCCGACCACCGGGCTGCTGGCGCTGCGGTCGCCGCTGATCGTCGCGGCGCTGCCGACCATCGGTTGGCGCTTCGTGTCGCACTACCCGGAGAACTGGGGCACGGCCTGGCACTACAGCGCAGTGCTGATGCCGGTGGTGTTCCTGGCCCTGGTGGACGCCGCGGACCGGTCGCGCAACAGCCGCACCCCGTGGCTGCGTTCCTACGCCTCAGGGGTACCGGCCGCGGCGGTGGGGGCGGCGATGGCGCTGACGCTGTCGATGCCGCTGGCCTCGCTCGGCCACTCCGACACCTACAAGGTGGACGCGCGCACCAAGGCGGTCGAGAAACTGCTCGACCAGATACCCGACGGCGCCACCGTGGAGGCGAACGTCGGACCGATCAGCCGGCTGGTGCACCGTACGACGGTCTACTGGGTGGGCGGGACGAAGAACGTCGTGCCGCAGTACATAGCGATCGACAACTCCAGCGGGTGGGTGCCGGACCCGGTGGTGTACGGCTCCCAGCTGCACCCCGGCTACACGTACACGCAGATCGCCAGCCAGGACGGCTACGTCATCCTGCGCCGCAACTAGGAGCGCTGCCGGACCGCACCGGCCGCCACCCCGCCGCCGCCCGGCGGGCCGAGCGGGCTGGGCGGCGGCGGGCGCTCAGCCGACGGGGTAGTCGACGTAGGCGAAGTGGCGGCTGTCGGGGGACCAGCTGTTGACGTTGAGGCTGCCCTGGCCGCCGAGGAAGGCGTAGAGGTCGCGCGGGGTGCCGCGGCCGTGCGCGTCCAGCAGGCGCAGGACGACGTCCCGGTCGGCGGGGTGGCCCTCGGTGCCGGGCGGGAAGCTGATGTAGAGCAGGTGGCGGCCGTCCGGCGAGGGGTGCGGGAACCAGTTCACGCGCTCGTCGGAGGTCAACCGGGTCAGCTCGGAGCCGTCGGGGCGCATGCGGAAGAGCTGGGCGTGGCCGGGGACGGCGGCGCCGTGCTCGGAGTTGAAGACGATCCACTCGCCGTCCGGGGTGAATTCCGGGCCGTCGGCGGGAGCGGGGGTGTCGGTGAGCCGGGTGTCGGGACCCCCGGCCGAAGGGAGGGTGAAGATGTTGCGGTAGCCCCATTCGTCGCCGCCGTAGGGTTCGACGCCGACGTAGGAAAGGACCAGACCGTCGGGTGAGACGCCGTGCAGGAAGTGCCGGAAGGCCCCGGGGCCGCGGTCGTTGGTGACGCGGCGGGCCGGGCCGCCGGTGAAGGGCACGGCGTGGATGTGGCCGTCGCCGGCCGACAGGTAGACGGTGGCGCCGTCCGGGGAGAGAACGTGGTCGTTGTTGGCGTCGGTGATGCCGCCGGTGTCGATGACCTCGGGCAGCACGCCGTCGCCGGGTGCGGCGTCGGCGGGGACGCGCAGCAGCAGGCCGTCCTGGTTGAAGACCAGCCAGCGGCCGTCGGGCGACCAGTTCGGTGCCTCCAGGGCGCTGTGCGCGGTCTCGTGGACCAGCCGCGGCGCGCCGCCGTCGATGTCGCCGACCAGCAGCCGCGCGCGCTGCCCGGGGGCCAGCGGCCGTACGTTCGTCCCCGCTCCGGTGATCGTCACGCCCGCACTGTAACCGCGCGGGTCCCGGCGATCACCGGTCGGGGCCGCACCGGTCCGGCCGGGCCCGGTGCGGCGGGTCAGTTGTCGAGGATGGTGGTCAGGAACTCCGCGGTCCACTGGAGCAGTTCGCGGCCGACGACCGGCTTGCCGCCGATCCGGGCGGTGGCCGGGCGCGGCACCAGGATCTGGCGGGTGGCGGGCTTGAGGACCGTGCGCGGGTGCAGCCGGTTCAGCCGCAGCTCCTGCGACTCGCGCAGCTCGACCGGGCCGAAGCGGACGTTGGAGCCCTGCAGGGTGATGTCGGTGACGCCGACCTTGCGGGCCAGCATCCGCAGGCCCGCCACCAAAAGCAGGTTCTCGACCGGTTCGGGCAGCGGCCCGTAGCGGTCGACCAGTTCCTCGCGCACCGCGGTGATGTCCTCCTCGGAGGACGCGGCGGCGATGGCGCGGTAGGCCTGGAGGCGCAGCCGCTCGCCGGGGGCGTAGTCGTGCGGGACGTGCGCGTCGACGGGCAGCTCGATCTTGACCTCCAGCAGCGTCTCCTCCGGCTCACCGCCCGACTCCAGGGCCGAGCGGTAGTCGGCGACGGCCTCGCCGACCATCCGCACGTACAGGTCGAAGCCGACGCCCGCGATGTGGCCGGACTGCTCGCCGCCCAGCAGGTTGCCCGCGCCGCGGATCTCCAGGTCCTTCATCGCCACGTACATGCCCGCGCCCATCTCCGTGTGCTGGGCGATGGTCGCGAGCCGCTCGTGCGCGGTCTCGGTGAGCGGCTTCTCCGGCGGGTAGAGGAAGTAGGCGTAGCCGCGCTCGCGGGAGCGCCCGACGCGGCCGCGCAGCTGGTGCAGCTGGGAGAGGCCGAAGGTGTCGCCGCGCTCGACGATGAGGGTGTTGGCGTTGGAGATGTCGATGCCGGACTCCACGATCGTGGTGGAGACCAGCACGTCGAACCGCTTCTCCCAGAAGTCGACCACGACCGACTCCAGGGCGGACTCGCTCATCTGCCCGTGCGCCGTGGCGATCCGCGCCTCGGGCACGATGGCCCGCAGCCGCGCCGCCGCCCGGTCGATGGACTCGACCCGGTTGTGGATGTAGAAGACCTGGCCCTCGCGCAGCAGCTCGCGCCGGATGGCGGCGCCGATCTGCTTCTCCTCGTAGGGCCCGACGAAGGTCAGCACCGGGTGCCGCTCCTCCGGCGGGGTGGTGATCGTGGACATCTCGCGGATGCCGGTGACCGCCATCTCCAGGGTGCGCGGAATCGGGGTCGCCGACATGGTCAGCACGTCGACGTTGGCCCGCAGCTTCTTCAGCTGCTCCTTGTGCTCGACGCCGAAGCGCTGCTCCTCGTCGACGATGACCAGGCCGAGGTCCTTGAAGCGGGTCTCGGACGCGAAGAGGCGGTGGGTGCCGATGACGACGTCCACCGAGCCGTCCCGGAGCCCCTCCAGCACCGCCTTCGCCTCGGTGTCGGTCTGGAAGCGGGACAGCGCCCGCACGTTGACCGGGAATTGCGCGTAGCGCTCGGAGAAGGTGCCGAAATGCTGCTGCACCAGCAGTGTCGTCGGCACCAGCACGGCCACCTGCTTGCCGTCCTGCACCGCCTTGAAGGCCGCCCGCACCGCGATCTCGGTCTTGCCGTAGCCGACGTCGCCGCAGATCAGCCGGTCCATCGGCACCGACTTCTCCATGTCGCCCTTGACCTCGGCGATGGTGGTGAGCTGGTCGGGCGTCTCCACGTAGGGGAAGGCGTCCTCCAGCTCCCGCTGCCAGGGGGTGTCGGGGCCGAAGGTGTGGCCGGGCGCGGCCATCCGCGCGGAGTACAGCCGGATCAGGTCGGCGGCGATCTCCTTGACCGCCTTCTTCGCCCGCGCCTTGGTCTTCGTCCAGTCCGCGCCGCCCAGCCGGTGCAGCGTCGGGGCCTCGCCGCCGACGTACTTGGTGATCTGCTCCAGCTGGTCGGTCGGCACGAAGAGCCGGTCGCCGGGCTGGCCGCGCTTGGCCGGGGCGTACTCGACGACGAGGTACTCGCGGGTGGCGCCCTGCACGGTGCGCTGCACCATCTCGACGTAGCGGCCGACGCCGTGCTGCTCGTGCACGATGTAGTCGCCGCCGGTCAGGGTGAGCGGGTCGATGGTCTTGCGGCGGCGGGACGGCATCCGCCCCATGTCCTTGGTGGACGACTTCTGGCCGGACAGGTCGGTCTCGGTGAGCACCGCCAGCCGCAGCCCGGGGTCGACGAAGCCGTGCTCCAGCGAGCCGGTGGCGACGTGCACCACGGACGGCGCGAGGTCGGCCAGCTCGATGTCGAGGCGGGCCGCGATGCCCTCCCCCGCGAGCACCTCGGCGACCCGGGAGGCCGGCCCGTGGCCCTCGGTGACGTACACGGTGCGCCAGCCCTCGGCGAGCCAGCCCTTGGTGTCGGCCAGCGCCCGCGCGGTGTCCCCGCGGTAGACCTCGGGGGCGCGCATGCCCAGCTGGAGGATGTCGCCGCCGAGGTCGTCGGCCTCGTCCGCGGCGAACGGGCTCACCGACCACCACGGGATGCCCAGCTCGGCGGCCCGGTGCCGGACGTCCGCGATCGGCCACAGGGACGCGGCGCCCAGGTCGATCGGGGCCTCGCCGCCGCCCGCGGAGGCCGCCCAGGACGCCTCCAGGAACTCCTGCGAGGTGGCCACCAGGTCCGCGGCCCGGGTCCGTACCCGCTCCGGGTCGCACACGACCGTCATCGCGCCGGCCGGCAGCACGTCCAGCAGCAGTTCCATGGAGTCCACCAGCACCGGGGCGAGCGACTCCATGCCCTCGACGGCGAGGCCCTCCGCGATCTTGTCCAGCATCTCGCGCAGCTCGGGGTGCGCGGCGGCCAGTTCGGCGGCCCGCGCCCGTACGTCCTCGGTGAGCAGCAGCTCGCGGCACGGGGGCGCCCACAGGCCGTGCTCGGCGACCTCCAGGGAGCGCTGGTCGGCGACCTTGAAGTAACGGATCTCCTCGACCTCGTCGCCCCAGAACTCCACCCGCAGCGGGTGTTCCTCGGTCGGCGGGAAGACGTCCAGGATGCCGCCGCGCACCGCGAACTCGCCGCGCTTCTCGACGAGTTCCACCCGTGCGTAGGCGGCTGCCGCCAGCCCGTCCACCACCGTGCCGAGGTCGGCGCTCTGCCCGCTCGCCAGCGCCACCGGCTCCAGCTCGCTCAGCCCCGTGACCTGCGGCTGGAGCACCGAGCGGATCGGTGCGACCACGACCTGCACCGGCCCGGCCGTCGGGTCGTCCGCCTTCGGGTGCGCCAGCCGCCGCAGCACCGCGAGGCGGCGGCCCACGGTGTCGCTGCGCGGCGAGAGCCGCTCGTGCGGCAGGGTCTCCCACGCCGGGTACTCCACGACGCCGTCCGGGGGCAGCATCGAGCGCAGCGCCGCGGCCAGGTCCTCGGCCTCCCGGCCGGTCGCGGTGACCGCCAGCACCGGCCGTCCGGCCTTGGCGGCGAGCGCCGCGACGGCCAGCGGGCGCGCGGCGGGCGGGCCGACCAGATCCACGTGCGGCCGCGCTCCGGAGACCGCGGCCTGGACCGCCTCGGCGAGGGCGGTGTCGGCGACGGCGGCGTCGACCAGACCGTTCAGACTCATGAGGGTTCCGTCCCGGGGGGTACGTGTAGGGGCGCCGCCGCCACGGGCAACGCGAGCGCCCGACACGTCTCACGTGCCGGGGGTCTCTCCAGCGTACGGCCTCCGGCCGGGGCGTGCCCTCCGCGGAGGGGGTGCCCTGCGCGGAGGGCACGCCCTCGCGGCAGCGGAAAGGCCGCGGCCCCCGTACCCCCTTGCCGGGGACGGGGGCCGCGGGCCCGGGGACGGCGTACCGCCTAGTCCGTCGCGATCGCGTTGAGGACGTTCATCCGGCCCGCCCGCAGCGCGGGCAGCAGCGCGGCGAGGAGGCCGACGACCGCGGAGCCGACGAAGACGACCACGATCGTCGTCCACGGGATCTGGAGGATGCCGAGCCCCTCCGCGGCCAGCACGCGCTGGCCGGTGGTGCCCCAGGCGAGGCCCAGGCCGAGGCCGATGAGCGCGCCGAACAGGGCGATGACGACCGACTCCAGGCGGATCATGCGGCGCATCTGGCGCCGCGAGGTGCCGATAGCCCGCATGAGGCCGATCTCCCGGGTCCGCTCCACCACCGACAGGGCCAGCGTGTTGACCACGCCCAGCACCGCCACGATGATCGCGAGCGCCAGCAGCGCGTAGATCATGTAGAGCAGCTGGTTGACCTGGTTGTGGATGAGGTCCTTGTAGTCGGCCTGGTCGCGGACGTCGATCTCCGGGTGGGACTTCACGGACGCCTTCAGGTCGGCGTACGCCTCCTTCTGCTTGCCGTCCACCGCGGTGGCGAAGAGCAGGAAGTCACCCGGCATCTTGTCGGCCGGCAGGTACTCGCGGGCGGTCGCGATGTTGATGAACATCGAGCCGTGCTCGATCGTCGTGTCGTCGCTGGTGATCGCGGCGATCTTGAGCTGCGCCGGTCGGCCGCCGGTCATGACGACCTTGATCTCGTCGCCGAGCTTCAGGTGGTGGTCCTTGGCGAAGCCCTCGGGCACCGACATGGCGTTCTTGCCGTAGGCGTCCAGCAGGTTGCCCTGCGTGGTCTTGAGCCGCAGGTCCTTGGGGTAGCTCGGGTCCGCGGCGCTCAGGTCGGAGCTGAGGGTCTCGCCGCCGGGCAGGGTGAACTTGGCGTTGACGATCGTGTAGTGCGTGAAGTGCTCGATGTTCTGGGTGGCGGTGAGCGCCTTCTCGGCGGCCGGGGTGATGGGCTGGCTGCCGTTGCTGCCGACCTCGATGATGAAGTCCGCGCCGACGGAGGAGTCGAGCTGGTCGTCGGCGGAGGCCACCATCGACGAGCCGACCACCGACATGCCGGCCACCAGGGCCAGGCCGATCATCAGCGCGGAGGCGGTGGCGCCGGTACGCCGCGGGTTGCGCAGCGCGTTGCGCTCGGCCAGGCGTCCCATCGGGCCGAAGAAGCGCAGCACCACCGCGCTCACCGCCCGGACGATCACACCGGCGAGCAGCGGGCCGACGATCACGAAGCCGACCAGCGTGAGGAGCACGCCCAGGCCCAGCATCCCGCCGCCCGAGGAGGCCTTGTCCGCCTTCGCCGCGGCGACCAGGGCGAGGGCGCCGGCGGCGCTGACCAGGATGCCGACGGCGGCGCGGATGCGTCCGGCGCGGGCGTCGCCCGGGGTGCCGGAGTCGCGCAGCGCGGCCATCGGGGAGATCTTCCCCGCCCGGCGGGCCGGGATGTAGGCGGAGACCACGGTGACGATGACGCCGATCGCGAGGCCGACCAGCGGGGTGGTGGCCTTGATGGTCAGCTCGGAGGTGTCGAGCTTCATGCCGGCCTTGCCCATCAGGTGCATGAGCCCGACGGCCAGGCCGATGCCGCCGCCGATGCCGAGCACCGAGCCGGTCAGGCCCAGGAAGACCGCCTCGATGAGCACCGAGCGGTTGACCTGCCCGCGGCTGGAACCGAGGGCCCGCATCAGGCCGATCTCCCGGGTGCGCTGGGCGACCAGCATGGAGAAGGTGTTGACGATCAGGAAGATGCCGACGAGGACGGCGATCCCGGCGAAGCCGAGCATCGCGTACTTCATGAAGTTCAGGAAACCGCCGAGGTCGTCCTGGTCCTTCTTCTTGGTCTCGGCCGCGGTGTCGACGGTGTAGCCGGCGCCGATGGCCGCCCTGACGTTCTCCTTGAGCTGGTCGTCCGTGGTGCCCTTGGCGGCGGTGAGGCCGAAGCCGGTGTACGCGTCGGAGCGGCCGAGCAGCTTGGTCTGCGCGGTGGCGGTGTCGATGTAGAGGACGGTGGCGCCGGGGTTGGTGGTCCTGAAGGTGACGATGCCGCTGACGGTGACGTCGAAGTCGCCGGGCGCGGCGATGACGCGCAGGGTGTCGCCGATCGCGACGTGCTTCTTGTTCGCCGTGTCGGCGTCGATCACCGCGTCGGTGGCGCTGCTCGGCAGGTGGCCCGAGGACAGCTCGACGGCCTTGGTCTCGGTCGGGTCCCAGTTGCTGACGATGGTCGGGGCGCCGGACGAGGAGCCGATCTTCTCGTTCTTCGCGTTCGCGACGGTGACCTGGTCGCTGGTGACGTCCGGGTCGGACTTGGCGACGCCGGGCACCTTGGCGAGCTGCTGCTGGAGCGCGGCGGGCACGGTGTCCGGGATGCCGGTGGCCTGCTCGTCGTCGATCTTCTTGGCGCTGACCGTGACGTCGGAGGCGGTGGAACCGAAGAGCTTGTCGAAGGTCGCGGTCATGGTGTCGGTGAACACCAGGGTGCCGCAGACGAAGGCGACCGACAGCAGGACGGCGATCGCCGAGAGGGCCATTCTGCCCTTGTGCGCGAAGAAGTTCCGCGCCGATGTCTTCAGGACGGTCACGACGTCCTCCCGCGACCGTCGAAGGACTTCATGCGCTCCAGCACGGAGTCGGCGGTGGGGTTGGCCATCTCGTCGACGATGCGGCCGTCGGCGAGGTAGAGGACGCGGTCGGCGTAGGAGGCGGCGACCGGGTCGTGGGTGACCATCACGATGGTCTGGCCCAGCTCGTCGACCGAGCGGCGCAGGAAGCCGAGGACCTCCGCGCCGGCCCGCGAGTCGAGGTTTCCGGTCGGCTCGTCGCCGAAGATGATCTCGGGGCGCGCGGCCAGGGCGCGGGCGACGGCCACACGCTGCTGCTGGCCGCCGGACAGCTGGGTCGGGCGGTGCTTGAGCCGGCCGGCCAGGCCCACCGTCTCCACGACCCGCTCGAACCAGTCGCGGTCTACCTTGCGGCCCGCGATGTCCATCGGCAGCGTGATGTTCTCCGCCGCGTTGAGGGTCGGCAGCAGGTTGAAGGACTGGAAGATGAAGCCGATCTTGTCCCGCCGCAGCTGGGTGAGCTTCTTGTCCTTCATGCCGGTGATCTCGTTGTCGCCGACCCAGATCCGCCCCGAGGTGACCGTGTCGAGGCCCGCGAGGCAGTGCATGAGGGTGGACTTGCCGGAGCCCGAGGGGCCCATGATCGCGGTGAACTTGCCGCGGGCGATGTCCACGTCCACCGCGTCCAGCGCCACGACCCGGGTCTCGCCCGCGCCGTACGCCTTCGTCACCGAGCGACCCGCAGCGGCAACAGCCGAACGTTCTCCGTTGCCCCCGGACCTGGGAATCGTCACTGCCGTCGTCACTGTTACTCCTGCGTCGTCGTGTTGCGTTCGTCGTGTTGCGTTCGTCGTGTTGCGTGGTCGTGTGTCGCGCTGTCGTGATGTCCATCAGCCTGCCGGAGGGCGCTCCGCCGCACATTGGGGAAGGTCTCCGTCTCCGTGGTGGGGGTATCCCCACCCCGCCCTATGACCGTAGGGAGCGCGCGGGACGCGGACGTCATCCGGCGGAACGAACCGGTCCATGCCAAAAGTAGGTACCGCCCCCTAGGGGACCCGGGGCCCCGGCTCATACCGCGGTCGGGGACAGGCGCCCCGAAGTGCAGCGCAGCGGCTCCGGGGTGGGCCCGGACGGCCTCAGGGGCGCCCGCGGCTCCGCGGTGTCGTACGGCTGGGCGTACGGGCCCTACACGCGGTCGGCGCGGTCCGCGCCGGACGTCGCGAGCGTCAGGCGCACGGTGCGGCCGCCGCCGATCAGGGCGGCGAGGGCGAGGTCGATGTCGGGGCCGGCGTACCAGTCCCCCGCGTGGTCGATGCCGTAGACGCGGCCCTCGGCGTCGATGGCCAGCAGGGCGCCGGTGGCGGGCTCCTCGCCGAGCGGGCTGACCTCGGTCTCCAGCGCGCGGCCGAGGTCGCCGAAGGTACGGGCCATGTGCAGGCCGCGCAGCGGGTCCACGGTCACGGCGGAGGGCGCGGTGAGCTGCCCGGGGCCCGCGGCCGCCGGGAGGACCAATCCGCCGAACTCCGCCCAGGCCTCGACGGCGGCGGGGAAGACGCAGTGCCGGTGCCCGCCGGGCGACACATGGCCGCGCAGCAGGTCCGCCCACTCCTCGGCCTGCTTGATGTCCCACCGTCCGGGCTGCCACCCGCCGGCCCGCAGCGCGGCGTCGACGGCGGCGGGGAAACGTGCGCTCGCTGCCATCAGGGCGTCATGCCCCCTCTGCCGGGTCGACGGCCTGCACCCCGAAGTGCGCGAGCAGCGGTGCGCAGGACCGGCAGGGCGGCGCGTACGTGCCGTGCGCCGGATCGCCGTCCTCGCGTATCCGGCGGGCCGTCAGTTTCGCGCCGCGCAGCGCCTTGCGCGCCTCACCCTGCGTCAGCGGCCGGCGGGCGGCGCGCTTGCCGCGCTGCCCCTCGACGGACGCCAGGTGGCGGGAGATCAGCACCGGTTCGGCGCAGCGTCCGGTGAAGCGCTCACGCTGCGTCGCGGGCAGCGCGTCCAGGAACTCCTGCACGATCGGATGCAGGACGGGCAGCTGGTCGCCCTTGGCGCCGGTGCACGTGAACACCTCGTCGCGGATGGACAGCGCGGCCGCGACCGCGGGCAGGATGCCGTCTCTTCGGTGCCGCAGCCGCGGCGGACCGTCCGGGGGCCGTGGCGCGCCCCAGTTCAGCCTGGGGTCCGCGGCCCCTGCGTCCAGGAAATGAGTTGTCATGTTCTGCGTGCGTCCCTCCGTCCGCCCGCGCGAGCGGGCGTTCCCCCGTATGCCGATCAGACTGCCAAACGCGTCGCGCGATGGGGAAGCGAACACGTCGGCGGGCTCATTGTGTGTGGGCCATGTCACCGTCCGGTGTCCGAATTCCGACACAGCAGGCACAGTGCGTACACGGCGAACATACGAACGTCACATCCGTACGGTGGCGGACCGCCCGAACGGCTGGCCCGCGGCCCGCGTGACGCGGCGGCCCGCGGGGCACGGACGGTCACCGTCCGCGCACGGCACAGGTGCCGGTCGGACGCGGTCGCGCCACGGGCTCCGGACTGGCTCCGGGCAGGCGACGGGCGGGCTCCGGGCGGGCTCCGGGCGCGACGACGAACCGACGCGGCATGGACGTGGCACAGGAAGGCCGGGGAGGATCAGCAGTCGGCCCGCCCCAGCGGGTCCCCCCACACCGCCGAACCAGGAATGTGACCCCGATGCACACCACCCGGCTCCGCCTCGTCGCGGCCGCGCTGCCCGCGCTGCTGCTCGCCGCCGCCTGCTCCTCCGGCGACGGCTCCCCCGAGCCCGACTCCAAGTCGCCGAACGTCCTCAGCGGCAAGGCCCCGCTCACCACCGACCAGCTCAGCAAGGCCCTCATCACCGACTCCGACCTGCCCGGCTGGACCGTGCAGCCCTCGCAGACGGCCGACACGTCCGACACCTCGACGCTCACCGCGGACAAGCCCGCCTGCCAGCCGCTCGCCGACGTCACCAGCAGCAATCCCAAGATCCACCGGATGGCGTTCGTCGGCGCGGCCTTCGCCAAGACCACGGCGAAGACCGGCGCGACCCCGGAGATCATCAACCAGATGCTGGTGGCCAGCCACGCCCCCGGCGACGCCGAGAAGGTCATGGCGGAGCTGAAGACGGCGCTGGCGGGCTGCACCGGCTTCACCGCGACCGACAGCTCCGGGGCCAAGACGCCCTTCACCGTGTCCAAGGGGCCCGCGGTGCCGGTCGGCGACAAGGCGGTGTCCTGGATCATGAACGACACCGCCGACAAGAAGGCCGGCGCCGCGCTGCTGTCCGTCGTGCAGACCGGGGACACGGTGACGATGTACGTGTCGGTGAAGTCCGCGGGCGGCGCCGGACCGCTGCCCGTCGACGTGGAACGCAAGCAGGACGAGAAGCTGAAGCAGGCGCTCGCCGCGCGCAAGTGACCGCGGTACGGCTGCCGTACGGGTACGGGTACGGGACGGCCGCGGTGGGGCTCTCCCGCGGCCCCGTACGGCTCCCGCGAAGTGCCGAGGCGAGGGGCGGGCCGCGGGCCCGCCGCGCCTCGCACATGTGAGCAGCCCCACAGGGGAGGTGCCGGGCCCGTTGCCGTAGAGTCGCGCGGCAACGGGCCCGGCGCCCGCGGGAGGTCCTCCGGGACGGGGGACGCGCCGCACGACGCCGCGGCCGGGGCACACCCGCGCGGGGTGCCGGGGCGCGGGGCGGGACGCACCGCGCCGCACGGGCACCTGCCGCCGACGACCGCCGCGACGAACCAGGGGAACGCACCGATGCCGATCCGCGCAGACCATCGCCTACCGGCCGGTAGGCGCGCCGTGGCCGCCGCCGCGCTGCTGCCCGTCCTCGCGCTCGCGGCGGGCTGCGGCAGCGGCGGCGACGACAAGGACGGCCCGACGGTGGCGAAGGGCGCGGTGAGCACACCGAAGCTCACCGCGGCGCTGCTCACCTCGCAGGACGTCCCGGACGTGCAGGTGCTGCCCGCGGGCACCAAGGGGCAGCTGCTCGGCGACGCGCAGAAGGCCGACACCGCCGCGTGCCAGCCGGTGGTGGACCAGTGGGTCAGCCGGCCCAAGTACCAGCGGCAGGTCTACACCGGCGCGATGGTCACCGACACCAAGGACGCCACCGGCAAGGACAAGGGCGCCAAGACCATCTCGCTGACCGTCATCGCGTCCTACAAGAAGGGCGACGCGGCCAAGGTGCTGAAGGACCTGACGGCGGCCCTCGCCGTCTGCCATTCCTACTCCGTGGTGCGCGGCGGCGTCACCTCCCACTTCACGGTGCGCTCCGCGACAGCCGACGCGGGGCTGGGCGACGAGCGCGTCGCCTACGTCATCGGCGACACCGCCAAGGGCACGGCGGGCGAGGTGCTGGTGACCGTCGTGCGGGTGGGGGACACCACGGCGGCGTACGAGACGGTGCGCGCCGACCACAAGCCCGCGCAGCTGCGCACGTCGATCCCGGCGAAGCAGGCCGCCAAGCTGCGGGACGCGGCGAAGGACAGCTGACAGCCGCCGGGGAGGGCTGCCGGGACGGCTGGGGAGACGTGGTGGACCCGGTGGCGGGCGGGGTGGCGGGCGGCGCGGTTCACGAGTTGTCCACAACCGGGCGACTGGCCGGTCAACGGGCATGCCGCAGGCCCTAGGCTGTGGTCATCAGCCGTACGCACCAGGGGGCAGCAGTCATGACGACAGGTCGGCAAGGGCTGGGGGCGTCGCCCCCCGGTTCCGGCGCGGAGTCCCGGACCGCGCCGCCCAACGTGGCCTACGCCGGGCAGGTCGTGCACTTCCCCGACCCGGTGCGCGCGGCGCGCTACCCGCAGGGCGTGTGGGTGGACGCCGAAGGGCACCCGGACTTCTCGCCGTTCGCCCGCGCCGCGGCCGAGATAGCCGAGCCGCCCGAGGGCTTCGGCATCGACGAGCTGCGGCTGACGGACTACGTGTCGGCGAACGCCGCGCTGCACGCCGCGGGCCACGAACTGTGGGCCAGCCTGCCGCCGGTGGCCACCCCGCACGGCTGGACGTGGCACCACGTGGCGGGCACCCGCCGCCTGGAGCTGGTCCCCGCCGAGGTCAAGGCGCTGCTGCGGCACCACGGCGGGCTCGCGGACTCCGTCGCCGACCACTCCAAACGCGGCACCCGCCCGCTGCAGGAGACCAGGCCGGTGCACTTCGAACTGCCCATCGACGCCGTCGCGGTCACCGAGGCACAGGTGCGTGACGTCGAGGAGGAGCTGGGCTACCGGTTGCCGGGCTCCTACCGGGCCTTCCTGAAGGCGGCCGGCGGCTGCGCGCCGCGCGGGGTCGCCCTCGACCCCGATCTCGGACTGCTGATCGACCAGCCGTTCTTCACCGTGCGCGACGCCGCTGCGGTCAACGACCTGGTGTACGTCAACAAGTGCCTGCGCGACCACCTGACGAAGGACTACCTGGCCGTCGGCTACGTCCAGGGCGGCCTGCTCGCGGTGAAGGTGAAGGGCCAGGACGCCGGCACGGTGTGGTTCTGCGCCTACGACGACGCGCGGGACGGCGACGACTGGGACACCCCCGCCGACCGGGTCGCCGACCTGCTGCTGCCCTGCGGCGAGTCGCTCGACGCGTTCCTGCTGCGCCTCGCGGGCAATCCGCCGGAGCTGGCGACGGTGGCGAATCTGATGGTGGACGGCGGCTTCGCCACCGCCGTCCAGGTGGAGGAGTGAGCCGGCCATGGTGACTTTCGCGCAGGCGCAGGAGCGCGCCGAGCGGTGGATCAACGGCGACGTGCCGCCGTACGAGCACCGCGAGATCCGGGTCAGGGAGTTCGACCTCGGCTTCGTGGTGTGGGCGGAGCCGCGCGACGACGGCCCGGCGGACGACGGCTCACAACTGCGGGTCGTCATCGCACGGGACAGCGGCGAGGCCACCCTCTGGCCGCCGCTGCCCGTCGGCGAGCTGATCCGCCGCTACGAGGAGGAGTACGGCGCCATGCCGCAGGACACGGCGCCCGAGCCGCCGCAGCGCATCGACCTGGAGGCGACGTCCTTCCTGCTGAGCCCGCCGGAGTGGCTCCAGGAGGCCGCCGACCGGATGGGCATCCCCGACCGCAGGTCCGGCTCCGGCAGTGGGGCGGGCGCCGGGAGCGCTTCCGGGTCCGGCGCCGGCTCTGGTTCCGGCTCCGGTTCCGGTTCCGCCGGGGAGTCCGGCGGCGGGATTCCCGCGCAGGCCGCCGACCTGTCGTCCGGGGGCGTCGACTACGTACGGCGGCCGGCCTCCGAGGCGGCTCCCGCGGCGGAGGAGCCGTCGGGCGGTGTCGACTACGTGCGGCGGTCCGGTGCGCCCGCCGCGCCCGCTGTGGCCGCCGCGCCCGCGCAGGAGCAGCCGCAGGACGCGCTGCCGGACGAGCCGGAGGACGGCGGGAGCTGGGCGGGCAAGACGGTGAGCGACAGCGGCGAGGGCTCGTCCGTGCCCATGCCCGCGACCGTCTTCGCGCCGCCGATCAGCGGCGCGGATCTTCCCGAGGCGCCGCCCGCACCCGAGTCCTCCGAGGCCAGGACGAAACTGCTGCCCTCCGGCAGCGGGCTGCCGCCGACGCTGCTCGCGCCGGAGCAGCCCGGACCCCCCGCGCCGCCTCCGGCCCAGTCCGGGCAGCCGGTGCCGCCGCCCGCCCAGAGCGGGGTGCCGCACACCATGGGCGGTTCCGCGTACCCCGCGCCGGACGGCCCCGCCGTGCCACTGCCCCCGCCGGTGCCGCAGGGCGGCGGGCAGAGCGCCGCCGACATCGCGGGCCTGGCGACGGCCAAGGCCACGCCGGTCGGCCATGTCCCGTCGGCTCCTCCCACGCCGTCCGCGCCATCAGCGCCGTCCGCACCGTCCCCGCAGGGCACCCCGCCTCCGCCGCCGTACGCCGGTCAGGGCACGCCCCCGCCTGCTCCGTACGCGGGACAGGGCACGCCGCCCCCGCCGCCGTACGCCGGACAGGGCACGCCGCCACCCGCCCCGTACGCCGGACAGGCAACGCCGCCGCCCGCGAGCAACGACCCGCACTACGCCGCGACCATGCTCGCCGGACCCGCCGCCGCAGGCCCTCCGGCAGGCGGCACCCCGCCACCGCCCCCGGCGCCCTACGCGGGAGGTACGGCGACACCTCCGCCGCCGCCCCAGGTGGGCCAGGGCACCCCGCCGCCCCCGCCCGCCCCGTACGTGGGCGGCACCGGCACGCCCCCGCCCGCGAGCAACGACCCGCACTACGCGGCGACGATGCTCGCCGGGCCCGGCACCGGCACGCCCGCGCCCTTCGCCGCGGGGACGGGCACGCCCCCTCCCCCGCCGCCTCCGCCGTACGCGGGGGGCGGCGCGGCCGCGGCTCCCCCGCCGCCGCCCGCGAGCAACGACCCGCACTACGCCGCGACCATGCTCGCCGGACCCGCCGCCGCAGGCCCCGCGGCGGGCGGCACCCCGCCGCCGCCCCCGGCCCCCTTCGCCGCGGGCACCGGCACGCCGCCGCCCGCGCCCGCGCCCGCGTACGGCTATCCGCAGCCGAACGCAGGGGTGCCGACGGTGGGTCCCGGCTACATGGCGGTGCTGCGCTACCGCGGCGCCGACGGCAGCGAGCAGCAGATGATCCGGCGCTCGGCGCCAGGCACCCCGCATCCGGAGTGGCAGATCCTGCACGAGCTGCGGTCGGCGGGCGTGCGCCCCGAGCAGGTGCTCGAACTGCACACCGAGCTGGAGTCCTGCGACCTGCCCGGCGGCTACTGCACGCGGATGATCCGCGAGACCTGGCCGCAGGTGCGGATCAGCCACACCGCCCCCTACGGCCGGGACCACGCGAGCCGCCGCCAGGGCGTCCAGCACCTGCTGACGCACCAGGGCGAGCTGCACCAGGTGGCGGGCGCGCCCGCGCGCCCGCAGCCGCAGCGGGTGCCGATGCCCGACGCGCACACGGTGCTGCGGGTGCCGCCGGTCGGGCTCGACGTGATCGGACAGGAGCTGGCGGGCGCGTTCGGCCCGCAGGGCGTCTTCCGCTTCGACCAGCGCACCGTCTCCCGGCAGGGCGTCCCCGACATCGTGGCGCAGACCCTGATGTGGGCCGGGCTGCCGATGGACTTCGGGCCGTTCTTCTGGGCGCAGGCGCAGCCGGGCCAGCCGGTGCCGACGCTCGCCGAGCTGGCCGCCGCGCGCGGCGTGCAGCCGACCGCGGACGCGGGCTCGTACCTGGTGATGGGCAACGACTTCGGGCGCCAGCTGTGCGTGCAGTACGGCACCGCGCAGATCGTGGCGCTGCCGCTGGAGGGGGGTCCGGCCGGATCGCCGCCCGCGGCACCGCAGTTCGTGAATTCGAGCCTGCCGGAGTTCGCCCGCTGCATGGCCCTGCTCGGACGGATGTGGCGGCTGCGGATCGGGCTCACGCCCGAGCAGGCCGGGCACTGGACGGTGGACTTCCAGGCGCAGCTGGCCGCGCAGGACCCGGCGGCCATCGCCTCGCCCGACAACTGGTGGTCGGTGCTCATCGAGCAGATGTGGGACGGGCTGCTGTAGCGGCGGACGTCACGGCACGGCGGCGGCTTGCCGCCGGGGGCCGGGCGGGAAGGCTTTCGGGCCTTCCCGCCCGGCCCCCGCCGTTTTCCGGGTAGGGGTACTGGTGAGGTCCGGTGCCCGGATGCGCGAAGGAGACGCGCGCTCCGCGCACCCCACCTTCTAGAATTCGGACATAAGCCATAAAGAGGAGATGGGCGCGGCAGCGGAGCGCGGGACGAGCGGCGGCGGCGAAGGAGCAGACGCATGAGCAGCGACACGACCGCATCGGCGGGGACTCCTCCGGCAGGCGCGGGCGCGGGCGTGGACGTGGGCGCCGGGCCCGTCCGGCGGGTGCGCGGGCGCGGCCTCGGCTACCGGCCCGAGCAGGTCGACCGCTTCCTCGAAGAACTCTCCGAGGACCGCGACGCCGCATGGGAGCGGGCCACCAGGCTCAGCGAACTCGCCACCGAGATGGAGGCCGAGCACGCCGCGCTGCGCGCGCAGTTCGACGCGCTGCCGTCCTCCGCCTTCGACGCGCTCGGCCCCGGCGCGCAGGAACTGGTGCGGCTCGTCGAGGAGGAGGCCGCGGCCGTACGCGAACGGGCCGAGGCCGAGGCGCAGTACGCGCGGGACGCCGCGGAGACCGCGCGGCGCACCCTCCAGGACGAGTCCCGCGCCGCCGCGTCCGCACGGCTCGCCGCCGCGGAGGACGAGACCGAGCGGATGCTCGACGCGGCGTGCGCGCGGGCCGCCGACATCCTCGGCCAGGCGCGCGCCGAGGCCGAAGCGGTACGCGGCGAGGCCGGCCGCACGCTGGAGACCGTACGGCAGGACGCGGAACGCGGCGCCGCGGAGGGCGAGCAGGAGCGGCGCACCCGGCTGGACACGCTGGAGCGTGAGCTCGCCGAACGCGAGGCCGGGGCCGACAGCCGGCTCGGCGAGCTGCTCGCCGACGCCGAGCGGCGTCTCGACGCGGCGCACCGCGAGCGCGCCGCCGCGGAGGAGGCGCTGCGCGCCCGGGAGGCGGAGGCGGAGCGGCGGGCCGCGGCCGTGCTCGCGCGAGCGCGGGCCCATGAGGAGAGGGTGCGCAGGGAGAGCGAGCGGGCGCTGCGGGAGCACGAGGTGCGACGCGATGAGCTGAGGGCACACTTCGCGAGGGTGCGCAGCGCGCTGGCCGCGCTGACCGGCCGTGACCCGCGACCCCCGGGCCCCGCCCCCTCCTGAGGGCTGCGCCCTCGGGCTCCCTGCTGCTACCGCTGCCGCGCCGGACGCTGCTACCCCGCGGGGTGCGTCCGCCGGTTGTCGCGGGGCCGTCCGCGGGTGGGGGCTTGGCGCGCAGTTCCCCGCGCCCCCAAGCCCCCCGGGGTGCATCCGCCGGTTGTCGCGGGAACATCCGCCACGATGTGGCTGAGCGCGCAGTTCCCCGCGCCCCTCAGCCCCGCCGACTGCCCCGGACCGTCCTCGCGGGAACATCCGCCGCGATATGGCTGAGCGCGCAGTTCCTCGCGCCCCCAAGCCCCCCGGGGTGCATCCGCCGGTTGTCGCGGGGCCGTCCGCGAGTGGGGGCTTGGCGCGCAGTTCCTCGCGCCCCCTCGCCCCACCGGCTGCCCCCCACCGTCCTCGCGGGAACATCCGCCACGATGTGGCTGAGCGCGCAGCCCCTCAGCTCCCGCCAACCGGGCCGGATCGCCTCGTGGGAAGGTCAGGCGCTCCGGAGGGGGACCATCGCCGAGACGCGGAAGCCGCCGTCGGGGGTGGGGCCGGCGGCGAAGCCGCCGCCGTGGGAGGTGACGCGTTCGCGCATGCCGGTCAGGCCGTGGCCGCTGCCGGGGAGGGCGGTCTGGGGGGTGCCGTCGGAGGGGCCGTTGGTGATGAGGACGGCGACCTCGGCGTCGCGGTAGGCGAGGCGGACGACCGCGCTGGCGCCCACCGCGTGCTTGCGGACGTTGGTGAGGGCTTCCTGGACCACCCGGTAGACGGTGGCCTCGATGCGCGCCCCGCAGGGGCGCTTCGCGCCCTCGACGGTCAGCTCGACCCCCATGCCCGCCGCCTGGGACTCCTCCACCAGTGCGGCGAGGCGGGCCAGCGTCGGGCCCTCTTCCTCCTCCCGGGAGGCGGGCCGGTCCGGGACGGGCGCGGCGGGGGCGGCGGGCGCGGCGGCTTCCGAGGTGCGCAGCACCCCCAGCATCTGGCGCAGCTCGGTGAGCGCCTGCCGTCCCATGTCGCCGAGCAGCTCCGCGCTGGCGGAGGCCTTGTGCGGGTCCTTGAGGGCGACGGCCTTGAGCGCGGCGGCGTGCACGACCATCAGGCTCACCCGGTGCGCGACGACGTCGTGCATGTCGCGCGCGATGCGGGTGCGCTCCTCCGCCCGAGCGCGCTCGGCGCGTTCCGCCGCCTTCTCGGCGAGCAGTTCGAGTTCGCGTTCCAGGCCGTCGGCCCGCTCGCGCAGGCTCTCCACGAGCCGGCGCCGGGCGCGGACGTAGAGGCCGAGGAGCACGGGCGGCCCGGTGAGGCCGAGCGCCATGAGGATGGAGACGAAGAGGGTGACGGGCATCCGCAGCGCGCTGCCGTCGTCGGAGGTGTCGAGGTTGTCCTGGAACTGGATGACGGCGACCAGCATCGTGCCGAAACCGTTCATCCCGGCCAGCGCGGCGGTGATGCGGCGCGGCACCTCGGAGGCGGCGAGGGTGTAGAGGCCGACGAGGGAGAGCAGGAATCCGGTCTGCGCGGGCGTCATGGCTATGCCGACGAGCACGACCGCGACCGGCCAGCGGCGCCGGAGCAGCAGCACGCCGCCGACCAGGACGCCCACGAGCGCGCCGAGGAAGGCGGGGACGCCAATCCGGTCGGCGAAGGTGCCGCCCTCGAAGGCGCACTCGATCGCGGAGACCGCGGCCAGGGTCGCGTCGAGCAGGAAGCTGCGCCGCCGCTGCCACCACCACCAGCCGGCGGGGAGCAGCACCGGTGCCGCCGTGTCGCCTGCCGCGCCTCCTCCGGCGCCGTCGTCCGGTACGTGCGCCCCCGTCGTACTCATGGCGTCCAGCGTAGGCGGTGGGCGCCCGGACGTACCGGGCACGTACCAGCCGCGCACCGCGACCGCGCACCCGGGGCCCGTGAACGGCCCCGGGTGCGCGGCGGAGCGGCCCGGACGGGGGGCCGTGGCGGACGCCCGGTGTCCGGCACGTGGGCTGGGCGTCTCGCCGGGCGGGCCGCGACCTATCCTGGAACGGCCGGACAGCGCGGTCCGCGAGTACGCCGTCCACACACCCCTGCACAAGGAGCCGCACCTGTGAGCAGCGCCGACACCGCCCCGGACAGCAGTACCGCCAGCAGTTCCGCCCTCCGTGCCGACATCCGCCGCCTGGGAGACCTGCTGGGCGGCACGCTGGTGCGCCAGGAGGGGCAGGAACTCCTCGATCTCGTCGAGAAGGTCCGCGCACTGACCCGAAGCGACGGGGAGGCCGCCGCGGCACTGCTCGGCGACACCGACCTGGAGACGGCCGCGAAGCTGGTGCGCGCCTTCTCCACCTACTTCCACCTCGCCAACGTCACCGAGCAGGTGCACCGCGGGCGCGAGCTGCGGTCGCGGCGCGCGGCCGAGGGCGGCCTGCTCGCCCAGACCGCCGACCTGCTCAAGGACGGCGACCCCGAGCACGTACGCGAGACGGTCCGCAACCTCAACGTCCGTCCCGTCTTCACCGCGCACCCCACCGAGGCGGCCCGCCGCTCGGTGCTGAACAAGCTGCGCCGTATCGCCGAGCTGCTGGAGGACGGGCACGGCAACGGCGAGGGCAGCACGGGTGACCGGCGGCGCGCCGACCTGCGGCTGGCCGAGAGCATCGACCTGCTGTGGCAGACCGACGAGCTGCGGGTGGTCCGCCCGGAGCCGGCCGACGAGGCGCGCAACGCGATCTACTACCTCGACGAGCTGCACGCCGTCGCGGTCGGCGACGTGCTGGAGGACCTGGCCGCGGAGCTGGAGCGGGTCGGGGTGCCGCTGCCGCCGGAGACCCGCCCGCTGACCTTCGGCACCTGGATCGGCGGCGACCGGGACGGCAACCCCAACGTCACCCCCGAGGTCACCTGGGACGTGCTGATCCTCCAGCACGAGCACGGCATCACCGACGCCCTGGAGCTGGTCGACGCCCTGCGCGGCGCCCTGTCCAACTCGATCCGCAACTCCGGCGCGAGCGACGAGCTGCTCGACTCGCTGGCCACCGACCTGGTCGCGCTGCCCGAGATCAGCCCGCGCTACAAGCGGCTGAACGCCGAGGAGCCCTACCGCCTCAAGGCGACCTGCATCCGGCAGAAGCTCATCAACACCCGTGAGCGGCTGGCCACCGGCACCCCGCACGTACCCGGCCGGGACTACCTCGGCACGGCCGCGCTGCTCACCGACCTCCAGCTGATCCAGGACTCGCTGCGCGCGCACCGCGGCGGCCTGATCGCCGAGGGCCGGGTGGACCGCACCGTCCGCACCCTGTCCGCCTTCGGCCTGCAGCTCGCCACGATGGACGTGCGCGAGCACGCGGACGCCCACCACCACGCGCTGGGCCAGCTCTTCGACCGGCTCGGCGAGGAGTCCTGGCGCTACGCCGACATGCCGCGCGACTACCGGCGCAAGCTGCTCGCCAAGGAGCTGCGCTCGCGCCGCCCGCTGGCCCCGACCCCGGCGCCGCTGGACGCCGCGGGCGCCAAGACCCTCGGCGTCTTCCACACGATGCGCGAGGCGTTCGAGCGCTTCGGCCCCGAGGTGATGGAGTCGTACATCATCTCGATGTGCTTCGGCTCCGACGACGTCTTCGCGGCCGCGGTGCTGGCGCGCGAGGCCGGGCTGATCGACCTGCACGCGGGGGTCGCCAAGATCGGCATCGTGCCGCTGCTGGAGACGACCGTCGAGCTGAAGATCGCCGACAAGCTGCTGGACGAGATGCTGTCCGACCCGTCCTACCGGCGGCTGGTGTCGCTGCGCGGGGACGTGCAGGAGGTCATGCTCGGCTACTCCGACTCCTCGAAGTTCGGCGGCATCACGACCTCGCAGTGGGAGATCCACCGGGCGCAGCGCCGGCTGCGCGACGTGGCGCACCGGCACGGCGTGCGGCTGCGGCTCTTCCACGGCCGCGGCGGCACCGTCGGCCGCGGCGGCGGCCCCTCGCACACCGCGATCCTCGCGCAGCCGTGGGGCACCCTGGAGGGCGAGATCAAGGTGACCGAGCAGGGCGAGGTCATCTCCGACAAGTACCTGATCCCGTCGCTGGCCCGGGAGAACCTGGAGCTGACCGTCGCCGCGACGCTGCAGGCGTCCGCGCTGCACACCGCGCCGCGGCAGTCCGACGAGGCGCTGGCGCGCTGGGACGCGGCGATGGACATCGTCTCGGAGGCGGCGAACGGCGCCTACCGCAAGCTCGTCGACGACCCGGACCTGCCGAAGTACTTCTTCGCCTCCACCCCGGTCGACCAGCTCGGCGAGCTGCACCTGGGCTCGCGCCCGTCCCGCCGCCCGGACTCCGGCGCCGGGCTCGACGGCCTGCGGGCGATCCCGTGGGTCTTCGGCTGGACGCAGTCCCGGCAGATCGTCCCCGGCTGGTACGGCGTCGGCTCGGGCCTGAAGGCGGCCCGTGAGGCGGGGCTGGACGGGGTGCTGGACGAGGCGTTCGGGCAGTGGCACTTCTTCCGCAACTTCCTGTCCAACGTCGAGATGACGCTGGCCAAGACCGATCTGCGGATCGCCCGCCACTATGTCGACTCGCTCGTCCCCGACGACCTCAAGCACGTCTTCGAGGCCATCGAGGCCGAGCACGAGCTGACGGTGCGCGAGGTGCTGCGGCTGACCGGCGAGTCCGAGCTGCTCGCGGCGAGCCCGGTGCTGGCGCAGACCTTCCGGATCCGCGACCAGTACCTGGACCCGATCTCGTACCTCCAGGTCACGCTGCTGGCCCGGCAGCGCGAGGCGGCCGCGCGCGGTGAGGAGCCGGACCCGCTGCTGTCGCGCGCCCTGCTGCTCACCGTCAACGGTGTCGCGGCGGGTCTGCGCAACACCGGCTGACACCCGCCCGGACGAACGGAAGGGGAGCCGCTCCCGGCACGTGCCGGGGGCGGCTCCCCTCGCGTCGCGGCGGATCCGTCAGCTCTTGCGGTGGCCGACCAGCCGGGGCCGGGGCTCCAGACCCGACAGCCCGTTCCAGGACAGGCTGACCAGGTGGGCGACGACCTCGGACTTCTTCGGGCGCTGCACCTCGACCCACCACTGGCCGGTCAGCGCGACCATCCCGACGAGCGCCTGGGCGTACATCGGGGCGAGCTTGGGGTCGAAGCCGCGCTGCTTGAACTCGTGGCCGAGGATGTCCTCGACCTGGGTGGCGATGTCGCTGATGAGCGAGGCGAAGGTGCCGGTGGACTGCGCGACGGGCGAGTCGCGCACCAGGATGCGGAAACCGTCGGTGAAGCGCTCGATGTAGTCCAGCAGCGCGAAGGCGGCCTGCTCCAGCAGCTCGCGCGGGTGGCCGCCGGTGAGCGCGCCGGTGACCATGTCCAGCAGCCGGCGCATCTCGCGGTCGACCACCACGGCGTACAGGCCTTCCTTGCCGCCGAAGTGCTCGTAGACCACGGGCTTGGACACCCCGGCCTTGTGGGCGATCTCCTCGACCGAGGTGGCCTCGTAGCCCCGCTCGGCGAACAGCGTGCGGCCCACGTCCAGGAGCTGCTCGCGGCGTTCCTTGCCGGTCATCCGGACCCGGCGGGTGCGGCGTGCGGTCGGTCCCGAGGGGGCCGGGGCGGCGGCCTCGGCGGATCCGCGGGCCGCCGTCGTCCGGCCGGCCGTCGTCGCCCTGCGCTGTCTGCCGTCGCTCACGCCTCCATCATGCCGCTTCGCTTACGTCTTCTTTACGCCGGGCGGCGATCCGGTCGGCGGTGGGCCAGCGCACGTCGGTCGCCCAGCCGGCCATCTCGCACCAGCGGATGATGCGGGCGCTGGAGTCGATCTGGCCGCGCAGCACGCCGTGCCGGGCGCAGGTGGGGTCGGCGTGGTGCAGGTTGTGCCAGGACTCGCCGCAGGACAGGACGGCCAGCCACCACACGTTGCCGGAGCGGTCACGGGACTTGAACGGGCGCTTGCCGACGGCGTGGCAGATGGAGTTGATCGACCAGGTCACGTGGTGCAGCAGCGCCACCCGAACGAGCGAACCCCAGAAGAACGCGGTGAAGGCGCCGTACCACGACATGGTGACCAGGCCGCCGACGACCGGCGGGATGAGGAGCGACAGCGCCGTCCACAGCCAGAAGTCGCGGGAGATGCGGCGGATCGCCGGGTCCTTGATCAGGTCGGGGGCGTACTTCTGCTGCGGGGTCTGCTCCTCGTCGAAGAGCCAGCCCATGTGCGCCCACCACAGGCCCTTGAGCAGGGCCGGCAGCGTCTCGCCGTAGCGCCAGGGGCTGTGCGGGTCGCCCTCGGCGTCGCTGAACCTGTGGTGCCTGCGGTGGTCGGCGACCCAGCGCACGATCGGGCCCTCGACGGCCATCGAGCCGGCGATGGCCAGCGCGATCTTCAGCGGGCGGTTGGCCTTGAACGAGCTGTGCGTGAAGTGCCGGTGGAAGCCGACGGTGATGCCGTGACAGCCCAGGAAGTACATGCCCACCATGAGGCCCAGGTCGAGCCAGCTCATCCCGCGTCCCCAGGCCAGCGGCACCGCGGCGACCAGCGCCACGAAGGGGATGCAGATGAACAGCAGCAGCGCGATCTGCTCGATCGAGCGCTTGTTCTCGCCACCGCGGGTGGCGCTCGGCGGCTCCTGTCCTGTCGTCCCGGGATCCGGCTCCCGGGACTCGGGCCTCACGTCTGTCTGTGTGGTCATGTCTGTCCCTGTCGGATGGAAGTGGGGGCTGCAATCAGCGGTTACGCGTAACCTACGCTGCCGTAAGTATTGCAGCGGCGCCCCGTGGACGACAGGACCGTGTCGGGCGGGCAGTCGGGCGGGCACCGATCGATGCTTACCCTGATCTCCGTCGCGTGCACCATGCCCGGTGCGGCATGATGGGAGCGACCGGCTCGCCGCCCCGGCCTGATCGACGGGGAGGCCGAGTTGATCCGCCGTGGTGTAATGGCAGCACTGGGGCTTTTGGTGCCTTAAGTCCGGGTTCGAGTCCTGGCGGCGGAGCAGGTGCGCGGTGAACCGTGCCGGGCGGATGCGCGGAGCAGCGGATGGCCCGTCCCGGACGGCCTGGGTATTCTGCGGGAGTCCCGCTCCCGAAAGCCCAGGAGTTCTCCCTGTGAGCCCCACACGTCCGGCTGCCGTCGTCGTCCTCGCCGCGGGTGAGGGGACGCGCATGAAGTCGGCCACCCCGAAGGTGCTGCACCCGATCTGCGGCCGCTCCCTGCTCGGCCATGTGGTCGCCGCCGCGCGCGAGCTGGACCCCGAGCAGCTGCTGGTGGTCGTGGGCCACGGGCGCGAGCAGGTCACCGAGCACCTCGCGGCCGCCGACCCGGACGCGCTGACGGCCGTGCAGGCGGAGCAGAACGGCACCGGGCACGCGGTCCGTACCGGCCTGGAGGAGCTGGCCCGGCGCGGCGCCACCCCCGAGGGCACCCTCGTGGTGACCTACGGCGACACCCCGCTGCTGACCGCGAGCACACTGGCCACACTGGTGTCCGCGCACCAGGCGGACGGCAACGCGGTGACCGTGCTCACCGCCCACGTGCCCGACCCCACCGGATACGGCCGCATCGTGCGGGACGTGACGGACGGCCAGGTCGCCGCGATCGTGGAGCAGAAGGACGCCTCCCCGGACCAGCAGGCGATCACCGAGATCAACTCCGGTGTCTACGCGTACGACGCCGCGCTGCTCGCCGAGGCCCTCACCAAGATCACCACGGACAACTCGCAGGCCGAGGAGTACCTGACCGACACCCTGGCGATCCTGCGCGGGGCCGGCCACCGGGTCGGCGCCTGGACCGCCGCCGACCACCGGGAGATCGCCGGGGTCAACAACCGGGTGCAGCTCGCCGAGGCCCGCCGGGTGCTCAACGACCGGCTGCTGCACCAGGCGATGCTGGACGGCGCGACGGTCGTCGACCCCGCCTCGACCTGGCTGGACGCGGGCGTGGTCCTGGAGCCCGACGCGGTGATCCACCCCAACACCCAGCTGCTGGGCGCCACCCGGGTGGCGGCGGGCGCGGAGGTCGGCCCGAACTGCACGCTGACCGACACCGTCGTCGGCGAGGGCGCCCGGGTGTCCAACACCGTCGCCCAGGAGGCCGAGATCGGCCCGCAGGCGAACGTCGGCCCGTACGCGTACCTGCGCCCCGGCGCCCGGCTCGGCAGGGGCGCCAAGGCGGGGACGTACGTCGAGATGAAGAACGCCTCGATCGGCGAGGGCACCAAGGTGCCGCACCTGAGCTACGTGGGCGACGCGACGATCGGCGACCACACCAACATCGGCGCCGCCAGCGTCTTCGTGAACTACGACGGCGAGGCCAAGCACCACACCACGATCGGCAGCTACTGCAAGACCGGGTCGGACAACATGTTCGTGGCGCCCGTGGTGGTCGGCGACGGCGCCTACACCGCGGCCGGCTCGGTGATCACCAAGGACGTGCCGGCCGGCTCGCTCGCGGTGGCCCGCGGGCAGCAGCGCAACATCGAGGGCTGGGTCGCCCGCAAGCGTCCGGGCAGCGCCGCCGCCGAGGCCGCGCAGCGGGCCCACGAGACCCACTCGGACGACTGAGCCGCGGCCCTTTCCCCTCTCCCGCCTCCCCCACACCACCCACACCCACCTGCCGTTTCGGCAGGGCGAACACCCGCCGTCGCACATGCGAGCGGCGGGTGAGTGAGGGCTGTCTCATCGGCCGCTCCGAGGTGCACACATGCGCCGGAGGGGGCGTACCGTGTGGGGTGCACACAATTCCGCCAGCACGCCCGCATCCGGGTGTCGCTGTGTCGAACACCAGTCGAACACCAAGGAGACGGTGCAGTGACCGGGATCAAGACGACCGGTGAGAAGAAGCTGATGCTCTTCTCCGGCCGCGCCCACCCCGATCTGGCGGAGGCGGTGGCACGGGAACTCGGCGTCGAGCTGGTGCCGACCAAGGCTTTCGACTTCGCCAACGGCGAGATCTACGTGCGGTTCCAGGAGTCGGCGCGCGGCGCCGACTGCTTTCTGATCCAGAGCCACACCCGGCCGATCAACCAGTGGATCATGGAGCAGCTGATCATGCTGGACGCCCTGAAGCGGGCGTCGGCACGCAGCATCACCGTGATCGTCCCCTTCTACGGCTACGCGCGGCAGGACAAGAAGCACCGCGGCCGTGAGCCGATCTCCGCGCGGCTGATCGCCGACCTGTTCAAGACCGCGGGCGCCGACCGGATCCTCACCGTCGACCTGCACACCGACCAGATCCAGGGCTTCTTCGACGGGCCGGTGGACCACCTGTTCGCGCTGCCGGTACTGGCGGACTACGTCGGCGCCAAGGTCGACCGGGACAAGCTCACCGTCGTCTCCCCGGACGCCGGCCGGGTGCGCGTCGCCGACCGCTGGTGCGACCGGCTCGGCGCGCCGCTGGCCATCGTGCACAAGCGCCGCGACCCGGACGTCGCCAACCAGGTGACCGTCCACGAGGTCGTCGGCGACGTCGAGGGCCGGGTGTGCGTGCTGGTCGACGACATGATCGACACCGCGGGCACCATCTGCGCCGCCGCGGACGCGCTCTTCGCCAACGGCGCGGAGGACGTCATCGTGACCGCCACGCACGGTGTGCTGTCCGGTCCGGCCGCCGACCGGCTGAAGAACTCCAAGGTCAGCGAGTTCATCCTGACCGACACCCTGCCGACCCCGGCGGAGCTGGACCTCGACAAGATCACCGTGCTGTCGATGGCGCCGACCATCGCCAACGCGGTCCGCGAGGTCTTCGAGGACGGCTCGGTCACGAGCCTGTTCGAGGAAGCGCACTGATCCGGCGCGGGCGGCCGCAGAATCGGTACGCCCGCGCTCGGTGATCGATTTCGTCCGGGGCCTTCCCGCCGGTTACGCTATCCGCGTTGCTCGGCGAGGGAGGCCCCGGACGCGTCTGACGCGGTCCGGAATCCGGCTCCGTTATCGACGCGCTCCTCGTAACCGTGGATCGGCCCGTCGGGGCCGGGCGACCGTACCGTCTGCCACCACGAGGAGTGAACCTCATGTCCGAGGTCAAGATCCCTGCCGCTCTGCGCACCGAGTTCGGCAAGGGCGCCGCGCGCCGTATCCGCCGCGCCAACCAGGTCCCCGCCGTCATCTACGGCCACGGCGCCGAGCCCAAGCACGTCTCCGTCCCCGGCCACGAGCTGCTGCTCGCGCTGCGCACCGCGAACGTCCTGATCTCGCTGGACATCGACGGCAAGTCCGAGCTGGTCATCCCCAAGGCCGTGCAGCGCGACCCGATCAAGGGCTTCCTGGAGCACGTCGACCTGCTGTCGGTCAAGCGCGGCGAGAAGGTCAACGTCGAGATCCCGGTGACCGCGGAGGGCGAGCTGGCCCCCGGCGGCAACCTGCTGGAGCACGTGCTGGCCGCGCTGCCCGTCGAGGCCGAGGCGACCCACATCCCCGAGGGCGTCACCGTCAGCGTCGAGGGCCTGGAGGCCGGCGCCTCCGTCCTGGCCAAGGACATCGCGCTGCCCAAGGGCGTCACGCTGGCCGTCGACGAGGACGCCGTGGTGATCCAGGTCGTCGCCGCCCAGGTCGAGGAAGCCCCCGAGGAGGGCGAGGAGGAGGCCGAGACCGCCGAGGCCGCCGAGGGCGAGACCGCCGAGGAAGCCGCCGCAGAAGAGGCCTGAGCCTGACACCGCGGCCCGCCGCCGTACCCTGTCCCGGGGTACGGCGGCGGCCGTGTCTGTCCCCCCGGTCCGTGCCGGGCGGGACCCCCGCACCCCATGGAGACTCGATGAGCGACAGCACAGCGCCCTGGCTGGTGGCCGGGCTCGGCAACCCGGGCCCCGAGTACGCCGGGAACCGGCACAACATCGGCTTCATGGTCGCCGACCTGCTGGCCTCCCGCATGGGCGGCTCCTTCAAGCGCTCCGGCAAGGCGCAGGCCCAGGTCCTCGAGGGCCGCATCGGCCCGCCCGGACCGCTGAGCCGCCGGGTGGTGCTGGTCAAGCCGATGTCGTTCATGAACCTGTCCGGCGGCCCGGTCACCGCGCTGCGGGACTTCTACAAGGTGCCGACCGAGCAGATCGTCGCCGTCCACGACGAGCTGGACATCCCGTACCCGACGCTGCGGCTCAAGCTCGGCGGCGGCGACAACGGGCACAACGGGCTGAAGTCGCTCACCAAGGCGATGGGCCCGGACTACCTGCGGGTGCGGGCCGGGATCGGCCGCCCGCCGGGGCGCATGGACGTGGCGGCCTTCGTGCTGAAGGACTTCTCCTCGACCGAGCGCAAGGAGCTGGAGTGGTTCGTGGACCGCGCCGCCGACGCGGTCGAGGCGCTCGTCGGCGAGGGCCTGGAGCGGGCGCAGAGCACGTACAACAACTGACGGACCACGGACCGCCGACCGGGAGTTGACCCGGCGGCACACCATGGCCAAGGATCGCCCGCATGGTCGAACGGAGCCGCTCCCGCCGTGCGGCGGAGGGTGCCAGGGGCCCGGCGCGGCTGGCCCGAGTGGTGGCCGTCGCGCTCGTCGCGGCGCTGCTGCTGGTGTCCGGCGCCTGGGACTCCTGGCGGACCGCGCAGCACGTGATGCTCACCAAGGGCCGCGAGCACGGCACGATGACCCTGACCGACTGCGGCGACTCCACCTGCACGGGCCCCTTCGCGCCGAAGGGCACCGCCGTGGCGCGGCCGGAGGTCACCATCAGCCTGCCGATCCGGCACACCACGGGGGCGCGGATCCCGGTCGCCGTCGAGCCCGGCACCGACACCGTGGTGCGGGCCGGCTGGGGCGGGGTGCTGTGGGCGTGGGTGCCGCTGGGCGGCGCGCTGCTGCTCGCCGCGATGGTGACGGCGGCCGGCCTGCGCGCGTACCGCACCGCCTGGACACTCGGCGGGCTCGGCGCGGCGCTGCTGGCCGGGGCGTTCCTGACGCTGTGACCCCGCGCCGGCCGGGCCCCGCACCCCCTCGGGCGACGGGACCCGGCCCCGCCGGTCAGCGTGCGGGCGTGCGGGCGACGGCGAAGATGCGGCGGAAGGGGAAGACCGTGCCGTGCGGGCCCGGCGGGTAGGCCTTGCGCAGCAGGTCGCGGTACTGCCCGACGAACTCGCGGACGGCGGCCGGATCGCCGTCCAGCGCGGTCAGCACCGGGCGCAGGGCGGTGCCCTTGGTCCAGTCGAGCACCGGGTCCTCGCCCTGGAGGAGCTGCACGTACGTCGACTCCCAGACGTCCACCTGCGCGCAGCCCAGCTCCGTCAGGTGCTCCAGGTAGCCGGCGGGGCTGAGGATGTGGACGTAGCGGCGGCCGTGGTCGTCGAGGCGGTCGCGCCAGCGCGGGGACTCGCACAGCTCGGCGAGCAGCGCGTGGCTGGGCGCGGTGAAGTTGCCCGGCACCTGGAAGGCCAGGGTGCCGCCGGGCGCGAGGTGGTCGAGCCAGTCGCCGAAGCGGTCGGCGTGGCCGGGCACCCACTGGAGCGCCGCGTTGGAGACGATCAGGTCGTACTGCTCGTCGGGCGTCCAGTCGGCGGCGTCGGCCCGGCGGAAGTCTAGGGTGCCGCCGCCGGCGGTGGGCCCGGCGTACTGCTGCGCGGCGGACAGCATCTCGGCGGAGTTGTCGAAGCCGGTGACGCGGGCGGCGGGCCAGCGGTCGGCGAGCAGCGCGGTGACGTTGCCGGGCCCGCAGCCGATGTCGGCGATCCGCGGGGAGCCGCCGCCGGGCAGTTCCGGAATCCGGTGGAGGAGGTCGAGGAACGGGCGGGTGCGGTGGGCGGAATGGTGGAGATACTGGTGGGGATCCCACGTCGGGCTTGCGTGCATCGTTCGTACTCCCTGGGTGGTACGGAACCGCTGCCGAAACGGAGCGCGAGGTTCATCTCTCCGGTTCCAGGCTCCACCCGGGGATATCTTGATGTCAAGAGACTTCATATCGACAGACCTACTACACTGATCTCCATGGAGGACGAGGTCGACCGGCTGGTCGCTGCATGGCGCCGAGAGCGCCCCGACCTCGACGTCGAACCGCTCGAAGTGCTCAGCCGGGTCAGCAGGCTCGCGCGGCACCTGGACCGCGCCCGGCGGCTGGCGTTCGCGGAGATCGGGCTGGAGCCCTGGGAGTTCGACGTCCTCACCGCGCTGCGGCGGGCCGGGACGCCGTATCAGCTCTCACCGGGGCAACTGCTCACACAGACCCTCGTCACATCCGGCACGATGACCAACCGGATCGACCGGCTCGCCGAGAAGCGGCTCGTGGAGCGGCTCCCCGACCCCTCCGACCGGCGCGGGGTACTCGTCCGGCTCACCCCCGCCGGACAGGACCGCGCCGACCGGGCCCTGGCCGGCCTGCTCGCCCAGGAACGCTCCATCCTGGGCGAGCTGACCCAGGCCCAGCGGGCGGAACTCGCGGGCCTGCTACGACAGCTGACCGCGCCGTTCGACAACATCCCCACCTGAGGCGGCCAGCTCCACCGGCCCCACCCCGGCCCGCCGGGCCAGCGCCACGGCCGCCAGCGTGGAGTGCACGCCCAGCTTGCCCAGCACGTTCTGCATATGGGTGCGCACCGTGTGCGGGGACAGGAACAGCCGCTCGGCGACCGCCTTGCGGCCCAGCCCCGCCACCATGCAGCGCAGCACCTCCTGCTCGCGCGGCGTCAGCGACTCCACCAGCTGCTCGCTCTCGGTGCGGTGCCGCCGGGCCGCGGTCAGCTCCCGCAGCACCCCGGTCAGCAGCGCGGGCGGCAGATGCGTCTCGTCCCGCAGCACCCCGCGCACCACGGCCAGCAGCCGCGACAGCGAGCAGTCCTTGGCGACCCACCCGGACGCCCCCGCCTGCAGCGCGCAGGCGGCGCGGTGCGGGTCGTCGCGCTCGGCCAGCACGACCGTGCGCGTCCCCGGATGCTCGGCCTGCACCCGCTCGACCAGCGCGAGCCCGTCCAGCACCGGATCGCGCGGCTCGGCCGCGCGCAGCGCGGACGGCGGCGGTACGGACGCCAGCGCCGGGCGGCCGCGCGGCGCGGTGCCCAGATCGGCGTCGACCAGCAGTACGTCGTAACGGCGGCCGTCGACCGCTGCCCGGTCGAGGCAGCGCTGTGCGGCGGGGCCGCTGCCGGCCGCCGACACGTCGACGTCTGACTCCGCCGCGAGCGCGGCGGCGAGCGACTCGGCGAAGATGCGGTGGTCATCGACGACGAGAACGCGGATTCGTCCCACGGACACCACTCCCGGTGTACGGCACTCCCCCAGTGGCGGGGCCTCGCGTGGGACCCGGTCCCGTACCGCGGGCCGCCGCCCGCGGACGGGGCCGGATCCCTGCGTCTCGCCCCCTGATGAACGCCGGCCCCCACCGGCGTTGTGGGAAAAGCGTAGGGGTTCCCCGGCGGAATGGCGCCGTCTTGGCGCAACTTGCCCTGCCGGGCGGGGCTTGGGCTGCTCGGTAAACGGTTTCCCTGCGGCGGCCTGCCGGGGGCGCGGGGTGTGCGGGGTGCGCTGACCGCGCCGGGCGCACCGGAGGCACGGGAAACTGCGCGGCCCACCCCCACCGGCCGGTGGTCCTGGGGGCACCTCCCAGGCGGAGCTCTGGGGGAGGAGCGAATTGCCCCTTCGGGCCGGTCGACTACCCGCGCCCCGGTGGGGGCTGGGGGCACCTCCCAGGCGAAGCTCTGGGGGAGCGCAGTTCCCGCGCCCCTGACAACGGGTGCCCCGTGCGGCACGCGCAGCCCCAGAACGGGCCCCCCGCGCCGCACGCGCACCGCGGAAGCGAGGGCCCCGCGGGGCATCGTCAGGTCAGGCGGTGGGCTCCTGGGGAGGGGGCGGCGGCGAAGACGCGGGCGCCGGGGAGGGCCGCGAGGATCGCCGAGGTCACGGCGGGGGCCGCGGACGCCGGGGTCAGGACGACCGCGGAGCCGCCGAAGCCGCCGCCGGTCATCCGGGCGCCGAGGGCGCCGCCGGCGAGCGCGGCCTCGACCACGAGGTCCAGCTCGGGGCAGGAGACCTGGAAGTCGTCCCGCAGCGAGGCGTGGCCGGCCGTCAGGACGGGTCCGACGTCGGCGACACGCCCGGCGTCGAGCAGCGCGACGACCTCCTCGACGCGCCGGTTCTCGGTCACCACGTGCCGGGTCAGGCGGCGCAGCCGCTCGTCGGAGAGCGCGGCGAGCGCGGTGTCGAGGCCGTCGAAGGGGACGTCCCGCAGCGCCGGGAGGCCGAGTTCGGCCGCGGCCGCCTCGCAGCCGGACCGCAGCCGCGCGTACGCGCCGTCCGCGTGCGCGTGCTTGACGCGGGTGTCGGCGACGAGCAGCGCGAGGCCGGCCTCGGCGAGGTCGAGCGGGACCTGGCGCTGCACCAGGCCGCGCACGTCGAGGTGCAGGGCGTGGCCGTCGGTGCAGCACGCGGAGGCGGTCTGGTCCATGACGCCGACGGGCGCGCCGACGTAGGTGTTCTCCGAGCGCTGGCACAGCAGCGCCAGTTCCTGCCGCGGGAGTTCGACGCCGTGCAGGTCGGCGAGGGCGAGCGCGGTGACGACCTGGAGGGCCGCGGAGGAGGACAGGCCGCCGCCGACCGGCACCGTGCTGGTGTAGTGGATGTCGGCGCCGCCGACCGGGTGGCCGGCCTCGCGCAGTGTCCACAGCACGGCGGCGGGGTAGGTGGCCCAGCCCGCGTCGGTGCCGGGGGCGAGGTCGTCCAGGGCGAGTTCGACGACACCGCCGCTCATCTCGGCGGAGTGCACCCGCAGCCGTCCGTCGTCGCGGCGGGCGACGGCGGCGCGGGTGGTCCGGTCGAGGGCGAAGGGCAGCACGAAGCCGTCGTTGTAGTCGGTGTGCTCGCCGATGAGGTTGACCCGTCCGGGCGCGGACCAGCAGCCCTCCGGGTCGCGCCCGAAGGCGTCCTTGAAGGCTATGCCGAGGTCGTCGGTCGTGCCGGGGCCGTCGGTCATGCGTCCTCCCGAAGGGATTGGGCGAAGGTCCACGCGTCGCGGACGATGTCGGCGAGATCGGTGCGCACGGGCTGCCAGCCGAGCAGGTCGCGGGCGCGCTGCGCGGAGGCGACGAGCACGGCGGGATCGCCGGCCCGGCGCGGCTGCGCGGTCTCGGGAATGGGGTGCCCGGTCACCTGCCGGGCGGTGTCGATGACCTCGCGGACGGAGAAGCCGCTGCCGTTGCCGAGGTTGCACACCAGGTGCTCGCCGGGCGCCGCGTGGGTGAGGGCGAGCAGGTGGGCGTCGGCGAGGTCGGCGACGTGGATGTAGTCGCGCACGCAGGTGCCGTCGGGCGTCGGGTAGTCGTCGCCGAAGACGGCGACGGCCTCGCGGCGGCCCTGGGCGACCTGGAGGACCAGCGGGATGAGGTGCGACTCGGGGTCGTGCCGTTCGCCCTGGCCGCCGTACGCGCCCGCGACGTTGAAGTAGCGCAGCGACACCGCGGCCAGGCCGTGGGCAGCGCACTCGGCGCCGATCATGTGGTCGACGGCGAGCTTGCTGGCGCCGTACGGGCTGGTGGGCGCGGTGACGGCGTCCTCGGTGACGGGGACGGAGGCCGGTTCGCCGTAGGTGGCGGCGGTGGAGGAGAAGACGAGGGTGCGCACCCCGGTGTCGCGCATGGCGTCCAGCAGGTCCATGGTGCCGCCGACGTTGTTGCGCCAGTACTTGCCCGGGTCCGCGACGGACTCGCCGACCTGCGAGAAGGCGGCGAAGTGCAGCACCGCGTCGAAGCTCGGGTCGAGCACCTTGGCGGCGTCCTGGATCCGTCCCTCGACGAAGTCGGCGCCGTCCGGCACCCCGGCGCGGAAGCCGGTGGACAGGTCGTCCAGCACCGTCACCCGGTGCCCGGCGTTCAGCAGCCGGGCGGCCACCACCCCGCCGATGTATCCGGCGCCTCCGGTGACCAGCAGCTTCCTGGGATTCTCGGTCACGTGCTCGCTACCTCTCGCAGTCGCTGTGCGGCGGCTTCCGGCGGGACGTCGTTGATGAAGGCGCCCATACCGGACTCGGACCCCGCAAGGTACTTCAGCTTGCCCGATGTGCGGCGAATCGTGAAAAGCTCCAGATGCAGGGCGAATTCGCGTCGCTCGGGGATGCCGAAGGGCGCCTGGTGCCAGCCGGAGATGTACGGGGTGGGCGGCTGGTCCGGGCCGAAGATCCGGTCGAAGCGGCGCAGCAGTTCCAGGTAGACGCCCGGGAACTCGGCGCGCGCGTCCTCGTCGAGCGCGAGCAGGTCCGGCACCCGGCGGCGCGGGAAGAGGTGCACCTCGTAGGGCCAGTGGGCGGCGTGCGGGACGAACGCCACCCAGTGCTCGGCGGCCAGCACCACCCGGTTGCCGCCCGCGGCCGCGTCGGAGGTCCCGTCGGCCGTCCCGTCGACCGTCTCGTCGGCGAGGACGTCGTCGAAGAGGTTGCGGCCGGTGCGCTCGCGGTGTGCGGCGAGGGTGCCCAGCATGAGCGAGGTGCGCGGGGTGACGAACGGGTAGCCGTAGATCTGGCCGTGCGGGTGGCCGAGGGTGACGCCGATCTCCTTGCCCCGGTTCTCGAAGGCGAAGACCTGCACGACGCCGGGCAGCCGGGAGAGGTCCAGGGTGCGGTCGGTCCAGGTGTCGAGGACCAGCCGGGCGCGGTCCTCGGTGAGGTCGGCGAAGGAGGCGTCGTGGTCGGAGGTGAAGCACACGACCTCGCAGCGCCCGGCGTCGCCGGCGAGCGAGGGAAAGCGGTTCTCGAAGACGACGACCTCGTAGTCGCTGTCGGGGATCTCGCTCAGCCGCCCCTCGCGCGACGGGCACAGCGGGCACTCGTCGGCGGGCGGGTGGTAGGTGCGGCCCTGGCGGTGCGAGGCGATGGCCACGGTGTCGCCGAGCAGCCGGTCCTCGCGCAGCTCGGAGTGGGTGGAGACGGGTTCCAGGGGGCGGCGGTCGACGGCGTCGCGAACGGGCGCGGCCGCGCCGCCGGGGCGTACGTCCCCGTCGTAATAGATGAGTTCACGGCCGTCCGCGAGCCGGGTCGTCGTCTTCTTCACCCTGCTGACCCCTCACACCACAATCACCCAACAGAACCGCACACAATGAATCATGACACAACAGTGCAGTCAATGCGCGGGCGTGGGTGAAGTTGACGCGTTGGTCAGTAGGGGGCTGCGACTCCGTTTCGGGCACAACCAAACAAAGACGAACAGATGCGTGAGCGGTTCCCCGCCGGAGCGCCGTGGCGCCCTCAGCGCGGGCCGGGAGCCGCCGCCCGGTCCAGCAGGCCGGTGCGCGCGGCCAGCGCCGCCGCCTCCAGCCTGGACCCGACGCCGAGCTTCATCAGCACCCGCTGCACATGGGTGCGCGCGGTGCTCGGGGCTATCCGCATCCCCGCCGCGATCAGCCGGGTGTCCTCGCCCTCGGCGACCCGCACCAGCACCTCGATCTCCCGCGGGGTCAGCATCTCCAGCAGCCGCACGCCCTCGTCGTCCGGCTGCTGGGCGGGATCGAGCAGTTCGGCGAAGGCGCCCTGCAGCAGCGGCTGGGCGATGGCGACCTCGCCCGCACGAGCCTTGGCCATGGCCCGCTCCACGCCCTCGATGCGCTCGTCATGGCGCACATAGCCGGACGCGCCGGCCGCGAAGGCCGCCGCGATGCCGCGCGGATCGGGCACCGGGCCCAGCACCACGACCGCGACCGCCGGGCGCTCCCGGCGGATCCGGGCCACCGGTTCGAACGCGCCGGGCGCGGCCGGGGCCGCCGTGCCGAACAGGCACACCTCCGGCGACCGGCCCAGCACCAGCTCCGCCGCCCCGCCGGACGGCGCCGACGCGGCCAGCACCCGGTGCCCGCGCAGCTTCAACGCCGACGCCAGCGCCTCCGCGAGCAGCCGGTGGTCGTCGACGACGACGAGCCGTACCCCCATCCAGGACACCCCCTCCACGGGGCGGCCCGGTCCCCGCCGCCCCCCATTGCCCTACGCATACCGCGCGACGGCCCCTCCCAACCGCGCGTCCGGGCGGTACGAGCCCAGGCACGCGAAGGTACACGCTTGCCCCATGACAGCGCGCCCCCGACGCGGCACGGGCGCCCGGGAATTCCGGGGCACCCGTGCGCGCCGGGGGCGCGCGGGGGTACGGACGCGCCGTGGGCGGACCCGCGGCGCGCCGCCGTCAGTGGAGGTCGACGATGTACTTCTGGTCGTCGTTGCTCTCGTAGACGGTGTGGCACGAGTAGAAGAAGTGGCCGTTGTGCCAGTACATGTAGCCCTCCAGGTCGGACATGTCGCCGACCTTGTCCTCCGTGCCGTCGGCGAAGACCGCGTACTTCTGCATCGCGCCGGTCGCCGGGTCGACGGTGTCCAGCTGGCCGGCCACGTCGTAGTCCGGCGGCTCGACGGCGAGGATCTTGCCGTCCGGCAGGAAGTCCAGGCCCACCACGGCCTGCTTGTCGGCCGGCTTGGCGATCCACTTCTGCTTGCCGTCGGCGGTGTTGAAGGCCACGATGCCGCTGAGCACCTGGCCCTTGCTGTCGCCCTGGCTGCGCAGCGTCAGATAGACGGTGTCCTTGCTGACCAGGATGTTGTGCACGTCCTCGACGCCGTTGTCACCGAGTGAGATGTCGTACTTGTCGGTGCCGAGCGAGATCCGCGAGAGCATCTTGCCCGCGGAGAGGGTGACGACGTCGGTGGCGAGCGCGTCGCCGTTCTGCGTGTCGAGCACCACCACGACCGGGTCGGTGGAGACGACCGCCTTGACCTCGAAGCCGCTCGGCGCCTGCCACGACCACTTCGCCTTGCCGGAGTTCTCCGGATCGACGACCTGCACCTTGTAGGTCTTGAAGTCGCAGTTGACGACGACCACGAACTGAGCGCCGCCCGCGTAGCCGTCGTCCTCGCAGTTGCCGTTGCCGCCCTGCCACAGCACCTTCTGGGTGCTGATGCGGTAGGCGATCGAGCCCTCCATCCAGTCGACGCCGACCGTGTCGCCGCTGATGGCCATCTGCGAGTAGTCGAAGTCGCCGCTGCCACCGTCACCGCCGGGCAGCGTCGCCGACCACTTCGCGACACCCGTGGTCAGGTCGAAGACCATGATCTGGTTGCACGTCGGGCCGTACTGGATCGCCGCGAAGTTCTGGTACGTGTCCTTGGCCGACGAGCAGTCGTCGCCCGCGGGCGCGGCGAGCGTCCACGCCTGGTCGCCGGTCGCGATGTCGTACGCGGTGACCTTGTTGATCTCCTGCTTCACCACGAGCTTGTCGGTGAACCAGATGCCGGGTATGCGCTTGAGGTTGTCCTTCTTGGCGACGGTGTCGGCCGGCTTGTCCCACGCGAACTGGATCTCGCTGGAGTGCGGCGACTCGGTCGGGCCCTTCTGCCCGCTCGCGGTCGGCTTGGGCTTGGGGTCGTCACCGCCGTCGCTCTTGGTCGCGAAGTAGACGGCGACCACGGCGATCAGCGCCACCGCCACGACCGCCGCGATGATCGCGATCATCTTGTTGTTGTTCCGCGCGCCGCCCGGACCGCCGGGCGCCCCCGGATACGGCGCCGGCGTCTGGTAGCCGTACGGGCCCGGCGGGGGCGTCTGGCCGTACTGCGGCTGGCCCGGATACGGCTGCTGGGCGCCCGGGTACGGCGGCGGGGCCTGCGGCGGCACACCCGGCGGGGGCGTCTGCGGCGGGACCTGGAAGGCCGCCTGCGTCGGGGCCTGGGCGTACGGGTTCTGCCCCGGCGGCACCGGCTGCGCGTACGGGTTCGGCCCCGCGGGCGGCGGGGTCTGCGGCGAGGCGGGGGCCGGGTAGCCGTAGCCGCCGCCCGGAGCGGGGGGCGGCGGCGGGGGCGGCGCGGAGCCGGGGGCGGGGTAGCCGTAACCGCCCGGCGGCGGGGGCGGGGTCTGCGGAGATCCCGGCGGTGGCGGCACCGGCGCGTCGGACTTCCCGAACTCGGGCGGGGTGCCGGGCGGCGGGGGCGGCTGGGACATCGGCGGAACCTCTTCGCAACTCACAACAGTGTCGGGCGGAAATTCTTTCTATCACCCGGCACCGACACCCCCGCGGGCCCCGGCAGTTCCGTTACCGGGCCGCTACACGTTCTCCGCGAGACCGCCCGCACCCCCTCGCGCACCACCCCGGGGACGGCCTCGGGGACGGCCCCCCGCGGCCTCTACTGCCCGGCCTCGTCGGCCAGTTCCAGCCAGCGCATCTCCAGGTCCTCGCGCTCCTCGCGCAGCGCCCGCAGCTCCGCGTCGATCTCCGCGACCTTCGCGAAGTCGGTGGCGTGCTCGGCGATCCGCGCGTGCAGCACCTTCTCCTTCTCCGCGGCCTTGTCCAACTGCCGCTCGATGCGCTGGAGTTCCTTCTTCGCCGCCCGGGTGTCACCGGTCGGCCGGTCCTTGGACTGCTGCTGCCCGGTCCGGTCGGGCGCGGCCGGGGCCGCCGCCTCCTCCATCGCGCGCCGCCGCTCCAGGTACTCGTCCACCCCGCGGGGCAGCATCCGCAGCGTCTGGTCGCCCAGCAGCGCGAGCACCTTGTCGGTGGTGCGCTCCAGGAAGTACCGGTCGTGGCTGATGACGACCATCGAGCCGGGCCAGCCGTCGAGCAGGTCCTCCAGCTGCGTCAGCGTCTCGATGTCGAGGTCGTTGGTCGGCTCGTCGAGGAAGAGGACGTTCGGCTCGTCCATGAGCAGCCGCAGCAGTTGCAGCCGGCGCCGCTCGCCGCCGGACAGGTCGCCGACCGGCGTCCACTGCTTCTCCTTGGTGAAGCCGAACCGCTCGCACAGCTGACCGGCCGTCATCTCCCGGCCCTTGCCCAGGTCGACCCGGCCGCGTACCGCCTCCACCGCCTGGAGCACGCGCACCTGCGGGTCCAGCTCGGCGACCTCCTGCGACAGGTACGCCAGGCGCACGGTCTTGCCGACCACGACCCGGCCCGCGGCCGGCTGCTGCTCGCCGTCGCTGGCCTTCGCGTCCGCGAGCGCCCGCAGCAGCGACGTCTTGCCCGCGCCGTTGACCCCCACCAGGCCGACCCGGTCGCCCGGACCCAGCTGCCACGTCACATGGCGCAGCAGCTGCTTGGGACCCGCCGTGACGGTCACGTCCTCCAGGTCGAAGACCGTCTTGCCCAGCCGGGAGTTGGCGAAGCGCATCAGCTCCGCCGTGTCGCGGGGCGGCGGCACGTCCTCGATCAGGGCGTTCGCCGCCTCCACCCGGAACCGCGGCTTCGACGTGCGCGCCGGCGCGCCCCGGCGCAGCCACGCCAGCTCCTTGCGGACCAGGTTCTGCCGCTTGGTCTCCTCCGTCGCCGCGATGCGCTCGCGCTCGGCGCGCGCGAAGACGTAGTCGCTGTAGCCGCCCTCGTACTCGTAGACGGTGCCGCGCTGCACGTCCCACATCCGGCCGCACACCTGGTCCAGGAACCAGCGGTCGTGCGTCACGACCACCAGCGCGGAACGGCGGACCCGCAGATGGGCCGCGAGCCACGCGATGCCCTCGACGTCCAGGTGGTTGGTCGGCTCGTCCAGCACGATCAGGTCCTGCTCGTCGATGAGCAGCTTCGCGAGCGCGATACGGCGCCGCTCACCGCCCGACAGCGGGCCGATCACGGTGTCCAGCCCCGCCGGGAAGCCCGGCAGGTCCAGCCCGCCGAACAGTCCCGTGAGCACGTCGCGGATCCGGGCGTCGCCCGCCCACTCGTGGTCCGCCCGGTCCCCCACGACCTCGTGCCGCACGGTCGCCGCCGGATCCAGGCTGTCGTGCTGCGTCAGCACGCCGAGCCGCAGGCCCCCCTGGTGCGTCACCCGCCCCGAGTCCGGCTCCTCCAGCCGGGCGAGCATCCGCACGAGCGTCGTCTTGCCGTCGCCGTTGCGCCCGACGACCCCGATCCGGTCGCCCTCCGACACCCCCAGCGAGACGCTGTCCAGCAGGGTACGCGTGCCGTATGTCTTGCCGACGGCTTCCACGTTGACCAGGTTGACGGCCACTTCTCGCTCTCCCAGCGCAGTACGAACCACTCCCCTCCACCCTAGGTGACCCCGCGGTCCCCCCGCCCCGCCGCCCGCCGCGGGCGCCGCGGCCGGTACGCCCCGGGCTGCCTCCTGCGGTGGAGCCGCGACCTTGCGGTAGTGGCGGGCTGAGCGCGCAGTTCCCCGCGCCCCCACGTCCGTCACCCGGCGCGCCAAGTGCCTGCCCCCGGCGGAGCGGAAGAGGGCGAGTGTTTTCAGGGGCGCGGGGAACTGCGCGACAAGCCACCCACCCACCGCAAGGTCGCGGCTCCACCGCAAGCGGCAGCCCCGGGGCGCGGGCCCCGGTCAGAGGATCGTCGCCCCCGGGGCGGGCGCGGGCGCGGCGTAGGCGCGGCCCGGGAGGGCGGCGGCGAGGGCGTCGGCCGCGGCGGCGGAGGGCGCGAGGAAGGCGCAGGTCGGGCCGGAGCCCGAGACGAGCGCGGCGAGGGCGCCCCCGTCGAGCCCGGCGGCGAGCGTCGCGGCCAGCTCCGGCCGCAGGCCGACCGCCGCCGCCTGGAGGTCGTTCGTGAGTACCGCGGCAAGCCGCTCCGCGTCCCCCGCGGCGAGCGCGGCGACCAGCCCGGGGTCGGCGGCGGGCTCGGGAAGGTCCGCCGCGAGGTCCCCGCCTCCCCCGGCCCGCCGCAGGCGGTCGCACTCGCGGTACACCTCGGGCGTGGAGAGCCCGCCCTCGGCGACGGCGAAGACCCAGTGGAAGCCGCCGCCGACCGCCAGCGGTGTGAGCCGCTCGCCGCGGCCGAGGCCGAGCGCGGCCCCGCCGACGAGGCTGAAGGGCACGTCGCTGCCCAGCTCGGCGCACAGGTCGAGGAGTTCCTCGCGGGTCGCCCCGGTCCCCCACAGCGCGTCGCAAGCGACGAGCGCGCCCGCGGCGTCCGCGGAGCCGCCCGCCATGCCGCCGGCGACGGGGACGGCCTTGTCGATGTGCAGGTGGACGTCCGGCTCGATGCCGTACCGCTTGGCGAGCGCGACCGCCGCGCGCGCGGCGAGGTTCGTCCCGTCGAGCGGTACGCGGTCGACGTCCCGGCCTTCCGCGGTGAGCCGCAGCCCTTCCGCGGGTGCGGCGGTGACGTGGTCGTACAGTCCGACCGCGAGGAAGACGTTGGCCAGGTCGTGGAAGCCGTCGGGGCGCCGGCCGCCGACGGTGAGCTGGACGTTGACCTTGGCGGGCACGCGGACGGTGACGGCGGACACGGGCGGGTCGCTCCTCATGGTGGCGTTACGGCTTGTGCTCGGCGATGGCGGCGAATTCCTCGACGGTGAGCGCCTCGCCGCGGGCCTGCGGCGACACCCCGGCGGCCAGCAGCGCGGCCTCCGCGGCGGCCGCGGAGCCGGCCCATCCGGCGAGTGCGGCGCGCAGCGTCTTGCGGCGCTGTGCGAAGGCCGCGTCGACCGCGGCGAAGACGTCCCTGCGGCTCGCGGTGGTCCGCGGCGGGTCGCGCCGGACGAGCGAGACGAGCCCGGAGTCGACGTTGGGCGCGGGCCAGAAGACGTTGCGGCCGATGGCACCGGCCCGCTTGACGTCGGCGTACCAGCAGGCCTTGACCGACGGCACCCCGTACACCTTGCTGCCGGGCCGGGCGGCGAGCCGGTCGGCGACCTCGGACTGCACCATGACGAGCGTGCGCTCGATCGTCGGGAAGGTCGCGAGCATGTGCAGCAGCACGGGCACGGCGACGTTGTACGGCAGGTTGGCGACGAGCGCGGTGGGCGGCGGACCGGGCAGTTCGGTGACGGTCATGGCGTCGGCGTGCACCAGGGCGAAACGGTCCGCCCGCGTCGGCATCCGCGCGGCCACGGTCGCGGGCAGCGCGGCGGCGAGGACGTCGTCGATCTCGATCGCCGTCACCCGGTCCGCGGCCTCCAGCAGCGCCAGGGTGAGCGAGCCGAGCCCGGGACCGACCTCGACGACGGTGTCGTCCGGCTTCACCTCTGCGGTGCGGACGATCCGCCGCACGGTGTTCGCGTCGATGACGAAGTTCTGCCCGCGCTGCTTGGTGGGCCTGACGCCCAGCGCCGCGGCCAGTTCCCGTACGTCCGCGGGCCCCAGCAGACCGTCGTCCTCACTCGTCACCCGCCCAAGGCTAATGCCCCCGGCGGGCGCCCCTCGCCCGGCGCGGGCTCAGCGGCGCAGCCGCGCCCCGCAGACGGGCCAGGGCGCGGTGCCACGGGCGGCGTACAGCAGCCGGGCACGCAGCGTCTGCTCGGCGGCGGGCGCGTCCTGCGGAAGGCCCCGGCCGCCCATGCTGCGCCAGGTCCGCACGTCGAACTGGTAGAGGCCGCCGTAGCGCCCGGAGGGGTCCACGGCGTGCGGCCGCCCGCCGGACTCGCACGCGGCGAGCGCGGCCCAGTTCAGCCCGGCGCCCGCGGCGCCTGCTGCCGGGGCGGGTGCCGCGGGCGCTGACGCCTTGGGAGCGCGCGCGGGCCGCCGTACCGGCCCGGTGCCGACCCGGACCAGCTCGGTGACCGGCTGCCGGACCACCCGGCTGCCCAGCAGGCGCGGCGCCCCCGGCACGCCGTCCACGGTGCGCACGGTGTACGACAGCTCGCGCACCCCGGCCCGCCCGCGCCGCGCCACCCGGCTCGTCCCGCGCGGCAGCCCCGGATCGGCGCGCCGCACGGTGCGGTACGGCACCGGCTCGCGGCGCACCGTGGCGGAGTCGCGGATCCGCCGCACGGTGAAGGTGCCGCCGTCGTCCGGGAAGACGTCCGGCGCGGGCACCAGCGCGTCCCCGGCGGCCAGCAGCACCCCGGCGTCGGCGACGGCCCCGCGCGCGGTCACGGCGTGCGTACGCACCATGTGCGCCCGGCCGTCGGCCACGACGGTCACCCGGCGCAGCGTGCGCACGTCCAGCGCGAGCCCGCGGCGGCCGATCGACGTGCCGCGCGAGGCGTCCAGCAGCGCGCCGTCGGCCCGTACGCCCAGCTGCCGCAGGGCGGCCGAGACGGTCGTGGCGGTGGTCCACACCTGGCGCCGCCGCCCGTCGAGCGTGAGGGTCAGCGGGCGCCCGTACCGTACGGCCACCGCGTCGCCGTCGCGCAGCGGGTGGCCGGGGGCGGGCGCGACCAGGTCGTGCGCGCCGACCGCGATGCCCTGCTCACGCAGCACCCCGGCGACGTCGGACGCGGACGTCCGCACCGTCCGCGCCGTCCCGTCGACGCTCAGCCGGACGGTCGCGGCGCCGGCCACGCCGGCTCCCGTGCCACCGGCGAGCATCGCCACGACGAGTGCCTGCGGGACGAGCCTGCGCGCGTTTCCGGCTAGGTGAATGCTCACGACGCCGGACCTTAAGGCCTAAAAGCCACATAAACGGTTCATTCACCCATATGCCGCAGGCACCGCGTGTTGCGCCCGTCCGGGACGCATCCGGTACGCGCCCGGGGTCCCTGCCCGAGTCCGCGCCCGGGTCCGCCCGGTGGGCGCCGTCAGCGCGGGTAGCCGAAGGCCCGGGCGGTGTTGGCGGCGACCGCGGCCGCCAGCACGTCCTCGTCGTCACCGCGGGCCGCGGCCATCGCGCGCAGCGTCAGCGGGATGAGGTAGGGCGCGTTGGGCTGCCCGCGGTGCGGCACCGGCGGCAGGAACGGCGCGTCCGTCTCGACCAGCAGCAGCTCGCGCGGCGCCACGGCCACCGCGTCCCGCAGGTTCTGCGCGGACTTGTAGCTGACCGTCCCGGCGAAGGACATGTAGTAGCCGTGCTCGGCGCACACCTTCGCCATCTCCGCGTCCCCGGAGTAGCAGTGGAAGACCACCCGCTCGGGCGCGCCCTCCTCCGCCAGGATGCGCAGCACGTCCGCGTGCGCGTCCCGGTCGTGGATGACCAGCGCCTTGCCGCGGCGCTTGGCGATCTCGATGTGCCGGCGGAAGGAGTGCTGCTGGTCGGCCACGCCCTCCGGCCCGGTGCGGAAGTAGTCCAGGCCCGTCTCGCCCACGCCGAGGACCTGCGGCAGCGCGGCCAGCGCGTCGATCGCGTCGATCTCCGCTTCCAGCCCGGCCCGCCCGCCCTCCTCCGGCCGCGCCACGACCCGCGGCGCCTCGTTCGGATGCAGCGCCACCGACGCCCAGATGCGCTCCCAGGCCGCCGCCGTCTCCGCCGCCCAGCGCGACCCCGGCAGATCGCACCCCACCTGCACCAGCGTGTCCACACCCACCGCCGCGGCCTGCGCCACCGCCTCGGCGACCGTGCCGGACTGCATGTCGAGATGCGTGTGCGAATCGGCCACCGCCACCCGCAGCGGCGCGGGCGCCGGCGGAGGTGTGCGATCCCGGTCCCGGTCCGTGCCGGCCCTGCTGCTCCTGTCTGCCATACCCGTGATCCTAGGGACGGGCTACGACAGCCGGGCAGCGCGGGCGGTCAGGCCGTCTCACGGTGGCGGTGCAGGAAGCGCAGGGCGGACCAGTGGTGCGGGCGGTGCTCCCGGGCCAGGTGCCACGGCTCGACGGCCTCCACACCGGCGACCCGCCCCGAGCGCATGATCCGCACGTGCTCCCCGCCGCAGTTCCCGCACGCCGGGCTGGTGAGCGGCGACGGCACAGAGGTGCCGTCGGCGAGGTACGTCACGTACTCGCGGCCGAAGGTGTCCACATGGTGCTCGATCTCGTACGCCTGCTCCCAGCCGTACCCGCAGTTCAGGCACGCGAACGAGTACGCCTCCCGCACCCGCGGCTGCGCGCCGCTCCCGACTGTGCCGCTCATCACCCACTCCTCCACTCACCGCCCTCCGGGCCGGCCCACCCGCCCGCCTCCCCTTCCAGCGAACCTCGCCCCCGAACCCACAGCAACCCGGCCCCCGGGCGGGCGCCGCGCACTGCGGCGCGGGGGGCGCGTTTCCCGGGGCCCACTCCGGGTGAGGCGGCGCGCGCGGCGCGGGCCCGCGTTTTCCGCGGGCCACCCCGGCGGGGGGCGGCGCGCGCGATGTGGGGCACCGTGTTTCGGGGCGCGCCTGCCGCGCGGGGCAGCGCGCAGCCCAGGGCGCCCGCCCAGCGCAAGAGCACCCCCGAGCGGCGAGCTCAAGAAGCGGCAAGCTCAGGAAGCAGCGTGCTTCGCGGCCACCACCGCGTCGAAGACGTCCCGCTTCGGAACCCCCACCTCCGCGGCCACCGCCGCAATCGCGGGCTTGCGGCCCTCCCCCGCCGCCTCCCGCGCGGCGACGAGCCGCGCCAGCTCCTCCGGTCCGAGGTCCGCGGGCGCCGCGGCCGGCGCGCCCTCGACCACGACCGTGATCTCCCCGCGTACCCCGTCCTGCGCGGCCCAGCGGGCGAGCTCGGCGAGCGGCCCGCGCCGCACCTCCTCGTACGTCTTGGTGAGCTCGCGGCAGACCGCCGCGCGCCGCTCGGCGCCGAAGACCTCGGCCATCGCGGCGAGGGTGTCGTCGATGCGGTGCGTCGCCTCGAAGTAGACGAGCGTGCGGCGGTCCGCGGCGACCTCGCGGAGCCGGGCGAGGCGTTCACCGGCCTTGCGGGGCAGGAAGCCCTCGAAGCAGAAGCGGTCGACGGGCAGCCCGGAGACGGCGAGCGCGGTGAGGACGGCGGAGGGCCCGGGGACGGCGGTGACGGTGATGCCGTGCTCGACGCACGCGGCGACGAGCCGGTAGCCGGGGTCGGAGACGGACGGCATGCCGGCGTCCGTGACGAGCACCACCCGCGCCCCGCCGGCCAGCGCCTCGACCAGTTCGGGGGTGCGCCCCGCCTCGTTGCCCTCGAAGTAGGAGACGATCCGCCCGGCCGGCTCGATGCCGAGCGCCGCGGTGAGCCGGCGCAGCCGCCGGGTGTCCTCGGCGGCGATCACGTCGGCGCCGGCCAGCTCCGTGCCGAGCCGGGGCGGCGCGTCGGCGGGGTCGCCGATGGGGGTTCCGGCCAGTACGAGGACGCCTGCGGCTTGCGTGGTCACCGTCCCAGTCTCGCACCGCCCGCGGCGGCCCCCGGCCCGTACCGCGGCCGTACGGCAGTCGTACCGGGGCCGTACCGCGGTCGTACGGCGGGGCGGCGGGGCCCGGAACGGCCCCGGGTTTGCGGACAAACAGGGGCGCCGGGCGCCGACCCTCATCACATTTTCAGAGGCGTTCCCTACGATGGGCCGGTGATGAGTGAGACCGCGACGCAGGACCGGGCCACCGAGGATGTTCCGGCCGAGGCGCAGCCGAGCCCGTGGGCTCAGCGGCTGCGCAGGTTCGGGTATGCGGAGCGGCCGCGTACGGACACCCGGGAGCGGCTGGTGCCGCCCTTCCCGGAGCCGGGGACCCGGTTCTGGCAGATGCTGGGCCTGGCCCCGGCGCGGGCCCGGCTGGTGGCGAAGGCCAACGGCTGGCTCGGGCCGATCCTGGTGGCGGTGCTCGCGGGCGGCCTGCGGTTCTGGCACCTGGGCACCCCGCGCGAGGTCGTCTTCGACGAGACGTACTACGCCAAGGACTCCTGGTCGCTGCTCAAGCTCGGCTACGAGGGCACCTGGCCGGACGCCAAGATCGCCAACACCGACATCCTGGCGCACCCGCAGACGATCCCGCTGTCGGACTCGCCCGGCTACGTCGTCCACCCACCGGCCGGCAAGTGGGTGATCGCGCTCGGCGAGTGGATGTTCGGCATGAACCCCTTCGGCTGGCGCTTCATGATGGCGCTGCTCGGCACCCTGTCGGTGCTGATGCTGTGCCGGATCGGCCGCCGCCTGTTCCGCTCCACCGCGCTGGGCTGCCTGGCCGGGCTGCTGATGGCGGTGGACGGGCTGCACTTCGTGATGAGCCGGATCGCGCTGCTCGACCTGGTGATCATGTTCTTCGCGCTCGCGGCGTTCGGCTGCCTGCTGGTCGACCGGGACTGGTCGCGGGCCCGGCTGGCGCGCGCGCTGCCGGTCGACGAGGAGGGCTGGGCGGGCCCGGACCGGCAGGTCGGCGGGCGCAAGGGCATGGGCTGGCGGCCGTGGCGGATCGCCGCGGCGGTGTGCCTGGGCCTGGCGGCGGCGAGCAAGTGGAACGGCCTGTACTTCCTGGCCTTCTTCGCGCTGCTCACGCTCGCCTGGGACATCGGCTCGCGCCGCCTGGCGGGCGCCCGCAACCCGTGGCTGGCGGTGCTGCGCAAGGACTTCGGCTGGTCGGTGCTGACGATGTTCCCGGTCGCGGTGCTGACGTACCTGGCGACCTGGACCGGCTGGTTCATGTCCGACAGCGCCTACAACCGGCACTGGGCCGACCACCGGGGCGGCACCTGGTCGTGGATCCCGGCACCTCTGCGCAGCCTGTGGCACTACGAGTACGAGGTCTACCAGTTCAACGTCACGCTGCACACGCCGCACCCGTACCAGTCCAACCCGTGGAGCTGGCTGGTGCTGGGGCGGCCGGTGTCGTACTACTTCGAGTCGCCGAAGTACGGCGAGCAGGGCTGCCACGCGACGGGCGGCTGCTCGAAGGAGATCCTGGCGCTGGGCACCCCGCTGCTGTGGTGGTCGGCGTGCTTCGCGCTGCTCTACCTGCTCTACCGCTGGGTGATGCGCCGCGACTGGCGCGCGGGCGCGATCCTGTGCGCGGCGGGAGCGGGCCTGCTGCCGTGGCTGCACTACCAGGACCGGACGATCTTCTACTTCTACGCGGTGTCGTTCGTCCCCTACCTGTGCCTGGCGGTCGCGATGATGGTGGGCGCCTTCCTCGGCCCGCCCGGCTCCTCGGAGAGCCGCCGGATGTGGGGCGCGGTGGGCGCCGGCACCCTGGTGCTGCTCATCATCTGGAACTTCATCTATTTCTTCCCGATCTACACAGGTATGACCATCCCCTATACCGGCTGGCAGTCCCGGATGTGGTTCGACTCCTGGGTCTGACCGGCGGAAGGTCGCGGGCGGGGGGGCGCGGGCGGAAGTCCACCGGCGCGGAGGGCCGCGGGGCGGGGGCGGCGAGACTCACAGGCGGAGGCGACCGTTCGGGGACGAAGCCGTGTTGCATTCGAGACCTGTCCCGTCACACCCGTCACGTAAAGTGCGCTGAGAACGCGATCATTTGAACGCGTTCAGGGGTGGGGAGGGGGATTCGGGATGCCACTGGCTCCTGGAGCGAAGGCCGGGATCCTGGGAACGGTCCTGGTCGTCATGCTGAGCGTCGCCGGATACGGCGCCTACAACATCTACGACGGGCTGAACGGCGACAAGGGCGGCGGCAGCAGCAAGGACCGTACGGTCGCGGACACGGCCGCACCGGTCGCACCGGCCGACATCACCAAGACGGCCGCGGCGTTCCTCGCTGCCTGGTCGGCGGGCGACGTGAAGAAGGCCGCGATCCTCACGGACTCGCTGCAGACGTCGACGGCGGCGATGACGTCGCTGATCCAGGACGCGAAGGTCAGCAAGGTCACCGCGACCCCGCAGCCGCTGAACGGGACGACCGTGCCCTTCACGGTGAAGGCGACCGTCACGTACGCGAACCTGCCGCCGAAGGAGTGGGACTACAGCTCCCAGCTGACGGTCGACCGCAACCTGAGCGGCCAGCCGGTCGTGAAGTGGACACCCGACGTGCTGGTGCCCGGCGTCCAGGCGAACCAATCGATAATCACCGGCCAGGCGACCTCGCCGCAGCTGGACCTGGTGGACCGCCACGGCAAGGTCATGACCGCCGACAAGTACCCGGGCCTGACCGACGTCTTCACCGACCTGCGCAAGCGCTACAGCGGCTCGGGCGGCACACCGGGCATCGAGACGTACATCGCCGACGCCCACCAGGACACCGTCAAGACCCTGCTGGTGGTCAAGCCCGGCAAGAACGCCCGGCTGAAGACCACCCTGGACGCCACCCTCCAGGCGGCGGCGGACAAGGCCGTCGCGTCCGCGACCAACGCGGGCGTCACCGCCCTCGACACCCGGACCGGCGACATCCTGGCGATGGCCACCAACCCGCCCGGCGGCGAGAACTACGCACTGGCCCTCAAGGCGCCCGGCTCGACCTTCAAGATCGTGACGGCCACGGCGCTGATGCTGGCCCCGCACTCGAAGGCCTACCCGAACGGCATCGGGCCGAGCTCGCCCGCTCGGTGCGTGGACGGCTACAACGTGGTGGGCGGCAAGCAATACCACAACGTCACCCGGGACAACCTCAACGCCGACCTGGCCTGGGACTTCGCCCAGTCCTGCAACACCGGCTTCATCCGGCTCTCCCCGAACCTCGAACAGCCCGACGGTCTGTCCGACGTCGGGAGGAAGTACTTCGGCATCGGCGGCAAGGCGGAGCCGTGGTACGTCGGCACCGGCACCGAGGACGGCAGCATCCCGGGTGGCACGGGCGACGAGTTCACCTCGGAGATGATCGGCCAGGGGCAGGTGCTGGTGAACACCCTGAACATGGCGTCGGTCTCCGCCACCGTGGTCAACGGGAAGTTCCTGCAGCCGACGATCCTCCAGGACAAGAGCCTGATCGAGAACCGCACCACCATCCCCACCACCCGGCTGCCCGGCTACGTGCAGCAGGGGCTGAAGCAGATGATGAAGGAGACCGCCGACCACGGCACGGCGGCGGGCCTGCTGCACGGCGTCGCCAGTCCGTACGGCGCCAAGACCGGCTCGGCGGAGGAGAACGAGGGCCAGGCCGACGGCTGGTTCACCGCCTACGCCGGCCATGTCGCCGCCGCCGGCGTCGTCCTGGGCGGCGGCCACGGCAACGCCTCGGCGGGGCCGATCGTCGCGAGCGTGCTCAAAGCCGCCTCCTGACCGCTCCCGGCCGCCCGCCGGACCGCACTCCCGCCGGACCGCACTCCCGCCGGACCACCACCCGCGGCCGGCGGGACCCGCCATCCCCCTCCCGGGGCGGGGCCCGCCGGCGGCGGCAACGGACGGGCAGGCGCACGCGTACGCACGCCGCCCGTCCCGACCCCCCGTCGTCTGCGCCCACACTAGGCGGAGGGTCTGACAACGCCCCGCCGCGGCGGCCGCGGCCGAAGTACCCTGAACGCCATGGGCAGGGACGACGGCGGACACATGAGCATCGCGACCGCGCTGGTGCGCGCCGCCTTCCTCGTCAACGCCGTCTACGCCGAGACGGCCCGGGAGTACGGCATCACCAGCCAGCAGGGCCAGTTGCTGTGCGTGCTGATGCCTCAGCCGCGCGGGATGGCCGACCTCGGGGAGACGCTGGGCCTGGCCAAGTCGAGCCTGACCGGCCTGGTCGACCGCACCGCCCAGCGCGGCCTGGTGCGCCGCGAACCCGACCCGGAGGACGGGCGGGCGGTACGCGTCGCCCTCACCGGCGAGGGAACGACGCTGGTCGACGCCTTCTACGCCGAGACGTGCCGCCGCGTCGAACTCCTCCCCCAGGGCCTGCCGCCCGCCGACCGCGACACCATGGCCGCGCTGCTGGGCCGCGTCGTGACGGACAACCAGGTGCCGGTGGTCTTCCTCGACCACGAGGCGGCCTCGCACCGCTGACGGCAGCGGCCCCGGCGGTGCGCCTCAGGCGGTGCCGAACAGCTCGGCGAAGCGCCCGGTGAACAGGTCGGCGCCCTTGTACGCGGCGACCGCCGAGGCGGGCAGCAGCGTGGGCGGGGTGCCGGGCTCCTCGGCGGGCACCTGCCCGACCCCGCCGTCCGGCCCGAGCGGCAGCAGCACCGACGGCACCGGGGAGGGCGTGTACGTCGCGGCGGGCCGCTCACCGCGCACCTGCGCGGCGACGTTCGCCGCCACGACCGCGGCGTGCTTCATCGCGTAGCCCGCCATCTTGGCCTCGGCCAGGTCGGTGAGGTCGCCGAGCGCGTACAGCCGCTCATGGCCGCGCACCTGGAGGGTGGCGGTCACCCGCACCTGCCCGCGCTCGCTCAGCGCGTCTGCGTCCAGACTGCCGGCGAGGTAACCGCCGTTCACCCGCACCCCGTGGCAGCGGAACCAGATGTCCGCCTCGACCGTGTCCCCCGCGGTGGTCGCCACCGCGAACGCGCCCGCCCGCCCGGCGGGCGTCGGCGGCTGCGCGGCGAGCGCGGCGCCGAGCCGCAGTTCCACGCCCAGGGCGGCGAGCTGGCGGTGCAGTTCGGCGCGCAGTTCGGGCGCGAAGGCCGGCATGATCTCATCGGCCGGGTCGAGCAGGGTGACGCGCTTGCCGGGCCACACCGCGGCGATCTCCCCCGCCAGCTCCAGCCCGACCGGCCCCGCGCCGGTGATCAGCACACGCCCGGCCGCCGACAGCTCCTTGTGCGCCGCCCGCAACCGGTCCAGCGCCTCGGCGGAGACGTCGCTGTCGCTCTTCGCCGGGAACGGGTAGTCCGACCCGGTGGCCAGCACGACGTAGTCCGCGGCGATCCGCCCGCCACCGGCGAGGGTGACACCGCGAGCATCGCTATCGATAGCCGCCACGCGATCCCTCACCACCCGTCCGCGCGCCAGCAGCCCGTCGTACGGGAAGAAGATGTTCCCGGCCCACTCCGGCTTCACCAGCGCCCGGAGCGAACCGGCCGCGTGCACGAATGCGTCCCTCGGCTCGACCAGGACGACGTCCACCCCGTCCTCCGCGTCCAGCGCCTTGGCGACGCTGGACCCGCCGTACCCGCCGCCGACGACCACCACGGTGCTGCTCATGTTCCGTACCCCATAATCGATAGGCGATCTTCATTCGTACCACGAACGATATTAGTTCGTATTACGAATGACAACCGTACAAGGCCGCTGCCTCTTCCCGGATCCGCGAAACAATCGCCGCCAGATGTCCGCGCGTGAGGACCGGCCGCCCGTCCAACGCGCGCGCCGGGCGCGGGGTCACCGCGAGGTCAGCGCCCCCGAACGGTCATGCGCCAGTCCCGGCACCGGCGGGCACGCACCTGAGGTCGCACGCGGTCAGCGACGCCGGCGCCGTACGCGGCCACACCGTGCCGTGGTCGGCCGGATCGCCGTACGAGCCTGCGCGGCATGCCGAAGGACACCCGTTCGACCCGCCCGTGGGCGACGGCCCGGCGCACGAGACCGGTCGCGATGTCGCACGCGTCCACCACGAGGGCGATCCGCAGGTCCGCCGCGGTCCGGCCGCGACCCGCCGGTGGGGCCGCGTCGTCGGCCGAGAGAAGCGCCCGGGAGGCGGCCTCCTCCCACGGGAACCACCCCGGCCGCACGGTCGGCCCGCCGGTCGCCACCCGGGCGGTGAGCGGCGCGCGGAGAAAGAGGTCGACGTCGAACGGCGGAGTCGTCACGCCGGCATCCTCGGCGGCCCGGCACCGCCCGCACCACCCGGACCTTCGCCCTGCACCGCTGTCCCTGCACCTGCGCCACGGCCCCGCGGGACTCCCCCGGCGGCTACGGCGCGTCGCCCGCCTCGGCGGCCCCGACCGCCGCCGTGAAGCCGGGGTTGCTGATGAGGATGCCGCCGTCGACCGGCAGCGTCACGCCGGTGATCCAGGCCGCGTCCGACGAGGCGAGGAAGGTGACCGCGCCCGCGATGTCCGCGGGTTCGCCGACCCTGCCCAGCGGGTAGAGGGCCGCCGCGGCGTCGACCGCCGACTCGCGGCCCGCCCAGGCCGGGGTGCGCACGGTGCCCGGCGCGACGAGGTTGACGCGGACGCCGCGGGGCGCTGGCTGCACCGCCAGCGTGCGGGTCAGTGACATCAGCCCCGCCTTGGCGGCGCTGTAGGAGTGGTTGCCGAAGTAGGCGAGGCCGTTGACCGAGCCGATGTTGACCACCGCGCCGCGCCGGCCGGGCGCCGCGGCCAGGTGCGGCAGCGCCGCGCGGGTGCAGCGCATCGCGCCGACGAGCGTGATGTCGAGGTCGAGCCGCCAGTCCTCGTCGTCCTCGTCCTCGAAGGCACCCGGGTGCTCGGCGCACCGGTAGGCGTTGTTGACGAGCACGTCCAGCGTCCCGAAGACGTCGACCGCGCGGGCCACCGCCGCGTCCACGGCCTCGCGGTCGGCCACGTCGCAGCCGCAGGCCTCGGCCCTGCCGCCCGCCGCGCGAACGGCGGCCGCGGTCGCCTCGGCGGCCTCCGCGTCGATGTCGGCGATCAGCACCCCCGCGCCCTCGGCGGCGAAGCGCCGCGCCGTGGCCTCCCCGATGCCGCGCGCACCGCCCGTGACGATCACACCGTACGACTCGAAGCGTCCGCCCATGCGGTCAGCGTATGCACTCCCTGAGCGCCCTGACCAGAGCCTGTGCGCGGGGGTCGGCGGTGACGTTGCGCTGCATGCCGTTGGTGACGTAGCCGAAGCCCGTGCCGGTGTCCGGGTCGGCGAAGGCCAGGCTGCCGCCGCGGCCCGGGTGGCCGAAGGAGCCGGGGCCGAGCAGGGGGGCGGCCGGGCCGTGCAGCATGTAGCCGAGCCCGAAGAGGGTGTTGACGACCAGCACCCGGTCGGGCCCCTCCGATTCCGGGGTCCTCGCCGCCGTCACCGTCGCCGGCGCGAACAGCCGGGGCCCACCGTCCACCTCGCCCACCAGCGCCGCGTAGAAGCGGGCGAGCGACCGGGCGGTGGCGATGCCGCCGGAGGCGGCGAGTTCCCCGGCGCGGTAGGCCGGGTCGTTCTCGTCCGGCAGCGGTGTGATCGCGGCGAAGGCCCGCCGGGTGAGCGAGCCGGCGTCGGCGTACGCGTCGTGCACGGAGCGCTTGGGCCGGCTGCGCAGCACCCCGGACACCGCCGGTTCTGGTGCCGCGATGTCGGCGATCGTGCCGACCTGGCCCGTCCGGTCGTCCGGCAGTCCTATCCACAGGTCCAGACCCAGCGGCCGCGCTATCTCCTCGGCGGTGAAGCGGCCGATCGTCCGCCCCGAGGCGCGCAGCACCAGCTCGCCGGTGAGCCAGCTGAAGGTCTGCGCGTGGTAGCCGTGTTCCCTGCCGGGCGCGAAGAGCGGCTGCTGGGCGGCCACCGCGCGCGGCCCCGACGTCCCGTCGAGCGCCTGCTGCGGGGTCAGCGGCTCGTCCAGCGCGGGCACCGCGGCCCGGTGCGCCAGCACGTCCCGCACCGTCACCCGCTCCTTGCCGCGCGCCTTGAACTCCGGCCAGTAGGCGCCCACGGGCGCGTCCAGGTCGAGCTGGCCGCGCTGGTGGAGCAGCAGCAGGCAGGCCGCGGCCACGCCCTTGGTCGCCGACCGCACCGTCTGCGCCGTCTCCTCGCGCCACGGCGCGCCGCCCTCCGGGGAGGCCGTGCCGCCCCACAGGTCGACGACGCGGCGCCCGTGCCGGTAGACCGAGACCGCCGCCCCGCGGTCGCCGCGCCGGGCGAAATTGCCCGCGAAGGCGGCGCGTACCGGCTCGTAGCCGGGCTCGACCACCCCGTGCACCTCGATGCCGTCCATCGGCCGCCTCCTCTCCGCCGGGCCCTCCGCCGCCGGTGGGGCGGCTTGTCCGCTGCTGCTGTCGCGTCCCCTCCATGGTGCACGAGGGGTACGACAACCGGCCGCGGGGGGACGCGGGGAGGGGCCTGGAGGCACGGCGGTCAGGTCGTGTCCGGCAACGGCGGCGGGCCCGTACCGGGACCGCGGTCCGGGTCTGGTGACCCGGAGGCGGCCCCGTTACGGGCCCGGTGGGGGGATCCGCTATCGGCTGCTGTCGCTTACGAGAGCGGCGGGTATGCGTTGGCGATCAGCTGGTGGAACTGGGCCGAGAACCAGTGGCCCGCCAGCGGGGAGTTCGGCAGAGCACCCGTCGGGTTGTTGCCGTTGCGCGCGTTGCCGCCGTAGGTCGGGTCGCACATCTGGTCGAAGCCCTTGCCCTCGTCGTTGCTGATGGCAGAGCTCGCACCGTCGGACTCACCCGGCGGCTTGACCCACACGTAGGCGTCGATGTTGCTCGCGGGAGCGGCCGTCGGCCGCGCTCCGATGCCCGCGCCGGACTGGTTGCACCAGTTGCCGGCGTGGATGCGGCGGTCGATGCGGCCACCGTCGACGTAGGTGTCCACGCTGGTCGTCGCGCCCGGACCGGTGGGACGGGCGGTGCCGCCCCAGCCGTTGCGGCCGGTGTCGATCAGCATGCCGATGCTGGACGGGAAGCCGTCGGAGATCAGCTGGTTGCGCAGGCCGAGCGCGTACGACTGCTCGTCCACGTAGTTGTTCCAGTCGACCCACTTCGACTGACGCACGGTGGTGCCGTTGACGTTGTCCGTCACCTTGAAGTTGGGCTCCACGGTGGCGCTGTAGTTCGCCGTGTTGGTGATGAAGCCCTGGACGTCGGACAGGCTGGCGCCGTTGCTCGTCGCGACCTTGTAGAACTCCTGGGCGGACGGGCCGAGGTTGCTGTCCCAGCCCAGCCAGGCGTGGTGGCCGGCGTCGATGTAGTTGTAGGTGTTGCCGAGGGCGCCCAGCTTCGACAGGGCGTAGCTGACGCCCTTCTCGTAGTTGCCGTTCGCCTTCATGGTCGCGCAGGCGTCCGTCGAACCGGCGGTGCCGCCCGCGTTGGTGACGAGGTTCGGCAGCGAGTCGGGCTCGATGATGTTGACGATGCGCAGGTTCGCGTACGCGGAGTTGCCCTCGATCGCGGTGATCGGGTCGATGTAGTCGGTCTGGTACTTGCCGATGTCCGTCGGGCCGAGCTCACCGTTGGAGGCGAGCGCGGAGCAGTCGCGGCCCGGCAGGTCGTAGATCACGAGCTCGATCGTGAGCGGCTGGCCGGCAGCCTGCTGGACGGCCGCGTCCAGGTGCGCCTTCAGGCCCATGCCGCCGTTGACGCCGTTGATCGCGGCGATCCGGTCGAGCCAGACCGCGGTCGACTGCTTCGCGATGGCCTGGCCGCCGTCCCCGGCCGCAAGGGCGGACCACTCCGAGTTGACGTAGCCCTTGGCCCCGACGTAGGGGTTGTCCACCTTCTGACCGGGCGGAGGCGTGGTCGGCGGGGTGGTGGGAGGCGTGGTGGGAGGCGTGGTGGGAGGCGTGGTCGGCGGGGTCGTCGGCGGGGTGGTGGGAGGCGTGGTGCCGCCCGTCGAACCGCCGTTGGTGCCACCGGTGCCACCACAGGTGACGCCGTTCAGGGTGAACGAGGTCGGCTTGGCATTGGTACCGCTGTAGGTGCCCTGGAAGCCGAAGTTCGTCGTCCCGCCGGTCGCGATCGCCCCGTTGTACGACAGGCTCGCGGCGCTGACGGCCGCACCCGACTGGGTGATGGTGGCGTTCCAGCCGGAGGTGACCTTCTGGTTGCCGGCGAAGGTCCAGCCGAGATTCCAGCTGGTCACCGCGGGGCCGGTGTTGGTGACGGTCACCGACGCGGTGAAGCCGCTGCCCCAGTCGTTGAGGCTGTAGTCGACCGAGCAACCGGCCGTGGCGGCCGCCGCGGACGGCGCGTTCAGGGCGGCGGCGATACCGCCGGAGGCAATGACCATCAGACCCGCGGCAATGGCCGCGGTTCTGCGTCGGACAATCGGGACTGCCATGTGCGAACAACCTCCATAGGGGGGATGGGCCTTTCGAAACGGCTTCGAGAGGCCATGGGAGGTGGTGCGGTGGTTCTTGTTTCGGTTACACACTCTTAACGTGGGAGCGCTCCCATAGTGCGGAGCCCTCCTGCTCCTGTCAATGCTTGAAGCACGACAAGGCGCCGCCGCCCGACCCCAGTTGCCCGCCGGAGCCCGTGTCCGCGCAGGTCACGCGGGTCAGCGCCGCGCCGTACCCGACGCCGTACGCGCCCCGCCACCCGCCGCGCGTCCCGCCGCGTTCGCGGCCCGAAGGACCGTCAGATGACGGGCGGGCGCGGCACCGTGCCGACCGCCCGGTCGGCGCGGCACATCTGCGCGCAGGACCACCTGCGGCGGACACCAGGTGTCGGACTCCGCGGCGAGGGGTACGGGGACGGGTACGCCGCCGTGACGGCGCCGTACGCGCGGTCGTACACGCCGGGATATGTGCCGGGTCACACGCGGGAAGCGCGCTCGGCGGACGGGAGCCGCCGCTACGCCGTGGCCGCGGCCGCCGCCCTGCCCGCCGCGCGCCCGGAGAAGATGCACCCGCCCAGGAACGTCCCCTCCAGCGACCGGTAGCCGTGCACCCCGCCGCCCCCGAACCCGGCGGCCTCACCGGCCGCGTACAGCCCGCCCAGCGGCTCGCCGCGCCCGCCCGCGCCCCCTCCGGTCCCGGACGCGTCCGGCCGGGCGAGAACGCGCCCTTCGAGGTCCGTCTCCAGCCCGCCGAGCGACTTCCTGGTCAGGATGTTCAGCCGCACCGCGATCAGCGGCCCCGCCTTCGGATCCAGCAGCCGGTGCGGGGAAGCGGTACGGATCAGCTTGTCGCCGATGTAGTTGCGCGCCCCGCGAATGGCCGTGACCTGGAGGTCCTTGGTGTAGGTGTTGGCGATTTCCCGGTCCCGGGCCTCGATCTCGCGGCGCAGCGCGTCCTCGTCCACCAGGTCCTCGCCGGTGAGGGCGTTCATGCCGCGCACCAAGGCGCCGAGTTCGCGCTCGACCACGAAGTCCGCGCCGTTGCGCTTGAAGGCCTCCACCGGTCCGGGCGCACCGGGCAGCACCCGCTTCAGCACGTCGCGCACACTGCGCCCGGTGAGATCCGGGTTCTGCTCCGAGCCCGACAGCGCGAATTCCTTCTCGATAATCTTCTGCGTGAGGACGAACCATGTGTATTCATGACCGGTCCGCATGATGTGCTCAAGCGTCCCGAGCGTGTCGAACCCGGGAAAGTACGGCACGGGGAGCCGCTTCCCCGTCGCGTCCAGCCACAGCGACGAGGGCCCCGGCAGGATACGGATGCCGTGCCGGGCCCAGATCGGGTTCCAGTTCTCGATGCCCTCGGTGTAGTGCCACATGCGGTCGCCGTTGACGAGCGACCCGCCCGCGGCGCCCGTGATGCCCAGCATCAGACCGTCCACGTGCGCCGGCACCCCCGACAGCAGCTTCTTCGGCGGCGCGCCGAGCCGCTCCGGCCAGGCCGCGCGCACCAGGTCGTGGTTGCCGCCGATCCCTCCGCTCGTGACGACGACGGCCTGCGCCCTGAGCGCGAAATCCCCCGCGACCTCGCGCGAACTCGCCGTACCGCGCTCCGCGTCGCTCGGCACCAGCACCTCACCGGTCACCCCGTCGATGGCGCCGTCCGTGGTCGTCAGCCCCGTCACCCGGTGCCGGAAGCGCAACTCCACCCGGCCGCGCGCCACAGCCTCGCGCACCCGCCGCTCGAACGGCTCCACCACACCCGGGCCCGTACCCCACGTGATGTGGAAACGCGGCACCGAATTCCCCGGCCCGGTGGCCAGGAAACCACCGCGCTCGGCCCACCCGACGACGGGAAAGATGCGCAGCCCCTGCCCGTGCAGCCACGCCCGCTTCTCACCGGCGGCGAAATCGACGTACGCCTCGGCCCACCGGCGCGGCCAGTGGTCCTCGGGCCGGTCGAACCCGGCCGTGCCGAGCCAGTCCTGGAGCGCCAGATCTCTGCTGTCACGGATGCGCATACGGCGCTGCTCGGGCGAGTCCACGAAGAACAGGCCGCCGAACGACCAGAACGCCTGGCCCCCGATCGACGCTTCCGGCTCCTGGTCGACCAGGATCACCTTCCGCCCCGCGTCGGCCAGCTCGGCGGTGGCCACCAGCCCCGCCAGACCCGCGCCCACCACTACGACGTCCGCGTCCAGCGCCATCCGCCCGCCTCCTGCTCCACGCGTCCACTGCCACCGACCTACTCGGCGGTAATGCACGTTACGCGAGCGGCCCCCGGCCGGTCAGCACCCCGGCGCACCCGGACAGCTCATCCGATGTTCCGCCGATCCGATTCTCGATAGGCGACGGCCACCCACCGCCCTTCGATTCCCGGCGGACATCACGGACCCGGCAGCACCGCGACCCCGCCCGCGCGTCCCGGCCGCCCCGAGCAGAAGGCTGCGGCGATGTCATCGACGCGCGATGGCCCATGATCGAGAGGCGATGGCGAATGGTCGCGGTTCATCCGATGCCCGCCCGCCATCTGACCTCACCGTCCTGCCGCTCGTCGGTGGCCGCCAGCCCGATCGCGGCGGCCACCGCCGCGGACGCCGCGTGCTCCGGATGAACGTGCGCGACCACCGTCGTCACCCCCTTCGCACGCAGCCAGCCCACCAGACCGCGCGCTGCCTCCCTTGCGATGCCCTCCCCCTGCCAGGGCGTACCCACCACCCAGGCGACCTCGGCCCGTGTGCCGGTGACGGTCGCCTGCACCGTCCCGGTCAGACGGTCGGCCGAATCGAGCCGCACCACCCAGTTGCACCAGACGACATCCGCGTCCCCGGAACCCCCCGCCAGCCGCTCGTACCGCACCTGCAATCGATCAGCGGTCAGCGGTACTCCCCCGATGAATTCGTGCAGCCGCGGATCCGCCAGCACCTCGGCCATCTCCTCCGCGTGATACGCCGCCAGCGGCAGCAGTGTCAGCCGCTCCGTAGCGATGGTCTCCGCTTCCACGCCTGCCTCCCCACGTCCTGCCGGCCATCGGGCGGGTCGCCCGTCCGACCACCGCACCATCGGATCATCCGGTACACGTCCATCGGACCGTACCCCGGCGGTCGCCCGGCGCGATGACGCACTCCGGGGGCGCACCGGGGTGAAAAGTTGCTGCCCGCGAAGCGGCCCCGAACCATAGATGAGGTGAGCGACGGCGCGTACCTACGGTTTCCGCATCTGCACGGCGACATGCTCTGCTTCGTCGCGGAGGACGACATCTGGGTCGCCCCGCTGGGCCCGCCGGGCGGCTCCCCGGGCCGCGCCTGGCGGGTGACCGCCGACCGCACCCGGGTCGGCCCGCCGCGCCTGTCGCCAGACGGATCGATGATCGCTTTCACCACCTGGCGCAGCCTGGACCCCGAGGTGCATCTGGTGCCGTCCGACGGCGGCACCTCGCGGCGGCTCACCTACTGGGGCAGCACCGACACGCGCGTCTGCTCCTGGACCCCGGACGGCCACATCCTCGCGGTGTCGTCGCACGGCCAGGCCTTCTCCTACTTCACCTGGGCGCACAGTGTGCCGGTGGAGGGCGGCCCGGGCGGCCCGCTGCCCTGGGGCCCGGTCTCGGACATCGCCGTCCACGACAAGCCCGCCGCCGAAGGCGGCGGCACCGAGCGCCGCACCCTGCTGCTCACCGGTACACCGCCGCACGAGCCGCACGCCTGGAAGCGCTACCGCGGCGGGGCGACGGGCCGACTGTGGCTGCACGGCGAGCGTCTGGTGCCGGACATCGACGGGCACCTCGCCTCCCCCATGTTCGTCGGCGGCCGTATCGCCTTCCTCTCGGACCACGAGGGCATCGGCAACCTGTACTCCTGCCTCCCCGACGGCACCGGCCTGCGCCGCCACACCGACCACGCCGACTTCTATGCCCGCAACGCCGCCACCGACGGCAACCGCGTCGTCTACCAGTGCGCCGGTGCGCTGTGGCTGGTGGACGACCTCGCGGAAGGCGCCGAACCGCGCCGCCTGGACGTCCGCCTCGGCGGCGCCCGCAGCGGCCGTCGCCCGTACCAGGTGCCCGCCGCCTCGAACATCCACGGCTTGGCCGTCGACGGCCTGGGCCGTGCCAGTGCGGTGTGCGTCCGCGGCAGCCTGTACTGGCTCACCCACCGCGACGGCCCGGCCCGCACCGTCGCCGACACCGCAGGCGCACGCGTCCGGCTGCCGGAGATGCTCGGCGACACCGGTCTGGTCGGCTACGTGACGGATGCCGAGGGAGAGGACGGCATCGAACTGGCCCCGCTCCCAGGCCGCGCCTCCCGCGCACTCAGCCGCGGCCCCGAGTCGGCCGCCGACGTGGCCGCCGCGCTCACCGCGCCTGAGCCCGTCGGCACGGCGCCTGACACCGTCCCGGTGGCGGGCGCGTCGGCGCGCGCGGCGGTAGGCGACGAGCGTTCAGCGAAAGACGATAACCGCCCATCGCCCATCGATAGCCATACGGTCAGAACGGGCTCCACACGAGTGGCGTACGTCGACGGTGTTCTCGCACCTGTCGGCGGTGCCAGCGGCTCCGAGGGCGCCCCACCACCGGTGAACGATCCCAACACCCCCACCCGCCTGGCCGTGGGCCGCCTCGGCCGTGTCCTGGAGCTGGTGTCGGCCCCGGACGGTGGCACTCTCGCGGTCGCCTCGAACGACGGACGCCTGCTCCTGGTGGCCACCGGCGCCGGCGAGGGCCCGTCCGGCTACGACGACATCGGCGGCGACCTCGACGACGTGCCCCGGCACCCGACCGGAACGGTCACCGAGCTCATCCGCTCCACCAACGGCCCGGTCCGTGACATCGCCTTCTCCCCCGACTCGGCCTGGCTCACCTGGTCGCACCCCGGCGTCGGCCGCTCACTGCGTTCGGTGAAGATCGCCCGACTGTCCGACAGCACGATCATCGATGTCACCAACGGCCGTTTCGAGGACGAGCAGCCGGTCTTCACCCGCGACGGCCGCTACCTCGCGTTCCTCTCCTGGCGGGGCTTCGACCCGGTGTACGACGTCCACACCGGCGACCTGTCCTTTCCCCTGGGCTGCCGCCCCTACCTCGTCCCGCTCAACTCGGCGACACCGTCGCCCTTCGCGCTGCCCATCGACGGCGGTCCGGTCGGCAGCGGCCTCGACCCCGGCGAGAGCGGCGGCGACAGTGACGGCCCCGTCGTCGTCGAGGCCGAGGGACTGCCTGACCGGGTGACGCCCTTTCCCGTACCGGCGTCCAAGTACTCCTCGCTCGAACCGGTGCAAGGCGGCCTGGTCTGGCTGCGCTGGCCGATCTCCGGCGCCCTGGGCGAGACCTTCGTCAACCCGACCGACCCCTCCGCGCGCCCCACCCTGGAGTTCTACAGCCTCGGGAAGTCCAAGAAGACCGAGCTGGTCCGGCACATGGACTGGTACGCCGTCAGCGGCGACGGCCGCCGCCTGGCCGTCTACGACGAGGGCGAACTGGCGGTCCTGCCCTCCAACGAGCGCGGTGACGACGACACCACCGTCTACGTCGACATGCGCCGCATCCTGCACGAGGTCGAACCCGCCGCGGAATGGCGGCAGTCCTACGCCGAGGCGGGCCGCCTGATCCGCGACTACTTCTGGGCGCCGGACATGTGCGGCGTGGACTGGCCCGCCGTCCTCGACCAGTACCGGCCGCTGGTGGACCGGGTGGCCACGCCCGACGAGTTCGCCGACCTGCTGCGCGAGGTCCTCGGCGAGCTGGGCACATCCCACGCGTACGTCGCCGCCGCCCGCCGCAACGAGGGCCCGCCGCACTACCAGCGCCCCATCGGCCTGCTCGGCGCCGACTTCCAGCACAACAAGGACGGCACATGGACGGTCGTCCGCATCCTGCCGGGCGAATCGTCGGACTCCAAGGCGCGCTCCCCGCTCGCGGGCACCGGCATCCGCGAGGGAGCCGTCCTCACCCATGTCGACGGCCGCCCGGTGGACCCGCTGTCTGGCCCCTTCCCGCTGCTGGCCGGTGCGGGCGGCACCACGGTGGAGCTGACGTTCCGCCCGCCCGGCGGCGGCCCGCCGCGTCGCGTCGCCATCGTCCCGCTAATCGATGATCGACCATTGCGCTACCAGCACTGGGTCGCCCGGCGCCGCAAGGTCGTACGCCGCCTCAGCGGCGGCCGGTGCGGCTACCTGCACATCCCCGACCTGGGTGGCTCCGGGTGGGCGCAGTTCAACCGCGACCTGCGCAAGGAGGTCGCCTACGACGCGCTGATCGTCGACGTCCGCGGCAACGCCGGCGGGAACATCAGCGAGCTGGTCATCGAGAAACTCACCCGCACCGTGCTGGGCTGGGACATCACCCGCAACGCCCAGCCCGTCTCGTACACCGGCAATGCCCCCCGCGGCCCGATCGTGGCCGTCGCGGACGAGGCGACGTCCTCCGACGGCGACATGATCACCGCCGCGTTCAAACTGCTCGGCCTCGGCCCGGTGGTGGGCCTGCGCACCTGGGGCGGCGTCGTCGGGATGACCGGCCGCCACCGGCTCGGCGACGGCACCGTCATCACCGTTCCGATGAACGCCGCGTGGTTCGACGCGTACGGATGGTCCATCGAGAATCAAGGGGTGGCCCCTGACATCGAGAGTCTGCGGACCCCGCTGGACTGGGCGGAAGGGCGGCACGGCCAGCTCGACGTCGCCGTCCGCACCGCGCTGACGCTGCTCTCCCAGCATCCCGCCGCCAACCCGCCGGACCTCTCCGACCGCCCCGACCGCTCCCGCCCCCCGCTGCCCCCGCGCAGCTGAACGAGCGCCCTCGCACCCTGACACCTGCCAGGAGCGCCACGCGGCCCCACCATGGCAGCCTGGCGTCATGGACACCCACAGCAGCGCACGCTCCGCCTCCTGGCCGCGGACGGAGGCGGAGGCCCTCGCCGAGCAGGAGCGCCTGCGCGCCCTGGCCGATCTCACCTCCGCCGGACCGGCGCCGGAGGACATACGCCTGGTCGCGGGTGTGGACGTGTCCTATGCCACCGACAGCGACGCCCTGGTGGCGGCGGCCGTGGTGCTGGACGCGACGAGTCTGGAACCGGTCGAGGTCGCCGTGGTGGAAGGAAGCGTCACCTTCCCGTACGTTCCCGGCCTGCTGGCCTTCCGCGAACTGCCGTCGGTGCTGGCGGCGCTGGAGAGGCTGGCGCACACGCCGCAGCTGCTGGTGTGCGACGGCTACGGCGTCGCACATCCGCGCCGCGCCGGGCTCGCGGTGCATCTGGGAGTGCTGACGGGGCTGCCCTGCTTCGGGGTGGCCAAGACGCCGTTCGTCTTCGGGCACGGAGAGGTCGGCGACGAGCGCGGGGCGGGCGCGCCGCTGACGTCGGAGGAGGGCGAGGTGGTAGGGCGCGCGCTGCGCACCCGGCCCGGCGTCAAGCCGGTGTTCGTATCCGTAGGACACGGCATAGGGCTGGAGAACGCCTGCGCGCACACGCTGCGGCTGACACCGAAGTTCCGGCTCCCGGAGACGACGCGCTGGGCCGACCGCGTCAGCCGCGAACGGCTGCGGGCCGCCGCCCCGTCCGCCTGACCGGTACCGCACGCGGCAGGGGCGGCGGGGACAGGGGAAAGGAGAAAGGGGCGCCCCGCAGGGCACCCCTTTCCCGGATCACGGCATCAGCGCGTCCGTCTCACGGCGCGACGTCAGCTCCAGTCGTCCTGGGGCTCGTCGTTCGTGTCCTCGCCCATGCGGCGGCGAGCCTGCTCCTGGCCGCGCCGGGACTGCTCGTCGGACCGGCCACCGGTACGCTCCGACGCCTCCTGACCGGCGCGCTGCATGCCCTCCTGGGCCTGCTCGGAACCCTGGCGGCGAGCGCCCTTGGCCTTCTCGCCGAGCTCGTTCGCCTTGTTCCGCATGTCGTCCATACCGCCCATGGTGAACTCCTCCTGGAGTGTGTGGGGAAGCGGCCTCGATCAGACTTACACGGGCGGAGGGGCCACGCATCCCGGGGCAATCATCTGCCAATCGCCCCAGGTCAGAGGTGTTTTACGGTCACGGAACGTGATGCTCGGCGGCGCGCGCCGACTCGTCCGCGGCCCCGCCCCTCCCGACCAGCCCGCGCCGCGCGGTGGCGCCGCGCGCCAGGGCGGGGGCGGCGCGGCGCATCTCCCGCCGTCCGAGCGGCCCTCCGATGAACACCGGCAAGTACCCGCGCACGGACTGCATTCCGCGCAGCCACCACTGGGCGTAGACGTGCGGCGATCGCCGCCCGATACCTGTGGCGATACGTTCCACGGCCGGCTCCAGGGGGTAGGTGCGGTTCGTCGGCCACGGCAGCCGGGCCCGCAACTCCCGCAGCACGTCGTCCTCGTCGGCGCCGCGCACCATGTCGGTGTCGGTCCAGGAGAGGTAACCGACGCCCACCGCCACACCCTGGTGACCGACTTCGGCACGCAGGCTGTGTGCGAAGGCCTCGACCCCCGACTTGCTGGCGCAGTAGGCCGCCATCATCGGCGCCGGTGTCATCGCGGCGAGCGACGCGATCTGCAGCAGGTAGCCGCGCGAGGTGACGAGCGCCGGCAGGAAGGCCCGGGCGGTGGCGATGCTGCCCAGCAGGTTGACGTGGATCACGCGGTCGAACGCGTCCGGGTCGGCGTCGAGGAACGGACCCCCGGTCGCCACCCCTGCGTTGGCCACCACGACGTCGATCCGCCCGAAGCGCGCGAGTACCTCGCCGGCGACGCGCGCCATCGTCTCTCGATCGGTGACGTCCGCCGTCCAGTACGCGGCGTCGCCGTCCAGCGAGGCGGCCACCCGCGCCAGTTCGTCGGGTTCGAGGCCGACGAGCGCCAGCCGGGCCCCGCGCGCCGCGAGTTTGCGGGCCAGCAGCTCGCCCACCCCGCGGGCGGCGCCGGTCACCACCACCACCTTGCCCTGCACACCTGATCGGCTCATGCGCTCTTCTCCTCCGCGACGGCGTCGCTCCTCCGGGAATCCGCCCCGCCCGCCGCCGGCTGCCCCGCATGGTCGGTGGCCAGCGACCGTACGAGCGCCGCGACGGCCGCCGGGTCCTCGATCGGGGTCATGTGCCCGAGGCCGGGCAGTTCGGTCAGCCCCACGCAGTGCGGCAGCGCACGCGCCATGCCGCGCGCGTGCTTCGGCGGCGTGAGCTTGTCGTGCGTACCGGCCAGGACCGCGGTGGGCGCGGACAGCGCCGCGAGTTCCACGTCCAGGTCGAGTACGGCCAGCACCTGCCCCCAGGCCGCCCGTCGGCGCGCCTTGCAGGCGTGCACGATCCGCGCGGTGAACGCCGCCTGTTCGCGGGTCGGCGAGGCGCCCAGGACGCCGTAGGCGAAAGCGGCGCGCGTCAGCGGGGTGACCGGGCCGAGCGGCAGCGGGGACACCAGCAGCTGGCGGTGCAGGGCGCGGCGCAGCCAGCGCGCCGACAGCCGCTGCGGCAGCACCTCGGTGGAGCCGAGCAGCCGCGCGCTGCCGGTGCTGGCCAGCAGTACCGCCGCGGTACGCCGGGTGACCTGCTCCCGGCCGGACGCCGCCATGATCGTCATACCGCCCATGGAGTGGCCGGCGAGCACGGCCCGTTCGCCGTCCGGTACGGCTGCCTCCAGCACGGCCTGGAGGTCGTCGGCCAGTACGCCGGTGCCGTACCCCTTGCGGGTGGCAGGCGGCGCGCTGCGTCCGTGACCGCGCTGGTCGTAGGCGACGATCCGGAAGTCAGGCGCCAGGAGCCGTACGACGGGCGCCCAGAAGAGGATCGAGCACGTCCAGCCGTGCGAGAGGACGACGGTCGTGCCGTCGGCGCGGCCGAACTCCTCGACATGTATACGGGTCCCGTCCGCGGACGCCACCTCGAACGCCCTTCGCGGCGCCACCGGCTCGTAGGGGAGTGTCATGACGCCACCTCCGCCCCGACCGTGCGGTCGTCGTCCACCTGCGGGAGACCGCCCCCGGCGGGCGCGATCAGGTCGTACTCGGAGAGGACGAGCTGCCTGGTCGCGCGGCGGAACTCCGCCGTGGTCCCCGGCCACGCCGTCGTGTTGCGGCCGTTGGCGTCGAGGTACCAGCTCTTGCAGCCGCCGGTGTTCCAGACCGTTCGCGCGGCGCGGCGCTGCACCTCCTCGTTCCACGAGGCGACGGCGGCGGGTCGGGCATCGAGGGCTGCCGCGCCGGTGCGCTCCAGCGTCCGCAGATAATCGATGACGTAGTTGAGCGATGATTCGATCATCAGGATCATCGAGCTGTTGCCCAGGCCGGTGTTGGGGCCGATGACGAACAGCAGGTTGGGGAAGCCGTCGACGGTGCTGCCGCGCAGCGCGGCCATCCCCCCCTTCCAGTGCTCGCTGAGCGTGCGCCCGTCGGCACCGACGACGCGGTCGCCGATGGGCATGTCCGTGACGTGGAAACCGGTCCCGAAGACGATCGCGTCGACCTCACGCTGGGTCCCGTCGGCGGTGACCACGGACGAACCGCGCACCTCGGTGAGCGCCGCGGTCACCACCTCGGTGTTCGGCTGCGCGAGCGCCGGGTAGTAGGTGTTGGACAGCAGGATCCGCTTGCAGCCGATCGTGTAGTCGGGAGTGAGCCGCGCGCGCAGCGCCGGGTCCTTGACGGAGCGGCGCAGATGCCCGCGCGCCAGGCGCTCGGCCGCCTTCATCAGCCGCGGGTGCCGGACGAACGCGCCCACCTGGAACTCCCGGATCATCCACAGCACTCCGCGCCGCGCTTTCGCCGTGCTCGGCACCTTCCCGTGCAGCCACCGCTCGGCCGCGCTGACGGGCCGGTCCACGCGCGGCAGTACCCACGGCGGGGTGCGCTGGATGACGGTCAGCCTGCCGACGTCGGGCTGTATGGACGGCACGATCTGGATCGCCGACGCGCCCGTGCCGACCATGGCCACGCGTTTGCCCTTGAGGTCGAAGCCGTGGTCCCAGCGGGCGGAGTGGAAGACCCTGCCGGGGAAGTCCTCGATGCCGGGGACGTCGGGGATCTTCGGGTCGGACAGCGGGCCGGTCGCCGAGACCACCACGTCCGCCGTCAGCTCACCGGCCGCCGTGGTCAGCTCCCAGCGGCGCCGGGCGCCGTCCCAGCGGGCCCGCCGCACCTCCGCGCCGAACCGCAGGTGCGGACGCAACCCGAAGGTGTCGGCGACGCGCTCCAGGTAGTCCCTGATGTGCTGCTGTCCGGAGAACGCGCGCGGCCAGTCGGGGTTGGGTGCGAAGGAGAACGAGTAGAGATGCGAAGGCACGTCGCACGCGCATCCCGGGTAGCTGTTGTCCCGCCATGTGCCGCCGACCGCGTCGGCGCGCTCCAGGATCACGAAGTCGGTGATCCCCTCGCGCCGTAGCCGTACGGCGGCCCCCAGCCCGCCGAACCCGGATCCGATCACCGCCACCCGCACGTGCTCGCGGTTGTCGTCGTCCATGCCACCGCCCCTTCCTGCCGGCCGCTCGTCCGCGCCCGGGACCCTCACCGGTCCCGCCAGCCGCGGCATACCATGCCATCAATCACTGGCATTGTCAGGACTGTAGAACACGGGGGTTACCTGCGGTAGGGGGCAGACGGAAACTCTTCGGAGAACGCGCGGTAAGGACCGCCGCATCTGGATGAAGCCCCTTACGCCAGCACATAGGCTGGCCGGGTGAACGACCGCGTGGACGAGACAGGCACGGCGGATTCGGGTGCCTCCGGCGCACACACCGCCGACGAGCACCCCGGCGCCCGCGAATACCGCGTGGAGGAACTGGCGGAGGCGGCCGGCATACCGGTGCGCACGCTGCGCTTCTACCGGGAGCGGCGACTGCTGCCGCCGCCGCGCCGCGACGGGCGTATCGCGTGGTACTCCGAGAGCCATCTCGCCCGGCTGCGCACCATTGCCGCGCTGCTCGAACGCGGCCACACCCTCGGCGGTATCGCCGAGCTGATCACCGCGTGGGAGAAGGGCCGCACCCTGGGCGGCGTCGCCGAACTCCTCGGCCTCGACGAGACGCTGGCCGCGCCGTGGTCGGACGAGACCCCGGTCGTCCTGACCCCGCAGGAACTGGCGGACCACTTCGGCGACGACGTCAGCCCGGAGAACCTGACCACCGCCCTGGAGATCGGTTACATCTCCGTCGACGGCGAGAACGCCCTGCACACCAGCCGCCGTCTGCTCGACGTGTCGGCCGCGCTGGTACGCGAGGGCGTGCCCCTGGCCGCGGTGCTCGCCGCCGGGCGCGAGGTGCGCGGTCACGTCGACGCGATCGCCGAACTCTTCACCCAGGTCGTCAAGACGCATGTCCTGGGCCCGCTGGACGACCTGCCGCCCGAGCACGTCGAGCACGTCTCCGACACGATGCAGCGGCTGCGCCCGCTCGCCAAGGACATCGTCGACGCCGAGATGTCACTGGCGATGGAGCGCCGGGTGCGCACCGAGATCGAGGCGTGGCTGCGCCGCCAGGCGGCCGCCACAGGCCCCGCGGGCGGCGGCCCGCACCCGGAGCCCCCGGACCGCCCGGCGCCGCCCGAGCGGCCCGCGTAGCGCCCCCGGCGCCCGCTCCGCCCCGAGCGAGGGGCGCGGCAACCTGCAAGAGTGGAGTACAGCGACCCCGTTTGGGAGGTGTCACCCGTGCAACAGCCCCACGACGCCGGTGCGGAACAGGCGATCCTCGGCCGGATCAGCGAGATGGTGGCCGACGAGAAGGCCCTGCGCGAACTGCTCGCCGGATCCGACTCCGACGGCGCGGACGAGCGCGCGCGCCTGACCGCCCTGGAACACGAACTGGACCAGTGCTGGGACCTGCTGCGCCAGCGCCGCGCCCTGTCCGAGGCGGGCGAGGACCCCGGCGGCGCCCGCGTCCGCCCGTCCTCCACGGTGGAGGGCTACCGGTCGTGACGGATTCCGCAGCAAGGGGCGGGGCCGTGCCCGTCACGGTCACCGACTCCCCGCAGGCCGACCGCTACGAGGCCAGGATCGGCGACGACCTGGCCGGTACCGCCGCCTATATGCGCACACCCGAGGTGATCGCCTTCATCCACACCGAGGTGGGCGACGCGTACGAGGGGCGTGGGGTCGGCTCGGCCCTCGCCCGCACCGCGATGGACGGCGCCCGCGCGCAGGGGCTGCGCGTCCTGGCCATCTGCCCCTTCATCGCCGGGTGGCTCGACCGGCACCCGGAGTACGACGACCTGCGGTACGTCCCGGAGAGCAGCGTCTCGGACTGACCGCCCCGCACCTGCCCGTGGCGCCCGCGTCACGTGTCCGCACCCGACGCCACGTCGATGTCGTTTTCCCGCCAGACCGGCATCGTGACGAGGAGCGATGCTTGAAGGGTGCATACGGACTTCGACGCCTGCGTCCGCGCCGTCCAGTCGAAGGACGCCCGTTTCGACGGGTGGTTCTTCACGGCGGTGCTGACCACCCGCATCTACTGCCGTCCGAGCTGTCCCGTCACGCCCCCGAAGGTCGTGAACATGACCTTCTACCCGAGCGCGGCGGCGGCGCAGCAGGCCGGCTTCCGGGCCTGCAAGAGGTGCCGCCCAGACGCCAGCCCAGGCTCGCCGCAGTGGAACGAGCGCGCCGACCTGGTGGCCCGCGCCATGCGGCTGATCGCCGACGGTGTGGTGGACCGCGAGGGCGTGCCGGGGCTGGCGGCACGGCTCGGCTACAGCGCCCGCCAGGTCGAGCGCCAGCTCCTCGCGGAGCTCGGGGCCGGGCCGCTCGCCCTGGCACGTGCCCAGCGCGCCCAGACCGCGCGGCTGCTCGTCGAGACCACGGCCATGCCTATGGGCGAGATCGCCTTCGCCGCCGGATTCGCCAGCATCCGCACGTTCAACGACACCGTTCGTGAGGTCTTCGCCCTCGCGCCGGGAGAACTGCGCGCCCGCGTCGCCAAGGGGCGTCCCGCCGCCAGCCCCGGCTCGCTGTCTCTGCGGCTGCCCTTCCGCCGCCCCCTCACCCCCGACAACCTCTTCGGGCACCTGGCGGCGACCGCCGTGCCCGGCGTCGAGGAATGGCGCGCGGGCGCCTTCCGCCGCACGCTGCGCCTGCCGCACGGCACCGGCGTCGCGGAGCTGCGGCCGCTGCCCGAGCACATCGGCTGCCGGCTGTGGCTCACCGACTGGCGCGACCTCGCACAGGCCATCAGCCGCTGCCGCCGTCTGCTCGACCTGGACGCCGATCCGCAGGCGGTCGACGCGCTCCTGGCGGCCGACCCGGTGCTCGCGCCGCTCGTCGCCAAGGCGCCGGGACGACGGGTCCCCCGGGTCGCGGACGGGCCCGAGTTCGCCGTACGCGCGGTCCTCGGACAGCAGATCTCCACCGCCGCCGCGCGGACCCACGCCGGGCGGCTGGTCACGGCCCATGGGGAGCCCGTGGACGACCCCGCGGGCGGCCTCACCCACCTCTTCCCCTCCCCCGCCGCCCTCGCCGGGCACGACCCCGCCGGGCTCGCGATGCCGCAGAGCCGCAGGAACACCCTGGCGGCGCTCCTGCGGGCCCTGGAGGACGACGGGCTGGACCTGGACGTCGGGAGCGACTGGCAGCGCGCACGCGCGCAGCTGGCGGCACTGCCGGGCTTCGGTCCCTGGACCGTCGAGACGATCGCCATGCGGGCGCTCGGCGACCCCGACGCCTTCCTGCCGACCGACCTCGGCATCCGCTACGCCGCGCGCGACCTCGGCCTCCCGGCGACCCCCGCGGCACTGACGCGGCACGCCGCCGCCTGGCAGCCGTGGCGTGCCTACGCGACGCAGTACCTGTGGGCGACGGGCGATCATCCGATCAACGTCCTGCCCACCGACAACCCTCACCCGGAAGGCATCGCACGATGACCCCCACCACTGTCACGACGGCCACCGCAACCACTGGCACAACCGTCCACGCGATTGTCGACAGCCCCGTCGGCCCGTTGACGCTCGTCACCCGCGAGGGTGGCCTCGCGGGTGTCTACATGACCGAGCAGCGGCACCTGCCGGCCCCGGAGACGTTCGGCCCGCGGGTGGAGGTCACCGACCGCCCGGTCCTCGTCCGCACAGCCGAGCAGCTGACGGGCTACTTCGCCGGCGACGTCCGCGACTTCGACATCGACCTGTCGACAACGGGCACCCCGTTCCAGAAGCGGGTGTGGGAGGCGCTGCGCGACATCCCGTACGGCGAGACCGTCTCCTACGGTGAACTCGCCGCCGCCCTGGGGCAGCCCACCGCCTCCCGCGCGGTCGGACTGGCCAACGGCCGGAACCCGGTGAGCATCATCGTGCCCTGCCACCGGGTGGTCGGTGCGAACGGCAGCATGACGGGCTACGGCGGCGGGATCGAGCGCAAGCGCTGGCTGCTGAGCTTCGAGAACGGTACGCACCAGCCCGTCCTCGGCTGACGCCCGCTCACCACCGCCCGCCTCGCGGCGACGTCAACGCGGCGCCGCGCACCTCACCCTCACCGTAGGCGGGCACGAACCGGCCGGCTGACGCGCTGTGCGCCAGCCGGGCGGTCCGCCGCCCGCGGGGCGGCGGACGCCGTCAGACGACGGCGGGCTCGCGCTCTTCCTGGTCGTCGTCGGCCCGCGGCTCCACCAGCGCCTTGCGCAGCTGCTCGCCCTCCACGTCGACATTCGGGAGCACCCGGTCCAGCCTGCGCGGCAGCCACCACGCGGCGCGCCCGAGCAGGGCGAGCACCGCGGGCACGATGGTCATACGGACGATGAACGCATCGAATGCCACGGCGATCGCGAGGCCGAAGCCCATCATCTTGATCATCGATTCGGACGATCCGATGAATCCGGCGAAGACACTGATCATGATGACCGCGGCGGCGGACACCACCCGCGCACCGTGGGTGAAGCCGGTGACGACCGCCTGCCCCGGTGTCTCCCCGTGCACATAGGCCTCGCGCATCCGGGTGACCAGGAAGACCTCGTAGTCCATCGCGAGGCCGAACACCACACCCACCATGAAGATCGGCATCATGCTCATGATCGGACCGGTCTGCTCCACTCCCAGCAGACCGGCCAGCCAGCCCCACTGGAAGACCGCCACCACGGCGCCGAGCGCCGCGAGCACCGACAGCAGGAAGCCCAGCGCGGCCTTCAGCGGTACGAGCACCGACCGGAAGACGACCATCAGCAGCAGGAACGCGAGCCCCACGACCAGCGCCAGGTAGGGCAGCAGCGCGTCGTTCAGCCGCTGCGAGACGTCGATGTTCATCGCGGTCGTTCCGGTCACCAGGACCTCGGCGCCGGTCGTCCTCTCGAAGTCACCCGCATGGCCGCGGATGACATGCACCAGGTCCTCGGTCTGGGCACTGCTCGGCTTGGAGACGGGCACCACGGTGAGCGTCGCCGCGTCGCCCTTGGGGTTGAACGACGGCTCGGTCACCGTCTTGACGTCGGCGAAACCGGAGATCGTCCGCTTGACGTCCTGCGCCGCCGCCTTGGGGTTGTCGGTGTGCGCGCCGTCGACGACGACCATGAGGGGACCGTTGAAGCCCGGCCCGAAGCCGTCCGAGAGCATGTCGTAGGCCCGCCGCTGGGTGGTGCTCACCGGCTGCGAACCGTCGTCCGGCAGACCCAGCTGCATGCTGGTCATCGGCACAGCCGCCAGCCCGAGCGCCACGATCCCGGCGAGCAGGAAGGGTACCCGCCGCCGCACGACCAGCCGCGCCCACCGGGTGCCCATGTTGGGCTTGTCGGACGGTACGGCGCGGCCCTTGCGCACCTTGCGGGTGAGCACCTTGGGTCCGGCGAACCCGAGCAGGGCGGGGATGAGCGTGAGCGCGATCAGGACGGCCAGGGCGACCGTGGCGGCCGCCGCCAGACCCATCTTGGTGAGCATCGGGATGTTGACGACCGAGAGCCCGGCGAGGGCGATCAGCACCGTGAGCCCGGCGAAGACGACCGCGGATCCCGCCGTGCCCACCGCGCGTCCGGCCGCCTCCTCGCCGTCACGGCCCTCCATCAGTTCGTGACGGTGACGCGAGACGATGAACAATGCGTAATCGATACCGACGGCCAGACCGATCATCGATGCCAGTGTCGACGACGTGCTGGACAGGCCCAGTGTGCTCGCGAGAGCGGTAATCGATGCGATACCGACGCCGACGCCCATGATCGCGGTGAGCAGCGGCAGCCCCGCCGCGACCAGCGATCCGAAGGTGAGCAGGAGGACGACCGCGGCGATGCCGATGCCTATCGCCTCGCTGTTGCCGGTCGACGGCGACGCCTGCACCGCGGTGCCGCCGGTCTCCACCGTCAGCCCGGCGTCGCGCCCGTGCTCCGTGACGGTGTCGATCGCGGTGTGCGTCGCGTCGGTGATCTCCATCGACTTGGCCTGGAAGGTGACCGTCGCGTAGGCCGTCGTCCCGTCCTTGCTCACGGCGCCTGCGGCGTACGGGTCGCCGACCGTGGCCTGCTGCGGCATGTGCCGGAGTTCGGTGACCGCCTTCTCCACGGCCTCCTTGGCCGGCCCGGCGGTGACCTTCTGCCCGTCCGGTGCCTTGAACACCATGCGAGCGCTCGCGCCGTCGGCATTGGTGCCGGGGAAACGTTCGTGCAGCAGGTCGAAGGCCTTCTGGGCCTCGGTACCCGGCACGGTGAAGTTGTCGGACGGCGCGGACGGCGCCGTCGCGGCCCCAATCCCGGCGAGTGCGAGCAGCGCGACCCAGACGAGTACGACGTATCGCCGTCGCCGGAAGGCGAACCGGCCCAGTTTGTACAGGTAGGTGGCCATGGAGAAGGAGGGCTCCCGTCAGGAGGGGCGAATATGGGCGTGTGGAACCAGCCCGACGACGAGAGCGGCGTGTCAGGTGGGCGGAGGACCGGAGGGACGAGCGGGCGACCCGGGCGGGCGGCAGGCGCCACCGGGGCATGCGTCACCGGCGAAACGGTGACCTACTCGTACGACGGTCGGTTCACTCGGTACGGCTATGGGATCAGGAGTCTTGTGACAATCCGAGGGCGGGGATGACCACGGCGTCGATGTATCTGTGACTGAACTCGGGATCGGCGTCGATTCCCTCGAGGATGGGGCGCGCGAGCGCACTGCCGAACAGCATGTGCGGGATGAAGTCGCGCGCCGGGTTGTCGGCCGACAGTTCGCCGCGGTCGACGGCGCGCTGGACCAGAGCACGGAAGCTGTCCAGCTCCGGCTCGATGAGCTGCTCGCGCAGGGCCGTGAAGAGGTCCTCGTTGCGGAACGCCGCGTGTGCCAGGCCACGCATGAGTTCCTGGTCGCGCTTGGAGTCGTCCACGTCGTGGCACCGCACGAGCTCGTGCAGGTCACCCGCCATGGATCCGGTGTCGATGTCCGAGGGCGACACCGGCTTGATGATCCTCAGCGCGGTGGCGACCAGTTCCGGCTTGCCCTTCCACTGGCGGTAGAGGGTGGCCTTGCTCGACCGCGTGCGGGCGGCCACGGCGTCCATGGTGAGCGCCTCGTACCCGACCTCGCGCAACAGCTCGACGACCGCCTCGAACAGCTCCCGCTCGCGTTCGGGGGTCAGGCGCGTACGACGCCCGGCAGATGCCTGAGCCGTCATGTCCTCTCCTCCGGATGCAGTGGTTGGGCGGCCATAGCGTACGGCTTCGTCCGGTGGGGTGTGGACACCTTCGTCCATCCCTCATCGAAACGATGTCGTACACCTAGAGCGTAGACGACCCACGATCGAAACGCCACCGTTTCGATCGTGGGTCGTATCACTCGCCGAACGGGAACCCCGCACCACTGCGGCGCACACCATTTCCGGCACCTGTTGCGCCACCGCAGGATCGGGGCACATATGCGCCGCCGTACGACCCGGCGCCCGCAGGTCGCAGTACGGGCCTCCCGGGCCAGCCGGTGCGGTCAGGCCGGCAGCGCCAGCGTGTGACCCGTGTGCTCGACCTTTGCCCGCAAGTAGCGGACATTGGCGTCGGACATGTGCACGCCGGTCGGCACCTGCTCGTCCACCTGTATGCCGAGCGCCGCCAGCTGCCGCGCCTTGTCGGGATTGTTGCTCAGCAGCCGGATGCGGCCCACCCCGAGCGCGGCCAGCATCTGCGCCGCCGCGGTGTAGTCGCGCTCGTCCTCGCCCCGCCCCAGTGCGAGATTCGCCTCGTACGTGTCGAGCCCGTCGTCCTGCAGCGCATATGCGTCGAGTTTGGCGTAGAGACCGATGCCGCGACCCTCCTGCCGCAGGTAGAGCAGGTAACCGCCGTGCTCGCCGATCCGCTCCACCGCCTCGCGCAGCTGAGGGCCGCAGTCGCAGCGCCGGGAGCCGAAGACGTCACCCGTCAGGCACTCCGAGTGCGGGCGCACCAGTGGCACGCGGGCATGCTCGTAGTCGCCGATCCCCAGCGCCAGGTGCTCCCTGCCGTCCGCCAGACCGGTGAAGGTGAAGACGTCCGCCGTCGTCTCCCACCCGTCGGTGAACCGCAACGGAACGCGCACCTTGGTGCGGACCGCCGCGGGCGGCTGTGGCGCGGACACCGCCGCGGACACCGGTCGTGCGTCTGCCGGCATGTCGACTCCCTCGTAAGATCTTGAAAACTCAAGCTCTTACGGGCGTCGGAAAATTTCCCGGCCGCCGCGTAACGCACGTCACACGTCCGGATCACCCTGCACGGTGAGGGTGCGGCGGCCGGTTGACGGTACGTCAGCCGCGACCGCCGGCGAACGCGGCGATCTCCGCGAGGCCGGGGGCGTACCCCGCCGTGGTGTCCACCTCGATCCAGGGGGCGTCCAGGGCCACTCGCCGGAAGCCTTCGTGGGCCCGCGTATGCACCCCGGCATCATGGTGCGCGGCGTCGTCGTGCACCCGGCGCAGCGGGTTGTCCGCCAGGCGCCGCCGCCTGCGCTCCAGCGCGACCCCGGCGTCCACCACACAGTGCACGACACGAATCCGGGCCAGCGCCCCCAGCGGCTGGAGACCGGGCCGCCACAGCCGGTCCTGGAACGCCGCCTCCGCCACCGTCGTCACGCCCGCCCGCAGGAGCTGCTCCAGCACCCCGAAGAAGGCCGACAGCGTCCGCACGGCCAGCTCGTCCGACGGGCCCGCAACGAGGTCCGGCGCCGCGTGCGCCATGCCCTCCTTGATCTCGTCCCGGCAGACTGCGGGGCATCCGACGACCCGCGCGAGCTCATGGGCCAACGTGGTCTTCCCGGCCCCGGGCGGGCCACTGACGACGATCAGGGTGGGGAGCGGAAGAGAGGTCACCCACCAGGGTTACCAGAGAGCCGCGCCCGGTCGACCTGAGCCGCCGGGGACTCGCCAACGGCCTCCGCGCGGCCCCGGAAACAGCGTTCTTCCGGTGGCAGGCGAGCGGTGCCGACAGGCTCAGCGGTCCAATCGCATCTGTTTTCGGGGGGATTGTGACAGGAGCCCGGTCCGCAGCCGCCGGATCTCCGGACGCCGACCGTGACCGCGAGCCCCCTCCCAGAGCTCGACAGCTCGGACGGCTCGGCCATGACTCGGTCGAGTGCCGTGAGGGCGAGGTCCCGCAGGCCCATGAGGTCGGGAAGGGGCTGCTGGGGCCCGTAGGCGGAATCGACTGCCGACACTCGCGGGTATTGCTCGGCGGCGAGCGCAGCCGCGGGCCACCGCGACGGTGGCAGGGGCCGCTGACGTCAGTAATCGTCAGTCGATCGCTGTGACGGCGACGGGTGCTTGGCCCCTTCTCGCAGGAGCACACCGCTGCTTGTGCCATCCGAGAGCCACCGAAGAACGGGCGCCTCCCGCGGCACCGTCCGGCGCGGCGAGCAGTGGCCACCACCCCGAACACCGCCGAGCAGTCCCGGAGAAAGGGGGACAGCAAAAATCCCGCCGATCGTCACGATCAGCGGGATTTGTCGACTCATCCCGAGTGAACTCCGGAACAGTCATGTTGTGGACCTGAGGGGATTCGAACCCCTGACCCCCTCGATGCGAACTACGGGCAGAGCGGTCGCTGAGGTCATCAGTGCACGTCGGAGGGGGATGCAGACGTGCTGAGTGGCACTACTGGACGGCCAGGTTGCTGTACCCGCTGCTGTACAGCAACAGGGCGGCGCAGCAGCGCTGGGAGATCGGGCTCCTCCATGGACTGCGATGCAGTTCTCCAAGGTCGGCCCCGGCCGACCGCATCCCATCCGAACACCTCGCAGCCACACCCGCAGCCGCCGAGAGGTCTCCTGCCGTGCGGCCACGCGGACTGCGATGACGTACGAACAGCCAGTCTTCGCCAACCCTGCCGACACCGACGGCAAGCAGGAGGACCGGAAGCAGCCGGCGCTCAGCCAAGAGCGGCTGGCTTGTCTTGAGAACCTGCGGCGCCGGATCCGCGAACGTGCACGCGGGGCTCCGAGGGGCAGGCCGATGCGCCGCAGCCGGGCCTCGACAGAGCCGCGTCGCCCCGGTTACCGGTGGCAGCGGCGTCCGGGCGGGTCACGGCGCGCGGCTCTATGCTCGGCTGCGCGCGAACGGTTCGCGTGGCGGAGGGCGGGCGAGAGGCGGGGACGTGGCCGGCAGGAAGGATTCCGCCTTCGCGGAGGCAATGAGGGGTCTGCTGGCGCAGGCCCATACCTGTGATCCGGGCCGGCTGCCGGATCTGGTGTCGCGGGCTGCAGCCGCCATGGGTGCGGTGTCAGCAGGGGTGTATCTGGCTGATCTGCAGCAGCGTGATCTGGTGCCGCTGCCGGGAAGCCGGGGGGTCGGCGGCGAACCGGCCGGGCCGGTAGCGATCGAGGGCTCTCTTGCGGGGCGGGCCTATCGCACGATGACCGTGCAGACCTCGGATGAGGGCGGGCCGGGGTTGTGGCTGCCGATCCTGAACGGTTCGGCCCGCGTCGGTGTGCTGCGGGTGGGGCTGCGTACGGCTGAGGCGGAGGCGATCGAGGACTGCCGTGCCCTGGCATCGGTGACCGGGCTGCTGGTGGGCTCGCAGGCGGCCTTCAGCGACGAGCTGGCCCGGGTCACCAGAAGCAAGCCTATGCAGGTCGCGGCCGAGATGGTGTGGGCGTTCCTGCCACCGACAACGATCGGCAACGACCTGGTGACCTCCACCGCGCTGCTGGAACCCGCCTACCAGCTCGCCGGCGACGCCTTCGACCACACCCTGACCGAGGACCGGCTCCGCGTGACCGTGGTGGACGCCATGGGCCACGACCTCGCCTCGGGCCTTTCGTCGGCGGTGGCCCTGGCCGGGGGCCGGGCCTCCCGCCGCGCCGGCGGCGCCCTGGCCGACCTCGTCACCGGCATCGACGAGGAACTGAACCGGTGGGCGCCCGGGCGGATGCTCACCGGCGTCTTCGCTGACCTCGACCTGTCCGACGGCACTCTGCAGTGGGTCAACTGCGGTCACCTGCCGCCGCTGCTCATCCGGGAGGGCAGCGCCGTTGACGGTGCCCTGGAACGGGAGCCGGTGCTGCCCCTGGGTCTGGGGGCCCGGTTCCCGCGTGAGCGCCCCGTTCACCGTGCGTCGCTGCAGCCGGGGGACCGCGTCGTGTTCTACACCGACGGCATCACCGAGGCCCGCTCGACCGACGGCGAGATGTTCGGCGAGGAGCGCCTGATCGACTTCGTCGTCAAGGCCACCGCTGCGGGCGAACCCTCGCCGGAGGCCACCCGCCGCCTGCTGCACGCCATCTTGGAACACCACGACAACCAGCTGGGTGATGACGCTGTGGTGATGGTCGTCGAGTGGCACCCCGGATCCTGAGCGGCCACCGCAAGGGCCGCGCGTCCGCGCGACGGCTGGTGCGGCGTACGATGCGGTGCCGACCCGCCGTCCCGTACGAATGTGCGATCTTTATGCCCGTCTGCCGGGATGGCACACCGGTGCTCCCGGCAGACGGGCCGGAGCCACACACAGCAGGGGGCAGGCGTGGAGCGGGACGACATGGCCAGACTTGAGGTCCAGGTGGCCTTCGGTGACGGGAGGCTGATCCTGACCTTGACCGGTGAGGTCGACCTCGACTCCTCCTCCCGGCTGCACCAGGCCGTCCAGGAAGCCGACGCTCCCTGGGGTACGCATGTGGTGGCGGACCTGTCGGGAGTGACGTTCATGGATTCCACCGGGGTACGGGCGCTGCTGGCCTGCTACGAGCGCGCCCGGGAACACGGCGGGACGCTGAGCGTGATCGGCGCGCACGGCCCAATCGAACGCGTCCTGCATCTCAGCGGCGTCCTGTCGCTGTTCCGGTCGCCCCCGCCCGGCAGCACCCGCCCCGGCCTGAACTGACCGAAAAGGGCCTGGATCCAGCACCGAAGGACACGGCCGGACACCATCAGCCCAGACGGTGAACACCCGCGCGGACCCCCCTGCTGCCCCCGCTCCACCGTCGGCGCCTGCCCTGCCGTAGATACCGGCCCCGGAGAACACCTGCTCACGGCCGCCGCGAGTGCCCGGGAGGATGCTCCCGGGATGCGGCCTGCGCAGCACTGAACCGGGGTGGTCTGAATCGGCCGCGGCAGGGAAGACGCCTGACACCAGTTTCTTGTGACGACGGCTGCCTGGCGGTTTATGGTGTGCCCTTCGTGCGCTGTGTGCGAAGTGCGAAGAAGGGAGCGGTCGTGACCCAAGCGCCCCACGAGGGAGAGATAGTGTCTCGTGACGGCACGCTACGGGCCACCACCACCTTCCCCGGGGCACTGCCGTCCATCGCGCGGGCCCGGGATTTCACCGCCGGATTCGTTGACCAAGCGGCCCAGGCCAACCCACGGATCCAGCCCGGTCGGCGCGGCGACGTACTGCTGGTGATCAGCGAGCTAGTCACCAACGTGGTCCGGCACACACCGGGGCCGTGCGACGTGACGCTGGAGATGACCGGCGAAGAACTGGTCCTCACGGTCAGCGACATCAGCACGCAGCCGCCGACGTTCCACCCGCCCGCACCGCACCGCATCGGGCGCCACGGCCTGGAGATCGTCCGGGCCCTGTGCACCAGCGTCGACAGCCGCCCCACGCCTCAGGGCAAGGCCGTCCGCGCCATCATGTCCCTGGCCTGACACGACGCAACCGCCCTTGACGAGTGGTGTGCCCGCACGCGGCCGGGCCGTCGCCGCGCCGCCGACGCCGGTCCCCTCCATAGCCGCGCGCAGCCGAGCGAAACCCGCGTGCCGGAACGCAACCCCACCAACAGGCGCTCACCGGCGAGGTTCGGTCGACGGCCATGGTCTGGACGCGCCGCGGGCACCGTACGCAGTGCGCTGAGTGCGATGTACCTCGAAACGCTGCGGGTGCGGATGGGGCCGGACAGGTTCGGCGCCCCGGCCGATGCGCCGAAGAGGTTCACGAGGCATTTGAGGCGGGGACGGGCTTCGACGTCAACGAGGAACTCCTCACCCGCGACGTTCGCGGCGGGCCGGCGACGGTCGCCACCGGCCGCGCAGACGGCCGGGCCGTGGAGGCCATGGAGGGGACCCTGACACGGGCTGCACGGTGGTGACGGCGGAAGTCGCGGACGACTCGGTAGGGCTGACAGCGCTCCGCGAGCAGTTGCTCCGGATGGTCGAGGAGGGCGAGCCGCCGGAGTGACCACCGGCCGCCCGAGTGGCCCTCCGCGTCAACGGAAGCGGCAGGCCGGCCTTCGGGGCGGTCGCAGCCGCCGGTCGGGTCGGCGAGTGCCGCGTGGGCGGCCCGTGGCGTCACGCCGGCCACGGCTACGCCCGGCCTGCGGCCACGAGCAGGCCGGGCGCTCCTCGCGCCTGGGCATATGTCAGTTGCGGGCGGCAACAAGCAGGGTGAGAGGCGGCCGGAAGCGGTGGCGGCGATCCTCGTGTCGAGCGAGGCGTGGCTGTGCCGGATCAACGCGGGCGGGATGAGCCCGGGGGTCGCACTGTGGGGGTGTGAGCGGTGAGGAGTCGTGATGACCGGTAGCGAGAGGGGTGCCGACGGCAGGCCTGCTTCCCGTTCCGGCGCGGGCCGTGACAGCGGGAGTGCGGCCACGGTGCTCGCGCGGATGCTGCAGGCCGCGGAGGCAGCCCCGCCGGTGGAGTCCCTGGACGTGGTCGCGCGGATCCTCAAGGACCGGTTGGGGGCTGAAGCGGTGTCGTTCCTGATCACCGACTTCACGGGCAGCTCGGTGGTACGGCTGGGGGCTGCGGGCAGTGTCAAGACCGGTGAGCCCGCCCGGCGCATTCCTTTGGCCGGCACCCTGTACGACGACGTGATCCGCACTCAGCGCCCAGGCGTGGAGGACACGGGGTGGGAGGCGCAGGTGCGGGTGGTGGCCCCGGTGACCAACCGCGGTGACGCCATCGGGCTGCTGGAGCTGTTCCTGCCCAAGGCCCCTGAGGAGGCGGTGATGCGGGAGATCGGCGAGACGGCCCACGCGCTGGCGTACATCGTCATCGCCAACCGGCCCTTCACCGACCTGTACCAGTGGGGCCGGCGCACCCTGCCGCTGAGCCTCGCCGCGGAGATCCAGCACCGGCTGCTGCCGGCATCGCTGACGTGCGAGGCGGCGCAGTTCGCGGTCGCCGGTGCTCTGGAGCCGGCCGACCACGTCGGAGGTGACACCTTCGACTACGTCCTGGACCGCGACACCGTGCAGCTGTCGATCACCGATGCCATGGGGCACGACGTGCAGGCCGCGCTCCTTGCCACTTTGGTGGTCAGCGCCCTGCGCCGGGCCCGGCGAGCGGGCGCCGACCTGCTGGAGCAGGCACGCCAGGCTGACCAGGCCATGCGCGAGGGTAGCGCCCACGGGTACGTGACCGGTCAGCTGTTGCGGATCAGCCTGCGCGACGGGAGCACGGAGTTCGTCAACGCCGGACACCCCTGGCCGCTGCTGCTGCGCGACGGGCAGGTGCAGCAGATCACCCCCAAGGTCGACGCACCCTTCGGCGTCAACCCCCAGCACGCCTACCGGGTGCAGTGCCTGGACCTGCGGCCCGGAGACCGGCTGGTGATGCTCACCGACGGCATGCTGGAACGCAACGCCAAAACCGTGGCCCTTGCCGACCTGATCGCCGACACCCGCGCACTGCACCCACGGGAAGCCTCCCGCGCCCTGATCGGCGCGATCGTGGACGCCGCCGACGGCCACCTGGCGGACGACGCCACCGTCATCTGCCTGGACTGGAACGGCACCCACAACTCTCGGCGGGACGCCGACACCGGCGCCGACCTCATCGACGCCTCCTCACCCTCACCGGCGACGCGCCTTGAGTGATGCGACCAGCCGCCGGCCCGCCGACGACAGGCTCAGGAACGCTTCGAGAGCGTCCTGGACCGCGATCCTCGACACGGTCGGGCTCGGCCCCGCGGTCGACGCGACAGAGTTCGGCTCAGGCCAGTGCCTGGTCGATCCGGTCGTGGAGGGAGAGGATCGCATGAGCGCCGGTGATCCGGAAGACGCGCGACACGGCGGGCTGCAGGCCGGCCAAGCGAAAGGGGATGCTGCACTGCTGGGCCTGCAGGTGGGCGTGCAGCAGCAGATTCAGGCCGCTGGAGTCGCAGAAGGTCAAGGCGCTGAGGTCGACGGCGATCACGCGCAGTGGTGGATCGGCCTGAAGGGCATGGGCGAGGGCCTCTTGAAGTGCGGGTGCGCTGTTGAGGTCCAGCTCTCCGGAAGCCGAAACCACTTGTGCGCCGTCGTCGGCGTCGTGGACACCCACTATCAGTCGTTCGCGGGCCTGGGCCGACCCCGCACTGTCGGAGCGCACCATGGGGAGCTTCTCCCTCTCATTCCTGATCATGAGATGTGTCTCCGGTGACTCTACGCGGTCACTGCACGGCCCGCGTAGCTCTCCTGTTCGATGGAGCCGAGTCGTGATATGGGCCACCCTGAGGCCGCCCGCTCAGTCCACCGCCCCCGCCTGCACCAGCACGGTCATCGGCCTGCTCGCCGAACGGGCGCCGGGTCCGCTGATGGCCCTGCGCGAGGCGGATCCCGCGTTCGTCCTGCTCGACGGCACCCTCGCCGAATGCGACCGCGTCAGACCTGACCGCCGCCCGCACCCACCGCATCATCCGCATCATCCGCATCTGCGAGCGCCAGGGAGTCCGGATCCTGGCCGACCTCACCTGCCAAGGCGTCGGTTCATGGCTGACCACCGGCATCAAACGCAGGCTCCTGCAGGAACTCACCCCACCGGCCTGCTCGCCGACAGATTCCTCACCGCGGCAGCACCGGACGGCACGGGCCTTCTGGAAGGCACGACCGGAGCCGTCCTCGCCTTCCAGGACACAGAACCCGACAGCTTCCACACGCCCCAAGGACAGTGGGACGCATGCCTGCTCCTGACGTGACCGGGATACCTGCGCGTGACCCGAGCCGGGCCGCATCCGACGGCAACTCGTCCACGACGAGACCAAGACCGAGGCATCGTCGGCGGTCCTGCCGCTGCCGCAGATCTGCGTGACCGCCCTGCAGCTTCGGCAGAAGGAACAGGAGGCAGCCAAACAAGCGGCCGGCGAGCTGTGGACCGAGTCCGACTTCGTCTTCACCACGCGGTACGGAACTCCGGTCGAGCCCCGCAACTTCAACCGCTCGTTCGCCAACCGGTCGGACAAGGCGGGAGTGCGGCGGATCCGGCTGCACGACACCCGCCACACCTGCGGCTCGCTTCTCGCTGCGCTCGACGTGCACCCCCGGGCCGCGATGCAGATCCTCCGGCACAGCAAGATCACGGTCACGATGGAGGTCTACACGCACATACCGTCCGAAGCGACCCGGAAGGCGCTGCGCAAGCTCGGCAAGCACCTGGGGCCAGCAGGCTCGAAGCTAGCTGCTGTACTTTGCTGCTGTACACCGCGAAAAAGCCCCTCCCGGATTATCCCCGGGAGGGGCTTTGAGCTGCGGTGGACCTGAGGGGATTCGAACCCCTGACCCCCTCGATGCGAACGAGGTGCGCTACCGGACTGCGCCACAGGCCCTTGCAACGAGGAAAACTCTAGCATCTCCGCGAGGGTGCTCGTGAACGCAATACGGGCTGGCGGGAAGGCCTACTCGTTCGCCGCGCGGGGGCGGTCCGGGTCGGCGTACTGGTCGAAGAGCGGCGTGCGGGCCGTACGCGGGCGCGGGCGGCCGGGGCCGGCGGCCGGGGGCGCGGCAGGCTCGCCCGTTGCCGAGGACGGCGTCGTACCGGAGCGGGCGGAGCTCCAGGTGTCGGGTGCGCCGAGGTCGACGCCTCCGGTAGTGCGCGGGGCGACCGGGGCAGTGACGTAGGTCGGCAGCGGCACGGGTACGGGCTCCCAGCCGTCGTCGGCCGCCTGCTGGGCACGTTGCTGGTCGACCCACTCGGCGTGGTCGGTCTGCTCGACAAGGGCGCGGCGGTCGGCAGTACGCGGCGAGGGCGCGGGGGCCGGTACCGGCGCAGGCCTGGGCGAGGCGGCTTCCTTGGCGGGCGCGGGCGGCAGTTCCGTGCGCGGCCGCTCGGGGCGGACGCGGTCGGGCCGGGCACGCAGCCTGCGCGCGGCCTCGGCGGCCTGGCGCTGATCGAGCCGCACCTCGTAGCGACGACGCTCCTGGCGGCGCATCTGGCCGATGTACACGGTGAGCAGGACAGCCGGGACGGACGGTGCCCAGAGCAGCGTGACACCGCCCACTGCCGCGGCGACGGCCCCGGCGGTGAAGGCGAGGAAGAGGAGGGTGGTCGTCCGGCGACGGCGCGCCAGAACCTTGGCGCGGGCGTCGGGCCGTGCGGCGGCGGAACCGGCCGGGCGGGCGGCCACGGCGGGGCGCACCTCGGTCGCGGGCACGGCAAGGCCGCGGACGTCGACGACGTCCGCGGTGTCGAGGTCGTCCTCGACGTCGTCGGCACCGGGCTCGACACGCTCGCCGCGCGCCTTGGCGACGCGCCGCTCCATCGCCGCCCGCCCGGACAGCAGCCGGATGGCGGTGCTGAAGCGTTCCGTCGGGCGCGCTTCGTTGAGCTCGTCCTGCCTACGGAGCCACATCGGCACCAGGTAGGCAGCCCAGGCCCCGACGATGACTGCGTAGATGAGGCCGCTACTGCTCACGCATTACACGGTAGGGGGAATCGAGACAGGCCATACGGAATTTGGCCCGGTGTGTCGCACGATCTGGCTGATAAGCCGAGAATTTTTGGCACCGCGGGCTTCCCATTCGAACGCTTGTCCTATTTCTGGGACGCTCCGGGTCTCGCCCTGTGCCAGCGGTTGAGCATTCCTTCGGGCACCTCCTCCGCGGTCAGCGCGTAGACGAGGTGGTCGCGCCATCCGCCGTCGATATGCAGGTAGCGCGGACGCAGCCCCTCCTCGCGGAAGCCGAGTTTTTCCGCGACGCGGCGGCTGGGCCCGTTCTCGGGGCGAATGCACACCTCCACACGGTGCAGGCCGACCCGGCGGAAGCAGTGGTCCACGGCCAGGGCGACGGAGGTCGGCATGACGCCGCGGCCGGCGACGGCCTCGTCCACCCAGTAGCCGATGTGCGCCGAGCACATGGAGCCCCAGGTGATGCCCGCGACGGTGAGTTGACCGGCGAGGCGGCCCTGATAATCGATGACGAACGGCAGCATGCGGCCGGCTCCGGCTTCGCTGCGCAGATGACGCACCATCTGTCGATAGGTGGGCCGTTGGGCGATGTGACCAGGCGGCGCCGGCGGCACCGTGGCCTCCCACGGCCGCAGCCAGTCGCGGTTGCGCCGGTTGACCTCACGCCATGCGCGTTGGTCGCGCATCCTGATCGGGCGGAGGGTGATGTCACCGTCCGCCAGTTCCGTCGGCCAGACCCCGTTCAGCTCGGTCTCCCAGGGACTGAGGTTTCCGATGGTGCGGAAGTCGGATGATCGCCGCCCCGGATCTGATCGATTGCATGCGCCAGGAGCGGAGCGAGCACGGCGAGCCCGTCCTTGACGCCTCCGGTCGATCCGGGGAGGTTCACCACCAGTGTGCGCCCCGCGACCCCGGCAACACCGCGTGAGAGTACCGCGGTGGCCACTTTTTCCCGGCCCGCGGCGCGAATCGCCTCGGCGATACCCGGGATCTCGTAATCGATGATCTGCCGGGTGGCCTCGGGCGTGCGATCGGTCGGCGAGATACCGGTACCGCCCGTGGTAACGACCACGTCGTACCCGGCATCGACGGCTGCCCGCAGCGCCAGCGCGACCGGTTCGCCGTCGGGTACGACTTGAGGGCCGTCGACGGCGAACCCGGCCTCGCGCAGTGCGGCCGCGGCCAGCGGACCGCTGCGGTCCTCGTACACGCCCGAGGCCGCCCGGTTGGACGCGGTGACCGTGAGGGCGCGCAGCCGAGCCGCGGCGCCGCTCATGGCCGGTGCCAGTCGCCGGACTTGCCGCCGGTCTTCTCCTCGACCCGCACGTCGGTGATGACAGCGGACTTGTCCACGGCCTTCACCATGTCGACGACGGTGAGTGCCGCCACGCTGACGGCAGTCAGTGCTTCCATCTCCACACCCGTGCGGTCGGTGGTCCTCACCGTGGCGGTGATCTCCACCGCGTCGTCGGCCACCACCAGGTCCACAGTGACGCCCGACACCGCCAGCGGGTGGCACAGCGGGATCAGATCGGGGGTTCGTTTGGCGCCCATGATGCCCGCGATGCGCGCCGTGGCGATGGCGTCGCCCTTGGGCACTCCGGCGCCGCGCAGCAGCCGGACGACCTCGGCGCCCACCAGGACGCGGCCGGTGGCGCGTGCGGTACGAGACGTCACCTCCTTGGCGGAGACGTCGACCATACGGGCCGAACCTGCTTCGTCGAGGTGGGTGAGATGGTGCCGAGCGCTGCTCATCGTTCTCCCGATGCGGTCTTCAGGGCAGACACCGTACCGGCAGCCGTCCTCCTCCGCCCGGGGGCCCTGGGCGCACCGACCCCGGTCGCTAGTCCAGCACGATGACATCGACGTCGGCGCCGGCCTCCAGCGACGTGACCTCCTCGGGGACGACGATCAGCGCGTCGGCGTTCGCAAGCGCTGCGACCAGGTGCGACCCCGCGCCCCCGACCGGGGTGACGCTGCGCGAGGCGTGGTCGTAACGGCCCCTCAGGAACTGCCGACGCCCCTCCGGTGAGCTATCGATAGCCGTTACGCACGCAGCCCGTACGACGTCGCGATGCACTGGCCCGACGCCCATCAGCGTGCGGATGGCGGGGCGCACGAACAGCTCGAAGGACACGTATGCGCTGACCGGGTTGCCGGGCAGGGCGAGCAGCGGGGTACGCGCGGGCCCGATCCGTCCGAAACCCTGCGGCTTGCCCGGCTGCATGGCGAGCTTGCGGAACTCCACGTGCCCGTTGTCCCCACCAGGCTGGTCGTCGGCGCCGTACATCGCGCCGCCGAGCGAGGACAGCGCCTCCTTCACGACGTCGTACGCGCCGACGCTGACCCCACCCGTGGTGACTATGATGTCGGCGCGGACGAGCTGGTCCTCGATGGTGGCGCGCAGCGTCTCGACCTCGTCGACGACCGCACCGACTCGATAGGCGATGGCGCCCGCTGCCCTGGCCGCTGCGGTGAGAGCGAAACTGTTGGAGTCGTGGATACGGCCCGGGCCGAGCGTGTCTCCGGGCTGGACCAGTTCGCTGCCGGTGGACACCACGACAACGCGCGGCCGCGGCCGGACTGTGACACTGGCGCGGCCGACAGCGGCCAGCAGAGCGATCTGCGGCGGTCCGAGGACGGTACCCGCGGCGAGCGCCAGCTCCCCCGCCCCCACGTCACTGCCACGGGTACGGATGAACTGCCCCCGGGACGGTCCCCGGTGCACCCGTACCTCGCCGCCGGCCCGCTCCGGGTCGACACTGTGCGCGGTCATGGTGGTGGCCGGTCCGCCCCCCGTGCCGCCGTCCGTCCACTCGACCGGGACGACCGCCTCGGCACCTGGCGGGAGCGGTGCACCGGTCATGATGCGGGCGGCCTGCCCCGGTCCGACCGAGGGCGGCTCGCCCCCTCCGGCGGCGATGTCACCGACGACCTCGAGGACCGCGGGGTGTTCGGACGACGCGGACCGGGTATCGGCGACGCGGACCGCGTAGCCGTCCATGGAACTGTTGTCGAAGGGCGGCAGCGCCACGGGCACAGTGACGTCCTCGACCAGGACGCACCCCTGGGCGTCGAGCAGTTGCAGCTCGATGGGCTCCAGCGGGGCCAACTGCCCCAGGATGCTGTCCAGGTGCTCGGTGACGGACCATACGCGCTCGGCGCCCTGATTCACTCTTGCATCTCCTCGGTGACGTACGTACGCAGCCAGCTGCGGAACTCGGGTCCCAGGTCTTCACGTTCGCATGCCAGTCGGACAATCGCCCGCAGATAATCGCCTCTGTCACCGGTGTCGTAGCGGCGACCGGTGAACACGACTCCGTGTACAGGCCCGCCGTCGTCGTCCCGATGGGAGAGCTCACGCAGCGCATCGGTCAGCTGGATCTCACCGTTGCGGCCGGGTTCGGTCTTCCTGACGGCGTCGAAGACCGCGGGGTCCAGGACGTAGCGGCCGATGATCGCGAAGTTGGACGGCGCCTGGCCGGCATCGGGTTTCTCCACGAGATCCGTCACACGCACGACGTCGTCCTCGTCCGTCGGCTCTATGGCGGCGGCACCGTAGAGGTGGATCTGTTCGGGCGCCACCTCCATGAGTGCGATCACGCTCCCGCCGAACCGCTCCTGCACGTCGATCATTCGGGAGAGCAGCGGGTCTCGCGGATCGATCAGGTCGTCGCCGAGCAGGACGGCGAACGGCTGGTCCCCGACGTGCGGTTCCGCGCACAGTACGGCGTGCCCGAGGCCCTTCGGGTCCCCCTGCCGCACGTAGTGCATGGTGGCCAGATCGCTGGATTCGCGCACCCGCGCGAGGCGGCCGTCGTCACCCTTGCGGGTGAGGGCTTCCTCCAGCTCGTAGTTCCGGTCGAAGTGGTCCTCCAGAGGACGCTTGTTGCGACCGGTGATCATCAGCACATCGGACAGATCCGCCGCGACGGCTTCCTCGACCACGTACTGGATGGCCGGTTTGTCCACCACCGGGAGCATCTCCTTGGGCGTCGCCTTGGTCGCCGGAAGGAAGCGTGTACCGAGGCCCGCCGCGGGAATGACGGCTTTGCCGATCCGGGCGCGTGAGTGAGTCATGCCGTGCACCATAGCGTTCGTGAATGTGCAGAAGATGAAGAAACGGTTCATAGCGGCTGATATACAGCGGTTGTGGAGAACATGGATGTGGTGAGGGCGGTAAGGGCCGACAAGGCACAGCTTCGGGCACGGCTCCTGCGCACACGGCGCGGGATACCGGCGCAGGAGCGCGAGGTCGCGGCCCACGCCCTCGCGGCGACGCTACGCGGGCTGCCTGAGTGCGTTCACAGCAAAGCCGTGGCCGCTTACGTCTCCATGGGCTCCGAGCCAGGCACCGGCCCCCTCCTCGGAGCCCTCCACGCTGCAGGGGTGCGCGTGCTGTTGCCCGTCCTGCTGCCCGACAACGACCTGGACTGGGCCGAGTACGGCGGACAGGACGCCCTGGAGCGCACTGCGCGGGGTCTCTTCGAGCCGACCGGCCCACGACTGGGCCCGGACGCCGTCACGGCCGTCCAGGCGGTCCTGCTGCCGGGGCTGGCGGTGGACTCCCGCGGGGTCCGCCTCGGCCGGGGCGGAGGCTCCTACGACCGCGCGCTGAGCCGTGTCGGACGGTCCGGTACCCGGCCCGCGCTCGTGGTGGTGCTCTACGCGCACGAGGTCCTCGACACGGTCCCGGCCGAACCGCACGACGGCGCCGTGGACGCCGCTCTCACTCCCGCGGGTGTCCACCGCTTTCGCACCTGACGTCCCCACCGCCCGGGGCGGGGACATCGCGCGCGGCCGGACGCGTCATCGTCGCGGCAATTTGCCGGGCGTCAGGGGGTGAGCGCCATGGTGGCCTTGGCCGCCTTCTTCACCGCTTCGTCGGAGAAATACCACGGCAGGAGCTCGTTGGCCGCCCATTTGTCGGTCTGGTCGGTGTAGTGCGGGTTGTAGGCGTGTCCGGAGGCGCCCGTCAGGTTGATCCACCGAGACTTGTCGAGGTCCTGGAGGTTGACGATCATCCGCATCGACGGCACCCAGATGACGTCGTAGCCGCCGGCCGCGTTCCACCCGGTTGCATCGACCGCCGCCTCGCCGCCACTGAGCTGCCAGGGGCCGCGGTTGAGCAGCCACTTGATCACACCGGGGCCGTCGGTGCCGAGAGTCTGGTTCTTCAGCTCCAGCTTGTGCAGCCGGCCCCAGCTCCAGGTGTCTATGTCCTTGCCCAGCTTCGCGGTGAGTTCGTAGCGGGCGTCCTTCATGGCCTGCGCGAGGAGCTGATCGCGGGTGCTGTGGTGCGCCTTGTCGGTGTCGATGCCGTAGAAGGCGGTGGTGGACGTGGTCCACCAGGCATTCGTCGGGTCGTCGAGGATGCTGAGGACCACTTCGGACCAGCGGTCACTACCGTCCGGCTGAGCCTCGGAGGGGTCGCGTTCACCGCATTCCTGGACCGTGGGAATGCCCTTGCCGTCGAGGTTGTCGACCGGCCCGGTCTCACCGACAGGGGGAACCCTCAGGCACTGTCCCTCGGGGCGCAGTTCCTTCGGCAGCTTGTTGCCGAAGGCGAGCTTGAGGACATTGCGCCACACCGCGTTGAAGTACGCGGCCGCGGCGGAGTCGGCGTCCTGGTTGTAGTCCCATCCTTCGAGCAGTTTCTGCGCATTGCGCACATAACTGTTCTTGTCATCCGTTATGTCGATCTTGAGGAGGATCGGCACCAGCTTCTTGGCGATCTCGCTGCTGTTGTCGCTCTGCATGGACTGCATATCGTCCATGGAGACCTTTCCGCCGTCCTTGACCTTGGAGGCGATGAGGTCGTTGATGCGCTGGCTGCGCGTGCCGTATCCCCAGTCCTGGGTGAGCAGGTACGGGTACTTGCTCTGATCGATAACCGCTTGGTTCGCCGTCACAATGTACCCGCGCTCGGGGTCGTACTCGTACGGCATCGCCTGGAACGGGATGGTTCCCTTCCAGTCGTAGCGGGAATCCCAGCCGGGCACGGGGTAGGTGCCGTCGTCGCCGTCGGCGCGGATCGGCACCTGGCCGGGCGCCTGATAGCCGATGTGACCATGAGCGCCCTTGCTGTCCGCGTAGATCAGGTTCTGCGACGGCACAGCGAAGTCCTTGGCCGCGTCGCGGAACTGCTCGAAGTCGGTCGCACGGTCGAGTTCAAAGACTGCGTCCATCGTTTTCGAGGGCTTGAGCGCCGTCCAGTTGAGGGCGACCGCGTACCCGGAGTTCACGCCGCCCGGCGGATTGTCGACAGGCGCCGTCTGCCCAACCTCGCGGATCTCGTCACTGCGGTCGGAGATGAGCGGCCCGTTCGTCGTCTCCCGCACCGTGATCTCGCGGCTCTTGCCACCGGCGACCTTGATCTCCTCGTGCCGCATGGTGAACGGCACCTGCTTGCCGTCCCGCAGGTAGGTGGTCGCGGTCACCTTCTCCAGGTAGAGGTCCGTGACGTCTGCACCCAGGTTGGTCATCCCCCACGCGATGTCCTGGTTGTGTCCGATTATCACGCCGGGCATGCCGGAGAACGTGTACCCCGCCACGTCGTACGGACAGGCACTGCTCACCGTGCGGCAGTGCAGCCCCATCTGGTACCAGAGCGACGGCAGCTGCGGCGCCAGGTGCGGGTCGTTCGCCAGCATCGGCTTGCCCGTCGTCGTGAGGGCGCCGGAGACGACCCACGAGTTGGACCCGATGCCACTGCCGTTCGGACCGAGCAGCGCGGGCATCTGATCGATTATCTGCGAGATGCCCGCGAGCTGGCTGTCGACGCTGTTGTTCAGCGACTGGGGGCCTGACGACCCCCCAGCCGGGGTGTACACCTTTGTCGCGGAATCGACGGACCCACCGTCGACGATCGGTCGATTGCGGTCGTACGGGTACGCAGGATAAAGCTGCTTGATCTGCGCCTGGCTGAGCCGGCTCGTCATGAGCGCGCGGTCGATCTCATCTTGCATGTTGCCGCGGAGATCCCACGCCATTGCCTTGAGCCAGGCCACCGAGTCCACCGGGGTCCACCGCTCCGGCTTGTAGTCGTTGCTGAACTTCAGCGCCGCGTACTCCACGGACAGCGCCGCCCCACTGTGGTCCTTCAGGTAGGCGTTGACACCGTCGCTGTAAGCACTCAGGTACGACTTGGTGGCGGCGTCGAGCTGGGTGTCGTATTCCTTCTGCGCGACGCCGTGCCAGTCGAGCGTACGCAGGAACGCGTCCGTCTCGACCTGCCCCTTGCCGAACATCTCGGACAGCCGCCCGGAGGTGAGGTGCCGCCGCACGTCCATCTCGTAGAAGCGATCCTGCGCCTGCACGTACCCCTGCGCCCGGAAGAGGTCCTCGGGGGTGTCGGCGTAGATCTGCGGGATGCCGTACGCGTCGCGCTCAACGTCGACGGGCGCGGACAGCCCCGCGAGCTTGAGCGAACCGGTTGTCTGCGGGAACGAGGCCCGCACCGTGCTCACACTCCAGTACGACGCGAAGCCGACGCCTGCCATCAGCAGCAGCACGAGCGCGATCACGATGAAGCGTACGCGGCGGGACTTCTTCCGTGCGGGCATCGCTGTCCTTCGAGGGCAGTGCGGATCAGATGATCAAGGTGCTCCTTGTGCAAGGGCAACCATAGGCGCATGCCTTGTGCGGCAGGGACGCGGAGTCGGACCTGCCGTGATGTGGACCATACAACGTCAAGAGAGGGTAAAATATTAGCCTAGACAACAAAGTTGAAAGGACCGGTGCCCTGACTGTCCACCACCTCAACGAGATCCTGCTGGTCGGCGCGGCCGTACTGCTCGTCGCCGTCGTAGCCGTCCGCCTGGCGTCCCGCAGCGGCCTTCCCACTCTGCTCATCTACCTCGGCATCGGCGTCGCCATAGGGCAGGACGGTCCTTTCGGCTTCACCTTCGACAACGTCGAACTGACCCAGGTGCTCGGATACGCGGCACTTGTGGTGATCCTCGCCGAGGGCGGACTCGGCACGAAGTGGCACGAGATCAAGCCGGTCATGCCGATCGCCGCAGTGCTATCGACTGTCGGCGTTGTTGTGAGTGTGGTCATCACGGCGGCCGCGGCTCACTACGCGGTAGGTCTCGACTGGCGCCAGTCGCTGATCATCGGTGCCGTGGTGTCGTCCACGGATGCCGCGGCGGTCTTCTCCGTCCTGCGCAACGTCCCGCTGCCCAAACGCATAACCGGCGTGCTCGAAGCCGAGTCGGGGTTCAACGACGCCCCCGTGGTGATCATGGTGATCGCCTTCTCCGCGAACGGGCACATCGATTCCTGGTACCACCTGCTGGGCGAGACACTTCTGGAACTGCTCATCGGTGGCGCGATCGGGATCGCGGTCGGCTGGATCGGCGCCTACGGGCTCAAGCACGTCGCCCTGCCCGCCTCGGGCCTCTACCCGATCGCCGTCATGGCCATCGCGGTCGCCGCTTACGCCGCCGGCGCCATGGCGCACGGCTCGGGCTTCCTCGCGGTCTACACCGCGGCGCTCATCCTCGGCAATGCGAAGCTGCCCCACCGGCCCGCGACGCGCGGATTCGCCGAGGGGCTCGGCTGGATCGCGCAGATCGGCCTGTTCGTACTCCTCGGATTGCTGGTGACCCCGCACGAACTGGGCGACGACATCGTTCCCGCACTGATCATCGGCTTGTTCCTGACCCTGCTCGCCCGCCCTGCGGAGGTCGTGATCAGTCTGCTGCCGTTCCGGGTCCCCTGGCGCGAGCAGGCGCTGATGTCGTGGGCCGGGCTGCGCGGCGCCGTGCCCATCGTCCTGGCCACGATTCCCATGGTCGCCGGAGTGTCCGAAAGCCGGAAGATCTTCAATATCGTCTTCGTACTGGTGATCTTCTACACCCTCGTCCAGGGGCCGACGCTTCCGTGGCTGGCGCGACGCCTGCGCCTCGGCGAGAGCAGCGGCCCTGCGGACCTGGGCATCGAGTCGGCACCGCTGGAGCGGCTGCGCGGACACCTGCTCTCCGTCGCCATTCCCGAGGGCTCACGGATGCACGGAGTCGAGGTCAACGAACTTCGGCTGCCGACAGGTGCCGCCGTGACGCTCGTCGTCCGTGACGGCGCCAGCTTCGTACCCCTGCCGTCGACCAGCCTGCGGCGCGGCGACGAACTGCTCGTCGTCACGACCGACCCCGTACGGGACGCGGCCGAGGAGCGCCTGCGGGCCGTGGGGCGCGGCGGCAAGCTCGCCGGCTGGCTGGAGGAACGCGGAAAGGCCCGCCAGAGCTGAGGCGCTGGCGATCGTGGAGCCGTCAGCAGATGATTACGTATTATGGTGCGGTATTTGTCCAGTACGACCTCTGTCTGATGCAGGGCCGGCGCGGTCACCCGCGCTGAGCGGACGGCTCTCGGCGATGGTCACGGTCTCTGACCGTGCACGCGCTACCAGGCGGCAGAAATGACCAGCCAGTGGCATCCACGGTGCCCACGTCCCCGTCACCGACACAGACGCAGGAGGCCACCCGCAAGCCGGGTTATCGGCAGTTGCTCGGCTCCCCCGGAGCGCGCGCCTTCGTCCTCCCTGGTTTCGCAGCGAGGCAGCCCTTCGCGATGCTCACGATCAGCCTGGTGCTGCTCGTGCAGCACACGACGGGCTCCTACGGCAAAGCGGGCGCCGCCGCGGCGGTGACCGGCGCCGCCATGGCGCTCTGCGCGCCGAGGGCCGGCCGTCTCGCCGACCGGCACGGCCAGCGAGCCGTTCTCGTACCCGGCGTGACCCTGCACGCACTGTCGGTGTGCGCCCTCGTGATCCTCGCCCTGTCGCACGCCCCGGTGTGGGTACTGCTCGTGGCAGCGGTGCCTGCGGGCGCGACGGTGCCGCAGATCGGTCCCATGGTTCGGTCGCGGTGGGCTGTGACACTCAGCGACCGGGCGGGCGGCACCTCGCCGCTCCTGCAGACGGCGGCCGCGTTCGAGTCGGTGACCGACGAATTCACTTTTGTCATCGGACCGATCCTGGCCACGGCGCTGTGCACGGGAATCCATCCTGCAGCAGGGCTCATCACCGAGGCGGTGCTCACCCTTGCGGGGGGATGGCTGTTCGCGGCGCAGCGCAGGACGGCTCCGACCCCGCACCGGGGGACGGCGGAGGACGGCCCTCACCGCGCGTCGGCTCTGTCGGTGCCGGGCGTGCGGGCGCTCGTCGCCGCGTTCGCCGGCATAGGTGCCGTATTCGGCGGTATGCAGGTGTCGGTCACCGCGGTCACCCAGGACGCCGGCCACCCTGGGCTCAACGGTGTCGTCTACGGCACCTTCGCCGCGGGCAACATGCTGGCGGGCGTGGCCTACGGCGCCCTGTCCTGGCGCCGCAGCCCGCGTCGGCGGCTGCTGACGGCGTACGGCGCGCTGACCCTCGCGTGCGTTCCGCTGTGGGCCGCACAGAGCCTGTCCCTGATGAGCGGACTGGTGCTCCTGGTGGGGCTGTGCATCGCACCAGCCCTCATCACCGGCTACACCCTGGTCGAGGCTCTGGTGCCCGCGGCCGCGCGGACCGAGGCGTTCACCTGGCTGACGGGCGCGGTCGCACTCGGCCAGGCCGCTGCGGTCACCGCGGCGGGGCTGCTCGCGGACGGCGTCGGAGCCCACGCGGCCTTCTGTGTGCCGCTGACCGGCACTGCTGCCGCATTCGCGACGATCACCGCGCTGCGCAGGCACCTCGTACCGCAGTCCTCGGCCGCCCCCGCCGCGGGTGTGATCGGTCACCGTCCGGCGGTCACGGTGGACTGAGCCACGGAAATGCTGCACTATTGAGCGTCGTTAGCACTCAATGAGTGAGAGTGCCAGGAGGAGCTAGTGCCGACGTATCAGTACCAGTGCACCGAGTGCGGCGAGGGCCTCGAGGCGGTGCAGAAGTTCAGCGACGACGCACTGACCGAATGCCCCAACTGCGGCGGTCGGCTGCGCAAGGTGTTCTCTGCGGTGGGCGTGGTCTTCAAGGGATCCGGCTTCTACCGGACCGACAGCCGCGGGTCTTCGTCCAGCAGCACCCCTGCCGCCAAGAGCAGCGGCTCGGACAGCAAGGCGAGCGGTAGCTCGTCCTCCGGTTCGTCGTCGTCCACGGCGTCGTCCAGGTCTTCCTCGTCTTCGAGCAGCTCCTCGTCCGCGGCCTGACCGCTCGGCGGACAAGCGCCTTCCGCTCCCGGACCTCCGTCGTCGACACGGCGGGGGTTCGTCGCATACCTGCGCCCCGCTTAGGGTGACGGTCATGGTGCAGAACGGCGGTGCGACACACGTACAGGCCGAGATCGGCGTGATCGGCGGATCCGGCTTCTACTCCTTCCTCGACGATGTGACCGAGGTCACCGTCGACACTCCCTACGGGGCGGCCAGCGACTCGCTGTTCGTCGGTGACGTGGCGGGGCGGCGCGTGGCGTTCCTGCCGCGGCACGGCCGGTCGCACCACCTCCCCCCGCACAAGATCAATTATCGGGCGAATCTGTGGGCTCTGCGCGCGACGGGCGTGCGCCAGGTGCTCGGCCCCTGCGCGGTGGGAGGGCTGCGCGCCGACTACGGCCCCGGGACCCTCCTCGTACCCGACCAGCTCGTCGACCGCACGAAGTCGCGCTCTCAGTCCTACTTCGACGGGGAGCCGCGGGGGGACGGCCTGGTGCCGAACGTCGTCCATGTGACCTTCGCGGATCCGTACTGCCCCGTCGGGCGGCAGGCCGCGGTGGACACCGCCCGGTCGAGCGGCTGGGAAGCCGTGGACGGCGGAACGCTCGTCGTGGTGGAAGGACCGCGTTTCTCCACCCGGGCGGAATCCCTCTGGCACGCCGCCCAGGGATGGTCGGTCGTCGGCATGACCGGGCACCCTGAGGCCGTGCTCGCCCGGGAGCTGGGCCTGTGCTACACCTCCCTGAACCTAGTGACGGACCTCGACGCGGGAGCGGACACCGGCGACGGCGTCTCGCACGAAGAGGTCCTCGAAGTCTTCGCGGCCAATGTCGGACGGATGCGCGACGTTCTCTTCGACGTCATCGCCGCGCTGCCCGCGAACTCCGAGCGGACCTGCCTGTGCGTGGACGCGCTCGGCGGTCAGGACCCCGGGATCCCGCTGCCGTAGGTACGGCCACCGCGGAGCGCGGGGTTTTCCACAGGGCGGGAAGTTATCCACAGGCTTCGATCGCGGGGGCGCGCGAGTACGCGATCGTGAGGGCGGCGACCGAATGCCCGGTCGCCGACCCTTCCGTATCCGGTGGTGATCCCAGTGCGTACTTCCTTGTCGGCTCCGTTGTCGGGCCTCCCCGCCGCCCCGCCTGTCCCGTTCCCTCAGTCCCCCTTGCCCGTCGGCAAGACGTCCGGGGCGGACAGGGCCCGGGGTTCGAGCGTCCCCGCCCCGCACATCCCGCCGCGCCGCGCCGTACCGGAATTCCCTCCGATCCGCGCGGGCCGCGGCGGCGTGCGACGCCTGCTGCCCGGCGTTCCACGGTTGAGGCGGCGACCCCTCCTCGTGGGGATGGCGGTGGCGGTGGCCGTCCTTGCCGTGTCGGCCGTCTACGACCCACCTCCATCTCGCGGACGGCACACGGTCGTACAGCATCACCGGCCGGGGCCGACCACGGGCGCATCCGGGCGCGCCACTGCGGAGCCGCGGGTGAGGGCGCCGGTGCGGATCGCGGACGCCGACGCGGTGCGCTTGCTGCGGCCCGGCGACCGGGTGGACGTGCTGGCGGCAGCGCGGGTGGTGGCGTCGGGCGTCACTGTCATCGCGATTCCGGACCAGGCCGAAGGTTCCTCCGGAAACACGGCGCTCTCGGACACCCCTGAAGGCGAGGCCCCTCCCGCCACCGCGAGCACAGGCGGGCCGGGCGGTGCGCTTGTCGTACTCTCCGTCCCGCGCGGCGTCGCCGCCGCCCTGTCTGGAGCAGCCGCGTCGACCCCGCTGGCGGTGACACTGTGCTGAATCACCCTTTCGTGAAAGGCGATTGGACAGGGCGGCCCCGGATTGCCTTCGATGGCGGAATCTTTCATTCCGTCAGACCGGCGTCAGGGAAGGGGCACATCGATGAGCCAAGCAGAGCAGCCGAGCCTGCTGGCAGGCTTCAAGGAGTTCATCACCCGGGGGAACGTGATCGACCTCGCGGTCGCGGTCGTCGTGGGCGCGGCGTTCAGCAGCATCGTGAACTCCGTCGTCAACGGGATCATCAACCCGCTCGTAGGTGCCTTCGGTACGAAGGACCTCGGTGGGTACTCGTCCTGTCTCAAAGGCCCCTGCGTGGTGGACAGCAAGGGCGAGACGGTCAGCGGGATCCACATCCTGTGGGGCTCGGTGCTGAGCGCGACGCTCACGTTCCTGATCACGGCCGCGGTCGTGTACTTCCTGATGGTCCTTCCGATGGCCCGGTACCTGGCACGGCGGGCGGCGAAGCAGGAGCCTCCGCAGACCCCCGAGCCGACGGCGGCCAAGGACGAGGCACAAGCGGAGACGGACGAGATCACCCTGCTGCGGGACATCCGGGACGCGCTGGTGGCGCCCCGTTCCGGCGGCGCCGGCTGATTCCGGACGTCGGACCGCTTCAGAGGTGGTGCGGGGGCTTCTGGCTGAGGAAGCGGGCGAAGTCGTCGTCGGCCGAGCCCGTCGGCAACTCACCCCAGCCCCGGTCGGTGTCGTCGGTGGAGGGCCGGTCGAACGGATCGTCGAAGACCAGCCCGGCAGGAGCGTCCGCCGGGCGGGGAGAAACGCCGCCGCTCCCGGCTGCTGACACCTCGGCCGCGGACGTGCCCGCCCCGTCGGACACGGTGCTGTGCTCGGGGTCTGCCGCTGCGCTCATTCCTCCAGGGTACGGCGCCGGCGACGGCGGCCGACCGGTGCCGCCACCCAAGCGAGTGGAGGGAGATACCCCAAGTGTCGGTTTGATGCCGTCGGACGGATATACCTGGGCGCATGCACGCACCACAACCGAGACCGCAGGCAGACCGCGCCGCCGTTCCGGCGGAGGAGAAGGATGTCGACCGAAGCGACCTCGCGTACCGCCGCTGGTTGAGCGAGGCCGTGGGGAAGGTCCAGGCGGACGCCAACCGGTCCGCAGATACCCATTTGCTGTCAGTGCCGCTACCGGCCGACTGGGGGATCGACCTCTATCTGAAGGACGAGTCGACGCATCCGACCGGGTCGCTGAAGCACCGGCTGGCCCGCTCGCTGTTCCTGTACGCGCTGTGCAACGGCTGGATCCGCCCGGGGCGACCGGTGATCGAGGCGTCCAGCGGTTCGACGGCGGTCTCGGAGGCCTACTTCGCCCGACTGATCGGTGTCCCCTTTGTGGCCGTGATGGCCCGAGGGACGGTGCGCTCGAAAATCGATCTGATCGAGTTCCACGGGGGCCGCTGCCACCTGGTGGACGACCCGGGCGAGGTGTACGGAGCAGCGGCCCGGCTGGCCCGGGAGACCGGCGGCCACTACATGGACCAGTTCACGTACGCGGAGCGGGCGACGGACTGGCGGGGCAACAACAACATCGCCGAGTCGATCTTCCGGCAGCTGGCGGCGGAACGCCATCCGGTGCCGGCCTGGATCGTGGCCACGGCGGGGACGGGCGGGACGTCCGCCACGCTCGCGCGCTATGTCCGCTATGCCCAGGCGACCACCGGCATCTGCGTGGCGGATCCGGAGAACTCGGCGTTCTTCCCCGGATGGCGCGACCACAATCCGGCGGCGACGACCGACACCGGCTCGCGCATCGAGGGGATCGGACGGCAGAGGGTGGAGCCCAGCTTCATCCCCGGGGCCGTCGACCGGATGATGCGGGTCCCGGACGCGGCGTCGGTCGCGAGCGTACGCGTCCTTGAGCGGCTGCTCGGCCGCAGGGCGGGTGCGTCCACCGGCACGGGGCTGTGGGCGGCTTTCCGAATCATCGGGCAGATGCGGGCGCGCGGCGAGCACGGCAGCGTAGTCGGGCTGCTCTGCGATCCCGGCGAGCGCTATCTGGAGAAGTACTACGCGGATGCCTGGCTTGCCTCGCAGGGAATCGACATCGCACCGTATGTGGAGCGCATCGAGCATTTCCTGTCCGGCGGGTCCCTGGACCCGGTGCACCCGCCGACCGGGGCCTGACCCGCGGCCGCACACGGGGTCCGGTCACGGGGTCTTCCGCGCCGTACGGACAGGGCCCGGCCGTCATACGCCTGCTGCGCCGAGCAGGGCACCCACCGCGTAGGTCACCGCCATGGCCACGGCGCCGCCTGCTGCGTTCCGGATCACCGCGGGACGTGCCGGGGCGCTGCCCAGCCATGCGCTGATCCAGCCGCAGCAGACCAGGGCGACGAGCACGGCGACCACCGTGACTGCCAGCCGCCAGTCCTGCGGCGGCAGGACGATGGACAGCAGTGGCAGCAGCGAGCCGACGGTGAAGGAGATGAAGCTGGCCCAGGCGGCGTGCCAGGGGTTGGCGAGTTCGTCGGGGTCGATGCCGAGTTCGACGCGGGCGTGAGCGCCGAGGGCGTCGCGGGCGGTGAGCTGTTCGGCGACTTCCCGGGCGAGGTCGTGGGAGATGCCGCGGTCCTCCAGCAGCCCGGTGAGTTCGTCCAGTTCGGCTTGCGGGGTGGCGGCGAGCTCTTCCCGCTCCAGGGCGAGTGCGGCCTGTTCGGAGTCGCGCTGGGTGCTCACGGACACGTATTCGCCGGCCGCCATGGACAGCGAGCCCGCCATCAGGCCGGCGAGGCCCGCCGTCAGGAGGGCCGACCGGGAGTCGGTCGCCCCGGCGACACCGACGACCAGCCCGGCGGTGGAGACGATGCCGTCGTTGGCGCCGAGGACGGCGGCCCGCAGCCAGTTCAGCCGGGTGCTGAGCCCCTCGTGGTGGGGCTCGCCGGGGTGCGGCCCCAGGTGATCGGGCTGTGGGCTGTCACCGCTGTGATCGCTCATGGCACGAAGGTTCTCACCCCCGCCCCTGGGGCAGGCACAGCGGCACCCCACCTGTGGGGGCCGGCGCGCTCGGCGCGAGCCACCAGGGGATGGCCGAACCCCGGCGCGGGGGGGGTGGCACCGGGGTCCGGGTCTGTGGGCCGGTCCGTCACGTCGGGCGGACCGGCGGGATTGTCAGGCCGCCTCGTAGTCCAGGCCGGTGGCGCGGGCCATGCGCTTGAGGTCGGCCAGGGCGTGCTTCTCGATCTGCCGGATGCGCTCGCGGGTGAGGCCGTGTTCCTTGCCGACCTCGGTGAGGGTGCGCTCGCGGCCGTCCACGATGCCGTAGCGGGCGCGGATGATGGACGCGGTGCGGTCGTCGAGGCGGTCGATGAGGCTGTCGAGTTCCTCGCGGCGCAGCATCACCAGCACGGAATCCTCCGGCGAAGGTGCGGCGCCGTCCTCGACCAGGTCGCCGAACTCGGTCTCGCCCTCGGCGTCCACCGACATGTTCAGCGACACCGGATCGCGGGCCCAGTCCAGGACGTCGGCGACGCGCTCCGGGGTGGAGGACAGCTCGGCGGCGATCTCGGCGGGCTCGGCGTCGCGGCCGTGCTCGCGGTTGAACTCGCGCTGGACGCGGCGGATCCGTCCGAGCTCCTCCACGAGGTGGACGGGCAGCCGGATCGTGCGCGACTGATCGGCGATGGAACGGGTGATGGCCTGCCGGATCCACCAGGTCGCATACGTGGAGAACTTGAAGCCCTTGGCGTAGTCGAACTTCTCGACGGCGCGCACCAAGCCGGCGTTCCCCTCCTGGATCAGGTCGAGCAGGGGCAGTCCGCTGCGCGGATAGCGGCGGGCCACGGCGACGACGAGGCGGAGGTTGGAGCGGATGAAGATGTCCTTGGCCCGCTCTCCTGCGGCCACCAGGGCCTCCAGCTCCTCGCGCGCGACCTCGCCGCCGGCGTTGGCCGGCAGATCCGGGTCGGAGGCGAGGATGCGTTCGGCGTAGACTCCTGCTTCGATGTCCCGGGACAGCTCGACCTCACGGGCGGCGTCGAGGAGCGGCGTGCGCGCGATCTCGTCCAGGTACATGCCGACGAGGTCGCGGTCGGCCACTTCCCCGCCCGCGGCGCGAACGCTGCTGGTCCCGCCTGCGTGACGACGGGCGACGGCACGGGTTGCCATGCGTGCTCCCTTTACGAAGGTGCGGTCGGTCTCGGTCGGACCGGGCGTGCGGCCGCAGCCGACGCCGTGGAACCGACGGCGAAGCCGGGTGTGCGGCTGCCGTAGGTTCTTCGGCCTTGCTGTGCGCTTGCCCCATCCGATCGGGATAACGACTGGAATCCGGACACAATTCCCATGTCGTCACCTGTTTTTTATGATCATGCAGTACCCTGTCCGCCACACCGGGAGGTCACACCATGCCGGAACGCACGGACGTCCAGGTCAGAGCCGGTACGGAGGCCGACCTCGCGGCACTCACGGACATCTACAACCACTACGTCCGCGAGACGCCGGTCACTTTCGACATCGACCCCATCACCCCCGACGACCGCCGCCCCTGGTTGCTCTCCCACCCGGAAGACGGCCCCCACCGCCTCTTGGTTGCCCAGCCCGCGGAAGGCGGGCAGGTCGTCGGTTACGCGACGAGCAGCCCGTACCGCCCGAAGGCGGCCTACGCGACGTCGGTGGAGACGAGCATCTACCTCGCACCCGGTGCCGGCGGGCGCGGCATCGGCTCGCTGCTCTACGCGGCGTTGTTCGAGGCGCTTGCGGACGAGGACGTGCACCGCGCGTACGCAGGCGTGGCGCTGCCGAATCAAGCATCGATACGCATCCACGAGCGTTTCGGCTTCCAGCGGGTGGGGGTCTTCCAGGAAGTCGGACGGAAGTTCGGCGCCTACCACGACGTGGCGTGGCTGGAGAAGCGGCTGCACTGACCGCGGGGGCAGACATCGGTCGGCGAGGGAGATCAGCGCGGCGACACTGAGGTGTTTGAAACTTCAAGCAGACAGGATTACCGTCGTTCCATACGCTTGAACTTTCAAGGAGGGTGTGCCATGACCGCAGCAGCCCCCGAGCGCATGCCCGCGCTCTACCTCTCGCACGGCGCCCCGCCGCTCGCGGACGACCCGCTGTGGCCCGGACAGCTCGCCGCCTGGGCAGCCGAGCTGCCGCGCCCCAGGGCCGTCCTCGTCATCTCCGCGCACTGGGAGGATGCCCCGCTGGCGATCGGTGCGACGACGACCGTGCCGCTCGTTTACGACTTCTGGGGCTTTCCCGAGCACTACTACCAGGTCACCTATCCCGCGCCCGGCGCACCCGAGCTGGCCGAGGACGTGCGCAAGCTGCTGCGCCGGGCCGGCAGTCCCGTGCAGGACGTGCCCGACCGCGGCCTGGATCACGGCGCCTATGTGCCGCTGGTGGAGATGTTCCCGGGCGCCGACATCCCCGTCCTGCAGGTGTCCATGCCGACGCTGGACCCGCAGGGCCTGCTGGAGATCGGCCGGCGCCTCGCGCCACTGCGCGACGAGGGCGTGCTCATCGTCGGCAGCGGCTTCTTCACGCACAATCTCGCCGCACTGCGCCATGCCGGGCCGCAGCCGCCCACATGGTCGGCGGAGTTCGACGACTGGGGCCACCGGGCGCTGGAGGCGCAGGACGTCGACGCACTGCTGGACTTCGAGCGCACCTCGCCCGCCGGGCGCCTGGCGCACCCGCGGACCGAGCACTTCGCCCCGCTGTTCGTTACGCTCGGCGCCGCCGAGTCCGAACTCGGCAGCCAGCGCAGCATCATCGACGGATTCTGGATGGGGCTGGCGAAACGCTCCGTCCAGTTCGGCTGACCAGAAGGACCTTTCCCATGCAGAAACGACGCATAGCGATCGGCGTGGCCGTTCTGGCCGGCACGGTCGTCCTGGCCGCCTGCGGCTCCGACGACAAGGGCGACGCGAAGGCACCGTCCGGCACCTCCGGGAGCACGACGACCGTGGCGGGCACCAGTGGTGCGAGCGGCACGTCCGGCGCCGACGGAAAGGCCCCCGCGTCGTCCGTCAGCTGGCCCGCGCCGGCCGACGCCACTGCCCGCGTGAAAGCGGCGGGGCTGCCCATGCTGGGGGCTGAGGGCCAGGTGCTGCACATTCACAGCCACCTCGACGTGTTCATCGACGGCAAGGCGGTGACCGTACCGGCCGACATCGGCATCGACCTCGTCAAGCAGCAGATCAGCCCGCTGCACACGCACGACACGTCGGGAGTCGTGCACATCGAGTCACCGGTGAAGGCGGAGTTCACCCTCGGCCAGTTCATGACCGAGTGGAACGTGCCCTTCGGCAAGGACACCCTCGGCACGTTCAAGGCCGGTGACGGCAAGGAACTGCACGTGTACGTCAACGGCACCGAGCAGACGGGTGATCCCGCCTCGCTCAAGCTGGGCGCCCACGACGAGATCGCCGTGGTCTACGGCTCCCCTGCCGAGAAGGTTCAGGTGCCGTCGGAGTACGTGTGGCCGGAGGGCCTGTAGGACGCGGTCACCGGTGCCGTCGCCAAGCGCGTACGCCGAACCGGCACGTGTTCCTCGTCGCGACCATCGATTGTCGATGCGATGACGAAGAGCAGGCCCCCGCCGTTCCGGTCGAACGGAACGACGGGGGCCTGTCGGCGTCACGGCCGCCGGGCGATAGGTGCCGCCCGGCGCCGGGTCAGTGCGCGATGACCGGGATGGCGACGTCCTCCGGCGACTTCTCGCCGTCGATCTGCTCGTGGCCGCCCTGGACACCGGCGTCGATCAGCACGAAGGCCAGCAGCGCGGACAGCGCCAGGATGCCCGTCGCCCAGTAGATGGCGACGGAGTAGCCGTGCACCGCGGACTGGTTGACGAACAGCTGGTTCTTCAGGTCCGCCTTCGACGTGATGTGCGAGGACACCCACGTCGCGGTGGCGCTGGTGGCCAGGGTGTTCAGCAGCGCGGTGCCGATGGAGCCGCCCACCTGCTGCGAGGTGTTGACCATGGCGGACGCCACACCGGCGTCCTCCGGCCGCACCCCGTGCGTGGCCAGGCTCATGGCGGGCATGAACGCGGTACCCATGCCGAGGCCCATGAGGACCAGGCCCGGCAGCAGCACCTCCGCGTAGGAGGAGTCGACCTTGATCTGCGCCAGGACGAGCATGCCGAGGGCAGCAACCAGGAAGCCCGGCGCCATCAGCAGACGCGGGCGGACGCGCAGCATGAGCCGCGTGCCGATCTGCGTGGAGCCGACGACCATGCCGCCGACCATGGGCAGGAACGCGAAGCCCGACTTCAGGGCGGAGTAGTGCATGACCTGCTGCAGGTAGTAGGTCAGGAAGAGGAACAGGCCGAACATGCCGATGACGGCGAGGCCCAGCGACAAGTACACGCCGCCGCGGTTGCGCTCGGTCACCACGCGCAGCGGCAGCAGCGGCGCCGAGACGCGGCTCTCGACGAGTGCGAAGGCCCCCAGGAGGACCACGGAGCCAACGAACAGGCCCAGGGTCACCCCGGACGTCCAGCCGTCGCTCTCGGCGCGGCTGAAGCCGTACACGAGGGCGACGAGGCCCGCGCTGGCGAGGATCACGCCGGGGATGTCGACCCGGTTGCGGTTGCGGCCCTGTGCGGGCTCGCGGATGACCAGGACGGCGCCGATGACGGCGGCGACAGCGAAGAGGATGTTCACGAACAGCGCCCAGCGCCAGTTGAGGTACTGGGTGAGGACGCCGCCGAGGATGAGTCCGACCGCGGCTCCGGCGCCCGCGATGGCGCCGTAGATGCCGAAGGCCTTCGCGCGTTCCTTGGCGTCGGTGAACGTGACCGCGAGCAGCGAGAGCGCGGCCGGGGCGAGGAGCGCCCCGAAGACGCCCTGGAGGGTGCGCGCGCCCAGCAGCATCGCCGTGTTGACCGCAGCTCCGCCTATTGCCGAGGCGACGGCGAATCCGAGCAGGCCGACGATGAAGGTGTTCTTGCGTCCCCACAGGTCGGACACCCGGCCGCCGAAGAGCAGCAGGCCGCCGAAGGCCAGGGTGTACGCGGTGATGACCCACTGCTTGTTGCCGTCGGAGATCCCGAGGTCCTGCTGGGCGGACGGGAGCGCGATGTTCACGACGGTCGAGTCCAGGACGACCATCAGCTGGGCTATGGCGATGAATATGAGCGCTGTCCAGCGCCTCGGATCCGGCTGGGGTGTTTCAGGCATGGCTTGGTCTCATTACTTGGTGCGGAGTGACAGAACGTGGGGACGTGTGTCAGTGGCGACGCCGGGCCGGAGGCGCGCGGAGGATCGGGGTCAGGGATCCTGCGGGTCTGCTGGTGCCTGGCGCGGCACCGTGCGCGGGAGGTGAGCGGACGGCGGCTCGGGCTGCGCGAGCGGGTCGCACGGCGAACCCGGCCACACTATGGCCCGGTTGACGGGTGTTGCGAACGATTTACGACATGCCGGCTTGCAATTCCTCCAGGGTCGCGGCATTCCCCGCCAGGACCGAGCACGCAGGGGCGCGCAGGCCGTCGAGGAACAGCTGCAGGTGGCGGTGGACGAAGCGGTCGAAGCCCGCGCAGCAGACGCCCGGCAGCGGCCGGGTGAGCTGCGTCACGGCGACCATCACGTCACCGACGGCGATGTCGGTGCGCAGCAGGCCCGCGCTCTGGGCGCGGTCCAGGATGGCGCCGATCGACCGCTCCATCTGTTCGACCTGGCTGACGACCGCGGGGTCCTGGCGGTCGAAGACATCGGTGAGCAGAGGACACAGTGCGCCGATCCGCTCCTGCGCTGCTTCGAGGACGAAACGGCGCAGCGCGGCGAACGCATCCGGCTCTTCGGCCAGCGCGTCCTCGGCGCGTTTCACTGTACGGGCCACCACTGACAGCGTGACCTGGCGGACCAGATCGGCGCGGTCGGTGAAGTGCCGGTACAGCGTGGCATTGCCCACGCCCGCCCGGCGGGCCACCTCGTCGAGCGCGACGTCCGGGCCGAGTTCGACTATCGCTTCGCGAGCCGCGGCGACGATGCGTTCGCGGTTGCGGGTTGCGTCTGCGCGCAGCCGTACGGGGCGGGGCCGGGTGGCGGCGTCCGTGTCGAGCGGCACGGGCGGCTCCTTCCGGTCTCGCGGGACTGCGCTGGTCGTACGGGCCGCCGGGGCGCCCCGGCGGCGGAGAGGCCACTTCCGTTTACTGGCCAGCAGGTCAAACGGGGATCCGGTCCCCGGATATTTCGCACACGCGGCGTGACCTGCACCACAGCGCTAATCGATGATCGAGACGATGCCGCGTGAGATCGGCGCGGAGCCGCGCCGCGAAGCATTTCATTGAATTTTCAATGACCGACTACCATGGCCTCATGACATGGCTGACAGAGGAGCAGCAGGCGACCTGGCGGGCTTTCCTGCAGGCCACGACGCTCCTGGACGACCATCTCGACCGTCAGCTGCAGCGCGACGCCGGTATCCCGCACATGTACTACGCCCTGCTCAGCACCCTGTCGGAGGCTCCCGGGCGCAGCATGCGGATGACCGAGCTGGCGGAACGGGCGAAGATCACCCGGTCCCGGCTGTCGCACGCCGTCGCCCGGCTGGAGGGCCATGGCTGGGTGCGCCGGGAGGACTGCCCCACCGACCGGCGCGGCCAGGTGTGCGTGCTGACGGACGCCGGCTGGGCGGAGCTGGTGCGCACCGCGCCCGGTCATGTGGCCGCCGTGCGCGGCGCCGTGTTCGACCGGCTCACCCCCGAGCAGAGCCGGCAGCTCGGGGAGATCTCGCGGGTCATCGCCGAGGGGCTGCACGGCAGCGACGGCGCGGACGTGCCCTGGCTCCGCTGACGGCGCCGTCCGCGGGGCCCCGTGCCCGTTACGTGAGCGGTGTGACGCGGCCCGAACGGGCGAGCCAGCGGCCTCCGTGGCGGCTGACCTCGATGGGCCGCCCGAAGCAGCGCGTCATCTGCTCGCCGGTGAGCACCTGTTCGGCGGGGCCCGACGTCAGTACGCGGCCCTCCTTCAGCAGCAGGACATTATCGATGGCCGGTGACAGCTCTTCCAGGTGATGGGTGACGGTGATCGTGGTCAGCGTCGGCCTGGTGACGGCGAGCCGGTGCAGGGCGTCGATCAGGTCCTCACGGGACGGCAGGTCGAGGGCGTTGAACGGCTCGTCCAGCAGCAGCAGCGACGGGTCGGCCATCAGGGCCCGCGCCACCAGGACGCGGGCGCGCTGGCCGCCTGAGCAGACACCGTAGGGGCGCTCGGCGAGTTCTTTGATCTCCAGTTCGGCCAGGAGCGCACCCGCGCGCTCGCGCACCTCGTCGTCGTACTTGCGCCACAGCGGCTGCACGGTGCCGGTGTGGCCGGTCAGCACGACCGCGTGCGCGGGCAGGTCGAGCGGCACCTTCTGCGCCGAGGAGACCAGGCCGATGAGGGCGCGCAGTTCGCGCATGTCCACGCGGCCCAGGCGGTGGCCGAGGACGTCGACCGTCCCGGTGGTCGGGTGCATGAGCGCCCCGATCAGCCGGAGGATCGTGGTCTTGCCCGCGCCGTTCGCGCCGAGCAGCGCCCAGTGCTGGCCCGCGCGCACGGTCCAGTTGATGTCGTCGAGGATGACCTGACCGGTGGTGTAGCGGCGCACGCTGACCGCGTCGAGCACAGCGACCGCGTCCGGCGCGGGGCCTGTCGCCTTGCCTGTGGCATTGGCTGTCATGGAGAAACGGTAGCTGTATGCGCCAGCTTTACGGGGCGGGTTTCCGCGATGTGGATACCCCGCGGGCACCGCCGCAGGTCAGGCCGCTGCCGGGGACGGGCTCTCCTCGGCGATACGCGGCGGCCCCGGCCGGAACAGCAGGAAGGTGATGATGAAGCCGAAGGCGAAGAAGCCCGCCGACCACCAGTAGGCGACGGTGTAGCTGTGCAGCTGTGCCTGGGCGACCGCGGCCGGGCTCGGGCGACGGCCGGAGAGGTAGCTGGTGGCGGCGCTCGTGGCCAGGGTGTTGAGCAGCGAGGTACCGACCGAGCCGCCTACCTGCTGGCTGGTGTTGACCATGGCCGAGGCGACGCCCGCGTCGTGCGCCTGGACACCGGCGGTCGCGAGGTTCATCGCGGTGGCGAAGATCAGCCCGAGGCCCAGTCCCAGCAGGAGCAGCGGCGGCATGACGTGTGCGGCATAGGTGCTGTTGGCGTCCAGCGCCGTCATCCACGCCATGGCGCCGCCGGCCAGCAGCATGCCGGTCGGCACGATGGGCTTGGCGCCCAGTTTCGGCACCAGCACGTTGGTCGTGGTCACCGAGGCGATCACCAGGACCGCGACCATCGGCAGGAAGGCCACGCCCGTCCGCACCGGCGAGTACAGCAGCGTGCGCTGCATGTAGTACGTCAGGAAGAGGAACACGCCGAACATCCCCGCGCCGGACAGGAACATCGCGACGAAGGACGCGCCTCGGTCGCGGTCGCCGACGACGCGCATCGGCAGCAGCGGATGCACCGCGCGCCGCTGCCACCACACGAAGGCCGCCAGAAGGACCGCACCGGCCAGCAGGAAGCCCCAGGTGCTGCCGGCACTCCAGGAGTGCCGTTCGGCGTTGGAGAAGCCGTACACGATGCCGAACAGGCCGCTGGAGACCAGGAGCGTCCCCGGGATGTCGAGGGACGGGCGGTCGGGCAGGGTGCCGGGGGCCAGCAGACGTGCGCCGCCGATGAAGGCGATGACGGCGAAGATCAGGTTGACGTACAGGCACCAGCGCCAGTCCAGGTACTCGGTGAGCAGGCCGCCGAGGAGCAGCCCGACGGCGGCTCCCGCGCCCGCGATGGCGCCGTAGATGCCGAAGGCCTTGGCGCGCTCCCTGGCGTCGGTGAACGTCGTCGTGAGCAGCGACAGGGCGGCGGGGGCGAGCACGGCGGCGAAGGCGCCCTGGAGGGCGCGGGCCACCACGAGGATCTCGAAGCTCCCCGCCGCGCCGCCCATCGCCGACGCGGCGGCGAAACCGACCAGGCCGATCAGGAAGATCCGCTTGCGCCCGATGAGGTCGGCGAGACGGCCGCCGAACAGCAGCAGGGAGCCGAAGGCGAGGGCGTACGCGGTGACGACCCACTGGCGGTCGCCGTCGCTGAAGCCGAGGTCCTTCTGCGCCGACGGCAGCGCGATGGTCACGATGGTGGCGTCCAGGATGACCATCAGCTGGGCGATGCCGATGACGACGAGCACCCACCAGCGGCGGGAGGACTGTTCGTCGGGGACGCCCTGCCCGCTCGGTGATCCGGGGGCGCCGTGCCGGCCGTTGGCCGCCGACGTCTCGGAGGAGCTTCGTGCCATGGCGTGGGTCTCCTTTGCGCCAGCGCGCGTCCCCCCGGAATTTCCACGCTAGGTGCAGCTCAGCGACCCCGCCATGCGGGGGAGGCGGGACTCCCCCGGGACCTTCGTGCGGGCGGCGTGGGCGGCGGTCCCGGGCGGGTGGGCCCGGGAATCCACCGCGACCGCCATCGGACGACCGTCCCTGGTGGTGATGACGGCCACGCCAATGGGGTTGCGGCAGCTGCACGACGATGACTAACCGCCGGGGCGGGGCGGGTAACGCGCACTCACCCGTTCGGCGTGACCCGATCGGTCCACCGGCGACGGCGGGTGCGGGCGTGCGGTCACCTGGACGGGTGAGTGCGCATGAACGGCTCCGCCACCCGTTCGCAGCAGTTGCGCGCGCGGGCGGGGCGGCGGGGCCGTTGGCTGGCGGGAAGGGACCGGCGGGCCGGGAGTGGCAGGCCTCCCTGGGGCCGGCGAGGGAGTGCGCACATGGCGACGAGCGCGGACGGACCCGGTGGGGTCCCCGCCCCGGGCGGCGGCCCGCTCGGCGCCGACGAGCGCGCCGAGCTGGCGGCGCTGCGCAGGCGTGCGCCCGGGCGGCCGTGGTGGCGCACCACCTTGTCGGCGCTGCTGATCACGCTGGCGGCGGTGCTCGCCCCGCTCGCCGCCGTGGCGGTGTGGGTCGCCGACGAGATGGCCGACACCAATCGATACGTGGCGACCGTCGCGCCGCTCGCCCGGCAGCCCGACGTCCAGGCCGCGGTGACCGACCGGGTCACGGACGCGGCCATGGCGAAGATCGACCTCCGGTCGCTGCTGTCGAAGGCGGCCCCGAGCGACCGCCCGCGCCTGGAGCAGGCGCTCGGCGGTCTGCGGGGGCCCATCACGAGCGGGATCCGGGACTTCGTCCGGCAGACGGTCGCGAACTTCGTGGCGAGCGATGCCTTCGCCCAGATCTGGGAGCAGCTGAACCGGCAGGCGCACGCGGCCTTCACCGGTGCGCTGACCGGGAGCAGCGACACGCCGGTGCGGGTGCAGGGGGACGCGGTGGTGCTGGACCTGGAACCGGTGGTGGCGCAGGTGAAGCAGCGGTTGCTGGACCGGGGGCTGGGCGTCGCGTCGGTGATTCCGGAGGTGCGGACGGACTACACGCTGGTGGAGTCCGAGGACGTGCAGCGGGCGCAGACGGGCTTCCGGCTGCTGGAGGTCGCGGGGAACTGGCTCCCGGTGGTCACCGTCGTGCTGGCGGCCGCGGGCGTGCTGCTGGCCGCGCACCGGCGGCGCGCCCTGGTCGCGGCCGCGCTGGGGGTGGCCGCGGGCCTGGCGGTGCTGGGCATCGCGCTGCCGGTCTTCCGGATCGTCTATCTGGATCATCTGCCCGCCGACACCGACCAGGCGGCGGCCGGTGCGGTGTACGACCAGATCACCCGGTTCCTGCGGATGACCGTACGTATGGTGATCGTCCTGGGGGTGCTGGTGGCCGTCGGGGCGTGGCTGAGCGGCGCGGGGCGGTGGGCGACGCGGGTCAGGAGCGCGTGGGAGACCGGCATCGGCGCGGTACGGCAGGCGGTGGGACCGTCGACGACCGGGCCCGTGGGGCCGTGGGTGCACCGCTACCGGCACGCGCTGCGGTGGGCGGTCGTCGCGGGGGCCGGGCTGTCGGTGCTGCTGTGGTCCTATCCGACGGGTCTGGTCGTCTTCTGGATCGCGCTGGTCGCGGTGGGTGTGCTGGCGGTCGTCGAGTTCCTCGACGAGGGAGCCGGGGGCGACGCGGGGAGCGGCGGGGCGGCAGGGGTGGGTTCGGCGTAGCCGCGTACGCGTGGCTCACCCTCACGGGTGACCGCGCGGAGTCGGTCACCCGTGAGGGTGAGCCGCCCGGTGGTGGTCACCCGGGCGGGTGGCGCGTCGCGGATCGGCCGCGGATCAGTCGTCCGGGGCCAGCGCCGCGAGCTGCTGGGCGAACGGCGTGAACGTCTCGTCGGCGGACGGCGGGCGCGGGGCCGGGGCGCCCGCCAGGTACCGGGAGAGTTCGGCGGCGGCGCGGGCGACGCGCAGGGCGAGGGGGTCGTCGCCCGCGGGACGGGCCGGGCCCGCCGCGCCCCAGTCGTCGGTCGCCGCGTACACCGCCGTGGGCATGACGACCGCGCGCAGGTAGGAGAACAGCGGCCGCAGGGCGTGCTCCAGGACCAGGGAGTGGCGTGCGGTGCCGCCGGTCGCCGCGATCAGCACCGGGGTGCCGGCCAGTGCGTCCTTGTCGATCACGTCGAAGAAGGACTTGAACAGGCCGCTGTAGGAGCCGGTGAAGACCGGGGTGACCGCGATCAGCCCGTCGGCCGACGTCACGGCCTCCACGGCGGCGCGCAGCCGCGGGCCGGGGAAGCCGGTGACCATGTTCTGGGCGATCTCGTTCGCCAGGTCGCGCAGTTCGACGACCTGCACGTCCAGCTCGGGTCCCGGACCGGTGCCCGCGGTCTCGGCGACCTGCTGCCGGGTCGCGGCGGCGAGCCGGTCGGCGAGCAGCCGGGTGGAGGACGGCCGGCCGAGACCGGCGGTGATCACGACGAGTTTCCTGGTCATGCGGTGACCTCCTCGCTGTCGTGGGTGGTGCTGTCGCGGCTATCGATAATGTCGCCGCGGCCGCGGGCGACGAGCGCCTGGTGGGTCGGTCCGTCCGGCACGCCGGCCGGGCGGCCCGCCGCGAACTCGCGCCGCAGCACCGGCACGACCTCCTCGCCGAGGATGTCGAGCTGCTCCAGCACGGTCTTCAGCGGCAGACCGGCGTGGTCCATGAGGAACAGCTGCCGCTGATAATCGCCGAACGATTCGCGGAAGGTGAGCGTCTTGTCGATGACCTCCTGCGGCGACCCGACGGTCAGCGGCGTCTGGTCGGTGAACTCCTCCAGCGACGGCCCGTGGCCGTACACCGGGGCGTTGTCGAAGTAGGGACGGAACTCGCGCACCGCGTCCTGGGAGTTCTTCCGCATGAACACCTGGCCGCCCAGCCCGACGACCGCCTGCTCCGGGCTCCCGTGGCCGTAGTACGCGTAGCGCTCGCGGTACAGGCCGATCAGGCGCTTGAAGTGCTCCTTGGGCCAGAAGATGTTGTTGGCGAAGAAGCCGTCACCGTAGTAGGCGGCCTGCTCGGCGATCTCCGGGCTGCGGATGGAGCCGTGCCACACGAACGGCGGGACGCCGTCCAGCGGGCGCGGGGTGGAGGTGAAGGACTGCAGCGGGGTGCGGAACTTCCCGGCCCAGTCGACGGTGTCCTCGTGCCACAGCTTGTGCAGCAGCGCGTAGTTCTCGACCGCCAACGGTATGCCGTCGCGGATGTCCTTGCCGAACCACGGGTAGACCGGGCCGGTGTTGCCGCGGCCCAGCATCAGGTCGACGCGGCCGTCGGCGAGGTGCTGGAGCATCGCGAAGTCCTCGGCGATCTTGACCGGGTCGTTCGTCGTGATGAGCGTCGTCGAGGTGGAGAGGATCAGGTGGTCGGTCCGCGCGGCGATGTAGCCGAGCATGGTGGTCGGCGACGACGGCACGAACGGCGGGTTGTGGTGCTCGCCGGTCGCGAACACGTCGAGCCCGACCTCCTCGGCCTTCTGCGCGATGGCCACCATCGCCTTGATCCGCTCGTACTCGCTCGGCGTCCGCCCGTTCGTCGGGTCCGTGGTGACGTCGCCGACCGTGAAGATCCCGAACTGCATCTCGCCCACCGTCCCATTGGTTGATGTTTCAACCACAGGAACGGAAGACCCTCCGCGTCTATTCCCGCCCTGCCCAGCGCCCCGCGAGCGGGTCCTGACCACCCGGCGCGGCGCCGGGCGGAGGCGCGCCGTGACCCGGCGGCTGCACCCCGTGGTAGGTGATCGAGCCCGCCTGGATCACGGTCTCGTGGAAGACGCCGCCGTGCGTGGTGTTCGTCGTGTAGTACGTGGCGCCGCCCGCGGCCTGCGGCTCGGGGGACAGCTCGGCCAGCAGGCGGCGCAGCTCGTCCGCGGCGGCCGGGTCCGCCTGGAGCGTCCGCCGAAGCCGCAGCCGCCACTCGGCCCGCAGGTCGTCCTCCGTGGCCGCGTCCTGGGCGCCGCGCGCCTCGGCCAGCTCGTCACGGGACCGCTCCAGGTCGGCGGCCACCGTCTCCTCCGCGCCCTCCGCTCCGTCCCGCGCGAAGAACCGCGCCAGCCGCGCCCTGACCTGCGCCCAGGCGTCCGACGCCATGAGCCCCACCACGGCCGTCGCGCCCGACGCCGCAAGCCCTGCCAACTCCGCCTCCACGGCGCCCCCTTCACGTCACCCGGACGGCCTCTGCCGCTCTCGCCCCCGTCCACGGTAGGGCCGCCGGGACGGTCGTGTCCCGCAGGACGGCGCACCGGCCGGTGACCACCCCGTCCTGCCTCATCCGCTAACCTGTCCTGGGCCGCCCTGGGCGGTCTCCATCACGCTCCATCCCGCCCCAGTAGCTCAGGGGATAGAGCACGGCTCTCCTAAAGCCGGTGTCGCAGGTTCGAATCCTGCCTGGGGCACGTCTGTGAGCAGCACGTACGGACCGAAGGGCCAGGTCAGGGATGGTGTCCCCGATCTGGCCCTTCGCGTCTCCTGGAACCTGATGGAATCTGTTGGACGTCTCCCGGAGCCTGCTGCGCACGAGCCGTCCCCGATCTGACTCCTAAACGATCACTCGACTCGCAGGGCGCGACCTGCGGGAGAATGAAGAACGGCCCCCGTCCACTCTAGGGACGGGGGCCGCCTGCGCTGGGGCACCGACTCGGGGCCGCCCGAAACCGGTCCCCAGCGCGCTCGCGGGCGCCACCTGGTACGACGCCTCCCCCTGTCTAACGGATGCATGCTGAGCAGGTCATTCACCCGTTCGTGTGAACATGTGTGCGATTCACGTACACGCACTCTAGCCCTGCGGCAGGCCTCTACCGCAGGGCTGGCGGGGCAACAATGCCAACTAGTTACCCCGGGCATCTACCGGTTAACCATGATCCACGGTCAGCCCCAGATCTGGTACTGACATCTCGATCATGATCGGGTGCCGTGGCCGTGTGCCCACCGACCCCCGGCCCGACTGGGTCCGCCCCCGCCGAGCGGAGATCGGCCACCGCATCGCCCGCTGGCGCAGCGCCCGCGACCTCACGGTCGACGGCCTCGCCGACGCCTCAGGCCTCGACCGGAAAACGGTGATGCGCGCCGAAGGCGCGAGCGTCAGCACCGGCATCGACGTCCTGCTCCAGCTCGCCGCCGGCCTCGACGTCCCGCTCGGCCGGATGCTCGACGAGGACCCGCCACCGCGGTAGCGCCCGCCCCCGGCGCTCGACAGGAGGAGCGCCAGGGGCGGGCTTGCCCGTGCCGCCGCCCAATGAGGGGTTCGCGGCCCCACGGCGGCACGGGCGGTCAAGGGGCTACCAGATCCGCACGTTGGGGTACTGCTGCTGGAGCCGCTGGTGGTTGGCCAGTCGCTCCTCGGGGGTCATGCCGTCGTCGGCCTGCTCGCCCTCGACCTCGTCGTCGGGCTTCGGCTGGGGCTGGGGCTCGTCGGCCATGCGCATCTCCTCGTAGGTGACGTGGGTGCCTGCGCGGCCCGGCACGGGGGAGCCGGGCCGCGCAGGTGGGGGTTCGGCGGCCACCGTTTCGCCGGACCCCGGTCTCAGGTGCGCGCGTCGCGTGCCCGCTGGCACTCGTCGGCGAGGCGGCACCAGGTGATCTCGCCCGCGTGATCGTCGGCGGCCTGCACGACCCAGTCGGACGTCATGCGACCGCACCAGCCGCAGCGGCGGGGCTGCGGCTTGGCCAGCGCCGCGCCCGACGGCTCCGGCGTGCCGGTCATGACACGGCCTCCGGTAGCAGCTGCACCAGGCGGCGGACCACCGCGGCCGGGAGCGGCGGCACGTAGACGTACTCCTCCGACTCCCCGTAGTCCGCCCAGCGCGTGATCCGGTGCAGCAGCTCGGGCCCGGCGCCGAGGGCAGCCAGCAGGTCTTGCAGATCGGCCGCGGCCTGTCGACCGGCCGTCATCTCGGTGCTGTCGGACTGTAAGGTCACCACTGCTGCGCCCCTTCCGGCGTGGCCTCGCCCCGGGCCTGGACCGCCGCGGGGCACTTCTCTGCCCGCCCCGATCGGCGCCAGGGCGGGCTCCTCCTCGACGCTAGGGACTGCGAGTTCGCACGCGCCATCAACTAGCACGAACTTGCACGCCAGTTGGCTCGCCACCTGTGCGCCGGTGGTGCGCCCTTGACCCGCTCACCCGCACGAACGAACGTGCTGCAAGTACGTGTTAGCAACGGCGTATCGGAGAGGTCATGAAGCTACGGTTCATCGGGATTGACCCGAACACCGACGGTTCGAACTGCCCGCGGGTGTGGGTCGACGAGCAGAAGAAAGAGTTCGTCTTCCAGGGGTGGGAGGCCGACAACGAACTGACTGACGAGGTCAAGTCGACCGGCCCCCTCCCGGAAGGCGAGACTGTCCTCCGCATCCCCATGAGGATGGCGAGCATTCTGAGGGAGGCATGCGATGCAGCCGAAGGCCTGGACGTTCGATGACCTACTGGCCGGCGCCACAACGTCGGCCGTGCACCTGGAGATGCGCGACGTCTACTACTCCAACCCCCGATTCGAGGACTGGCGCAACGGCGCCCGCGTCGACTGGGATGACCGCGGCTCCTGGTGGCTTCCGTTTCACCAGGACGTCGCCGACGCCGTGGCCCGCGGCGTCAAGGTCCGGCGGGCCCGGGTGATCTCGGAACCGGCCACCGAGTACATCCTCTGGGAGCACTACGTCACCGAAGGAAACCTCCAGGCCGGTGAGGACGTGCGGTGGCTGACCCGCGAGCTGACCGCCGACCTGCTCATGCCCGGCCGCGACTTCTGGATCTTCGACAACCAGATCATCCGCCTCGCCTCCTTCTCCGGGAACGGCGACTTCCTCGGCGACGAATTCACGGACGACCCCGCGCTTGTCGGCCTGAACGCCGCTGCGTTCGAGCGGGTATGGGAACGTGCCATCCCCCACCAGGACTACAAGATCAAGTAGCGGACACTAAGCACCATGCCGCCGACCTCCCCGTCTTCGAGTGTCCAAGCCGCCCGCCAGAACCTCGCCGAACGCCTCCGCGAGATCCGGCTCGACGCAGGCATCACGAAGCGGGAGGTCGCGGCACGGTGCGGGTGGAGCGAGGCCAAGAGCGGCCGCATCGAGAACGCCCGCACCGCGCCCTCCGACGACGACGTCCGCCGCTGGTGCCACGCCTGCGGCGCCGCGAGTCTCGCCCCCGACCTGATCGCCGCCAACCGGGCCGCCGACTCGCTGTACGTGCAGTGGCGGCGCCTCCAGCGCACCGGGCTCAAGCAGCTACAGGACTCACACCGCCCCCTCTTCGAGCGCACCACCCACTTCAAGGTGTACTGCTCGAACGTCGTCCCCGGGTTCCTCCAGACGCCCGGCTACGCCACCGCGCTGCTCCGCTCGATCGCCACGTTCCGGGATCTGCCCGACGATGTCGACGCCGCGGTCGCCGCGCGAATCGACCGGTCCCGGATCATCCACGAGGGGCGCGCCCGCTTCGCGATACTCATCGAGGAGGCGGTACTGCGGTACCGGCTCGGGGACTTCAGCGTGATGGCAAGCCAACTGGGCGCGCTGCTGTCCGCGATGGACCTGCCCGCGGTGTCGCTGGGGATCATCCCGACCACGGTCCAGCGGACCATGTGGGCGGTCGAGTCGTTCACCGTCTTCGACGACGCCCGCGTGGATCACGAGCCACTGTCGGCCTCGGTGAAGGTCACCGCCCCGGACGAGGTCGGCGTGTACTTGAAGGCGTTCACCGCCCTGCACCAGCACGCGGTGTACGGAACCGAGGCGCGAGTGCTCGTGACTAAGGCGATCGGCGAGCTGAGCTGACCCCGGACGCGCGAAAGCGCCCCCGCTCCGGAGAGCGGGGGCGCGGTGGTTCAGGTGCGGCGGCGGTCGAGCAGCGCTGGCGGCGGGCTCGTGGTCGGTGTGGTCGGGGCGGGGGTGCCGTCGCGGCGGCACACCAGCGCGTCCGGGTCGGTCGCGGGCGGCTGGAGGCTGTACCCGTCCGGGCACGCAGGTCCGGCGGGGCCCTGCGGCCCGGCGGGTCCGGCCGGTCCCGCCGGGCCCTGTGGCCCGGCGGGACCAGCAGGCCCGGCGGGGCCGGACGCGCCGTCCGTACCCGCGGCACCGGCAGCGCCCGGTGCCCCCGTCGCGGACACGCCCGCAGGACCGGTCGGCCCGGGGCTCCCCGGTGGGCCAGATGGCCCGGACGGGCCCTCGGGCCCCGGTGGGCCGGACGGACCGGTCGAGCCCTGCGCGCCGGAGCCCCCCGGCGTGCCCGGCGCACCGCGGCTCCCCGGCGGCCCCGCCACCGGCGTCGCGCCGAGCTGCTGCACCTGGTGCGCCAGCTGGTCCCGCGCGGCGTTGGCCTGGTGCAGGTCGTCGGCGAGCCCGCGGACGCTGTAGATGATCCACGCCAGCAGGGCGCCCACGGCGAGCGCGAGCACGACCGTGGCCGCGTCCCCGCGGCGCAGCTGACGATCCAACGTGCGCTGTTCGGCGCGGGTCATCCCTTGCCTCCCATGCTCATCAGGATCGGCAGCAGCACGGCGACGAGGGGCACGATGACGGCGCCGATAAGCCACCGGCGCGTGGCCGCCAGCCGCTCGGCGTCCTTCACGCGGATGTCCTCCAGCGCCTTCACTCTGGCCGTTAGCGTCTCGTGGCGCAGCTCGTAGAGGTCTTGGGAGACCTTGCCGTCGATGCGGCGGCCGAGCTGCTGGATGTCGTCGCGCAGGTCGGTGAACCGGTCCTCGAAGCGGCGCACGACCTCACCGAGGGTCGGTTCATCCGGCACGTGGTGCTCCTGGGATCAGGCCCCGGTCACGGGCGTGGTGCTGGCACTCTCGGCCAGGTCGGGGCGCGGCGTGTGCCGGGTCTGCCACCCGGCGAGGCCGGTGACGAGCGGCGGGGCGAGGACGAGGATCAGCGCCTGGAGCCAGGGCGGCGTGCTGCCGAGCATGCTGTGGTCCGCCTCGATGTCGTTGAGGACGGCGACGGCGATGCCGCAGCCGGTGGCCGCCGCAGTCGCAGCGGCGACCTTCGCCTCGATGAGCCAGCGCTTCGCGGTGGTGGATCCCATGAGTCAGCCCTCCTTCAGCGCGGCGAGCAGCGCCGCCGCGAGCTTGGCGTAGTCGATCTCCGGCGCGGCCGTGGCTGCGAGCTTGTCGACCTTCGCGGCCAGCGCGGAGAGGCCGGACCCGTTCTGGCGGGCCTGCGCGAGCGCCGCGGCGGCCTGCGAAGCGGCGTCCTTCACGTACTGGTGCGCGTCCCGGTCGTCGCCGGACTTCGTGTTCTTGTAGGCCCAGATCTGCGCCTCGGTCGGCATGTCGTCCTCCAAGCTGGGCACGTGGCCCGGGGTCCACTGGCCGAAGTCCTCGACCAGCGCGGTATTGAGGTCGCAGGAGACGCCGCCGATCGTGGCGGTCGCGCCCTGCCGGATGTGCGCGCGCGGGTCCCACCGGCCCGCGGACCAGGCCCGGGTCTGCCACGCCCACGCCGCGTGCCCACCGTCTAGGGCGGCGCGCACGGTGTCGTACCCGCCGTACACGCCGACCCGGTCGCGGCCGAGGACGGACGCGGCGCCGTCCAGGTACGCCATCACCGTGGGCAGCTGGGCGGCGGTGGCGTCGAAGTCGACGGCGAAGTAGATCGGCCGGCGGCCGACCGGCATCCCGGCGGCGGTCGCCTGCACCGCCGCGAGCTTGGCGTCCGCGATACCCGCCGCCCGGCCGTCGAGCGGCCGCCGCTCGGTGCTCTCCCAGACCACCACGACGGACAGGCCGTGCGCGGCCAGGTCGTCCGCCTCAGCGCGCGAGATGTTCTTGGTCGCCCCGTTGCTGAGGTACCGGGCGGCGAACCGCTTCCCCGCCTCCTTCAGCGCGGCGCCGCCGGGGTGGGACCAGGCGTAGTCCACCCCAGGGATCGCGGTCGTCACGGTCCCTCCCATCAGGGGGCCTTCACGATGTAGTTCGCCGAGCCAGCTGCTGCTGCCCAGACGAAGTCCTCTGCGACGGACTGTGCGCCGATGGCGTAGGCCTGCGGGGGTGCCCAGGCCTGGTAGCAGCGCAGCGCGTTCAGCGCCATCATCCGCGCGGTGGCCGCGTACTGGGCCGGGACCGGATACGGTGCCGCGCCCGCGATCGTGGTGGTCTGCTCGCGCCTGACCATCCACCGCACGTCCGTGATCTGCCCGGCGAGGAGGAGTTGCCGCAGTGCCTGGCCGATGGCGGCGTGGGTGGTGTCCATGTCCGCCCAGTGCATGCCGTAGTGGCCCGCGCCGGGGCTCAGCGCCTCGTTGGCGAGGATCAGCGCCTTGGCCTCGTCGACGGTGATGTCCGCGCCGCGCACGTCCGTCCGCAGGTGCACCCGGTCCGGGCTGATGCCGAGCTGCCGCGCGGCCTGCACCAGTTCCCGATCCCTGGCCGCCACGAAATCGGCCGTCGTCATCGGCGGGATGCCCTCGCGCGCGGGGTAGTGGTAGCCGCCCCACCAGGAGTTCGGCGTCAGCCCCGCCAGCTCCTGGAGCACGCCGGACATTGACCCGTCCGTGCAGGAGACTATGTGCACCTCCCTCCCGACCAGGGAGTGGTGCGCGATGAGCTGGCCCGCCCAGAGGGATTCGTCATCCTGGTGAGGGTCGTAGAAGAACAGGGGCCGCCCGGTCGGGGCCGGTACGGGGTCGGTCACAGTGCCTCCTGGCATGAGAAATCCCCTGGCCAGACAGCACAGGGGAACAGCGGTTCAGGTGTCGAGGGCCGGGTCAGGCCTTGTAGGTGGTGACGATGACGACGCCGTTGGCGCCGCTGGCGCCCGCCCTGGCCGCCACGCTGGCGCCGTTGGACGCGCCGCTCGCCCCGGCGCCGTAGGTATAGCCGTTGCTGCCAGCCGCGGACGCGGACGGCGACGGCCGGGTGGCACCGCCGAGGACCGTGCCGCCGCCACTACACGTCTTCACGGGCAGGCCGCTGATGACCAGGCCGTGGCCGCCCGCGCTGCCCTGGACGCGGACGTCGCCGCCGGTGCCGCCCGTGCCGCCGTCACCGGAGGACGCGGTGACCGCGGTGACCGCGGAACAGGCGGCGCCGCCACGGCCGCCCGCCGCCGTGATCGTCGCGCCGAAGGACGTGGTGCCACCGTCGCCGCCCGCACCCGGGGTGGAAGCTCCCGCGGTACCGCCTGCGCCGACCGTGATCGCCGCGGTGGAGCCGATACCGCTGGCGGGGTAGGTGCCCTTGGCGTACTCGCCGCCTCCGCCCGCACCGGAGCACGCGGCCTGGCTCGCGCCGGTCGCCGCGCACCCGCCCGAGCCACCGCCACCGCCGACCACCTCGACCACGACCCACAGGGCCCCCGCCGGTTTGGTCCAGGTGCCGCTCGCGGTGAAGACGTCCACCTGCGGGGTGCCGGGAATGATGGCGTCCGCGGTCGTCGCGGCGGTCTGGATGTGCTCCCAGAGCCGCGTGTGGTCCGTGGACTCCGGGAAGATGATTCCCTTCGTCGTCGACTGGGTCACAGCAGCTCCTTCCGATCGGGGCGCTCAGCTGGTGCGGCGCCAGTACAAGGTCAGGACCCACGCGGCAGACCAGGAGCCCCGTCCGGCCAGACGGATGTACGGGGAGTCGCCGCTGATGACGATGCCGAGGCCGCCGCGGGCGCCGTCCATCAGCGCCTGCCCCCAGGAGGTCGGCAGGACGAACGCGGTCTCGGACGGGGACACCTGACCAGCGACGCCGAGCGAGGGCCCCGTGACCGATTCGTTGACCGTAGGAAATCCGCTGGGCCTGGCGGTCTCGGTCACCAGCCGCAACGTGGGGGCCCGCTTGCCGTAGTCTCCCGACGATAGGCGGCGGAGCCTCACCGTGGCCTTCGTGCAGGTCGCACCCGTCAGGCTGTGGGGCTTCGAGCCGTAGAACGCGAAGCCCGACGACGAGCCGTACCCGCTGCTGCTGTATCGGCCCTGGTAGGTGTCCGCGCTGGTGGACGGGCCGATGTCCGTGCGCCAGTGCCCATCCCGCCAGGTGCTGGTCGCCACAGGCGCCACCACCAACGACCCCGTGGTCGTCACGGGTTTCGGGGCGGGCGCCGTGTCGCCGCCGCCGGACGGCGGCGTGGTCGCTGGCGGGGGCGCGACCGGTGCGGCGCCCGCGACTGCGAGCGCCCACCAGGATGAGCCGACCCGCTGGATGAGTACCGGCACGCCCACGTCCACGCCGGTGAGCCCGGCCACGGCCCGTGCGGTGATCAGCACGCCGGAGACGTACACCGGCACCGCGCCCGACGTAACCGGTGCACCCGCCATGCCCATGAGCGCCCCGCGACCGGCGAGGCTGATCCTGCGGTCCCGCCAGTCGGCCATGTCAGCCTCCGCTCAGGATCCGCACGTCCAGGGTCATCTGGCCCGGGGAGTAGGGCAGGTCGAGGGTCTCGATGCTGGCGATCGCGTTGGTCAGCCCGAATTCCGCGCTGGTGATGCTGACGATGTCGCCGGTGATCAGGCCCGGGTGCGGCAGGCAGGTCACGGACAGGCGGCGTGACGCGGTGCGGCGCAGCGTCGTCAGCCTCGTCGCGGCAGCCGCCCGGCACTGGTCCACCGTGCTCAGCAGGCTGGAGGAGTAGAGCAGCGGCACCGGCAGCGGGCTGAACGCGCCGCCGATCCAGTACGGGCTCGCGCTGTCGTTGTCGTAGGCGGTGCCCGTGAGCTGGTTCCCAGCGGAGTCCTCGCCGGACGCGACCACGCAGTTGTAGGCGCCGTCCCGGGTGGTGCTGCCCGACCAGCGCATCACCGTGCCGCCCACTCCGTCCGTGAGAGCGAGCACCGGCGGCCCCGGTGAGTCGTCGCGGACCGGCTCGACCAGCAGCAGCCCGTCCTCGGTGACCCGGCACGCGGCTGGCCACGCCGTCAGCACCTCCTGGAGCGCACCCATCCGGTCCGAATCCCACTCCAGGCCGAGCGGCACAGCCCGATCGGTGAGGGACGTGTCGACCTGGACGGTCAGAGCGGGCTCGACCAAGCTCCGGACGGTCGATGCCAAGGTCCCCGCGGGCTGGAACGGGGCCACGAGCTGCGCCTCAACGATCCAGCTCAACAGGCCCTCGCAGGTGACCTGTACCTGGTCGTCACCGGCGGTCGACTCGGAGATCAGGTAGATCCCGCGGCGGATCCACTCGAAGCCCCCGCCCACGTCGATCCCGTAGTCCACGTGCAGCGTCTGCCCATACGCGGCGAGCGGGTCCGTGGGGCGGAGCGGCTCCCACGAGACCCCGCGGTCGCGGCGGGGCACGCTGAGACTGACCTGCTCCGGCACCGCCAGGGACCGGTCCCGCGTCTCCGAGCCGTCCGCGATCGGGATGTCGTCGGCGAGCAGCTCGTCGCCGAGCCAGGACGAGACCCGCATCTCCATGGTGTAGCTGCCACCGACGATCGCGAGGGCAGCATCGGACATGTCCAGCACAGCGCCCCCCTACGCTCCGAGGTCGGCCTGCGCGATGGCCAGCAGCGTCGTGTACGCGGCCGCGATGTCCGCCAGCGTGCCGGGGTAGACCGCGGCGAGGTCGGCGAGGGTGAACCCGGCGGCCTCCAGGGCGTCCGGCCACGGATCTGCCTCAGCGGTCGTCAGGTCCCACCAGGTCAGCTCGTCGTACCAGTGCGGCCGCTCCACGTCGTCGGTGACGGCGTAGTGCCCGTCGACGCGCGCCATCGTGACCTGCTTGCGGATCTGCACGACGCCCTCGGTCGCTCCGGTGAGCACCTGCTGCATCGCGTCCGAGGCCGCATCGGTCTCCGTCCGCACCGTCACAGTCGCTGTGGCGGTCGCCCGGCGGCGGCTGACGGTCACGAGGCGGCCGCCCACGTTCATCGTCGTCGCGTCCCGGGACCTGCTCTTCTCCCAGCCGGACTCGATGGTGACCATCGTTCCGACGCCCTGGACGGCGTCGGAGATGACGTCGCCGTCGGCGGTGGACGTGATCGTGCCCGCTGCGGTCACGGTCCACACGTCCCCGTTGACGTCTGTCAGGTCTGCGGCGTACCCCACCGGCACGCCGAGAGGCTGCTCGGCGTCCACCCGCAGGAGGGCAGACAGCCCGGTGACGTCGACGCTCGTTGCGGCCCGCACCGGGGCCTGGTCGTCGCCGACGGTGCGGTAGATGCTGGCCGTCACGGTGTCGCCCGCGGACATGCCGGTCAGGGTGACCAGGGTGCGCGGGGGGAAGGCAGTCTGCGGGGCCGCGGTGAGTGCGGCGGCCGCCTCCCTCACCCGCAGCACCCCGGCCACCCCCGTGGAGGCCGCGGCGAGGGTCGCGGCCACCGTCGGCGCCTGCGTGCCGGACCCGGCGGTCACCGCCTGCGTGGTGACCCCGACCCGGCCCACGTTGCCTGGTGTCAAGGCAGCATCGGCCCGCTCCGTCATCGTCCCGAAGGTGATGCCCGTCGCGGCGACCGCCTCGACGGTCAGGGACGCTGTGCTCACGGGCAGCGCGTAGCCCACCAGGGTCATGTCGCCGACCGCCCACGTAGGGGTGTCCGGGCAGGGCGCCGAGAAACCCGTGCCGGAGCTGGCGTCGACGCCAGCAGTGGCCGTCCACCGCCACCCCGTGCCCGCCGACCGCGCCAGGACATGGATCTGCCCGGCGATCAGCGACCCGGTCCCGGACGGGACCGCCGTCGTCGGCGCCGCATCCCCGCCAGCCAGCACCCGCACGAAGATCGTCAGGCGCCGCGGGCCCGTACCGCTCCCCCACGTGCCCCCGCCTCCGGAGAGCGTGGCTGCGAGGGTCCACCCCGAGGGCGTGCTCGGGGTGGACTCCGCGCTGGTGCCGGACACCACGACCAGCACCGCCAACTGCCCGGCGACCGTAGACGCCGGGTACGTCGGCGAGATGCTCGCCGCGTCCTGCACCAGCACCCCCGCGCCGAAGTAGCTGATGCTCACGAGGACCCCACCTTCGCCCGGAACGCGGCTTTGCTGTCTGCCTTCTTGACCTCCACGCGGATCAGGTCCTGAAGCCGCTCGTCGGCAACGTGGACATGCACCTCGGGAGCTCCCGCCTCCGCCAGTGCGGCCGCCAACGCCTTCAGCGCCGCCAGGTGGCCGCCGTCCCCGCCAGCCGACCGTCCGCTGGCCGCCGAGCGAGCGCGGACAGCCGTCATGGTGTCGGCCATCCGCTGTGCTTCCGCCGCAGCCTTCGGAGCGTGCAGGCGCACGCCGACCGCGGCGCCGAGCGCGAACTGCTTGCCGATCTGGTCACGTGCGACCGTGCTCGGGGAGTGGATGCCGAGTTTCTTCTTGATGGTGTTGACCATCCCGGCAGCCAGACGGTCCATCTCCGCCTGGAGCGCTTTCTCCTGGGCCTGGAGCCCGGCAAGGAACCCCTTCCCGGCCTGCGCCCCGGAGTCGTACATGGCATCGGCCATCGACTTGCCGAAGCTCGCCGTGAGCTTGTCCTGCGACGTCGCGAGCCGGTTGAGGGTGTCGATGTCGTCCCGGGAGGCGCCCGCGAGGATCTGCGCGAGCTGGCTACCCGGTCCGGCGTCCGCGAGTTGCGACAACAGCGTCTTGCTCAGCCCGCGCTTGGACAAGTCCGACACCTCGGACGCGAAAGCTCCCGCCGTGCTCTGCCCCCGCTGCATCTGCGCGACCAGGTCGGCCACCGATGAGGCGGACGTCCCCGAGATGCTGAGGTAGTCCCCCAATCCGTTCGCCTGGTCCGTGGCGAACTGGTTCGCTTTGGTGATCAACGCGGCGATCGACGCCTTCTTCGTCGCCAGCGCCTGGAGCTGAGAGGACGTCTTCAGATTGCCCGCGACCAGCGAACCGGCCCCGGCCGCCTGGAGCTTGGTGTTCATGCTCTTGATGGCCGACGCGATGCCCGCAGCTGTACCGGTCTCCAGGCTCTTGAGGAAACCGTTCGCGAGGCTGTTGGACACCGACGTGGTGCCGGTGAGCAGCTTCTTCGCCGCGGCCAGCTTCTTCTGTGCGGCCTGCACTTCCAGAGCATCGGCGCGCTGCTGCGCCTTGGTGTGGGCCTGCGCCGCCCTCTTCCTCCAGTACGCCAGATCCCGCTCGGCCGCAGCCACCCGGCTGGATGCCGAGGTGCCCTTGGCGTACCCGGGCAGCGGTGTGGCGCTCGCGCGGGCCAGCGCCATCGAGTCGGCGTGGCTGTAGATGCGGGTCCCCTGCCGGGTGACCTGCATCAGCTCCGGGCCGCGCTCGCCGACCCACGCGGTCTGGCCGATCGGCGCCAGGCCGCCGCTGGCGAACCCCTTGACCTTTCCGCCGAGGGCGCCGCCGCTGCCACTGCTGCCGGCGACCGCCCGCTTCACGGTGCCCAGGAAGGACGCCACACCCTTGAACCCGGCCTGCATGCCCGAAAGAAGCCCGGACATGACGTCCTTGCCACGCTGGTACAGCCAGCCGGAGGCGCCCCTGAACGCGCCCGTGATCGGGCTGATCAGGTGGTCACCGACCCAGTCCCCCAGGCCGCTCGCAGCCGACGACACGCCGCCCAGCAAGCCGGAAACTACGTCCTTGCCGCGCTGGTACAGCCAGCCCCCGGCATCGCTTGCCGCTTGCAGGATCGGGGAGACAAGGTGCGAGTACAGCCACTTCCCGATACCAGCAGCCGTCGAGGTGATGCCGGACAGCAGGCCGCGCACCAAGTCCCCGCCGATCCCAGCAAAGATGGTGCTCGGGCTGTGAATCCCGAACAAGGACTTGACGGCGCCGACGATCGGGTCGACGAGGTGGGCCTTGAGCCACTGGCCGACACCGAGCACGCTGGTTCCGACGCCCTGCAGCAGCCCGTTGACCAGCGCGCCGCCCGCGGCGAGCAGCCACGTCGCGGACCGGGTGAACGGCTTCAGGATGTAGCCGATACCCTCGCCGATCTTCGCGATGACCCAGCCGGTGCCGCTCTTGATGCCGTCACCGAGTCCGCGGATGGCCCGCTGACCGGCCCGCTGGAGGTCGATGGCCCACGAGCCCAGTCGGGTGGTGAGGAGGCCGCTCTCGCGCTCCACGACGGCCGCAGCCTCGGGGAAGACCTCCGAGAGGCCCTTCCACAAGCTCTTGCCGAAGAACTTCGCGACACCGCCCGCACCCTTGCCGACCAGGTCGCCGACCTTCTCCACGCCCTTCAGCAGCGGCACAGCCCACTTCAGGATCGGGAGCTTCTCGAAGACCTTCGCCAGCGGCCCAGCCAGCTTCCCCAGGGGGATGAAGCTGACCGCGGCGAGAATGACGTCGCTCCAGTGCTTCCGCCAGAAACTTGGGCTGGCCAGCGGCTCGAACAGGGTGACGGCGATCCCGACCGCCAACGGGATCGCCATGCGCCCGATGGACTTGCCGATGCCGACGTAGTCGAGCTTGCTGAGCGCCTTCGTGATCTTCTTGGTGATGTCGGCGAGGTGCCCGCCGACCCACCCGACGGCGGTGGCCAGACCCGAGCCGATGGTCCGCCCGACCTTGCTCCAGTCGATGCCCTTGACGGCGTCGCCGATGCCGCCGGAGATCAGCGAGCGGATCTGTGCGCCGAGCTTCTTCGCGTCCGAGGCCTTCGGCTTCGGCGCCGCGATCATGTCCGGGATCGTCGACTTCGCACCCTTGAGCTGCGGCGACGGTACCGTGAAGGTGTACGGCCTCCGCAGCATCGGCGGGATCGTCGGCCCCTTGATCTGCGGGGTCGGTACCGTGAGCGTCGGCTTCTTCTTCGCCTTCGGCATCAGGCCGTCGATGAAGTCCGACACCATCGTGCTGGCGGCACCGAACCCCGCCTTGATCTTGCCGACGGGGACCATGCCGAGCAGCTCCTGCGAGTACCGGTGCACGGTCGGCAGGGCGGTCTTGTTGACGTAGGTCGTGAACTGGGTGACTGGCGGCAGCAGCATGTTGCCGGCCTTGATCGAGAAGACCTCGAAGTTGGACTTGATCAGGTTGAACTGGGCTTGCGCGGTTTTCCGCTGGGCCTCCACTGCGGGCCCGTACTTGCCCATCGAGTTGTTGATCTGGAGCTGCTTCTTCTCCAGCACGTCCAGGTTGTTGACCATGGACAGGATGGCGCTGGAGGACTTGCCGCCGCCGAACGCCCTGGACAGGAGGGCGGCCTGGTGGGTCGCGTCCAGCCCGGACTGGTCCAGGTGCTCGGACAGCAGCTCGATCGCGCCGATGATGCCGTCCTTGGACCGCATCGCCTGACCCAGCATGTTGCCGGTCAGACCGATCGTCTTCAGCTGCTTATCCGCCGCCCGGCTCGGGGCAGCCAGCAGGGAGATCGACATGCGCAGGCGGGTCGCCGCGGACGCGCTGTCGATGCCCTCGTCGGTGAACAGGGCCAAAGCGCCGCCCACCTGCGCGAAGGTCAAGCCGAAGGTCTTGGCCGTCGGCAAGATCCCGGTGCCGAGTGCGGCGACCATGTCCTCCATGCGCATGTTGCCCGCGCCGATGATCGCGTTGACGGTGGCCGCGGTCTTGCCGAAGTTGTCGGCGCCCTTGATGCCGGTCCGCCACGCGCCGGCGAGCGCGTTGGTGGTGGCTTCCAGGTCGCTGCCGCCGACTGCCGCCAGATCCGAGGCGGTCTTGAGGGCCGTCATCGCCTCGACGTTGGTCATGCCCACCGACTTGAGGTGGTACAGGCTTTCGGCGAGCTTCTCGGGGCCCTGCTGGGTGGACTTGCCCAGCTCCAGCACCTGCTTGGACAGCACCGCGACGTCACCCGCGCTGGCCCCGGCCTGCGTCTGGACCTTCTTCATCTCGGCCTCGAAAGCGACCGCCTTCTTCGTGCCGTCGGCCAGGCCGACCGCGACGCCGGCCGCCAGGGCGGCGCCTGCGGCGAGCCCGGCCTTCGCGAGCTTGCCCAGGCCGCGCTCCAGCTTGGACGCGCTCCCGCCGACCCGGCTGAAGGTCTTGCTCGCGGAGTCGCGGGCGACGAGGTCGTAGCGGACCCCGGTGGTCCTGAGCGCCATAGCACCCACCCCCTGCCCGTGCTGGCCGGGCGGGGCCCGGGAGAGGGGGTGTTACTCGTCGGCTTCTGCGGCCCGGCGCTCTTCGGCCTCGATGCGGTAGAGCGCCATCCAGTCGGTCAGCTCCTGGGAGCTGATCCGGGCGAGCATCTCGGCGCGGGTCATGCCTCCGAGGTCTCGGGCGAGGGTGAAGGTGAATCGCCGGAAGGCTCCGTCGTCTCCTCGGAGTTTCCCTCCGCGTCCTCGGCGGCCTGGTCGCTCATGCCGGACAGGCGCGCGGCGACGTCGTAGAGGCGCTCGAGGACGGCGGCGTTCTTCTTGCCGAGGGCCATGGCGTCCTGGTCGGCGAAGATCCGGGTGCCGTTCTCGGTGACGAGGACCCGCACGAGCAGCCGGGCGCGGGCGTTGCGGAGGTCGAGCTGGCCCTTCTTGCGCAGGCTGACCTCGTACTCGTCGCGCTCGGCGCCGGTCATCGAGCGGATGTTGACGTCGCCGCCCCACTCGGGGCACGGCACCGTCTCGGTGACGGCGTCGACCGCGGCGATGATGGCGTCACGGGACAGGGTCATGTGGTGCTCTCGCTTTCAGGTGATGTCCTTGCTGACCTGGTCGATGACCCGGTTCACGGCGACGCGTGCCCGGGTGCCGCCAGTGCGCATGACGGTGAAGAAGTAGGGGTGCGGGGACTGCGTCACGTAGACGTTCCGGTTGCCGTAAACCGGGTGCCGCCACCGCTTCAGTCCCTCCATGTACGCCTGGAGGGACTTGGCCTTCGTCGGCATCTTGCGGCCGTCGACCCGGATGATGACCGCGGCCTGGCGGCCCGTGGTCTTGACCTCCAGGCCGGTGGCGCGCGACAGCTGGCCCCGCAGTCCGGCCGCCGTGTAGCGGCGGCCGGAAGGGATCGAGCGGATCGACGCCCGCACCGCCGGTACCAGCGGGCGTGCCGCGCCGCGCAGCTCCCGGCGGAACCGCTTGAGGAGTTCGCGGTCATCCATGCGCCGCAGCTCGCGGGTGATGCGCGTCAGGTCCCGGCCGTGCCGCAGTTCCACGTCAGCCCGGGATGGCGACGTTCTCGGCGGGCTCGCGGAGCGTCGCGAAGTTCACCATGATCTCGGCGACCGCGGTGATGTCGCGCTGCTTCGGCACGCCGGTGACCTGCACGGGGAAGATGTCCATCAAGTAGTTGGCGACGTCACCCTCGTCCATCCAGACGATGTTGCCGAAGTCCCCGCGCAGCAGCACGGCGCGCACGTCCACGCTGGTGGCATCCGCGTAGAAGGTGAGCGAGCTGTCGCCGGCCTCGGTGTTGCTGGGGACCTTGCCGGTGAAGCGGGAGCCGAGGGCGTTGGTGTCCTCGGTGTTGCCGGTGACCTCCCAGCCGGAGACCGCGCTGATCTCCGGCGACAGGTCGATGCCCGCATTCAGCTCGGACCGGGTCGGCGCTGACAGGGTCGCGATCGACGGGACCCACAGCACCTTCGAGATGCCCTGGCGGTAGTAGCGGGTGGACTGGCTGATGGGGGTGGCGGCCATTACGGCGTCTCCTTCTCGGGCTCGGACGGAGTGGAGCGCCGCCTCTTGGGCGAGTCGGGCTCGGGGGTGGGCTCGGGTGCCAGCGCCTCCTCGCCGGCCGGTTCCGGCACAGCGGCAGGCTTCGCGGGAGCGGGGCGCGGCGGCGGGGTCGGGGCGGTGGTCTCGTCCCAGCCCGCGGCGGCGTAGTGCGGGACCTGGAGCCGGTCCAGCTCGATCGGCGGGCTGTCCGGCAGGTCCGGGTGGCTCATCCACACGCGGGCCCTCATGACGCCGCCACCCGCACCACGGCCACGCTGACCGAGGTCACACCGTCGTAGGTGATCGCCGCCCGGCCCGTCGCCGGGTCCCGGTACCGGTCGGTGATCGGGATCAGCTCGGTCTTGCCTGCGGCCACGGACACGGTCCGGTCAGAGACCGCGAGGTCCCCGTCGATGGTCTGCGGTGTCGCCAGCGTCACCGAGTGGCTCGACGCGTCCCCGTTCTTCACGGCGAGGAACACGCCGACGCCGGTCTGGCAGGTGTCGCCGCCGGACGTAGCCGCGACCATCTGCGCGTCCAGTTGGAGCCCCTGCAAGGGGACTACATGGGTGGTCAGGGCGGCCATGAAAGCTCCGTTCTCGGTACGGCTCGCCCCCTCGGCGGGCACGATCCGGCCATGGATGTTCTGCACTGGTGGTTCGCGTCGGTCCCGGCATGGTTCTGGTACCACGCCACCCACATCGGCCTGGGGTCGATCGGCGGGAGCTGGATCGGCTACCTCGTGCTCGCCGCGATCTGGGTGGGGCAGGCGATGCTGTTCGCCGCCTACGCCTTGCTCACCCTGTTCATCTGCGGATGGGCGATCGTCGGCGCGGGTAAGGCGCTCCGCACGTTCGTGGCCGGGGTCCGCAAGGGCCTCAGCGGCGGGTGAAGGCGTCGACCTCGACGGAGAAGGTGACGGTGGCTGCGGCCCCGGTCTCGTCCTGGGCCTGCACCAGGGTGCTGCTGCCGAGCCGGGCCGTCATCACGGCGCCGCCGAGCCGCTGGTCGGCGGCGAGGACACCGCCGATCTCACCGAGCATCTGGTAGGCGCGGCGGCGGGCGGCGCCCATGTCGCCCGTCGCGTTGAGCACGAGGACCGCGCACCGGATCGTGTACTGCTCCCGGTCCGGCGAGGGCGCCAGGCCCTCGCGGGCGTTCTGCGCCTCGACCGCAGTCGGGTCCTCCTCGTCGCCCACACCGACCGTGACCGCCTCCATCTGCCCGGACCCGGTCACCACCGGCCCGTCGAAGACCGTCACGCCCGCGAGGCCCGGGGCGCTGCGGAAGACCGCGACGAGGGCGTCCAGGGCGTCCGGGACCGTCGATGCCCAGGCCATCAGCCCACCACCGGCCGCGGCGCCCCGAGCCATTCCAGGGCCTTGCGGGGGATGGCGTAGGACCAGCGCGGGTCGTAGGTCTCCTCCGGCCCGACCACCCCGGCCCGGCGGCCGCCGACGCCGCGCTGCGTCTCCCAGTTGTGCTGCAACACGACCGCCGCCCCCCTCTTGTAGTGGTCCGGGATCACCTCGTACCCGGCCTCGTACACCGCTTCGGCCAGACAGGTCAGCGGCGGCCCGGACAGGACCCGCACCAGGCCCGTGTCGCGGGTCACCCGCAGCCCGGCCGGGTCCCACGTCTGCCCGCCGACTACCGCGGTCACCGAGGTGACCGAGATGACCGGCACGGACCACAGCCGGAACCGGCGTCCGCCCTGCGACGCCCGCTCGATGTCCTCGCTGATTGTGCGCTGCACGATGACTTCGTGCTTGTAGTCCTCGATGACGGCGGTGATGCCGTCGCAGTACGCCTGGATCTCCACGTCAGCCGAGGTGTCGTCGGCGGGGATCCGCAGCTGCCGCTTGGCCTCGTCCAGCGTCAGGATGCCCACGTCACGCCCCCTGGTGGGCCGCCACATATGCGTCCGTGACGTCCTGGGGGATCTTGCCCTTCGCGGACACCTCGATGCCCTGCTCGGCCGCCCACGCGCGCACGTCCGCGGCGGCCGGCGCGGACGGAGTCGTCTCGGGCGCCTGCTCCGTCTCGGCGTCGGCCTGGGCCTCGCCGTCCGGCTCGTCGTCCACCTCGAACATCGGCCGCAGCGGCTCGAAGAGGGCGCCGAAGGTGTCGAGCAGCCGGTGGCCGGCCCGCACGGTGGTCACGCCCTGGTGGATGTACAGCGGTCGGCCGTCGTACTCGCCGAGGACGCTGCCGGTGGCCACGTAGATGGTCCTGTCAGTCACAGCCCTGCACCTCTCGTTGGGTCCGGTACGGGGCGCCGGTCAGGCGTGGATGACCAGCAGCCGGAACGCGTTGTCGATGAGGACCCGCGAGTTGTTCCGCCACCAGGCGTAGTAGCCGCGCTGGCCGGTCGGCATGCCCACTCCGCTGCCGGCGGTGGCCTGCTGGACCAGGTGCGGCACGAGTTCCATGTTCATGCCGACCTTGTCGACGATGATGAAGCCCCGCTTGAAGTCACCCATCAGCAGCACCTTGTCGCCCGCCGCGTGGGTGGACGCCATGTCCGAGGCCTCGTAGGCGTCGTAGCCGAAGAACTGCGCCGGCGTCCCCTGCGACGGGCGGTTCCACGGGTCGCCGGCCGCACCGGCCTGCGAGATCAGCAGCTGCCGGTAGGCGTTATACGTGGTCTTCGACGCCATGTAGGACGCGTTGTTACGGAACCGCGGGGGCAGCGCGTTCTCCAGGTTCGTCGGGTCGACGACTGCCAGGACGGCACCAGTCTGCCCGTCGACCTTGCTGGACACGTTCAGCGTGGTGACGACGCCCCCGGCGTCGGGGGAGGTACCGGTGCCCAGGGTGAAGGCGCTGGCCTCCTCGACGTCCTTGGCGTCCCTGAGCAGCTCCATCATGGAGGCCTGCATGCCGGTCCAGTCGCCCTCGATCTCGATGTTGAAGGGGATGAAGCCCTGTACCCGTTCGGCCTTGATGGTGGGCTGGCCCAGGGTCGGCGAGTTGTCCGTGGCCGGGGTGTTCGCCGCGACGCGGGAGACGGTCACGCCCGCGGTGGTGACCAGGTCGTACTCCTTGCCCACGATCGGCTGTACGCGGGCGATCTGCCGCAGCGGGTTCACCGTCCCGTTCGAGGTGAGCAGCACCGTCGGGTCCAGCTCGAAGGGCACGGCGTACTCGCCGCCGGCGCCGGTCGCCCCCAGCGCGAGGATCTGTCCGTCGTGGGCGCCGAGCGAGCCGGGGTTGCCCGCGGCCAGGGCCTGGCCGAACACCCGCTTGTAGCCCGGGGAGCCGGTGGCGAGGATGCGGCGGGCCAGGTCGCCGTGGACGTCGTCGGGGATGGTGTTCAGCAGCCGCTCGACGTTCGTCTGCGCGTCCTCCCGGTTCGAGCCCGGGAAGCGGGCCGTCTCGATCGCCCGCATGGCGTTGTCCCGGTACAGCGCGGGCAGCTCCTCGGCGCTGCGGGCCTGCTGCCGGATCGCGGCGATGTCGTAGATGTCGCGGCCGATGTGCACCGCGGGCGCGCCGGGGCGCTGCGGCTGCCGGACGCCGCCCGGGGCGTTGCCCGCACCGCTGCCCGGGGCCGCGTCGTGGGTGGCCGGGCGCCCGGCGTGCATGTCCGCGAGCACCGCGTTGCGGGCGTCGACCGCGTCCAGCGCGGCCTGGTGGTCGCGCCGCTCGGCGACCAACTGGTCCCACTCAGCCTGCGTGTCGGTCGGCAGGACCGCCGCAGGGTACTGGTTGGCGATCTCCTGGAGTCGGCCGGCGATGTCGCCGAGCCGACTGCGGCGGGCCTCGATGGTCAGCGCGCCCTGAGCCTCAGGCATGGTCTGTTCCTCTCCGTCGGTCGCGGGCGCACCCGCTGTGCTGGCGTCGTCCGGAGCAGCCGTGGCGGCCGCGCGGATTCCGATTCCGGGGGATACCGCGGCGGCCGGTGTCGGCTCGCGGGTGTTGTCGAGGACTCCGGTGATCAGGCCGGCGTCCTGGGCTTCCTGCGGGGTGAACCAGGTCTCCGCGCGCATCAGGTCGCGCCAGTGGTCCGGTTCGCCGCCCGCGGTGTCGGCGTAGATGCCGGCGATCTGGGCGGAGACGGTCTGCAGCCGTTCCAGCATCTGCTGTAGCTCGGAGGCATTCCCGTAGAGCCCCGCCGACGCGTCATGGATCATGAGCTGCGAGGTGCGGGCCATCAGCCGCTGCTCGCCGGCCATGGCGATGACCGAGGCGGCGGAAGCTGCCAGCGAGTCGACGACCGTCGTCACCCCGGGGCGGGAGATGAGGGCGTTGTAGATCGCATACGCCTCGAAGACATCTCCGCCGCCGGAGTTGATGTGGACCTCGATCGGGCCGTCTCCTGCCGCCGCGAGGTCACGGATGAAGTCGGAGGCGGTGATGCCCCACATGCCGATCTCGTCGTAGATGAGGATCTGTGCCGGGCTGCCGGCCACGTTGGCGATCCGATACCAGCCCGCGCCGTCACCCTGCTTGCGCTTGCGCTGCTTGCGCGTCATCTGCGCGCCACTTCCTTCCCGTTGGCGGGGGCCGGTGCTGGCCCTGGGTCAGTGCCGGGCGAGAACCCGGGTACCGGCTCCTGGCCGCTGGACGGCGGGACCAGCTGGACCGAGGTCAGACCGGAGTGCCGCAGCAGGCTCCAGTCGTTGTTTCGGACCGCGGCGACTACCGACTCGGGGATGAACCCGTCGCGGATCAGCGCCGCGATCGTGGCCGCTTCCTGCGACTGGACGGCAGCCAGGTCCTTCGCGTCCTCGCGCATGAACGGAATCCGCGCGTCGTACCAGAGACTCGCGCCCGCAGGCGCGGTGAGGATCGGCTCCAGGGACGCCGCGGCGTTCCCCCACAGGTGCGCCATCGTGCCGTCGGAGAACCGCCGCCGGGCGCTGATGTAGTTCCCGGCATTCAGCGTCGAGCCCTGCATGCCCTCGAAGAACGACACCCAGGACGGCGGCACGCCGGCCGCGCTCGCCAGACGGGACTCCGCCCGGCCCTGGATCACCGCGTAGTCCATGTCCTTGAAGCTGGACCCGATCGGCACCGGGTCGCCGCCACCACCCAGGTACAGGGTCTTGAAGGCGTTCGCGGCGCCCTGGTGCTCCTCCTCAAGTAGCTCCTTGAAGGCCCTCACGTTCTCCAACGACACCTGAGGGTCGAACCGGATCGCGATGTTCGGAGTCGCGCCATTGTTGAAGAACGCGTACTTGTGCTCAGTCGCCGCCTGGTCGCCCTGCAAGTCGCGCAGGACCGGCGTGATCCACGACATACCGAGGAAGTGGCGGTCCGGATCGGGCAGCGGCGCGTAGTGGGCGACCTGCGACGGAAGGAAGAACTGCGGCTTCCCGCCCGGCGGTACGTACAGGTAACCGGCGACCGTCGTATCGGCGGCGGCCCACGGATCCTCCGCGTTTTCCTGCGATCCCAGAACGATGATCACCCACGCCGGATTCAGCCGGTGCAGCGACGATGCCTTGCGCCGGATGTAGGCGTTACCAGCCGCCGAGACGTCCCACTCCATGCGCGCCAGCAGATCCGCGGTCGTCCAGCCCGGAGAGGGCTTTTCGAGCACCGCGAGTTCCGACGTCCCGAACAGGTCGCCCGGCAGCGCACCGGTGAACCGGGTCCACTGGAACCGGACTTGGGAGAACACCTGCATGCGGGCCAGCACCAGTGAGAACACGGGCCCGCTGGACTTCGCCGCCCAGTCCGCAGTCCACGCGATGCGCTCCTGGTCGATCTGCGAGTACGTGGTCTGCAGGAGCGGGTACTGGTTCCCGCCGTAGGAGAACCACGACGCATACTCGTCCAGACCGAGATTCGTCGGTCGCGGCGCCAGCTGGGCGTTGATCCGCTCCAACAGTCCCATCAGCCGGACCCGCCCTCACGGGCCGCCGGCCGCCGGGCGTCCCTCCAGCCGACCTTCACGGCGACTACCGCCCACGTGACCGCCAGCCAGGCCGCCGCGCAGCACTTCGCCGCGAGCCAGCCCAGTCCCCAGAGCAGGCCAGCGAGCACCGTTGCCACGGTGCGCCAGAACCGCACCCGCTTCGCCTGCTCGGTGATCTGGTCCACCGGCACGCGCTGAACCCAGCTGACAGCCATGTCGTCACCTGCCCTTTCCCCACAATGCGAAGGGCGCCACAGGCTCAGTGACACCGAAAGTTGCGTGACCGTGACGGGCCAGCGTGACCGCCACGAGGGGCGCGATCGTCGCCCCGCTCTTGCCACGTGACCAGGCCCAGGCCTCCGCCAGCGGCCGGGTGGCTACGCCCTCCACGGCCGTGTCCAGCGGGGCCTGGCTGATGTGCCGAAACTCCCCGTTGGCGACGTCGTCCGCCAGCGCGCCGCAGGCCTGCGCGTACTCCCTCGAGCCGACGAAGTGCAGCCGCCACGAACCCGGCAGCAACTCCTTCTCCGTCGAGAAGCCCCGCTCCAGCAGCTTCTTCTCCAGGCTGCCTGCGGGCCCTGCGGGGTCGATCACCAGCGCCACGGGCGTCGGCTGGATCGTCCGGAACAGCTCGACCAGGCGCTCGACCACCCAGCCGGTCCCGGCCCGGTGCTCGATCACCTCGGCGTGCACCAGGCCGTCCGTCCGCCGCCCGGCGACCGCGATGCTGGATACCGCCCGGTCCGGGGTGATGTCGACGGCCAGGGCGACCGAGCCGGTCCGCCGGGACTCCTCGTCGAGGCACGCTGTCCAGTCGCCGGGCTTGATCGGTACCTCGCCGCCGATCGGGTCGTCCCACCAGCCCATGCGCTCGCGTGCGTACTCCGCCGGCGGCAGGGCCCGCCGCTCGCCCATCACGTAGTCCAGGCTGATCCGGCGCCCCACGGCGGGGTTCGCCGCCTTCACTAGCTGCAGGTTGTCGCACCCGCAGCCCTCAACGTCCAGGGCGTGCGTGCAGCTCTCGCCGTCCGCACAGGCCTCCTTCGGCGGCGGCGCACACCACTCGAAGTACGCCAACCGCCGCTCTCCGCCGGGACGGCCACGGTCCCGCACCCCGCGCAGCACGCCGGACTCGACCTTGCCCGCCGAGCTGGCGTACACCACCTGCGGATCCGGGCGGGCCGCCAGCGTCGGAAAGAGGCTGCCCATGTGGCTGGGCTGGAGCGCGAACCCTTCATCCAAGATGATCTTGTCGCCGGTGAGCCCCCGGCCGCCGGATTTCGTCCGGGCCTTGAACATCAGCCGCCGGTCCCCATGAAGTTCGATCGCCTCGTCGCCGTTCCCGCGGTGGATGTCCTTCACCCGCTTCGCGAACTGCGGCGTCCCCATGATCAGCTCTTCCATGTCCCGGAAAGCTTCCTGACTGGTCCGGAACTCATGAGCTGACCACACGACCAAGCGCTGATCCGTCAGGAACAACCAGCCGAGCACGGCCATCTTCAGCAGGCCGGTCTTCATGTTCTGCCGACCCACGATGACCGCCGACTCCAGCGCCACCGCCTTGTCGGCCTCATCGACCGCGAAGAGCGCATCGAGGATCAGCTGCTGCTCAGGGTCCGGCGCGAACTTCACCAGGCGGCACAAGTCGGCGACCTGCGGCCCGTAGGTGTCCACGTGCTCCGGCACCCAGAGATGCGTGGGCTCAACCAGCCCGGCCACGCCGCTTCTCCTCCCGCTGCCGCCTCAGCCGGTCGATATCGTCGGACTGCTCGGCGCCCGCCACCGCGGCGGCCAGCGACGCGCGCAGCTCCTTCGTCAGCGCCGCGAACCCGCTGCCGGTGTCGTCCGGCCCGGCCTGGTCGATCCGGCGCGCCAGCGCGAGCACCACACCGCCCGCCAGCGTCTCCGCACGACCAACCGCCTCCAGCTCGGACAGCGCCGCCGCCTCCAGCGGCCCTCGCTCCGGGGCTCGCTCCGAGGGCGGCGGTACGGCCGCGAGACCGAAGGCGATGACCTTGCCCTCGTCCCTGCCGCTACCGGCACGGCGCTGTGCCGCCACGCGGCACCGGTCGGAGCAGTATTTCGCCGTACTGCGCTTCGCGTCGAAGGAATTCCCGCAGGTCGAGCAATTCTTTTTCATATCGACCTCCGGAGCCCTTGACGTCCGGCCTGACCTGCGAGAACATACAGGCAGGCGAGAGAAGCCCGAAGGCGAACGAGCCGCCGAATTCCAAATCGAAAGCCCTCCGATCGGATATCCGATCGGGGGGCTTTCTGGCATGTGCCGCTACGAAAAATCGCAGGGAGAGATTTTTTGACTGGGGGCGGGGTCAGGGCATGATCAACATCCCGTGCCCGACCCGCCCCCCTCCTCCCCATTCACACCCTATGTCCAATTCGCTCCGCTCACCAGGATTCGGACGTCTTCAGGGCCGTTGACCTGCGACGTTGCCGGTTGCCGCGCCGAGCTCCCTCGCTGCGGTTGCAGTGAGCGTGCGCGAAGCCGCGGTAGGCGCCACGGTCGGCGGTGTGGTCGAGGTCGAGGGCTTGACCCTTGAGCATCGGGTGACCGCAGTGGTGGCAGGCCTGGCCGTAGGCCTGGTCGATGGTGGCCTTCCGCAGCGCCTGGTGGTCGGCGCCGTACCCGCGATCGCTGGTGCTGGCCATCGGCGGTCACCTCACCGTTGGAGCCGTGGGGCCGGGCGGGCCTATGCCACGTCGGCCTGATCTGTGAGCATGCCGACCTGGCGGGCGGTCTCCCGCTCGCGGGTCTTCTCGTAGCCCTGAAGGGCGGCGACGGTGGCGCAGGGCCACGTCACGGGGGCGTTGCCGGTGGTGGTCCAGCCGTCGTAGGCGGAGCATTCCACGCAGATGGTCCGCTCCTGGTGCTCGGCTGCACGGTGGAGCCGGTGCACGGCGTAGACGGCGTCGAGCAGCTGCTCGCGGGTGGGCAGGCGGTACTGCTGCCACCACTGCGGTGGCTCGGCGAGCAGCGGCACGGCCACCTGCCGGATGGCCGCGCCGTCACCCCGCTCGTTGAGGAAGCGGCGGCCGTTCTCGTCGAGTTCGTACAGCTCGGCGTGGAGGATGCGTTGGCCGTCCGCGGTGGTGTCGATGTACAGCTCGCCGTCGCGGCGCGTCTGGTTCGGGTCGACGCCGTTGGCACGCAGCCAGTCGCACAGCTCGGTGCGCCGCGCTTCCCAGCCGGTCACCCCGCGCACCCGAAGGTGGTGCCGGCGAGCGCGGCCGCCGGGATGCTGGTGAGGTTGACCCGCCCGCGGTAGGTGACGATGCGGGCGCGGACGGCGTCTTCTTCGGCGCAGGTGTAGCCAGGGTGGGCGATGTGCCGGACTTCGGGGCAGGCCGCGAACGAGATGCGGCGTGCCGCGCTGGGCCTGGGCATGGTGGCCTCCGGCTCTGTGCGGGGAGTGGCCGCGCGACCTGCTCTTCAGCGGGGCGCGCGGCGGCGGTTCGGCCTTCTGGAACCACCGCAGGGCCGCACCTCGCGCGGGTGCGGTGGTCTGTGGGCGGACATGCCGCAGGCCCCGGACCATGGTGGTCTCGGGGCCTGCGGGCATACGTCTGCGGAGAGATCGTCACACTGTGGCTGACCTGGTGTCAAGCGGCTCGCCGGTCGGCGAGGATCGCGAGCACCTGCTCGGCGTCGTAGTACGGCTGCCGGGGCGACCCGCCGGCGCGGGCGAGGCGCCCGCGGGCGACGAGCTGGCGGACGCCGGACGGACCGATGCCGAGGGTGGTGGCGACCTGCCGGGCGGTCATGTGGCCGGCGGGGACGTACAGGGGCTCCATGCCCCCATGATGCCTGGCGGCTATGTGCTGCGGATCGCGATGCCGAGTGCGTTGAGCACTTCGTTGTGCGCGTCAAGCGCGGCCTGGCGTCCGGTGGTGACCCGTTGCTGTTCAGCGTCGTCGCCCAGGTCGAAGGCGGCTCCGATCGCCGCGTGCACGGCGCGGTGGACGTCCGGTTCGGTGGCGATCAGTAGCAGGGCGTCTCGTGCTGCGGTGAGGGCGGCGCGGGTTTGCCGGACGTCGGCTATGGCTGCGGTGCGGTCGGCGTCGGGGGTGAGGGTCGAGAGGACGTACACCGCGCGCCGGTAGCTGGTGAGTGCGGTGAGGAATGTGGCGCCGACGGTGTGGAGTTCGCGGCGGCGTTCGGCGCGGGTGGTGGCGCGCTGCTGGAGGATGAGGGCGCCGAGGCTGCCGCCTAGGGTGCCGAGGACGGCTATGAGGCTGGTGAGGACGGCGTCCATGCCGGGGTTGCTCCTTGGGGGTGGGGCCCGCCGGGGTGTGCCCGGCGGGCCGTACGACTACCGCTCCACGAGTGGCGTCTGGTTGACGCCGGTCGCATCAACGACCACGTCGGTGTACAGCTGGACGCGGCCGTCTTCCTCGGACCGCGTGTAGGCGGTCATCACCGCCAGGACCCGCACGTGCCTGTCGTGCAGCACCACGTCGTCTCCTACGGCCGGGATGGGCATGGGAGATGCGGCGTCGAACTGCACGAGAAACTGCCCGGTGGCGGGCGCGGTTTGGAAGACGAGGCAGTGCGCCGCGGGGTGAGCCGCGCCGGTCGGCTTCCACGCCACTTCGGAGTGAACGTCGCGGTTCATGATCTGTTGCAGAACATCGTCCATGAGGTGATTCTCCCGATTCATCAGTCGGTGTGTCCGCAGTGTGGCCGGGTCCACCACCCGCACGTGGCGCAGTAGACGTACCCGAGGGCATGTGCAATACGGCGGATCATCGGCGGGCCTCCTGCCGGTCGGTGGGACCGTGCTTGACGAGCAGGCCCCCCTCTCCGAACTCCTCGACGGTCGCGTTGTTGCTGTTGTTGTTGCCGTGCTGACCTGCGGAAACAACGCCAACAGGGGGTGCCGAGAGGGGTTGGGGGAGCGGGGGCAGGTCCGCGCGGTGGATGCCGGTGGTGACGGCGGGGTCGGCCCCGGCGACCCGTACGGGGCGGGTGCGGATGCCGTGGGCGCGGCAGGCGGCGAGGACGTCCCAGTGCTGCCCGGTCTCGGCGCGGAGCCGCCGGGTGATGGCGGTGAGGTGGACGTTGCCGCCGCGGGCGACGGCGTGGATGACGTCGGCGAGCAGGTCGGCGTCGAGCGGCTGCTCGTCGTCCTCCGGCTCAAGCTCGGCCGGCGGCACTGACTCGTCGGGCGCCGTGTCCGGGTCCTCTTGTGCGTCGGCGGCGTCGGCCTTCCCGCCAGCGCGGTACGTAGCGACGACCAGAATCGCGGTGCCCGGCCACATCAGCCAGCGGGCGCCGGCAACCGCGTGGCCGCCCGCTCCGAGTGCGATGCTGGCGACGGTCCAGACGAGCCATCCGGCGGCCGCCAGCATCGCCCACCGCATGGCGGTGTCCAGCAGGCCGCTGGACTCCCCCAGCCAGGCCCTGACGCCCGTTCGGATTCCGGCGGCGCGGCGGGCGGTGGCCTTCGTGCTGCGCCTGATGATCCGACCGGTGAGGATGGGGACGCCGCAGCTGATGCGGCGGGCGGCGTCCCGCAGCCACTCCGCGGTCGTGGGGGCGCTCACGTGGTGATCCCGTGGTGCACGATACTGCCGAGGAGCTGTGCGCCGAGCTGGTTGACGCCGGGCACGACGGTCTGCCCGATCACCGCGAACACGCCGGTGCCGATCGCGACGATCGTGCCGATGAACACCCCGCGCAGGAACCGGCCGCGGATCTGTTTGGCGTAGGTCTTGCGGAGGAGGAACAGCACGACGACGAGCGCCGTGACGACGATCGCGCCCTTGTCATCGAGCTGCGGTGCGGCGGCGTCGGCGACCGAGGAGGGCTGGGCGCCGGTCATGGTGTGCATGAGGGTGCCGCCGATGCCGTTGCCGCCCCAGCGGATGAACCCGGCGGCGGTGCCGAGCATCCCGGCCGGGCAGGCGACCATCAGTGTGCCGAAGGCGATGCCCGCCCAGATCTGCCCGAGGATCATCGGGTCGCGGGACTTCCCGGCAGGGGCGACGGGCGCGCCTTTCTTCCCTCCTCCGGCTGGCGCCGCGGCGCCACCGCTGCGCCACCAGCGGATGTGCTCGACGACGAGAACGCCGACGCCGACGGCGAGGCCGGCGGAGGTGAGGACGCTGCTGGTCATGTTCGTCACGGGGTGACTCCCGTCATGAGGTAGGCGGCGGACCCGACGACGGGGAGGCCGAGGGCGGGGGCGAGGAGCGCGGCGCACAGGGCGGTGCGGGTCAGGAGGTTGCCGCGGCCGCGGTCGGTCGGGGTGGACGGTTCGCGGCCCCGGCGGCGCTGGTCGTAGACGGCGGCGGTGGCGGCCGCGGTGGCGGCCATGACCCAGGCGGCGGACAGCCCGGCCTGCTGCCATGCGGTGTGGAGGACTCCGGCCCAGGCGGTGGCGGGCAGGAACGCCAGGAAGCAGCAGATGCCGTTACGGCGTGCCTGGAGGCGGTCGGCCCAGGTCGGCGGGTCGGGCTCGGGCGGCGGCCCGGTGGTGATGGTGACGTCGATGCGGATCGGGTCGACGGTGACGACCACGTCCCGTGGCGGTAGGGGCGCGGGAGCGGGCGGCGGGGTGTAGGGGGCCGGGGGGACGGGCGGCGGGGGCGGCGGTAGGGCCGCTCCCCCACCGCCGCGGGTGGGCAGCGGCCATCCGGCGGGGATCACCGCGGTGGGTTCGATCGGGTCAGGCATGGGTTGTCCTTCAGAGCGCGAAGAGGAACGCCACGTAGCCGCCCAGGGCGACGAGCAGGGCCGCGGTGGTGAGGACCGGCCGGACGGCGGTGCGCTCGGTGCGCAGCAGCCAGAGGCCGGAGCCGGTCATGGCGGTGAGGAAGAAGGCCAGGCACAGTGCGGTGCCCATAGCGGGTCTCCGGGGATGGTGTGGCGGTGACGCTCGCGGTCTGCTCGCCGGGTCTGCGCGGTGCGCTCGCCGGGTCTGCTCGCGGTCTGCGGGCTGCTCGGGCAGCCTCGGCCGACGCCGCGCCGGTGGGGGCGGCGGCGACCGGGGCGGTCCGTCAGGGGGTGGTGCCGGTCTCGGCGGCGACGAGGGCGGCCCAGGCGGGGCGGATGCGGTCCTCGGCGCCGACGAAGCCGAGCGTCCGGAACAGGTCTCTCGCCGCGCGGTAGGACAGCGGCGGGTCGGCCTGGTAGCGCAGCCACCGCAGGACGACGGCGAGCTGATCGGCGCTCAGGGGCTCACCCGGCACGGGAACCGTGACGCCCGTGACGGCGGCGAGGTCGGTGAGCGTCTCGGGGGCGGGCTCGTGGGCGGTGGCCTGCGTGCCGTCGTCCGTCACGGGCGTGCCGGTCTCGGCCTCGTCGTCCGGCTCGGGCCCGGCGGGGAGGGCGGGCGGCACGGTGGCCGTCACGGCGTCACGGGTGGGCGTGACGGGTGTGACGGTCCACGGCGCGGGCAGGTCCATGGACGCCAGGGCGTCGGCCCCGCGGTACGCGGCGAGCCGGTCTAGGAGCAGTGCGCGCTGTTCGGGGAGCACGCCGGCGTCGGTGCGGTCGACCGCGGCCGCGAGGCGGCGACGGGCGCGGGCCAGGCGGCGCGGGCGGGCCCCGGCGGCGGTGAGGTCGGCGAGGTGGGCGGCGCGGCGGGTCGCGGTGCGGGTCCACCGGTCGCGGGTGATCTGCGCGGCGTCGCGGCCGCGCTGGGACAGGCCGAGCCAGGACAGCAGGCGCTCGCGGGCCTCCCGGCCGAGGACGGCCAGGAGGCCGGTGCTTGCGGCGCCGGTGCGGTGCCGCAGTTCGATGCCCATGGCCAGGTGCCAGAGCAGGGCGGCGAGGACGGGGCCGACGAATGCGCGGACGGTGCCTGCGACGGCACCGGTCTCGGAGTAGGCGGGGATCACCTGCACTGCGGTGACGACCCATACGAGGGTGCCGGGTGTGCCGGGGGCGCCGATCGTGCGGAGGTTCTGCCGGGCCATGAGCGCCATGGCGAACAGGGCCAGCTCGGCGGCGGCGAACATCACCGCCCGCTCGGTCACGCCGCGCATGGCGAGGTGGTCGCGGGCGAAGTTCCAGGACGTGTCGCCGGAGTACGCCGTGCACAGCAGGGCGCCCAGGGCTGCGACGACGACGGCCGCCGGGGTACGCCCGTGGGTACGTCGTACCCGGCGCAGCACCAACGCAGCGAGGGCGAGCAGCGCAGCGAGGGTGGCGGCCGCGGTGCGGGGGTCGGTCGTGGTGGTCACTGGGCGCCGCCCGGGGTGGGCAGGGCCGGGGCGTAAGCGACGAGGTCGATGGTGGCCCCGGCGAACGGGGTGGCTGCCCGGAGGGTCATGTGGTGGCGGTGGGCGGCGTAGTCGATCGCTGTAGCCGGGACGCCGAGGGCCTGCCGCCACTGCTCGAACGCGCCGAGGTCGTCGTGGATCGCCACGGTGAGGTGGTCGGGGAAGACCGGGCTGAGGTTGATGTCGGCGGCCGGGAGGTGCCCGAGGGTGGCGGTGATCTGCGCGAGGGCGTCGGCGGCGGGGAGCTGCTCGGCGAAGGTATGGGCGGTCATCGGGTCACCGCCGTGCGGATGCTGCCGGTGATCCCGGCGGGGGTGGCGGTGATGCGGGTGGTGCGGGCGCCGGTGCGGCGGATGATGCCCGCGGCGACGAGACGCCGGGGCGGGCGCGCCTGGGCGCGCGAGGGCGTGGGAAGATCCATGTCAGCCGGTCTCCTGTTGGTAGCAGGTGGTCGGTCAGGCCCGCGGTTGGTGTTGGTAGCACCGGCCGTGGGCCGTTTTGGGTTGTCGGGCGTGGCCCGGTGTCATGACACCCTAGACCCTGGTGTCATGACACCGCAAGGGCTATCCTCGGGCCATGCCGAACGTAGAGGGAACGCCGCGCCGTACGGTCCGCGTCGCAGACGAGGACTGGGCGGATCTCGCGCTGCGTGCTCCGCTCGGCGACCGCGCGGCGGTCATCAAGGCGCTGGTGGCCTGGTACCTCCGCCGCCCGGGCGCGCGGCTGCCGGAGCGCCCGCCGGTCACGCCGGAGCCCCCGCAGGGCTGAGCGCCCGCTGCGCGACCCGAAGGGCGGCCCACGTGCCGGGCGGGAACCGGCTCCCACACCACGCGCACCGCAGCACCTGCTGCCCCGCGGGCAGCAGCAGCTCCGCGCCGCACGGCTCACCGTGCACGAGCTGCGGGCAGCGGCCCATGCGCGCGGGGAGGTCGGCGGAGCCCACGACACTGCGCGCGCCGTCGTACAGGTCGCGCACCTCCCGCGCGCAGTCCCCGGCGGCCGGCCACTCCGCCGCGATCCACGGCACGGCGGCCCCCAGCGCGGCGCAGGCGGCCCGCACGCGCGCCCCGAGGGTGTCGGCCTCGGGGACGGCGCGCGGGGCGCCCTGATCGTCCGCCAGGGCCCGCGCCCAGGTCTCCAGGAGCACGAAGTCTCCGCGGGCGTCCGCGACGTCCGGCCGGATCGGCAGCGGCGCCTCGACGGCGGCCGCCGTACGACCGCCCGCGTCCGCCGACCGCACCGGCGCGAGCATCTGGCCAAGCTCCGCGTACAGCGTCGGCAGCGCGCGCAGCCGGTCGGCCAGGTCGGCCGCGCACCGGGCGTCGAGGTAGGCGGTGCCAGCGGGGCGGTCGCAGAGCAGGCAGTGCACGGTGGTTCTCCTCCGGGTGGTGCTGGTCAGGCGTTGTGGCGGCGGTGGCCCACGTGGAAGCGCGAGCATCGGCGGCAGCGGTAGACGTTGAGCCCGGTGGCGCCGCGGGCGACGAGGTCGAGCATGTGAGCGCGGGCGGCGTCGCGGTCGGGGTGCGCCTTCTTGCCCTCGCACCCGCGGCGGCGGTTGTACCGGGCGCGCTTCACGGCCGGTCGGGGCCGTCGTGCACCGGGCAGTCGCCCTTCCCGCCGAAGCCGACGCCGGCGCACTTGCAGCGGGCGCGCTGGGCCGCGGGCCAGATCGCGCACCACGGCCGGTGGTTCTTCTCCGCGGCCGGGTCGAAGGCGCACGAGCAACGGCGGGTGCTCGGCGCGGACTCGTCACCCTGCCCGGCCTCGTCGGGGTGCTCGGCGGCGTATCGGCGCCGGGCGGCGGCGATCACCTCGGCGAGCGCGGCGCGGCCCCGGTCGGTCATCTCGCCGGCGCCGTGGACGCGGATCGGCTCGCCGTCGATCTCGACGACGCGGCACGTGTCGATGGGCTCGGCGTCGAGGGCGGCGGCGAGTTGGCGCCGGTGCTCCTCGTGCGCGGCCCGCTCGGCGGCGACCGCCTGCACGATGTCGTCCCACGACACGGACGGGAGCAAGCCGAGCGCCTTGGTGAGACGGGCGTAGGGGGCTGGCATTTTCTTGCCAGCCTCGGCGAAGTCGGCGGTCATCCGGCTGATGTCCGAGCCGGGTGCGGGGGCGGACAGTGCGTCAGGCCAGGTGTGGTACTCGTTCGGGGCTGTGCGGGCGTGGTGCACGCCGAGATGCCCGGCGGGGAGGTCGCAGTCGAGGACGGCGCCCACGGCGTCGCGGTAGCGGTTGCCGCACAGCTCGGGTGGGGTGGTGGTCACGACAGGGTGGTCCTCTCGGGGGTGAGCGCGGCACGCAGGTCATCGGCGGCGCGCGTGACGGACTCCTTGATCCGTTCGAGTTCGCGTATGCGGCGCTCCATCTCCTTGCGGGACTCCGTCAGGGCTTTCTGGCCGGCGACGAAGTCCCGGAGGGCGTGGGCGGCGTCGGGGGCGCTGAGGCGGTCCATCCAGGTCTCGGTGTCGAGGCGGGACCCGAGGACCGCCTCCAGGTGGGCGAGGAGGTCCAGGCGCTTCTTCACGGATGGGCCCATCGCGCGGGCGTCGCGGTCACGGAGGAGTTCCTGCTCTCGCTGGTATGCCTGGTGGGTCATCTCCCCGCGGAGCCGCTGGAGCGCGTTGGTGCGGACGGTCTCGGTGTTCTTCAGCAGGGTCACGAGGAGGGGCACGTCGATGAGCGGGGTCCGCTCGGCCGGCTTCACGACGGTCTTGAAGCGGCGCCCCCGCCCTGTGGGGACCATCAGGCCCCAGCCCGGGGGCAGGTCGTTTGGCCCGGCGATCGACACGTGCGGGACGACGAGCCAGAACGCGGTGCAGTACGGCCACCACGCCTCCGCCTTCGCCGGGTCGTTGAGTTCCCGTAGGAAGTCCGAGCGGCTGGTCTTCAGCTCGCACACGTCGATCCGGCCGGCGCCGCGGGACTGCCACAGGCCGATGTGGACGGCGTCGGCCCGCCGGGTCCCGCCCGGCGCGGTGACCTCGGTCAGGTAGATCGCGCCCGCCCCGGCGGGAGCCAGGCGGTCCTGCGGCGCGATGAAGTGCGCGTGTAGCAGCTCGTTGAGCTGTCCAGTGGGCGACTTCTCGGTCACGGTCGGGGCTCCTCGGCGTCCACGCGGGCCCGGAGGCGGTCGGCGGCCCAGCGGACTCCCGCGCCGCGCTCGGTGTGGGGGTTGGCGACCGCAGCGAGGTCGTTGGCGCCCTCCCGCAGCCCGTCGCAGCGCCCGGCCTCCCGCTCGGCGGCCACCAGCGGCAGCACCACGTCCGCCAGGGCGCTGATCGGCGCGTACACGTCCGTGATGACGCCGTGGTGCTCCACGGCCTCCTGCACCGGGTGCGCGGCGTGGCACGCGGTCTCGGTTGGGGCGGGGCAGTCCTCGCCGCACCGGTGCGCGGCGCTGCGGAGGGCGGCGGCGATGCGGTCCCGCAGGGTGTCGGGCATGGTCAGTCCTTGTCGTCGTCGGGTTCGGGGTCGCCGGGCGGGAACCAGCCGCGGCACAGCGGGCCGGTCACCGCTCGACCGCCGTTCCGTCCGCGCAGTCGGGGTCCACGTCCCCGGCGGTGATTGCGAGCGCGAGCAGGTGCACCGTGGTCGTCGCGCCGAGGCGGCGGCGGGCGTTGCACAGGCCGTTGCGGACGCGGTCGGTGGACAGGCACAGGCGGGCGGCGATCTCGGCATGGCTGCCGCCGCGCGCGGTCTCGGTGAGGATCCGGGCCTCCTGTGGGGTCAGGTGGCCGGGGGGCGGGGCGGCGGTCATGCGGGGCCTCCGTGGGTGGCGGGGGTGAGTGCGGCGCGGATGAGCGCGCGGCCGAGCGGGACGGGGACGGCGTTGCCGATCTGCTGCCACGGGGCAGCGCCGTGCCACGGGAAGTCGAGAGCGAAGCCCTGGAGGGCGCCCGCCTCCCCGGGCGTGAGGCGCGGCAGCTCGGTGCCGTCGTCGGCCACCAGCCGGTTGCGGTTGATGCGGCCGGTGACGGTGGCGGCCGGCTCACTGGAGTGCCGCCGCCCACGCCGCCGCGGGTCGCCGCCGGTGCCGTAGTTCGACACGACGACGAAGCCGCCGCGCTGCGGCAGGACGTCGCCCATGACGACCGTCGGCCGGAGGCCGTACTCCGCTTCGGACAGGCGCCGCCCCCACGGCCGGTGCGTCCGCGCGGGGAGCCCGATCAGGCCGTCCCGGCGGGCCAGCAGGACCGCGCGGCGCCGGGTCTGCGGGGCGCCGTACTCCTCGGCCCGGACGATGCCGCACGCGGCCCGGTAGCCCTCGGCGCGCAGCAGCTCGGCGTACAGCTCCCACATCGGCAGCACCGCGGGCACCTGCTCCAGCACGATCGCCCGGTACGGGCGGCGCGCGTCGAGCGCCTCCAGGGCCCAGCGCAGGGGCTCCAGGACGAGCCCGGTGCGCCCGTCGTCGAGAGCGGCCAGGTCGGCGCTGATGTCCTCGCGGGCGCCCAGCCGCTTGGCGAGGGCGAGCACGGTGTCGAGCGCCCGGCGCCCGGCGCCGCTCCCGGCGACGGTGAAGGTCTGGCACGGCGGGCCACCCGCGAGGGCGATGGCGTCGGGGAAGTCCGCGGGCCCGTAGGCGCGGACGTCGCCCTCGACTGTGCGCAGTCCGGCCGCGCGGCGGGTGGCGCAGGCGTCGCGGTCGTGCTCGATGCCGATGCTGTCGTGGCCCTCGGCGCGCGCGGCGACGTCGAGGCCGCCGGCCCCGGCGAACAGGTCGAGGATCATACGATCGCCCCCGTCGCGGAGTAGCCGGTGTACGGGTCGGCGTCGATCGGTGTGTAGGAGATCCACGGCCAGTGCTCGCCCTGGCGGATGAAGGCCGGCCAGGCGCGCTCGTCGCGCATGCCGCGCCAGGGGATGACGCGCCGGGCCCGGCAGCCGTCGGTGTTGGCCGCGGACTTCTCGTCCTCGACCGGGCGCAGGCCGAAGCCGAACTCGGGCCAGCGCATCCACAGGCTCGACCCGAGCGGGCGCAGGTTGCGGTGCGCGGACTGGCCGTTGTGGTGCGGGGCGTGCGCCTCCATGATCACCGTGCACCCGGCGGTCGCACGGGCCTCGTCGATGACCGTCGAGACCTTGCGCGCCAGCTCCTCCGAGTTCGGATCGCCGGCGTGCAGGCGGTAGATCGGGCCGACGATCAGCAACTCGGGCTTGAGTCGCTCGACGCGGCGCATCATCCACGCGCGGTCGGCGGGCCGGGTCAGGTCCAGCCCCTCCGGCCGGCACTCGATGTGCAGCTGCCCGCGGGCCACGGGCCGGTCGACCCTGAGCGCCGAGTTCAGCAGCGGCCGGAACTTCCGGCGGCTGGCCGGCGCGCCGTTCTCGCAGTCGAGGATCGTCACGCGATGCGGGTCGGTGTGCTTCCAGGTCTCGAACGGGTGCAGACCGGCGGCAACGGTCACCGCGAGCTGCCGGAGCAGCGTCGACTTGCCGCCGCCCTCGGACGCGGTGAGGATCAGCCGGTCGCCGCGCTCCAGCAGGCCCGGCACGAGCCAGTCGTAGCTGTCCTCGACCTGGACGAAGTCGATGATGTCCATGGTGGGCAGGTCGCTGTTGGCCTGGCCGCGGTCGCGGATCTCCCGGGCGCGGGCGACGGCCTGCTCGACGAGGTCGAACGTGACGCCGCTCGTGCCATAGCCGTCCTGGGCGGTCCGGATGCCGTGCTCGACGAGGGCGCGGCGCAGGGCGCGGTCGACGACGATCTCGGCGTGGTACCCGGCGTTGGCGACCATCTGGCCCACGTTGACGAGCTGGAACAGGTAGGCGCTGCCGCCGGTGGTGCTGCTGAGCCCCTGGTCGGCGAGGTACTTGCCGAGGGTGATCGGGTCGACGGGCTGGCCGGCGGTGTGCATGGCGGCCATGGCGGCGAGGATCACGCCGTGCGAGGGTCGGTAGAAGTCGTCGGGCTGGACGATCTCCATGACCTCACCCAGGGCGTGGGCGCTGTACATGCAGGCGCCGAGAAGGGACTGCTCGGCGTCGAGGTCGTGGGGCGGCGTGCGCTCGGGGGCGCGGTCTTCCTCGTAGTCCATCAGAAGATGCCTCGTTCTTCGGGTGTGCCCACGGCGCGCAGGTGCGGGCGCGGGGCGTAGACGGGGGTGCCCTCGGCGGGGCGCGGCGGCAGTTCGGCCCAGCCGCGCATGAAGTACCGGGCGCTGTCGACGTGGGTCCGGTCGGCGGTGCGCCGGGCGTACTCGACGAGGGCGGGGATGCCGCACTTCTTGATCAGCGCGAGCACGGGAAACCACTGATCGCCGGAGAAGGGCCAGCGGACGGCGACACCGCTGGCGGTCATGCTGTCGACGAGCGGGCGGACGGCGTCCGGGATGCCGTAGTCGCTGCCCGTCGAGCCCTCCGGTCGGCTCTCCTCGTGCTTGCTTGGGAGAGATGGGTAAGGGGGGTCAATTTCTGGACCGCAACGGCCGTCTTGCGGTCCAGAATCCGGACCGCTAGCCGATTCGTCGCCGTCGCTTTGCGGTCCAGAAACTGGACTGCTACGAATTCCTTGCGGTCCGAATTCTGGACCGCAAGGAGCGGGCTCCGTGTCCTCTTGTGGTCCGGATTCTGGACCGTTACGACGGACCGGGCGGACGTAGTCGACGGCCATTGGCAGCCGGTACAGGGGCTTCCGCCGACCGGCTCCGGCCTCGACGATCTCCAGCTCGCCGGATTTGACCGCCGCCTCGATGACGCCCTTCACCGTGCCTCGCGACTCGGTGTTCAGCGCCCCCAGGAAGTCGGGGTAGCTGAGCCGCACTTCGCACGCCGGGGTGCGCACCTGGTCGGCCACGTACAGCAGCGCGAGCCGGGTGTTCCCCTTGGCCTGGGAGTGGGTCCACACCCAGTGCATGGCGTCGAGCGTCACGGAGGTCTCTCTCGGGTCGGTGCGGTCGTGCGGGGTGGCGGTGCACCCGGGGCGGCGGGTCTGCTGGCCACCGCCCCGGGTGCGGATCAGAGGGGGATGCCCTGCTCGCGCAGGCGCGCCCGGCCGAGGCCGGCGAACGTGCCGAGCAGGGCGCACACCGACTGGCTGTAGAAGTCGCTCCCGTTGGCGAGCGCGGCGTCGAACAAGGCGCGCGTCTGGTCGCTGTCGCGGTTGGCGTAGGCGACCAGGAAGCGGGCGGCCCAGGTCTCCATCGGGTCCGCGCCCAGGGCGCCGGGCTGCATCTCGTGCAGGGTGACCATGGCCTCCGACGGCTCCCAGATCATCGCCGGGAAGATCCGCCGGAGGACCGCGGCACCACCCTCGGCGATGGCGCAGCACACCCCGTACATGTCCGCCGTGGTGCTCTGCTGGCCGATCGTCATCAGGCTGTGGGCTGCGCCGTCGGCGTCGCCGTCGAGCGCCTGGCCGAGCATCCGCCAGACCGCCTCGGCGCGCTCTTCAAGGGTCATCACGTGACGTCACCTCCCTCGGAGGCCCGGTACGGCTCGACGTCGAACAGGCCAGCGTCCTGCGGCGGCAGGGCCTTCACCGCGCGATTCACCACCCGCCGCACGCCGTCCGCGCAGGGGCGGCAGAACGCGATCAGGCGGCGCGCGGGCAGCGCGGCGGCCTCGTGGAAGGGCAGCGTCGGGTCACGCGGGATCGCCAGGATGTGGGTGCTGCCGACGCCCTTGGTGTAGGTGCCGTCGCCGTTCTCGCAGCGCCCCGGCTTTCGGGCGGCGTCGGCGTGCTTCTTGCCGCAGGCGCCCTGGCACTGACACTGGCCCTTCGCGGCGGCGAGTACCTGCCGGTACAGGTCGCCAGCCACGATCGGCGCGTCGGCCGGGTGTACATCCGGTCCGGGGTTGGCCTCGATGATCGCCCGGATCGCCTTGATCGACGGCGCGTCGTGGTCGGCGGGATTGTCCGGCGTACTGGCCAGTCCGGCGCGGAACAGTTTGACCTTGCCGGGCACGCAGTCGCGCGAGTGCCAGGTCAGCTGGTAGTGCCACCGGTCGCCGCGGTGCTGGTTGCGCTCCAGGCCGGCGAGCTTGCGCCCGACTTCCACGGTCATGAACGGCTCGCCGGAGTAGCCCGGCGGGGTCCACCGCAAGCTCGCCTGCCAGCCGTGCGCCTTGGCGTGGGCCATCAGGTCGGTGGCGATGCGCGGCAGCTCGTAGCCGGCCGGAGGGCGGGACAGGATCTCGACCAGCTCGCCATGCAGGACGCGCAGGCGTTCCTCCTGCTCGGCAGTCCGATCCTTCGGGTCGACGTGCCGCAGCGCCGCGAATTCGACGTCGAGTCGGTCGTAGTGGGTGGCTGCGGTCTCGGTGATCGTCATGCCGCCTCCTGTGTGGTCGTGGGGGCTGCGCACGCCTGGCGGTGCTCGGTGTAGGCGGCGACGACGGCCTCTGCGTCCGCTGCGCCGATACCGGAGCGCTGCCAGCCGCAATGGCACAGGGCATCGGCCGAGGCCACGCCATCGCCGCGCCGCGGCGGGCACACGACGTGCAGGCCGGGCGCCTGGGGGGTCGGACGGAGGCTCGTCACGCCACACCCCGCCATGTCAGGCACAGGGAGGCGCGAACGGTGGCGCGCTTCGAGCGGGCCACGCCAGCAGGCCGGATGACCCCCTCGCGGGCGGCGGCCTGGAACCGCGGTCCCCACTGCGACGGGCTGACCGGCTCGTCGACGAGGCCCTCGGCGATCAGGTCGGCCGCCTGGAACTCGGTGCCGCGGGCGGCCAGTACGCGGATCGCGGCGTCGCAGGCAGTCGCCCAGCCCGGCGGAGTCGCCCGCTCAGCCTGGCGCATGCCGCGCGCCTTCGCGAGCTCCCCGGCGGCCGGGGCGGTGACGCCCTCGACCACCGCGGAGAGCTGGAGCTGCTGCGCGGTCACCGTGCACCCCCGCGGGTGAAGGTGAAGGCGCCGGACACGGACCCGCAGCGGATCATGCCGCCGGAGACGACCATGTCGACGGTGACCTCGACGCGGTGCGAGCCGAGGAATGGGCTGATGTCCGTACGGACCTGCTCGGCGAGGTCGGCGGCGCTGTCGGCGACGAGGGTGAACACGCCGGGCTCGGGGACCCCGTGGGGGCGGAACGCGTCGTAGCGGACCACGTACCTGCCGGGCGCGAACCGCGGGGCGGGTACGGCGGGGGCGGGCTCGGGCGGCAGGGTGAACGCGCGCGCGGCGAGCACCGACTTCGGGGTGGGCTCAGTGGACGGCGGCACGGCCACCGGCGCGAGGTCGGCCGGGGTCACCCGACGGCGCTGGAACCAGGGGATCATCGCGGGTCCTTCGAGGGGTGGTTGGGGAGGTGGGCGTCACGCAGCAGCGCGGCGCAGGGGATGCGGCCAGCGGCGAGGGTGCGGGCCAGCTCGGCGCGCGCCTCGATGCGGCGGGTGTGCTCGTCCTGCGCGCCGAGCGCGACGTACCCGGCGACCGCGGTCGCGAGGGTGAGCAGCAGCCAGATCACGAGCGCTCACCGGCCTCGGTGTCCGCGTTGAGCAGTGCGACCAAGTAGGCGGCGATCTCGCCGCTACCGACCTCGATCCACGGGGTGGGGCAGCAGTCGTAGACGCCGGTCTCGTCCTGGATCGGGCCGCCGGGGTAGTCGGCGATGACGTGCAGTCCGGTGACGTCAGCGGTGGCCGGGCAGACAGGCGCGATGCTGTCCATCGACTCGCTGTCGCCGACGATCACGCGCCACCGGACCGGGGACGTGAGCGTCACCTCGGGCATGAGCATGTTCGGGCGCCCCAGCACCGCCAGCGCGGCGGCGCGCGCCTCGGCCACGGCCGCTCGCTGCTGCTCCAGATCTGCCACCCGGGCCCGCAGCGCGCGCACCTCGTGGTCGAGCTGCTGCGGCGTGACCGGGCGGGCGTGCGGCGTGCTCCAGCTGTAGAGGCAGCCGTCGACCAGCGCCCGGTGCTGCCAGCGGCTACCGTCCGCGCCGTGCTCCTCCTGGCACGTCACGTCCGGCTTGCGCGAGTACGGCTCCCCGCACACCACGGCGCCGGGCCGCGGCAGGTCCAGGAGGTGCCAGGCGCCGTCGTGCAGCTCGTGCGTGCTCGGCGCGACGCTCTCGCCGCAGAACTTGATGCGGTTGCTGCTCTGCGGGTGCCACGCCTCGTGGTCCTCGCGGTGCGAGGACGGCAGGACGCACTGCACCGGCAGCACCCAGTGGACGACGACGCACCGGTTCGGGTCGGACAGGTCGGGGGTGATCTCAGGCATGAGCGGCACCGCCCGTCTCGGTCGCGCGCCGCGCCTTCGGGCAGTCGTCCTTGTGCAGGAGGGGCCGCGCGTCGTACGAGTAGCGGTCGCACAGGGGGCAGTAGTCCGCCGGGCCCTGGCGCTGCTCGTAGACGCGGTGCCAGTCCCACGCCTCGTCGGGCGCAGCGATGTCGTAGTCGTAGTCGCGCGGGTGCTCGCCGGTCAGCGCCTCGTACCACTCACCGTCGCCCGCGAGGCGCGCGGCCGCGTCCTTGAGGTCGTTGCCCTCGACCCACACCACGTAGTGGCTGGTGGTCGAGACGAGCACGGGGTACCGGCAGTCGTCGTCCAGCGCCGCGGCTTCCCGGTCGGCGATCCGCTGCTCGTAGGCCGCGTACTGGTCGGGCGCGAGTGCCTGCACGAGCGCGGCGCCGACGGTGTCGGGGGCGCTCACGCGTCCTCACCTGCCTCGGCACGCAGGCGGGTGATCTCCTCGCGGGCCTCCGCCAGTTCGTCCTGCGCGGTGCGGTGCCGCTCGGCGTCCGCCACCACCGCGTTACGGAACTGCTGAGCACCGCGCAGCAACTCCTCCGCGACCCGGACCCGGTCGTCCATCGGCATGTCGTCGCTGATCTGGAAGGTGACGCTCCCGTACCGGACACCCGCCGGGTAGACGCGCAGCGTCGGGTTCGGGGCACCGTTCCCGCGGGCGCCCGCGTGGGGCTCCAGGAAGTACGTGCAGCTGATGCGGGTCACAGCGCACCCCCGGTCTCCACGGTGGCCGTGGTGGACGTCGGGGCGGGGCCCCAGTCCGGCTGCTGCACGTACCCGGCCGCCACGGACGCCTGGTAGTCGGCGTCGGGCGCAAGCGCGTCGGCCAGCGGACGGACGGCGACCGGCATGGCCAGCGGGGCGACGGCGAGCGGCGGCACCGCCGGGTCGGCGATCTCGTGCCGCTGCACCAGCAGCGCAGCGGCACGGCGGCGCTCCGCGTCCCGCTGCGGCGACACCTTCGCCAGATGCGGCGCCACCGGTACGTCGCTGTGCAGCACCACCCGAACACGGCTGAAGTACGAGGCGCACTCCATCCACACGGCGTGGTCGTAGACGTGCCACACCAGCAGCTCGGGGCTGATGTCGAGGACCTCGCGCCAGGCCTCCAGGTCGCAGCTGCGCGCCAGCCGCAGCGTGACGCCCAGCTCGGGCTCCTGGTGCAGGACGACGGCGGGCGCGGGCAGGTCCGGCCAGGTGTCGGCGATCTCCGCGAGCAGGGCGATCGCGGTGCGCTGCGCGTCGATGGACGTCATCGCGCACCGCCGATCGCGCGCCGCGAGCCCGCGAGGCCCGGCTGCCCGATGTTCGCCCGGCTCCCCGCCGCCTGCCCGGCCGCGAATCCGGTACCGCGGTACGTCGTGCGGCGCCCCTTCAACTTCCCGTACTCGTCGTTCACCCGGCGCTCGATGATCGCGGCGCGGTCGGCGAGGACGATCTCCGTGCTGCGCCCCGCCGGACCGGGGTGGACGCCCTCGGTCGTGGCGCGCTCCGAGGCGCGCTGCTCGGCCGCCCGCAGCCGAGCAACGACCTCGACGCGGAAGCCCAGGACCCAGGAGCGGCGGTAGGCGCGCGGCTCGTCGTAGTACGGCACCTGCACGTGCACCAGCTGGTTGGTCATCTGGAGCAGCAGCGACGTGTACAGCAGCTCGGCGCGCTCCAGGTCCGACTCGAAGCCGAACATGTGGACTCGGTAGCCGGCGGGGCCGGTCTTCATGACCGCGCGGCCGCGAAGCGCCTCGACGATCCCCGCGACGAACGACTGCTTCTCACGGGCCCACGGAGCCGCGACGGTGATGATGCGGTCGGCGGGCTTGTCGGTACCGGGCTGGGCGTCGGCGAGGAGGGCCTGCTCGATGCCGTACTTCGCCATCAGCTCGGTGGCCTTGGCGGTGTACGACTCGGCCTCCGCTTCCGTGGCGGCGGGGTCCTCGGCCTTCGCGAGCAAGGCGCGGACCCTGGAGAGCAAGCTCTCCGGGATACTCTGGTTGGACATGGCGATACCTCTCTGATCTGCGTAGGTGGTGAGGTGGAGCCGTGGGGGTCGTTCCGGATGGCAGTCCGGGCGGCCCCGCGTTGCGTCAGGCGCTGGCGAGCGGCGTGAACTCCTCCGCCGCGGTGTTCGCCTGGAGGTCGGCGAGCGTGAAGTAGATCCGGCCGGTGGCCACCGCGCCCTCGCGGTGGTGGCGGATCTGGTGCCGCTGCGCGAGCTTCTTCAGCGTCGCGACGGTGTAGGTGGTGAGGCCCATCTCGACCACCTGCTCGGGCGTGTAGCGCCGCAGGCTCTCGATGGTGGGGACGGCCTGGGGGGTGGCCTTGCTGCGCGTGGCCTTGGCGGTCACAGCGTCTCCTCAGTCGGGGGGCTGACGGTGATGGCCTCGACCGGCACCCGCAGGGCCCCCGCGATCCGCTCCACCGTCTCGTCGCTCCCGCCGCACAGGCCTCGTTCGAGGCGGCTGATGTGGCTCGGCTGACGCTCAGTGGCGCGGGCGAGTCCGCGGACGCTCAGATTCTGCGACCTGCGGATGGCCCTGATGAGGGTTCCGTTCGGTGTCACTCCTGGAATCTACGACTCAGACCATGGAATCGGCAACCCCTTGACTCGTAGATTCTCCGACCTCTAGTCGTAGATTCCAGGACTCAGGGCGTGCGCCGGGGCGCGCCATGCAACACGTGCGCCCCCAAAATCCGCCTACCCTCCAGGTCAAGAGGCCGGATCTGCGCTGTGCGTGTTGCATGGCGTGGTGCATCATGGGGGACCATGGACAACCGGTGGACACAGCTAGGTGCCGCCTTCGCGGCGAGTCGCAGGTCGCAGAATCTGACCCAAGACGACGTCGCCGCGCGCACCGGAGTCGCCGTATCGACGATCCAGGCGATCGACCAGGGCGGCCCCTTCAAGGGCATCACCGCCTCGATGCGGCTCTACGCCGTCGTGCTCAGCTGGGCACCGGGTTCCATCGAAGCCGTCCTCGATGGCGGGAAGCCCAAACTCCTGGAGGCACCTCAGACGAGCGAGGCCGGCATCAAGGGCCTGCCGTACCGGATGGCCCAGGCCCTCGCAGATGGCACCGCGCTGGATACCCGCTTCAGGTCGATCGGCCCCCACGGCGAGATCGTGATGCTGCTGAAGGGTCGCGAGGGAGCAAGTCCTGAGGAGCTGGGCGCCATCCTGCGCGAATGGGAGCGCCTGGAAGGGCACCTCGACCGCCTCGGGGAGGTAGCAGACGAAACATCAGATAATCAGTGAATTACCTTTCTGGTCATCAGATGACCAGAAGTGGTTCACGCGCCGCTCACATCTGTGCCAGCATGATCGGACCGACGAGGGGGCCGCCCAGCTCGGGGCAAAGGGGCCGATATGGTCCGGGTTCTACGCGTGTCCAGCATTCCAAACGGGGTGCTGCTGTGGTGTCGGCCGGTGAAGTCCGGCTACGTGATGTACGTGAGCGCGCAGCTGCTCGACGACGGCGCAGTGTCGCCGTGGAAGGCAGACTCGTAGTTCACCAAGGGCTGCTGAGGCAGAGCCCTGCCGAGGGGAGATCGGCGGCCAGGGGGGACTACTGGCCGCCGTCCCCAACCACACACACGCACCCCAGAGGTGAGCCGATGGCCTACGCGGAGAAGGTCTACAAGTACCGCAACGGCGTCAAGACCAAGCAGTACACGTGGCGCGGCCGGTACAAGGGGCCGCCCGGCTCGAAACCGGCCTGGCCCGGCAAGTCCGGATTCCCCACCCAGGCGACCGCCCTGCGCTGGGCGGAGCAGCAGGAAGCCGCTGTCGACACCGGCCGGTGGATCGACCCGACGAAGGCGAAGGCCACCTTCGGCACCTTCGCCCGGCGGTTCATGGCCGACCGGCAGAAGCGCGGCAACACCACCTCGAAGCGGTGGACTTACCTGGAGACGTACATCTTTCCGCGGTGGGAGCACACGCCGATCCGGGACATCACCTGGTACGACGTGGACGCGTGGCAGCAGCAGCTCAGCTGCGAGGACGTGACCCGCGGGCACGTCGTCTCCCTGATGAGCACCATCATCACCGCGGCGGTCGACGCCGGGCACCGTGAGGCGAACCCCTTGTTCGGCAGGCGCCGCACGAAGCCGACTGCGACCACCGGCACTGTGCCAGCGCCGCGAAAGGTCGTAGAGGGCTACGTCCGGCCGGAGGACGTCCTCCTGGTCGCGCAACGTCTCGGGCCGGCGCGAGGGCTGCACGTCATCACGACGGCCTGGGCCGGGCTGCGCTGGGGCGAGGGCATCGGGCTGCACCGCGACGACGTCTTGCGCGTCCGGCGCCAGCCGTGGGACGGCGCCGTGTTCGAGTGCCCGATCCTGCGCGTGCACCAGGAGGTCGCCGAGTACGAGCAGCGCGGCCCGGCTGGCGAGAAGCTCGGCACGTTCATCGGCATCGAGCCGACGAAGAACGACGGGAGCACCCGGGACGTGGACGTGCCGCCGTTCCTCGCCGAGCTGCTGCGCTACCACCTCGCCGACGTGAAGCACGACTTCGTCTTCAGCACGGCGTCCGGCGGCTGGTGGCGGCGCGGCAACTGGGGGCGGACACTGCGGCCCGCGGCGGACGGCCGGCCGGAGCGAGAGAAGCGGCAGGGGGTCGGCCACCGGCCCGCGTGGGAACCGATCGCGCCCGGGATGGACATGCGGTCCCTGCGGCACACGCACGACACCTGGCAGGCCCAGCTCGGCGTGAAGGAGCCGCTCGCATACGAGGCGATGGGGCACCGGCGCGCCGGCATCAAGCGCGTGTACCAGCACCCCACGCCGGAGATGCGGAGGGATAGACTCGAAGGGCTGGAGGAGATCTTCCAGCGGGCGATGCGCAACCTCGGACTCCGGACCCTCTGGAACAGAGTTGATCTCCGGAAAATCCCCGAAACGGGGACGGCGCAGGATCGCCAGGCGGCGTAGCCGCAGCCCATGCAACAGGTGGCCCCGTAGGTAACCCGGCTCTCCTAAAGCCGGTGTCGCAGGTTCGAATCCTGCCTGGGGCACAGTTGCCGACGCGGTGAACGCGGGTGACGGGCCGGATCCGGGGTACTTCTCGGTCCGGCCCGCCGCTTTTCCCGGGGCCGCCGCCGGATTCCGCCGGCCGGCCGCCGGACCCGCCCGGGCACCTCCGGAAGCCCCCTCGGCGCGGGCCTCCTCCGGGCCCGGTACGGGCGGGGGCACCTGCGGGCCGCACGCCGGAGCACCCGCCCGTACCGGCGGCCGCATCACGTGAGGCATTTCGGAAGTAGTACGCAACCCAGACATCCTGGTTCGCTCAATTTGTAAGGGAAATTAATTTCCACGAACGTCCGGCGAAGGTCGTCAATGCGGACGATGCCGCCGCATTGACGCAGCTCAGGCCGACACCGCCCCCGCCCGGCACCTTTATCCGGACACCTGTTTGTCACAATGCCGTCATCAGTTGCTTGCACTCGGGCGATGATTCGTCTAGCCTAATTGGCGATCACCGCTGAGTGGGCACCGGGGGGCTGGCCCATCAATTCGCGCGCCATTGCGCGGCTTGGATCAATATGAAGACCGAGGACGTGGCCGGGGGGCGGCGACCAGCAGGATACCGTCACCCACCTGCACCTGTCCGGCTTCATGGAGAGCTTGCTGATCGCTTCGGCGGAAGCTCGATTTTGATCGCGCACTACTCTGATCTGAAGAAGCAGAGAGTCAGGATGGGAATCGAAAAATTGGCGTTGGTACATGAGCGATGCCGATGTTCTGCTCACCGGGAGCGTTACGGCAGGAAAAGGGGAGGGCGGCGGCAATGAGCTTACGCACGAATTCTTCTCGGGATTACCCGTCCGATGTCCTGTTAACCGAAGCGGCTCCGGACACCTACGGAATCGATCAGATCGCCGCCGTCCGGATCCGGCGCGACCTCTCGGAGATCCCCGGTCTTTACAGCAAATGCGAGGTCATGCCGGCCGACCCGAGCCGGCTGCTGCGCGAGCGGGTGTCAGGGTCGCGGACCGCCGACATCCCGCTGGACGAGGACGCGATGGCGCTGCGTTCCGACATCGTGCGGGTCCTGACGCTCTGGTCGGAACTGGTCGTCGCCGAACGCCGGTGGGCGAGCCCCCGGGGCCGGGACGTGAGGTCCCTGGCGAGCTACCTCGGCGAGCAGGTGGACTGGCTCTCCGGGCATCCGGCCGCGTCCGACTTCCTGGAGGAGATCGGCCATCTCGCGGCGGCGGCGCGCGCCTACCTGCAGGTCAAGGACGACTCGCGGCGCGAGCTCGGGGGGTGCCTGCAGCCCGGGTGCGGCGCCCGGGTCTTCGCCCATCTCAGCGGGGCCGGTGACTCGCCTCCCGGCATCCGCTGCGACGCCGGGCATTCCTGGGCGGTGCCCCAGTGGCTCGCGCTCGCCTCTCAGTTCGCCGCCGGCGCCCCGGAGACGTCGCGGTGAGCGTGCGGTTCCCGCCCGGGCGGCGCCGGGTGCCGACCGCGCTGGCGGCCCTGGCGGCCGGGGTCAGCGAGGCCACGATCCGCAAGTGGGCCAGCCGGGGCAAGCTCACCCGGTACGGGAGCGCGCAGCGGGCCGAGTACGACATCGACGAGCTGCGCCGCCTCGTCGAGCACGCCCGCGCCGACCCGCCCCTCCCCTCGTAGGGCGCGCCCCGCATGCGGAAGCCCTCGCCCCGCACCGGCAGAACCCGGTGCGGGGCGAGGGCTTCCGCATGCCCGCGGCGGCCCGGTTCCGGCCGAACACGGCTCTGCACCAAGGGCGTTGACACCGATGCGATCGGGTGTCACACTAACGGCACGGCGAAGCCATGCCCTCAGCCAGGTCATGCGGTACCGGGTGTCACGACCCCGGAGCGGGCAGGCCCGGGAGGCGCCGTCCCACGTCGGACCGGTTGACCGCGCGGTACGCGGCGCGCCGCCCGCCATCGGTGCCGTCCTCCCCCGCCGGGCCCGCACGCAGGGTCCCGCCCCCGCGTTCGCCCCGTCCGGCGTCACGGGCACGGCCGCCGTCACGGGCACGGCGCGCGGACCGCGCCCCTCCCCACCAGCCCCTCCCCGCCGCAGCACCCCCTCCGCCGTGCCGTCCCGGCCGGGCGGACGCGACCGCCGTGCCAACCGGGTGCCCGGACGCCCGGATGCCCGCGCGTCCGGGGCGGCCGGGGACGCACGCCCCCGGCCGCCCCGGCCTTCGCCTCACCGACATGGACACGACCCTCACGAGAGGCAGCCATCGTGGTGCCAGGAACGCGCTCCGTCACCGGCGACGACATCCTCGCCCTCATCTCCCCGCACATGCCCGCGGACGACCGCCCGGGCCTGACCTCGTCGTCGGACCTGTGGAGTTCGGGCATGGACTCGCTCACGAGCGTGTCCGTGATGCTCGTCGTGGAGGACGAGTACGACCTCGAGTTCCCCGACGAGTACCTGACGCGCGAGGTGTTCTCCGACGCCGAGCACATCGCGGCCGCGGTGCGCGCGATCCTCGCCGGGCAGGAGGGCTGATGGGCGCCGCCGCCGGTCAGGGCTCCGTGGCGCGGTACGGGGTCACCGCCGCGAGCGCGCTCGGCGTGGTCTCGCTCACCCCGGCGGAGGTCGCCGGGGCGGTCGGCCCCGACCTGGGGGGCGGGCGGGCCTACCTCGTCGGGTCGCTGTCCTCCGGTCTGGGCAACGCCGGGAGCGACGTCGACGTGCACGTCCTGCGGACGGGCCTGTCCGCGCAGGTCGGCCCGTACATGCACTTCCTCGGCGGCGTGGTCGTCGACGTGGAGTGCTTCCCCGAGGAATGGGTGGGCCAGGTCGCCGGGGCCGTCCGCGACCTCCCCCACGCGCGGCTCCCGATGGGAGCGGTGGCGCTCGGCCCGCCTCCGCGGATCGCCGCGGGCTGGTCGACGGTCGCGCGCTGGCTGCACGCGGTGCCCGTGGACGACGGCGGGCGGGAGGTGTTCACGCCCGAGGAAGGCCGCGACATCCTGCCCGTCCTCGCGCGGACGGCCTACGACGAGCTGCTCACGGCGGTCGCGGTCGCCCGTCTCGCGGACCGGGCCGCCGCCGCACCGCAGGCGCGGGAGTTCCTCTGGCGCCGGGCGTCGCGCCAGTTGCAGGAGCTGCGCTGCCGGGCGGCCGGGGACGTGACGGTGAACCGCAAGTGGCTCGCCTCGCGCGTCCGCCGTTTCCAGCTGCCCGACGCCGGGGAGGCGCGCGACGAGGCGGGGCTGCGCCGGTCGGCGGAGCGGGCCGGTCTGCCGGCCGCCGACGAGTGGCTGCTCACCCGGCTGGAACCGGCCGACGGCCTGGAGCCGATCCGTTTCGCGGGCCGCCGCCGGGCGCTCAACCGGCACGGGCGGCTCGTCGACGCGTGGAGCGCCGGGGGCACCACCGCCGCCCTCGTCGCCGAGCACGGCGCGGCGCGCGTCCTGCGGGCCCTGCGGCGTGCCGAACTCGACGTCCGGGCGGACCAGGACCTGACGAAGGAGGCTCTGACGCGATGAACGGCTCACCGCAGGAGACGGGCGAGCGGCCCGACGACGACGGTCTCGACTTCGACTGGGTCCTCACCCGCGGCGCCGACATGGTCTGGCACTACGCGTTCGACACCCAGTCCTTCCTGACGGACATGGAGGCCGCGCACGCCGCGGGCGACTGGCCGCTGTGCACCGCCGCGGGCACCTTCGCCCTCCAGACCCTCGTCGAGTGCGAGGCGCGCGGGGCCGGGATCACGGCGCGGGCGACCGGGACGGAATCGGAGATCCGCATGGCGACCTCGGATTCACCCGCCGCGCGGGCCCTGCGGTCGCTGCCGCCCGCGGTCGGGGCGACCGCCGAGGACGCGGCGCGCGTGCTCGCCCTCGTCCGGCGGCACGACGCCGACTTCCGCGCCGCCCTGCCCGTCGAGGTGCCGCACCTGCGCAGTCCCTCGGGGCCCGCGCAGTCGATGCGGCTGTCCGCGTCGATCATCAAGTGGCGCAAGGAACGCGGCCTGGGCACGCCGACGTGGGGGTACGCGGCCCTCGGCAAGGCCGTGGCCGAGTGACCGGCACCCCGGCCGTGACCCCGGCCGTGACCCCTGCCGTGACCCAGCCAAGTGCGTTGCCCGGCACACTGTCCGCCGAGGTGGCCGCCGTGGCGGAGGTCGCGGCGCGGCACGCCGCGACCGTCGACGAGAAGGCCCGCTTCCCCCAGGAGGCGGTCGACCGGCTGCGCGACTGCGGTCTGGTGTCGGCGTGCGCCCCGCGGGCCGCGGGCGGCGCCGGACTGGACGTCAGGGGCCTTGCGGTGATCGCCCGCGGGCTCGCGCGGGCCTGCGCGGCCACCGCGATGATCTGGTCGATGCACCAGGGCCAGCTCGCCTCGCTGTGGCGGTACGCGGGCCCCGGCGGATTCCTGCACGACCTGGCGCGGCAGGCCACGAAGGAGCAGTGGCTCATCGCCTCGGCCACCAGCGAGGCGGGCATCGGCGGCGACCTGCGCAGGAGCGGGGCCGCCCTCGAACCGGTCACGGACTCACCCATCGGGCTCTTCCGGCTGTCGAAGGAGGCCACCACCGTCTCCTACGGAGCGCACGCCGAGGCGCTGTTCGTCACGGCCCGGCGCGCGCCGGACGCCCCCGCCTCGGACCAGGTGCTGGTCGCCGTGCCGGCCCGGCAGGCGACGCTGGAGAAGACCGGCGGCTGGCAGCCGCTGGGCATGCGCGGGACGAGCAGCCCGGGTTTCCGGATCGCCGCGCAGGTCGGCGGGCAGAACGTCTTCCCGGTCCCCTTCGCCGACATCGCGGCGGGCGCCATGGTGCCCGTGACGCAGGTGCTGTGGGCGGCCACGTGGGCGGGTCTGGCCGCCGAGGCACTGGACCGGGCGGTGCGGATGGCCCGGCGCCGCGCGGCCCGTTCCTCGGGAGCGGCCGGGGGCGCGGGAGCGGCCGGGGGCGCGGGAGCGGCCGGGGGCGCGGGAGCGGCCGGGGGCGCGGGAGCAGTAGGGGCCACCGCCGCGCACGCGCCCTCGGCGCTCGCGGAGGCCCGGTGGCGGCTGGCGGGCGTCGACGCGATGGTCGACGACATGGCCGGCCACGCCCAGCGCCTGCTCGACGGTGAGGCGCAGGCCTCGGTCGGCACGGCCGTGCGGGCGAACTCGCTGAAGGTCGGCGCGTCCGAGAGCTGCCTGGAGATCGCCCACCTGGCGCTGCGGGCCTGCGGGATGGCCGGCTACTCCGAGCAGGGCCCGTACTCGGTGGCGCGGATCATCCGCGACCTCAGCTCGTCGGTCGTCATGATCGGCAACGACCGGATCCTCGAGAACACGGCGCGGATGATGCTGGTCGAGCGCCGCGGCGACCGTTAGGGGGCGGACCGCACCGTGCTTTCCGTGACGCACCCGCACGACCTGCTCGACCTCGGCGTCCATCTCGACCTGCGGGAGATCCTCGGGCTGAACCTGCACCTGCGGTGCGAGGGCTTCAACTTCGCGGGGTCGATCAAGCTGCGGGCCGCCCGCTGGCTGGTCGACGAGGCGCGGGCGGGCGGGCGGCTCACAAGGGGCTCCGTCCTGGTCGAGTCGTCCTCGGGGAACATGGGCGTCGCGCTGGCCACCGTGGCCGCGGGCTACGGCCTCGGCTTCGTCTGCGTGACCGACTCCCGCTGCACCCCCGCGAACCTCAAGATGATGCGCGCCCTGGGCGCGCGGGTGGAGACGGTCGGGGACACCGGGGCACCGGGCGGGCTGCTGGCGGCCCGCAAGGCGCGCGTGCAGGCGCTGTGCGCCGCCGATCCCCGGTACGTGTGGCTCGACCAGTACACCAACACCGCCTCCAGCCGCGCCCACTACGAGACGACGGCCGCCTACATCGCGAAGGCCTTCCCCGGGCTGGACGTCCTGTTCGTCGGCGTCGGCACCGGCGGCACCGCGTCGGGGTGCGCGCGGTACTTCGCCGAGAACGCCCCGCACGTGCGCGTGGTGGCGGTCGACGCGGTCGGCTCGGTCAACTTCTCGCCGGACGCGGGCCCCCGCCGCATCCCGGGGCTCGGCGCCGCGGTGCCGATGCCCCTGGTCGACCGGGGCAACTACGACGACGTGGTGCTGGTCGAGGAGGCGGACACGGTCCGTATGTGCCGCCGGCTGGCCGCCGCCGGGCTGCTGCTCGGCGGGTCGTCGGGGACGGTCGTCAGCGCCGCGCGGCGCTGGCTCGGCTCGCACGACCCGGGGCAGCGGTGGACGGCGGTGGCGATCGCCCCCGACCTGGGCGAGCGCTATCTCGACACCCTCTACGACGACGCCTGGGTGCGGGACGCCTTCCCCGGGGTACTGCCGCGTGAGTCCGCCGGGCGCGCCGCGGCCGACCGATGCTGACCGCCCCCGCAGGCCCCCGCACGTCCCCGCCCGCGCGCACCCCGAACCGTCCCCGTCGCACGTCCCGCACGTCCCCGTCACACGTCCCCGCCGAGCAACCGGTCGAGTAGGAGAGCCATGGGAGAAGCGTCCGCACCCTCGTTCGGCGTCGTGTCAGGCGCCGCGGTCGACGAGATCCTCGCGGGCCGCGAGCCGGAGGTCATCGATCTGATCGAGCGGGCCTACCTGCTGCACGGGTCCGGCCGGACCACCAATCCCCCCTCGTACTTCCTGCGTTTCCCCGACAAGCCCACGGCCCGGATCATCGCGCTGCCGGCGTCCGTGCGCGGCGACCGCCGTGTCGACGGCATCAAGTGGATCTCCAGCTACCCGGGCAACCTGCGGACGGGCATCCCGCGCGCCTCGGCCGCGCTGCTGCTGAACGACCCCGACAACGGCTACGTCTACGCCTGCGTCGAGAGCTCCATCATCAGCGCGACGCGGACGGCCGCCTCGGCCGCCGTCGCCGTGCGCCACCTGCTGCCCCGGCGCACGTCCGCCGTCCGGGTCGGCTTCGTGGGGACCGGGCTCATCGCCCGGTACGTCCACCGCTACCTCGTCGCGCTGGGACTTCCGCTCGCCGGTGCCGGGCTGTACGACCTCGACGAGGGCTACGCGCGCGGCTTCGCCTCGCACCTGGCGGAGGCGGCGCCGGGGACCACGGTGCGGGTCCACCCGACCGCGGAGTCGCTGGTGCGCGACAGCGACGTCGTCGTCTTCGCCACGACGGCCGCCGTCCCGCACGTCCACGACGCGCGCTGGTTCGCCCACGCGCCGCTCGTCCTGCACCTCTCGCTGCGCGACCTCGCCCCCGAACTCGTCCTGGCCGGGACGAACGTGGTCGACGACGTCGACCACGTCCTGAAGGCCGACACCTCCGTCCATCTCGCGGAGAAGCTGAGCGGCGGGCGGGACTTCGTCCACGCCACGCTCGACGGCGTGATCGCCGGCGACCGGCCGCCCGTACCGGGCCGCCCGGTCTACTTCTCGCCCTTCGGGCTGGGCGTCCTCGACCTGGTCCTGGGCGACTTCGTCCACCGCGAGGCCGTCGCGTCGGGGAGGATCACGACGATCCCGGACTTCTTCCACGACATGGACCGGCACCGCGACCCCGCCGGACGCCCCTCCCCCGCCGGGGAGACGGCCGCGTGAGCGCAACGCCGCGGGCCGGGCTCCCGGTCGCACCGGGCACGGCGGCGCGGGCCGCGGCGCTGGCCGCCACCAACCCCCGGGCGGTGGACCTCGGCGGGACGGTGGCCGGACGCGTACGGGCCCGCGCGGCGGCGGCGCCGGACCACGAGGCGATCGTGTCGGGGACGGACGTGGTGGACTACGCCCGGCTGGTCCGCGACGCCGACCGGCTGGCCGCGCGGCTGCGCGACGCCGGGTGCGGGCCCGGGTGGACGGTGGCCTGCCTGGGCCGCCGCAGCGCGCTCACCCCCGTGCTGTTCCTGGCGGTCGAACAGCTCGGGGCGGTCTACCTGCCGGTCGACCCGTCGTGGCCGCGGGCCCGCCGGGACGACGTCCTGCTGCGCAGCGGCAGTGCCCTGCTGGCCGACTGCACCGGCGGCGGCGTCGCGCTGACGGTGCTGCGTCCGGACGGCGGCGGCGCCGCGGCCGGGCCGGGACTGCCGGGCGAACCGCCGCCGCGGTACGTCATCTTCACGTCGGGCACCACCGGGCGCCCGAAGGGTGCGGTCGTCTCCCAGCCGGGCATGCTCAACCACCTGCACGCGAAGATCCTGGACCTGGGGCTCACCGCGCGGGACAGGGTCGCCTTCACCGCCCCGCTCGCCTTCGACATCTCGGTCTGGCAGATGCTCGCCCCCCTCGTGGCGGGGGGCACGGTGGTCGTCGCCGACGACAACGACGTCACCTTCCCGCCACGGCTGCACCGCCTGCTGACCCGCCACGGGGCGACCGTGGTGGAGCTGGTGCCCACCGCGATCGCCGGTCTGCTGGACGAGGCGGAGCGGCGCGGTCCGGCCGGGGCGCTCCCGCGGCTGCGCTGGCTGGTCTCCACGGGCGAGGAGCTCAGACCGGGCCTGGCCCGGCGGGCGCTGGACACGCTGCCGGGCACCGCCCTGCTCAACGCCTACGGGCCCACCGAGTGCTCGGACGACGTGACGCACCACGTGGTGACCCGCGGCGACCTGGCCGCGACCCGGCTCCCGGTGGGGCGGCCGATCGCGAACGCCGAGATCCACTGCCTGCGCCGCGACCCCGGGTCGGACCGCTGGCGCTGCGCGGAGGACGGCGAGGACGGTGAGGTCTTCGTCGGCGGCGTCCCGGTCGGGCTGGGCTACGTCGGCGACGGGACGACGACCCGGGAGTCCTTCTTCGGCGACACGCTCGGCACCGCCGCGCCGGACGGCCGCCTCTACCGGACCGGGGACCTGGGCCGTCTGGAAGGGGGCGTGCTGCACTACCTCGGCCGCGCCGACCGTCAGGTCAAGGTCTCCGGGGTGCGCCTCGAACTCGACGAGGTCGAGGCGGTGCTGAGCACCCATCCGGCGATCGGCCACTGCGCGGTCACGGCGCCCGGCGAGGGGGGCCGCCCCGGCCTCGTGGCCTGGTACGTCGCGCGGGCCCCGGTCGCGGCCGGAGAGCTGGAGGCCCATCTGCGCGCGGTGCTGCCGCCCGCGGCCGTACCGCAGCGCTGGCGCGCGGTATCGGCCCTGCCGCTCACGCCGAACGGCAAGGTCGACCACGCCTCGCTCACCGCGGGGGCGGCGGACGATGCGCCGCGCTGACCCCGCCGTGCCGAACCGGGAGTGACAGGGTGCCGATGACCGAGGACACGACGCCGGGCGGGCGCGCCTACGAGCCGCCGTCCCTGACCCTGCGCCACGGCAGCGGGCGGGAGGCGACCGGCGATTCGCGGGACCGCCTGCGGGCGCTGCGGATGCTGCCGGGGAACGTGCCGTCCGCGGAGGAGATCTTCGCGGCGTACCCGCAGTTCGCGGGCTCCACCTGCGTGTTCGTGAGCGGATCGCTCACCCTGGGGTGGGGTCACGCGCACAGCGACCTGGATCTGTACGTCGTCTCGGCGGACGGGGGCGCGGCCGCGTCCGGGCCCGCGGGCCTCCTGGAGGACCGGGCGTTCGCCGAGGACGCCGTGGCGCCTGTCGCGCTCGGCGAGATCGGGCAGTTCCGCGCGGACATCGAGCTGTGGGGCGAGGGGCAGGTGGACGAGCTCATCCGGCGGTTCACCCCGCGGCCGCCGCCGGGCAGGGTGACCGTGCGGCGCGGGGAGCGCGACCTGCTCTACCGTCTGACCACCGGGGTGGCCGTCACCGGGCACGCCTGGTGGGACGCGCGGCGGCAGGCGGTGCTGGCCTCCGGCTACGGGCAGTGGCTCGCGCGGAACAGGAAGGTCCACGCCGAGGGCGCGCTCGAGGACGCGAGCGGGCTGCTCATCTCCGGCGACCCCGACGCGGCCGCGCTGGCCGCCCGCGAGGGCTATGTCGCGGGCCTGGAGATGGTCCTGGCCCTCCACGCGGACTTCTCGTCCTCGCACAAGTGGCTCCTGCGCAGGCTGCTGTCGGCCTCCCCCGCCGAGGTCGGGGCGGGGGAGGCCCGCGAGGTCCTGCTCATGGCGGACTGCGCGCGCGATCCGGCCGCGTGGGCGCGGCGCACGGTGAGCGCGGCACAGCGGCTCATTCTCATGATCGAGGAGAGGTTATGACCGGTGCACGATGGCGGCCGCTCCGTTCCGCGGGCGCTTACACCCGCCGGGAGGGGGACGCCACCCTCATCGAGGGCTACCTGGACGTCTACGAGACGAACCGGGTGGGCGCCTTCATCTGGTCGCAGTGCGGAGGGCAGATGGCGCTGGACGAGCTGTCGGCCGTGGTCGCGCGGCGCTACGGCGTGGACGGGGCCAGGGCCCGCGCGGACGTCGAGGCGTTCGTCGCCGGGCTGCGCGACCTCGGGTTCGTCATATGAGCGGTGACGAGGGCGTGCAGGTCCCGCCGGAGCCGGCGATCACCGGCCTCACCGGCCTCACCGGTGTGCGCCACGGGGTGACCGCGCCGCTGCCCACCGCCGTCGGGCCGCTGGCGGTCGTCGAGGGGGACCGCAGCACCGACGGCACGCTGTTCACCGAGGGCGTGTACGAGCCCCAGGAGACCGCGCTGCTGCGGACGCTGTTCGCGCCGGGGATGCGGGTGCTCGACGCGGGGGCGAACGTCGGGTACTTCAGCCTGCTCGCCGCCCGGCACATCGGGCCCGCCGGTGTCGTCCACGCCTTCGAGCCGGAGCCGGTCAACTTCCGCGTGCTGCGCCGCAACGTCACCGCGAGCGGCTACGGCAACATCGAGACATGGGCCTGCGCGCTGTCGGACCGGTCGGGCACCCAGGCGCTCTACCTGAGCCGGAGCAACCTCGGCAGGCACTCGTTCGCCTTCTCGAACGTCCCGGCGACCGGTGCCGCGGTGGACGTGCCGACCCGCACCCTCGACGCCTTCGCCGCGGACCTGCTGGACGACGGCCCGCCGATCCTGCTCAAGATCGACGTGGAGGGCGCGGAGGGCCGCGTCCTGGACGGGGCCGCCGACCTGCTCGCCCGGGACGCGGTGACGGTGTGGTTCGAGCTCTGGCCCGAGGGGATCGCCAACAGCGGCGGGGATCCGGACCGGTTGCTGCGCCGGCTGGAGGGCTACGGCTTTCACGCCGCCCTCTACGACGACGTCGCGCTGACCCCGGTGCTCCTCTCGAGCGTGCGCCGGAACCTGCGGCGCTCGTGGCACGACATCCGCTACCTGCTTCTCGACCGGTCGCCCGAGCGCATCGTCGCGGCCGCCGAGGCGGTCTCCGCCGTGGATCCGCTCCACCGAGAGCCCAAGGAGAACTGAGACATGGTGCGTACGGCGGAACACGGGGCCAAGGCCGGGCGGCTGGCCGCCCTGTCCGCGGCGGGCTTCCCGGTGCCGGCCTTCACGGTCATTCCCGCGGACGTCCTCGAAGGCCTCGTCCGCGCCTGCCCCGAGCTGTCCGCGGCCTTCGCGCACTACCGCCAGGGCTTCGTGAACAAGCTCGACGTCCTGGGGCGGGCGCGGCGGGTGGCCGAGGGGATCCTGGAGCTGCACGTCCCGGACGAGGTGGTGCGGTCGGTCGCGGACGCGGTGGCCCGGGCGGGCGTCGCGCCTCCCTGGATCGCCCGGTCCTCCGGCAGCCTGGAGGACGCCGACGGCCCGGACCTCGCCGGTGCCTACGAGTCGGTGCCGGACCTCATGGACCTCGACGCCCTGATGGCGGGCGTGCGGCGCTGCTGGGCGTCGCTGTACGGGCCGCGCGCCCTGCTGCGTTTCAACGACAGCTCGGACGCGGTGGACGGCGCGGTCCGCGACCTGTCCCGGGCGCGGATGAGCGTGATCGTCCAGAGCCAGGTGGACGGCCCGTGGTCGGGCGTGGCCTTCAGCGCCGACCCGACCACCGGCATCGACTCCGTGGTCGTGGTGGAGGCCGCGCCGGAACGGGGCGGGGTGGCGGACGGGGCGCGGGACGCCGCCCGCGCCCTCGCGGTCCGCACGTCCGCCGGCACCCGTGTGGAGCAGTGCGAGGGCGGGCTCCCGGAGGAACTGGCCCTGCGCGCCGCCGTCCTGGCGCGCCGGGTGCACGAGTGGGCCGGGGAACCGCAGGACATCGAGTGGGCGGCCGGCCCCGACGGGTCCGTCCACCTGGTGCAGGCGCGGCCGGCGTTCACCGGCCGGGCGGCGCGCCGTCCGCGGCCCGCCGCACCGGCGTTCCGGCTGGCGGCCGTGGGCGAGGGGGACGAGGGGTTCCCGCTCGGCCACTGCTCGGGCATCGCCGCCTCCTACCGCACCAAGAAGCTCGGTCTGCGGCGGCTGGCGCGCGAGCTGGACATCCCGGTGCCGGCCTGGTTCTGGCTGCACTACAACCGCGGCGGGCTGGACGCGGCCCGGCGGGCCGGGCGGAGCGTGCCGTTCGAGTCCCCGTTCGTCCAGCTCGACGTGAGCACGAACATCAGGGCGCTCGTCAGGCCGGTCACCGGGCTGCCCGGCCTTCTCACGGAGCTGGCCGACGCGCACCCCGACGGGCAGCTCACGGTGCACCTGCGCGACGCCGTCCCGAGCGAGCTGGCGGCCGTCACGGCGGCGTCCCCGGACGGCGCGGTCACCGTCGAGTACGTCATGGGCGCGCTGCAGGGGCTGCGTTCCGGAGCGAGCGAGGCCAGCGGGGTGGTGCTGGACGCCGCCGGGCGGGTGGTCCGGGAGACCAGGGCGCTGCAGACGGCCGTCGAGCGGCTGGTCCCGGAGGAGAACCGCATCGCCCGCGGCCCCTACGGGCGGGTCGCCGACGCCCTCCCGGCCGGGCTGGCGCAGCGGCTCGCCCGCTGGACGCGCGCCCTGGAGTCGGCGCGGCCGGGCATCCGGCCCGAGTGGTGGATCTGGGACGGCAGGGCGTGGCTGGCCGACGCCTCGTTCGAGAACGATCCGCTGGAGCCGTCGACGGCGGTGCTCTCAGAGGGCCGGGCGACGGGAACGGTCGTCCGGGTCGGGCCGGACGACCTCCCGGCGGACCTCTCCAACGGCTACGCGATCAGTGCAGACGCCGTCAACGGCGCCGCGTACGACCTCCCGGTGCTCGCACGGTTCCGCGGTGCGCGGCCGTGGCTCCCCGAGCGCTCGTGGATCGTCGTCGCCGACCGCCCGCGCATCGAACTCGCGCTGCTGCTGCCCTGGGCCGCCGGGTTCGTCTTCGAGACCGGCTCCCAGCTGAGCCATCTCGCGATCACCCTGCGCGCGCAGCGGATCCCCGCGGTCCTCCAGGGCGATCTCACCGGGATCGAGGACGGCACGACCGTGGTCGTACGGGACGGGAGCGTGTCGCCCGCCCCCGCCGGGTAGCCGCGCCCCGCGCGGGCCGGAGCGCGTGCCGGAGCGCGGCCGGACGGGCACGGCGGCACGCCCGGCGTGCCCGGCTCCCCCGCCGGGCACGCGGTTTGACAGCCGGTCAGGACCGTCGGCACAGTCGTACCCACGATGGAGACCTTGCCGACGTCAGCGCTGCGCCCGGTCCCGACGAGCGTCGGCGGGCGCGGGGAGCGCTTCACCGATCCGCTGTGGGGCGTCACGGTCCGGCTGAGCCCGCTGGAGACCGAGCTGCTGCGCTCCGCGCCCGTACGGCGCCTGCACCTCGTCGCGCACGGGGGCGCGTCCTCGATCACCACGCTGCAGTCCTACACGCGGCTGGAGCACTCGCTCGGAGTCCTCGCGCTGGCGGCGCACTTCCGGCCGGACGACCGGCTGCTGCGTGCCGCGGCGCTGCTGCACGACGTCGGCCACCTGCCGTTCAGCCACAGCCTGGAGGGCCTGGGCGGGTGGGACCACCACACGATCGGGGCCCGGCTGCTCGGCACCGCGCCGCTCGCCGACGTGCTGGAGCGGCACGGCGTCGCACCCCCGGACGTGGCCGGGCTGCTCGACCGGCGCGAGCCGGGAGTGCTCGCGCCGCCGTCCGGGCTGCTGGGCCTGGACCACCTGGACTCCTACGTGCGCAGCGCCCGCTGCGGCGCGCGGCTGCCGGTGGACCCCGCCGAACTGCTCGGCCGGGTGCGGCTGGAGGGCTTCGCCGTGAGCGGCGACCGGGACGTCGCGGAGGCCCTGGTCACCATGGTCCGCGACGAGGCGCTGCTGCACACCTCGTGGGACAACGTCGCCCCGACCGCCGTACTCCAGCGGGTGGTGCGCCGGCTGCTGTCCGCCGACGGCCCCGGCGCGGAGCGCACCGCCCGGCTGACCGACGACGAGCTGTGGGCGGCGCTGGCGGCAGAACCGGGTACCGCCGCCGAGGCGGCCCTGCTCCGCGGTGCCCCGCACCTCGTGGGCGCCACGGCGGACGGCCGGGACGCGCCGGACGGCGCCTGGGAGTTCTCCCTGCGGAAGATCTACACCGCCGCCCCGCTCGTCGGCGGCCGGCCGGTGGAGGAGGCGGCCCCCGTGCTCGCGGAGCGGATCGCCCTCCTGCGGCGGCTGCCCACGCGGTACCGCGTCTGGTGGGAGGACGGCGCGGCGGACGCCGTACCGGACCGGCGCGCCGCAGCGCCCGGGCGCTGACCCCGCCGGGCCGTCCCGCTCATCCGGGCGGCGGCCCGGACGCGTACGCCACGGACCGGCCCGCCCCACGGCGTCACTCGCCGCCCGGGTGAGCCGCCCACGCGGTGTACGGGGCGCGTACGAGCGCGGAGTTCGCGTACCTGTCGTCGGCGAGGCGGACCCGGACGATGCGTTCGGGGGCCGGCGACAGGAAGCCTGCACGGTCGTCGAGCTGCCGGTGGCCTCCTGCTGCCGGCCGTCGCCGGTGACGAGGAAGCGGCGTGCGATCTCCACGGCCATGGATCCCCCGTTCCTGTCCGCGCCGGGTCTCCCGGCGGGAAGCGGTCGCACAGCTCCCGGTGGATCTCCCGGATGCCGTCCCGGGACGTCGGACCGACGGGGGTGTCGCCGTCCGGCGCCAGGGTGTTGCGCAGCGGCACGGTGCAGGCTGTCGGGCAGGTGAGCCCCTCGGGGGCGCGGGGCGCGGCCGGACGGCGCGGGGGCCTCAGATCGCGTCGAGTTCCCGTGCCGCCGACCGGGCGGCTTCCGCCAGGGGCGACGAGGGGCGACGGGACGACTCGACGACGAACCGCTCCACCGCCCTCAGGAACGAGACCGCGCTCACCGGCACCGAGCGCCGGTCGATGTAGAGGCAGATGTTCAGCGCGGGCTCGACGCCGTAGACGTCGAGCAGCAGCTTCGACTCCCGGTCCGGTGTGCTGTCGTCGACCGTCCGGACGACCGTCGCCTCGTCCCGCGGTCCCGCGGGACGCCCGTCGCCGGTGCCGGTGTCGTCCTGCCAACGGAACTGGCCGCGGCTCATGTCGTTGAAGTAGAGGTACTGCTGGGCGCGGACGCCGCGGCGGGCCGCGATCACGTCCAGTTCGCGGTCCAGTTCGGCGGGGTCGGTCTCGCTGTAGACCACCGCCTTGTGGGCGGCGTCCTGCGCCGATCGGAAGTAGTCGCCGACGGTCGTGCCGGGCGCCAGGGACAGCCGGAAGAGCCCGTTGAGGTTCAGGGCGGCGACGGACCGGCGCGCGACCGACCGCTTCCGCGTCGCCACCAGGGTCCGGACGGCCACCTCGGCCACGTCCAGGCTTCCCGCGACCGCCACCGCGTAGGCGCCGAGGAGGATCGCGGTCGAGTTCGCGCCGGTACGCCGGGTCAGCTCGCTGATCGCCCGCGCCGCCTCGTACGACCTGAGCCGGGCCCGCTCCGCCCGGGCGCCGGCCTCGCTCCCGCCGGTGAGCATGCCGACGGGGACCTCGGAGAAGGCCTTGCGCCAGTAGCCGAGGGTGCGGGTGCGGGCGCGCTCCCCGGCCCGGGAGTGCTCGAAACGCGCCCGGTCGAGGGGCTGCTCGCTCACGCCGTGGAAGTCCCGGAGGGCGTCCTCCCCCCGCGCCACCAGCGAGCGGTAGGCCTCCTCCAGGATCTGCACGCTCATCTCGTCGACGGCGACGTGGGAGACCGCGACGACGACCCGGAACACGCGCCCGCCGGCCATGGACATCCCCAGCCGGACCGGCACGTCGGCCGCGAGGTCGAACGACGGTCTCCTGAGCCGGTCGGCCAGCACGGCGGCGCACCCGTCCAGCCCGGCGGAGGTGGTGCGGTGCAGCGTCACGGGGACCGCGCCGGACTCCAGGAGCCGCTGCCGCGGCGGACCCTCGGCGGCGAAGACGGTGCGCAGCGTCTCGAAGTGGTCGACCAGGGCGCGGAACGCGCCGACGGCACGCTCGTGGTCGACGCCCTCGTCGAAGGTCCAGGTGCGCACCACGTTGCGGCGGAAGGCGTTCTCCCCCTCCCACCTGACGACGGCCCATATCGCCAGCTGCGGCCATGTCATGGGGCCCGACCGGGGACCCGGCCGGGAGCCGGTCCAGGTGAACGGCAGCTCCGCGGACTCCTCCTGGCACGGGCTCGGCGCACCGCAGCACATGGCATGGCTCCCTTCGGGGATCTGGCGTCGCGGTCACACGTGCAGCTTGCGGTGCAGCCGGCGCGTCGCGACGGCCGTGGCCAGGGCGCCCAGGCACAGCAGGTAGACGGTGGCGACGAGGATCGGGCCCGCCTGCCAGGAACCGAGCGCGGGATCGCGGACGAGGACGATGCCCTGGTAGAGCGGCAGCACCTCGATGACCGGCTGGAGCCGGCGCGGGTAGGTGGACAGCGGGTAGAACGTCGTCGCGAACAGGTACATCGGCAGCATGAACAGCTGCACGTACTGGAAGTCGGGGTAGTCCCGCACGAAGGTGGTCACGGCCAGGCCGCACGCGGCGAAGGCGTAGCCGACGACGGCCGCCGAGGGAATCGCCAGCAGGATCCCGGGCGACACCGCCAGACCGAGGAGCGCGGCGGCCGCGAGGAACCCCACCGAGGTGAGCAGGCCGTTGATCAGCGCGCCGGCGATCTCGCCGATCGCGATGTCCGCCGGGGACAGCGGCGTCGGCACGATCGCCTGGTAGGTCCGCTCGAAGGTGATCCGGGCGAAGACCTCACGGCTGGTCTGGTTGAAGGCCGTGTTCATCGCGGTGGTGGCGAGGATCGCGGGGGCGACGTACGCCGGGTAGCGCACGTCGACGCCCGGGACGGTGCCCACCAGCCCGCCGACCCCGAAGCCGATCGTCAGCAGGTACATGATCGGCTCGACCAGGCCGAAGGCGAGCGGGGTGACCGAGCGCCGGTAGACCATCAGGTTGCGCTCGACCAGCGCCGCCGCCCGGCGCCACTTCCACGCGTCGGGCGGCGCCGCCGGGGCGGCCCCGGACGCCGCCGGTGACATCGTCGTCATGCGTGCAGCCTCCGGCGGTAGGTCGTACGGGCGATCACGTAGCCGGCTCCGGCGAGCACGCACAGGTAGGCGGCGTGCCCGGCGGTGGCGAGCGCGCCCGCGGTACCGAGGGCGAGCGAGCGGCACAGTTCGACGCCCTGCGCCAGCGGCAGCGCCTCGACCGCGACCCGGACGGGGCCGGGCAGCTGGTCCAGGGCGAAGAAGCTGCCGGAGAACATGTACATGGGCATGATCACCATGCGGAACACGGTGTTGGTGCGCCGCTGGACACGCACCCCCACCGCCCAGGCGGCCGTGGGAGTGGCGAAGGCGACGCCGGTGAGGGTGGCCGCGGCCAGCACCCCGGCCGCCCGCGCCACGCTCACCAGGTCCGCGGCGGCCATGACGCACACGAACGCGGCACTGGAGCTGACGACCCGGAAGAGCACGTAGAGCATGTGACCGGACATCACCTCCTCCGGATCGAGCGGTGTGGGGGCGGCGTCCTGGTACGCCCCGCCGGGGAAGGCCGCCCGGGTCACCGACCAGGAGGCCTCCAGGTAGGCGGTCTGCATCGTGGCGGCGGCGAGCATGCCGGGCGCGAAGAACGCGGCGTAGCCCGCGCCCGCCAGCTGCGCGGGCGCGTGCCGGTCGACGAGGTGGCCGAGCCCCGCGCCGATACCGACGAGGAAGAGCACGGGGTTGAGGACGCTGACGAAGAAGGAGCCGCGCCAGGTCCTCCGGTAGCGCAGGAAGAGATAGCCGAAGAAGCGGAGCATGCGGTTTCCCGGCCCTTCAGTCGACGAGCGAACGGCCGGTCAGCGTGAGGAAGACGTCCTCGAGGGTCGACCGGCGCACCAGCGCGGTCAGCGGGACGAGGCCGAGGGAGTGGACGGCGGCGAGCGCCGCCTCGCCGTCGTCGGTGTAGACCAGCACGCGGTCCGGCAGCACCTCCACCCGCCCGCCGCCGGCCGCCCGCGCCATCGGTGAGGCGCGCAGCGCGGTCGCCGCGGCCCCGGCGGTGTCCAGCGGGAAGCGCACTTCGAGCACCTCACGGGTGACGTGCTCGGCCATCAGCGCGCCCGGCGAGCCCTGGGCGACGATGCCGCCGTGGTCGACGACCATGAGCCGGTCGCACAGCTGCTCGGCCTCGTCCATGTAGTGGGTGGTCAGCAGGAGGGTCACACCGTCCTGCTTGAGCCGGTAGAGGCGGTCCCACAGCACGTGCCGCGCCTGGGGGTCGAGGCCGGTCGTGGGCTCGTCGAGCAGGACCATGCTGGGCCTGTTGACGAGGGACCGGGCGATCGTGAGCCGTCGGCGCATACCGCCGGAGAGCGACTCGACCGGGCTGTCCGCCTTGTCGCCGAGCTGGGCGAAGTCGAGCAGTTCGGCGCTGCGGTCGCGGATGGCGGAGCGGGACAGGTCGAAGTAGCGGCCGTAGATGAAGAGGTTCTCCCGTACGGTCAGCTCCCGGTCGAGCGCGTCGTCCTGCGGCACCACGCCGAGCCGTGCGCGGATCGCGGAGCCGTGGGTGTCCGGGTCCATGCCGAGGACGGTGAGGCTGCCGGAGGTGCGCGGGGAGATCGCGCCGATCATCCGCATGGTCGTGGACTTCCCGGCCCCGTTCGGGCCGAGGAAGCCGAAGACCTCCCCGGCCCGCACCTCGAAGTCGATGCCGTCGACGGCCCGGAACTCCTGCTGCCCGCGCCGGGCCGGGTAGGTCTTCGTCAGACCGGCGGCCCGCACGAACGGGGCAGGTGGGCTCCCGGTGCGCGGGGGCCGGGGGGACGCCTCGGTTTCCATCGATCGCCCTTCGCGGTTCGGGTGCGGCGTGGCTGCGGGCGGTGCGGCAGCGGGGGTGGCGGTGCGGCGGTGGCGTTGCGGCGGGGCAGTGGCGGCGGGGCAGTGGCGGCGGGCTGCCCGCTCACCTGGCGACGAGGGTGAACTCGAACATGTCGTTGAGCCCCCGTCGGAGGTATCCGGCGCACTCCGTGTAGAACTTCAGGTCCCTGGCCGCCCACTCCTCGCCCCTGACGGCGACCGCCTCGTCCCACCGCGCCCGGAGGTTGCGCCCGTAGTGGTCGAGGGTGCGCACGTAGTGCGGGGCCAGCGAGTCCGAGACGGTGACCTCGAAGCCGGCCTTCCCGGCACTCTCCACGAACGCCTCCTTCGAGATGACGCGGAAGGCCTTCCGGTCCGCCGTCACCGTGAGCACGACCATGACGCCCCCGGCCGGGAGCAGCGAACGGCAGTGCGGGAAGAACGACTCCCGGTCGGTGAAGTTCTCGAACGCGTTGACGCAGATGATCCGGTCCACCGGCTCGGTGAACTCCTCCCACCGCTGGAGCCGGAAGTCGACGCGCGGCCGGCCGGGCCCCGCCTCGTCCTCGCGGAGGGCGGCGTAGGCGAGCTGCTCGGGCTCGATGGTGAGCCCGACGACCCGGGCCCCGTACTCCTCGGCGGCCAGGCGGGCGGCGGCGCCCCAGCCGCAGCCGATGTCCAGCAGGCGCAGGGACGGTTCGAGGCGGCAGCGCTCCAGCACGGCCCTGTTCTTGGCACGCTGGGCCTCGGGAAGGGGGGTGGAGTCGTCCGTGAAGTAGCCGGAGCTGTGGTTCAGTTCCGGATCCATGAAGAGGGACGCGTACGCGGTCGGCAACACGGCTGCTCCAGGGTGCGCGAACGGCGGCCGCGGGCTCGCGCGGGCGTCGCGCGCGGCAGGGCCTCGGGGAAGTGGCGATTCACGGCGGCGGCCGTACGGTGGCCGTACGGCGCCCCTCGACCACTCGGTCACCCGTCGTGGGAGGGTCCGGATCAGAACCGGATGCCCTCACCTGGATGAGGGCATGGCTTCGCCATGTGATTAGTGTGACACCCCCTCACGGGGCCGTCAACGGGCCCGGGTCGGCCGCTTCGGGCGGGTGCCGGACAGGGAGGGGCTTGGGCGGGTAGCTGCGCAGGACCAGGGAGGTGGTCACCGCGCCGTGGCGGGCCAGGGTGTCGACGATCTCCTCCAGGCGCTCGGCGTGGGTGCAGTGGATGTCGAGCAGGAGGCAGTCCTCGCCGGTCAGGCGGAGGGTGGAGACGACCTCGGAGGTCGCCTCGGCCAGCGCGAGGGCCTGGGCGAGGCGGGCGTGGGTGGTGCGCAGGCGCACGACGGCGTGGATGGCCAGGCCGAGCGCGGCGGGGGCGACCACGGCGCGGTAGCCGGTGATGACGCCGCTGCGCTCCAGCCGCTGGATGCGCGCGGCGGCGGCCGGCTGGGAGAGGCCGACGCGGCGGCCGACCTCGGCGCCGGTGAGCCTGCCGTCGGTCTGGAGCAGGCTGATGATCGCGCTATCGATAGCGTCGAGCGATTCCCTCGTTGTCACGTCCACTTTCCTATCGATCGCTTGCGCCGCCCCCATGGTCGATTTCGCCCATCGACAATCGGCCGCAGTCGGCAGTCCCGCGCACGTGGAGCGGGCGCAGAAGAGGAGGCGATAGGCGATGGTCGCATATGTGGTCATCCCAGGAATCGACGGTTCCGACGAGCTGCACTGGCAGAGCCGGTGGCAGCAGGAGTGGGACGGCGCGGCCGTGCGCATCGCGCCGGGGTCGTGGACCGCGCCGGAGCTGGCGGACTGGGTGCGGGCGGTGCAGGCCGGTTACGAGGCGGTGGGCGGGGCGGCGGGCGGGGCGGCGGAACCCGTGGTGCTCGTGGCGCACAGCCTGGGGTGCTGGGCGGCGGCGTGCTGGCTGGCGGAGGTACGGCCGGCCGGTGTGGCGGCCTTCCTCGTCGCGCCGCCCGACCCGCGGGGGCCGGCCTTCCCGCGGGCGGCGGCGCCGTCGTTCGCCGGGCTGGCCGCGCGGACGCTGCCGTGCCCCGCGGTGGTGGTGGCCGGTGAGGACGACCCGTACTGCGATCCGGGGGTGTCGGCCGGGTTGGCACGGGGGTGGGGGGCGCGGTGGGAGTCCGGGGGCGCGCACGGGCATCTCAACTCCGCGAGCGGCCTGGGCGACTGGCCCGCCGGGCGCGCGCTGCTGGCCGCGCTCACCGCGGACGCGGGGTGAGAGCGGAGGGGCGCCGTCCGGCCGCCGCGTAGCCTGGGGCGGCCGGACGGTACGGGTGAGCAGCGGGAGAGGTGCGGGGACGTGGCGCGCAGGGCAGGGCGCAGGCCGCCGCCGTCGCCGCTGCCGCAGCGGGCGGGTGTGGACCCGGTGCGGCTGCGGCTGCCGGGTGACGGGTCGGGCGGGTCGGGCTGGGCGACGGTGCGCGAGCACCTGCTCGGGCGGTACGGGCCCGTGCTGGGCGCGGCGCGGGTCGAGGAGATGCTCGCCGCGGGGGACTTCGTCACCGCCGACGGGCCGGTGCTGGCGTCGACAGCGTACGTGCCGGGTGGCTGGGTGTGGTTCCACCGCGAGCGGCCGGCCGAGCCGGAGGTGCCGTTTCCGGTCGGGGTCGTCCACCGTGACGAGCGCACCGTCGTCGCCGACAAGCCGCACTTCCTGGCCACCACACCGCGCGGCCGGCATGTCGCGCAGACCGCGCTGGCCCGGCTGCGGCGTGACCTGGGCCTGCCCCACCTCACTCCCGCGCACCGGCTCGACCGGCTCACGGCGGGCCTGGTGCTCTTCGTGGTGCGGCCCGAGGACCGCGGCGCGTACCAGACGCTCTTCCGCGACCGGCGGGTGCGCAAGGAGTACGAGGCCGTCGCCGCCTACGACCCGGCGGTGCGGCTGCCGTGCACGCTGCGCAGCCGGATCGTCAAGGAGCGCGGGCGGATGGCCGCGGAGGAGCGCGCGGACGGCCCGCCGAACGCGCAGACGCGCGTGGAGCTGCTGGCCCGGCGCGGTGACCTGGGCCGCTACCGGCTCCTGCCCGCGACGGGGCGTACCCATCAGCTGCGCCTGCACATGAGCGGCCTGGGGCTGCCGCTGCTGGGCGACCCGGTCTATCCGCGGCTGCTGCCGGAGGCGGCCGCGGACGACTGGTCGCACCCGCTGCAGCTGCTGGCGCGGGCGCTGGAGTTCACCGATCCGCTGACGGGGCGGGAGGTGCGCTTCGAGAGCGCGCGGCGGCTCGTCGCCTGGCCGGACGGTGACGAGGCCGCAAGCGTCAGCCGCCCGGCTGAGGGGCCGGGGTGGTCGGGTGGAGCAGCGCGAAGAACGCCCCTTCGGGATCCCTGAGCAGGGCGAGCCGGCCCACGCCCGCCATGTCCGTGCCCGGCATCAGGACGGCGGCACGGCGCTCGGCGGCCTTCGCCACCGTCGCGTCGACGTCGTCCACCGAGAAGTACGGCTGCCAGTAGCTCGTGCCTTCCGGGAGCAGGTCGGTGCCGAGCTGCATGATGCCGCTGTGCGAGCCCTCCTGGCCGCCGCCGCTCCTGGAGGCGATCACGTACGAGCCCGCGTCGCCGGGCAGCGGGACCTCCTCGTAATCCCACGCCAGGACCGAGCCGTAGAACTCCTTCGCCCTTGCCGCGTCCGGGGTGTACAGCTCCGTCCAGCACAGGGCGTGGGCGCCGACGCGGTCCAGGCCGGAGGTCGTGCCGGGCTCCCACACGGCGAACTCGGCGCCGCTCGGGTCGGTGTACCCGGCGAGCCGCCCGTGCTCGGCGACCGGCATGGGCGGGAAGCGGACGCTGCCGCCGGCCTGCTCGACGGCCCTGGTGGTCGCGTCGGCGTCGGCGGTGTGGAAGTACACCGTCCACGCCGGGCGGGCGCCCGGGTCCTGGAGCGGACCAAGGGCGGCGACCGTGTCGCCGCCGACGGTGAACATGCCGTACTCCCCCGCCTCCGGGCCCGCCGTGGCGAACTCCCAGCCGAGCAGCTCGCCGTAGAAGGCGGCGGCCGCCGGGACGTCACGGCTCCCCAGGTCGAGCCAGTTGGGCGCGCCGGGGACGTAGTCGTCGGTGAGCATGCGGACCTCCGTGGTGCGCTGTGCCGTGCGACCGCCGCGGGCCCGTCGGCCCCGGGCGATCTGCCGGATTTGGACGCTGTGTCCTCTCTCACACTCAGCATGGCACCCGGCACTGACAACCCGTCACCCCGCGCCGTACGTACGGCCTTCGGCGCTGGTCAGCGCGCTGCGGGCAGGGCGCCACGGCTCCGGCCCGGCACGCCGGGGGCGCCACGCGGGGCGGCTTTTCCGGTTCGGGATTGTCAGTGGGTCCGTCTAGGGTGGATCGCATGTACGGGGGAAGTCTCGATCAGGCGAACGCAGCGCTCCGGGCCTACGTCCAGGAGCACGGCGACCGGCCGTGGACGGCCGAGGAGCTCACTGAGCTGGCGCGGTTGCGCGCCCGTTGGACCGCTGCCGCACGCGGCGCGCGGGTCGAGATACGTGCGGTGTCCGGGCAGGTCATGGGCGCCGCGGTGATGACGGCGGCGTAGAGCGGCGACAGCACGGGCGGCCGCGCCGCTTCGCAGGTGCCCCGGCCCGGTGGACCGGGGCGTCGTCCTTGCCGGTAGGGCGTCAGACGGTCGCGTGCAGCGGCGCGACGGCGTGCGGGGGGCGCACGGAGTCGCTGCCGGGCGCGGGTTCCGCGGTGTCCGTGCCGAGGGCGACGATGCGGTTGCCGGCATCGACGTGCACGACCGCGGGCCGCAGCGTACGGGCCTCCACGGTGTCGACCTGGGCGTAGCTGATGAGGATCACCAGGTCGCCGGGGTGGACGAGGTGGGCCGCGGCGCCGTTGATGCCGATGACGCCGGAGCCGCGCTCGCCCTCGATGACGTAGGTCTCCAGGCGGGCGCCGTTGGTGATGTCGACGATGTGCACGAGTTCGCCGGGCAGCAGGTCCGCGGCGTCCATCAGATCGGCGTCGACCGTCACGGAGCCCACGTAGTGCAGGTCCGCCTGGGTCACGGTGGCGCGGTGGATCTTGGACTTGAACATGGTGCGCAGCACGGTGCCGCCTCCTGGGTGAGTAGGTCGCGTCCCTGCCGGGGTACGCGCCGACCCGACCAGGGTAGAGCCCCCCGTCCCGGATCCGGTGGGGGTGGTGGCGGGAGTGCGGAAGATCTCAGGAGGCGGGGGGCGCCACGGGCCGGCCGGGCGGCTGCGCGGGCCCGGCGCCGGAAGGGGCCGGGGTCCGTGGTGCGGCGCCTTTGCGGGGCGCGGGGAGCTGGGCGTAGAGGGTGGCCAGGGCCGCGTTGAGGTGGTGGACGGGCGGGGCGGTGACGGGGCGCGGCGGTTCGGCCTCGGGGCGGTGGCCGAGGCGGCGGCGCACCTGGCCCAGGTTGCGGGCGGTCAGGCCGAGGTGCGGCCGGGCCGCGGCGAGGGCTTCGGGGGGCAGGGCCGCGAGGGCGCGGGCCTCGTGGACGCAGGCCGCCAGGGTGTCCGCCCAGTCCGCGGCGTGGGGTGCCGGGCGGCGCTGTGTCCGGCGCGTCCGGCGGGCGAGGAGGGCCCGGTGGGCTCGCGCGGAGGCGGCCGCGTCGCCGAGGTCGCGGGTCGCGCGGTCGGCGGTGCGGGCCAGCGTGCGCAGGGCGGCCGGCTTCGGATCGGGCTCGCGTACGGCGGCGAGCAGGTCCTGGAGGGCCTGGAGGGCGCGAGCGGCCCGCGCCCGCATCACCGTCTCCGTGCGCAGTGGCAGCACGAAGTACGCCGCGACGACGCCGCAGGCCGAGCCGAGGAGGATGCCTTTCGGCCGCTGGAGCAGCAGCGCGGCGGTGTCGTGCTCGCCGTTCAGCGAGTAGAGGACGGCGAGCAGGCTCGTCACGCAGAACGCCCACACCGCGTAGTTCACGTCGCGCAGCCACACTCCGACGAACAGGTAGCCGAAGATCACCGCCACGGCGGCCGGCGGCGTGCCCGCCACCAGGTGGGCGGCGAGCGTGCCGGTCACCGCCCCGGCCACGGCGCCGCCGATCCGCAGGACGCTGCGGTGCACCACGTCGCCGCGGGCGCGGGCGGCGCTGCACACGACGAACGCGGTGATCACCGTCCAGGTCCAGTGGTGCGGGAAGACCAGGTGTCCGGCGGCGAAGGCCAGCGCCATGGCGGCGGCGAGCTGGGCGGTCAGACGTGTCTGGGGCTGCGGGCCCTTGCGGACCGGGCCGGGGCGGGGGCCGCGGGGAGGCTGGGGAGCGGGGCGCTCGCGGGCCCGGGTCGCGCGGACGGCCGCCGCGGCGGCGACGACACCCGCCGCCGCGGTTTCCGCCGGACCCTCCGCCGCGGTCCCCGGGGGCCGGGCCTCGACGGCGGACCGCCTGCCGGGCAGGAGGCGGGCGAGGGCGTGAGCCGGGGGCGGGTCGGCGGGGCCCGCCGCTCCGCTCACCCGTGCCGGGCCGGACGTGGTGGCCAGAACCTCGGCGTGCAGCACCGCGGCGGCCAGTGCGCCGAAGGACGGTGACGCGGGGGTGGCGGCGGCGAGGCGGTCCTCGGCGGTGAGGGCCGCCCGGTGGAGGGCGAGCGCGGCGCGGGCGCGGGTGCGGGCCGGGGCGGCCGGGGGGAGGCCCTGGAGGCGGCGGGCGGCGCGGAGGACGTCGAGGGCGGCGCTCGCGGCCTCACGGGCGGGGCGGGACGGGAGGACCGCCTGGGAGAGCAGCACACAGGCGACGGCGAGCGCCCCGGCCGAGGCGGCCCACCACGGCCGGGCCGCCTCGGCGGCGCCTGGCGGGACGGGGACGACGAGGACCGCGATGACCGGGCCCAGGGCGAGCCGGCCGAGGGCGCGGACCGTGCCGCCGAAGCGCATCACGTAGCGGGCCGCGGTCACCGCGGCGACGTACATGGCCGCGCCGAGCCACGTGTGGTGCAGCATGAAGCGGCCGACGACCGCCGCGAGCAGGCCGACGACGGGGACGTGCAGCAGGGCGGTGAGGCGATGCGCGAGGCTGGTCCCGTGCAGGGAGCGGGAGAGCATGACGGCCACGACGGTCGCGATCACCACGAGCGCGCCGGGCAGATCCTCGGCCGCGCACACCGCCGCGGACGTCAGCAGCGCGGCGAGTGCCGCGAGGATCGTGCGGGCCGCGGTGTGCAGCCGTACCCGTCCGGGGTCGAGCAGGCGCAGCCGGTCCAGCACGCGATTACCTCTTCTCGACCATCGATTATTACGCGCGGCGTCCCAGTTTTCGACCGTCGGCTATCGATTACCGGCCGAACAGCGGACCACCAGCCCTTCAGATAGTACGCCAAGCTTACGAAAGAAGCCTCATGTTTTCTCCGCCGCCCGACGACCCCGTGGCCGATCTGCGCCGGGCCGTCAACCGGCTCGGCCGCCGGATGCGCGCCGAGCGCCCGCCGGACGCCATGCCCAGCGGGCGGCTCGGCGTGCTCGCGCAGCTCTACCGGGCGGGACCGTCGACGCCCGGCGCGCTGGCCGCGGCACTGCACGTGCAGCCGCAGTCGCTGACCCGCACGCTCGCCGCGCTCACCCGGGACGGCATGGTGAGCCGGAGCCGGGCGGCGGAGGACGGACGCAGCCAGGTCGTGGTGCTGACCGAGCGCGGCTACACGGCGATGGCGCACGATGTCGCCGTCATGGACACCTGGCTGCGGTCGCGTATCGATAGCGAACTCAACGCCACCGAGCGCGAGGTGCTGCGGCTCGCCGTGACCCTGCTGGACCGGCTGGCCGCGGAGGGGCCGACGGACGAGACAGCGGACGAGACAGCGGGCGGCGGGGAAGGCGGCGCGTGACGGAAAGCACGGGGCGAATACCCCCTGGGGGTGTTCGCGCCATACCCCTAGGGGGTATATCCTCGGAGGAGCGGAGACGGAAAGAGCCGTCCCCCACGCGCGCGACGAGGAGCACAGCATGAGCCAGACGGTCTACACGGTGTCCGGCATGTCCTGCGGCCACTGCGAATCCGCGGTCACCCGCGAGGTCACCACGATCCCCGGCGTCACGTCCGTCAAGGCGGTCGCCTCGACCGGACTGGTGACGGTCGACTCCGACCAGCCCGTCGACGACGCGGCCGTGCGGGCCGCCGTGGACGAGGCCGGCTACGAGCTGGTCGGCCGGGCCTGACCACCACCAGGGGGCAGTGACGAGGGGAGCGAAGCGGTGACGACGACGAACGGCAGCGGCGTACGGCAGCACGCCGCCGGTACGGACGCCAGCGGCGGCGGCAGCGGCAGCGACACGGCCGGCGGCACCGGCGACTGGGTCGAGCTGGAGATCGGCGGCATGACGTGCGCGTCCTGCGCGGCCAGGGTCGAGAAGAAGCTCAACCGGATGGACGGAGTGACGGCCACCGTCAACTACGCCACCGAGAAGGCGAAGGTCGGCTTCCACGGCCCCGTGGCCGTCGCGGACCTGATCGCGACCGTCGAGGCCACCGGCTACACCGCCGCGCTCCCCCCGCCCCCCGCTCCCCCGGCGGCCGGTCCGCAGGACGGGCAGCGGGCGGAGAAGGAGGGCGGCGAAGCGGACGCGCTGCGCCGGCGTCTGCTGACCGCCGTCGTCCTCTCCGTCCCGGTGATCGTGATGGCGATGGTGCCCGCGGCGCAGTTCGACAACTGGCAGTGGCTCTCGCTCACGCTCGCCGCGCCCGTCGTCGTCTACGGCGGCTGGCCCTTCCACCGCGCCGCCTGGACGAATCTTCGGCACGGCGCCGCGACCATGGACACCCTGGTGTCGGTCGGCACCCTCGCCGCCTTCGGGTGGTCGCTGTGGGCGCTGTTCTTCGGTGACGCCGGGATGGCCGGCATGACCGACTCCTTCCGCCTCACCGTCTCCCGGCAGGACGGCGGCGGGCAGATCTACCTGGAGGCGGCCTCCGGCGTCACCGCCTTCATCCTCGCGGGCCGCTACTTCGAGGCCCGCGCCAAGCGGCGTGCCGGGGCCGCGCTGCGCGCGCTGCTGGAACTCGGCGCCAAGGACGTCACGGTGCTGCGCGACAGCTCGGAGGTGCGTGTGCCGATCGGCGAGCTGGCCGTCGGCGACCGCTTCGTCGTACGCCCCGGCGAGAAGATCGCCACCGACGGCCTGGTGCGCGAGGGCACCTCGGCGGTGGACGCGTCGATGCTCACCGGCGAGTCGGTGCCCGTCGAGGTCGGGCCCGGCGACCGGGTCGCCGGCGCGACCGTCAACGCGGGCGGCCGGCTGGTCGTCGAGGCGACCCGGGTCGGCGCCGACACCCAGCTCGCCCGGATGGCCCGCCTCGTGGAGGACGCGCAGAACGGCAAGGCGGCCGCGCAGCGGCTCGCCGACCGCATCTCGGCGGTCTTCGTGCCCGCCGTGATCCTGCTGGCGCTCGGCACGCTCGGGGTGTGGCTGGCGCTCGGCGAGGGGCCGCAGGCGGCCTTCACCGCGGCCGTCGCGGTGCTGATCATCGCGTGCCCGTGCGCGCTCGGCCTCGCGACGCCCACCGCGCTGCTGGTCGGCACCGGGCGCGGCGCGCAGCTCGGCATCCTCATCAAGGGGCCCGAGGTGCTGGAGTCAACCCGCGCCGTGGACACCGTGGTGCTCGACAAGACCGGTACGGTCACGACGGGTTCGATGACGCTGCGGTCGGTGCTGGTGGCAGACGGCGTCGACGAACGGGACGCGCTGCGCCGCGCGGGCGCGCTGGAGCACGCCTCCGAACACCCCATCGCCCGGGCGATCGCCGCAGGCGCGGCAGAACGGGCCGGCGAACTGCCCGACGTCACCGGCTTCCGCAACCTGCCCGGCCTCGGAGTGGAGGGCACCGTCGACGGCCGCACCGTCCTCGCCGGGCGCGAACGGCTGCTCGCCGAGCGGGGCATGCCGCTGCCGGAGGAGCTGGTACGCGCCAAGGCGGCGGCGGAGGCCGACGGCGGCACGGCCGTCGCCGTCGCCTGGGACGGCCGCGCGCGGGCGGTCCTGGTGGTCGCGGACGCCGTCAAGGACGGCAGCGCGGAGGCCGTACGGCGGCTGCGCGGCCTCGGGCTGCGGCCCGTCCTGCTCACCGGTGACAACGCCGCCGTGGCGGCCGCCGTCGCCGCGCAGGTCGGCATCGCCGCCGAGGACGTCCACGCCGAGGTGCTGCCCGAGGACAAGGTCGCCGTCGTGCGCGCCCTCCAGGCCGAGGGCCGTACGGTCGCCATGGTCGGCGACGGCGTCAACGACGCGGCGGCGCTCGCCCAGGCCGACCTCGGCCTCGCGATGGGCACCGGCACCGACGCGGCGATCGAGGCGGGCGACCTCACGCTCGTCCGCGGGGACCTGCGGGTCGCCGCCGACGCGATCCGCCTGGCCCGGCGCACCCTGCGCACGATCCGCTCCAACCTCTTCTGGGCCTTCGCCTACAACGTGGCCGCGCTGCCGCTCGCCGCCGCGGGGCTGCTCAACCCGATGATCGCCGGGGCGGCGATGGCCTTCTCCTCGGTGTTCGTGGTCGCCAACAGCCTGCGCCTGCGGGCGTTCACGCCGCGCTGACCCCGCCCGGCCCCGGACGCCGCCGCATATTGCCGAGCCGTGGCAATGTACCGGCGCCGTTCGGGGAGGATGGGGGGATGGGACAGGCACGGCGGGCGCGGGTCGGCGTCGGAGCAGTTGACGTCACGGACGTGGTGCGGGACGTCGTGGCCCTGCACGCGACGGATCCGGCCACCGTCCACCTGAGCGTCGCCGCGCGGGCGGCCGACCCCCTCGCCGCCATGGCGGCGCTGGACACCGCGCTGTACGGCGAACCGCCCGCCCTCACCCGGATGCTCGCGATGCGGCGCACCATGTTCGTCGTCGACCGGGACTTCGCCCCGCAGGTCTACGCCGCCGCCGGACGCCGCGTCACCGTCAAGATGCGCAAGGACGTGCTCACCTTCCTCGCCGACGGCGGCGGGTGGGACGCCGCGTGGCTCGCGGACCTGGAGGCCGAGGTCGTCGCCACACTCGCCGCCCACCCCGACAGCAGCGGGGCACAGCTCTCCCGGCTCGTCCCGCGGCTGCGCGAACAGGTCGTCGTCGCGCGCGGCAAACCGTACGAGGCCACGCAGAACATCGCCAGCCGCGTCATCCGCCTCATGGCCGCCGAAGGGCGCATCGAACGGCGCCGTCCCGCCGGATCCTGGATCAGCGGGCAGTTCCGCTGGGCCAACGCGGAACCGCTGCCCGAGGTCCCCGAGGAACCCGCACGCGCCGCACTCGCCCGCGCCTGGCTCCGCGCGTACGGGCCCGGCACCGAGGCCGACCTCAAGTGGTGGACCGGCTGGGGGCTGGGCGAGACCCGCAAGGCGCTCGCCGCCGCCGGGGCGGAGGCGGTCGTCCTCGACGACGGCGCCACCGCCCACGCCCTCCCCGACGCCCCCGCGCCCGCCACGGCGGACGGCGCCGCCCTCCTGCTGCCCGCGCTCGACCCGCTCCCCATGGCCTGGCGCGACCGCGGATGGTTCCTGCCCGAAGGCAACGAGGCGCTCTTCGACCGCTCCGGCAACATCGGGCCCACCGTCTGGTGGGACGGCGAGGTCATCGGCGGATGGGGCCAGCGCCCGGACGGCGAAATCGCCTGGCGGCTGCTCGCCGACCGCGGTCCCGAGGCCGCCGACGCGGTGGAGCGGGCCGCCGCCCGGCTCGCCCCAGCGCTGGGCCCCGTCCGGGTGACTCCGCGCTTCCGCACCCCCCTCGAACGCGAACTCTCCACGTAGAAGTTCCCCGCGCCCCCAGGTGGTTGCCACTTGCGGTGGCAGCTCGCCTTCCCCCCGGTGGGGGCTTGTCGCGCAGTTCCCCGCGCCCCTAAAAACGGCAACTCTCGCCCGCAGCCGCGCCCCGAGAAACGAGAACTGTCCCCCGTAGCCGCGCCCGGAGACGCTCACCCCCACCGGCAGGTAGCCGCTGAACCGGCCAGGAGGGGGACGGTGCGGGGTGCCCCCGCAGGAATGCGCTGGGAGGGGCTCAGCCCCTACGTAGGAGGGTGAAGGCGCATTCCGAGGAGGTGCCCCGTGGCGGCCCCCGACCCACCCGGCGGCGCGCCGCGCAAAGGGGCGCGTGGGGGTACCTCCCAGGCGAAGCTCTGGGGGAGAACGGCGCGAGCAACCACCCACCACAGGGAAGGTCGCACACCGCACCGCACCACGCGCCCCGAGGCGCACCGCTCAGAAATGCGTGAGCTTCGCGCCGAACGACGGCGACGTCAGATCCGAACCCAGCACGGCCGGGACCTTCGTGGCGTCGGGGCCCGAGCCGATCGTGAGCGTGCCGACCGTCGTGCCGGCCTTCGCGCTGTGCGGGAGGCCGCCCGGGAGCGGGGTGAGGGTCACGGGGGTGTGCAGGCCGGGCCAGCCGGGCGCGGTGAGGTCGGCCGCGGCGACTACCGGCGTCGAGCCGCCCACCCCGTCGTCGACGTTGCCCACGACCTCGCCCTTCTTCACGACGGTCGCGGACGTCAGCCCGCCCTGGACGGACTCGATGAGCTGCTGGCTGCGCACCAGCGCCGCATTGAGGCTGTCGTTGACGGTGACGCCGCCGTGCTGCTGGAGCACGACGCCGAGGATCAGCTGCTGCTTGCCGCCGACGGTCTTGTGCGCGGCCCACATCAGCGCGCCGCCCGCGGGGGTGCTGGAGCCGGTCTTGATGCCGACGACGCCCGGCTTCACCAGGTCGTTGTTGTTGTTGTAGATCGTGCCGACGCCGGGGATCGTGACGTTGGCGAGGGCGACGACCGACCGGAAGGCCTCGTTCTTCATGACCTCGCGCGCCAGCGTGAGCTGGTCGACGGCGGTGCTGACGGTGGTCTCCTCGAAGCCGCTGGCACCGGTGTACGTGGTGTGGTTCATGCCGAGCGTCTTCGCCGTCGCGGTCATCTTCGCGACGAAGGCCTCCTGCGTGCCGGCGTCCCAACGGGCGAGCAGGCGGGCGATGTTGTTGCCGGAGGGCACGAGGAGCAGTTGCAGCATCTGCCGTTCGGTGAACTGCTGGCCCTCCGTGACGTGGGCGGTCGACTGGTTTACGGAGGTGGACTCCTCGGCGGCCTGCTTGTCGACGGGGATCATCGGGCCGTTCTGGGAGGCGCCGTTGATCGGGTGGTCGCGCAGCACGATGTAGGCGGTCATCACCTTGGTGAGGCTGGCGATGGGCACGGGGGTCTGCGCACCGTGCACGCCGAGGGAGCCGACGCCCTCGACCTCGGCGACGGACTGGCCCTCGGCCGGCCACGGCATCGCCGTCGGCAGGGCGGCGCCCGGGAAGGCGTACGAGGACGCGGTGGTCGCCTTCAGGGTGGGCGTCGGCAGCGGCCGCACCGCCTGGACGATCACGAAGATCACCGCGAGCAGCACGACGACCGGGGTCCAGATCTTGAACCGGCGGCCGATGCTGCGCAGCAGCGTGGGCTTGGGCGGCGGGGTGTTGGTGAGCGCGGCGAGCAGCTTCAGCGGCGTGGAGCCGGTGTGGCCGGAACCGGGCGGCAGCACCTGGGGCTTCTGCATGACCCGGGTGCCGTCGGGGCCCAGCGACTCCTCGGCGTCCGGTTCGTCGCCGGTCGCGGCGGCGGCGCCGTCCGGTGACGCGGCGGCCGGGGGCGCGGCGGGCCGCTCGGCGGGCAGGTCCGACACCAGCGGCCGGAGCAGCGAGCGGCGGACCGCGGCGCGGTGCACACCGGTGTCCTCGGGCTCGGAGGCGTCGGCGGGCGCGTCGGCCGGTACGTCGGCGGGCTCGGCCCCCGGCCGTACGTCCTCGTCCTCAGCGGACTCGGCGGCGGCGTCGGCGGCGGCGTCGGCGGCGTCGGCGGCGTCGGCGTCAGCGGCCCCCGGCGCGGCGTCCTCGGGCCCCCCGTCGGCGCCCTCCTCCTCGTCCTCATCCGCCTCCGCGCCCTGCGCGGCACCCGGCTCCCGGGCGTCCCCGCCGGGCTCGGCGTTCCCGGCGGACTCGGCGCCCTCCTCCGCGGACCCCGCACCCTCCTCCGCCTCGCCCCCACCGGAGTCCGCAAGCTCACCCTCTCGGGCGGCGGCCGGACGAGCGCCCGCTTCCTCCACCGGAGTGCGCTCCGGTGTGCCCGGCGTGCTCGGCTCGGTGGCCGGCGGGGCGTCGCGGGGGGCATCGGCGGGGGTGTCAGGGTCGGCCGGCGAGGCCGTCGGCTCCGCCTTCCGAGTTGAACGTTCACTTACCTCAGCCGCCTCAGCAGCCTCCTCCGCCTCATCAGCCCCAGGCGCAGGATCACGATTTGGTTCCGTTTTCGACGGCTCCCCGGCCTCCACAGAAGGGACGGAAGGGACCTCGGGAGTAAGGGTGGCGTCAGCGGTGTCCAGAACGGCTACCTCACCCGGCGTATCCGCACCGGAGTCCGCGGTGGACGCGGCGGCGGCGCGCGGCCGGGCGTCGGAGGCGGGCAGTTGGGGCGAATCGGCGCCGGGCGCGGAGCCGCCCGCGGCGGGCGGGGTGTCCGGCCGGGCGGGCGCGGTGCCCGCCCCAGCGGCCTCATGCGCCCCAGCAGGCGTCCCGAACACCGCCAGCCTCGGATCCACGGCCTGCGACGAGGCCGCCTCCCCCGACATTTCGTGCTGCTTCTCCCTGCCGGGGGACTCGCCCGCCACGCAGACCTCCTCGACGCGTCATCCGGGGCGCCCGGCGGCGCCCCGGCCCTTCACGACCCACTCATGCCATGGTCCCCGCGACCGGCCCACGACCTGTCTGCGACACCACCGCCGCCCCCGTAGACGAGGACGACATACCAGCCGGTTCCCGCAGATATGGAAAAGGCGCTCTCGACAGGCCGGTGTGAGAGGCGTCACCCTGTCATTCATCCACGCGGGGAGGCATGGATGGGCAAGAGCCGCAGAACAATTCCGGAAGAGCTGTTGCTGCTCGCCCTGGACCCGACGACCGGGACCACGGCGCAGCCGCAATCACTCGACCTCGGCCTCGCCGGAGCGCAGCTCGTCGAGCTGGCTCTGGCCGGACGGATAGCCCCTGACGGGGATCGTATCGCCGTGGTGCACCCACGGCCGACTGGAGATCCGACTCTGGACTCCGCGCTGGAACTGCTGCGCCGTCGCGGCAGCCCGGTGCGGGCGGTCCACTGGATCGGCGGGCCCCGGCTGGGGCTGCGCCAGACGTATCTCGCACACCTGGAGCGGTGCGGCATGGTGCACGCCGTGCCGGGACAGATGTGCGGGGTGCTGCCGACGACTCGCTACCAGGCGACCGACAGCGCCGTCAGCCGGGACATCAGAGCCCGGCTGGACAGTGCGATCCGCACCGGCGTGCCGCCGGACCCGCGGACCGCGGCGCTCGCCGCGCTCGCCCATTCGGTGGGCCTCGGCAAGCACCTGTATCCGGGCAACGAGGGGCGGTCGTCCCGATCGCGCCTGCGGGACCTGATCAGATACGACCCGATGGGCGGCCTCGTCGCGCACGCCGTGATGGACGTGCAGAACGGTGTGGCCGCGCAGCCCAAGCGGCCGGCCGCACAGGAACGGCGCGCGGTCGCGCACGGCTCGATGGCCAGGGCCGGGGCCCGCTGACGCCCCGCGCGCAGCGGCACCGCTCCGGGCCGGAACACGGCAGTGCACACGGCAGTACGTGCAGGAAGCGCAATACGTACAGGAAGCGCAGGACGCGCGGTACGTGCGGCGGGCGCGAGACGTGCAGGACGCGCCGGACGCACGGACACGCGTACGGCGGGACGCACCGCGCACCGCCGGGCAACTCCGCTCCACCGGGCACCTCCGTTCCACGCAGCAGGACTTCACCAGCACGACAGCAGGAACCGCCGGAAAGGCGGCGGGGCCGTGCACACGGCCCACGCAACACGTAACGACGCAGGACGAGCCGTGGTGCCCGTGAGCAGGGACCGGGCACCACGGATTTCGGCAGCCACCGCAGGGCCGGTGGGAGTGGTGGCGCCGGGACCGTCCGCGATGAGATCCCCCACCGGGAGCCGCAGTGCCGCGCGGGGTGTCGGGAACCGGACAGTTGTCCGGCCCCGGTGCCCCGCGCGGCATGTTTTACGCCCTTTGCGGGGCGTGCGCGGACGATCCGCGCGCCCCGGCGCAAGGGCCGGGCAAGCTTGTTACGACCATTCGCCAGCGCGGTGATGACCGCTAGTGGCAGGCTGCTGACCATCAGTACGGATCAGCGTGGAGGTGCAGTTCCTGTGGTCGCCAACGTCAACCCCACCGTCAGGCGCCGCCGGCTGGGTTCGGAGCTGCGCAAGCTCCGCGAGGAGAAGGGGATGACGGCCGAGGAGGTCGCGGCCCGGCTCCTGGTCTCCCAGTCCAAGATCAGTCGCCTGGAGAACGGCCGCCGCAGCATCAGCCAGCGAGACGTCCGGGATCTGTGCGGGGTCTACGGCGTGGACGACATGCGGATCGTCGAGTCGCTCATGCAGATGGCCAAGGAGTCGCGCCAGCAGGGCTGGTGGCACGCCTTCGGCGACATCCCGTACAGCGTGTACATCGGCCTGGAGACGGAGGCGGCGAGCCTGCGGGTGTTCGAACCGCAGGTGGTGCCGGGGCTGTTGCAGACCAAGGAGTACGCGACCGCGGTCATCTCCGGGAACCTGCCGGAGGCGACCCCGGAGCAGGTGGAGAAGCGGGTCAGTGTCCGGATGCGGCGACAGGAGCGGATCACCGACGGCGACGGGCCGCTGCGCATGTGGGCGGTGGTGGACGAGGCCGCGCTGTGGCGCAAGGTCGGCGACGCGCAGACGATGCACCAGCAGCTGGAGCACCTGGTGGAGCTGAGCCACCTGCCGCACGTCACCGTGCAGGTGCTGCCGTTCGAGGTCGGGGCGCACCCGGGTCTGAGCGGGCAGTTCGCGGTGCTGGAGTTCACCGACGCGACGGACGCCACCGTGGTGTACCTGGAGGGCGTCAACAGCGACCTGTACCTGGAGAAGGACACCGACGTCCAGGCGTACAGCGTCATGTACGAGCACCTGCGCGCGCAGGCGCTGAGCGCGGAGGCCACCCGGCAGTTCATCCGCGACGCGGCGCAGCGCTACGCCTGAGCGGGCCGCCCGACAGCGCGCACCGGAAGGTAAAGGCGCGCACTGTAGCGATAGGACCCGACAACTGGCAAGGGTTGTAGGCGATTTACCACCTGGTTGAGTGAAGGCCCCTCGGGGCTGGTGATGTTGGCCGGTAGCGTCGAGCGCAGTCAGGCAGTGGTGTACACCTCCGCTTCGCGGCCCGTCCGCGGAGCGGAACACACCCCGCCGCCGTCACCAGCACAGACCGGAGCAGAGATGGCAATCAAGCTGGGCAGCACCCCCGAGTGGCGGAAGTCCTCGCGGTCCACCGGCAACGGTGCCTGCGTGGAGGTCAAGTCCCCGGCGGTCGCGGCCGTCGTGGTCCGCGACTCCAAGGACCCGCACGGCCCCGTCCTCACCTTCTCCCCCGAGGCGTGGTCCGAGTTCGTCGTCGACGTGGACCACGGCGCTTTCGACCTGCGCTGAGCACGCCACGGCACCACTGATCCACCGCACCACCGCACCACCGCTTCACCGATCCACAGCACGACAGCACCACAGCACCACCGACAGAGCCCTCTCGACCGGCCGCCGTCCTGGCCGAGAGGGCTCGCTGCTGTTTCCGGGGCCCGCACCGGGGGCAGTTGGGAGCCGCCCCGCGGGCGGGATTTCGGAAAAGTACCTGCGCACTACACCGACTGTTTGTAGGCTGCCGCCCATGACGACGACCGCCACCCCCTTGCCCCCTCTGGCCGCGCGCGCACGGGACGTCGGTGCCTCGCCGGTACGCGAGATCCTGGCGCTCACCGCGCGCCCCGAGGTCGTCTCCTTCGCCGGCGGGCTGCCCGCCCCCGAGCTCTTCGACACCGAGGGGCTGCGCGCGGCGTACGACGCGGTGCTGGCCGAACGGCCGCGTACCGTCCTGCAGTACGCGACGACCGAGGGCGACGCGGACCTGCGGGCGGCCGTGGCGGGGCGGCTGGCCGCGCGCGGGCTGCCGACCGGGGCCGCGGACCTGCTGGTGACGGCCGGTTCGCAGCAGGGCCTCACGCTGCTGGCCACCACGCTGCTGGAGCCCGGCGACGTCGTCCTGGTGGAGAATCCGACGTATCTCGCGGCCCTGCAGTGCTTCGGCTTCGCGGGCGCCCGGGTGGTGCCGGTGCCGACCGACGAGGACGGGGTGCTGCCGGACGCACTGGAGGAGCTGGTGCTGCGCGAGCGGCCCAAACTGCTCTACCTGATACCGGAGTTCCAGAACCCCACCGGCCGGACGATGCCCGCCGGGCGCCGCCGGGCCGTCGCGGAGGTGGCGGGCCGCCACGGGCTGTGGATCGCCGAGGACGACCCGTACGGCGAGCTGCGCTACGAGGGTGAGCGCGGGCGGCCGATCGCCGCCCACGAGGCCGCCGCGGACCGCACCGTGCTGCTGGGCAGCTTCTCGAAGATCATGGCGCCCGGTATGCGGCTGGGCTGGCTGCGGGCCCCGGAGGCGCTGCGGCGTGCCTGCGTGATCGCCAAGCAGGCCGCCGACCTGCACACGTCGGGCGTCGACCAGGCGGCCGCCGCCCATTACCTGGCCCACCGCGACCTGGACGCGCATCTGGCGCGGGTGCGCGGCGCCTACCGGGAGCGGCGCGACGCGCTGCTGGCCGGGCTCCCCGCGGCGCTGCCGGAGGGCAGCGTGTGGAACCGCCCCGAGGGCGGCATGTTCGTGTGGGTGCGGCTGCCGGAGGGCTTCGACGCGACCGAGCGGCTGCGCACGGCGATCACGTACGACGTGGCCTATGTCCCGGGCGCGCCCTTCTACGCCGCCGCGCCCGATCCGGCCACGCTGCGGATGTCCTTCACCACGCACACGCCCGAGGAGATCGCCGAGGGGCTGCGCCGGCTGGCGCCCGCCTTCGGCTGACCTTCCCGGCCGGCGCGTCCGGCCCCCTTCCCGTGCCGTACGGGACCCGCTCCCGTACGGCGGTTCGGTCCTGCCCGCGTCCAGCGAAGTGCCCGCTCATGGTGGGTTGGCAGTCATGGGCATCACAATGCCCCCGAAGGTAAAGACGACGTAAAATCGTTCGACTTGCTGACCTGGATTCAGACTCATGAACGTCGGATCCCTTGACCACCCCTCCGCGGCAAGGGTTCAATCCCGGAAGTCCCCACTCCCGCACGGGGGCGACCCGCCCGGGTGAGCGTCACAGCGAAGTGCGCCCCCGTTCACAAGGCGGACCCCCTGGAGGGGACTTATGAACAGTCTCGACTGGACCGTGCTCATCGCCTACTTCGGCGTGATGGTCGCGATCGGCGTGTGGTCGCACCGGCGCGTCGGCGACGTCAGCGACTACTTCACGGCGGGCGGCAGGATGCCGTGGTGGCTGTCCGGCATCTCGCACCACATGTCGGGCTACAGCGCCGTGATGTTCACCGGATACGCGGGCATCTCCTACCAGTACGGCATCACCTCCTACGTCACCTGGGCGCTGCCCATCGCCATCGGCGTGGCCATCGGCGCGAAGACGTTCGCGCCCCGGCTGAACCGGATGCGGGCCAGGCTGCACGTCGCCTCACCGCTGGAATACCTCAAGAACCGCTACAACCTGCCGACGCAGCAGGCCCTCGCGTGGTCCGGGGTGCTGCTCAAGATCGTGGACGTCGGCGCCAAGTGGGCCGCCATCGCGACCCTGCTGTCCGTCTTCACCGGGGTGACCATCACCCAGGGCATCGTCATCACCGGCGCGATCACCGCGGTCTACTGCACGGTGGGCGGGCTGTGGGCGGACGCGCTCACCGAGCTGGGCCAGTTCGTCATCCAGCTCGTCGCCGGACTCGCGATGCTCGTCGCCGCGCTGCACGAACTCGGCGGCATCAGCAGCATCTGGAACGTCTGGGACGAACCGGCGCTGCGGCACCACGACCACCCCACCGCCGGGCCCTACACCACGGTCTTCCTCATCTCCTACCTCTTCATCAAGACGTTCGAGTACAACGGCGGCATGTGGAACCAGGCGCAGCGCTACATGGCCACGTCCTCGCCCCGCGAGGCCACCCGCGGCGCCGCGCTCTCGGCGGCGCTGTGGTTCGTGTGGCCCGTCGTGCTGTTCTTCCCCATGTGGGTCTCGCCGCTGCTGGTGCACGCCAAGAAGCCGGACGGCTCGGACTCCTACGGGCTGCTCGCGCAGGACCTGCTGCCGCACGGGCTGCTCGGGCTCATCGTCGTCGGCTTCTTCTCGCACACCATGGCCATGTGCTCGTCCGACGCGAACGCCATCGCCGCCGTCGTCACCCGGGACATCGCACCCGCCTTCTCCCAGCGCGCCCGCGCCTGGACCGCGCGCGTCGGGCTCATCGCGGCGCGCATCACCACACTGTCCTTCCTCGGGCTCAGCATGGCCGTCGCCACCCAGGTCAACTCGCCGACGTTCAAGGACATCATCACCGTGGTGATCAAGTGGGTCGCCGGGCTCATGGGGCCGATCGCGATCCCGTTCATGCTGGGGCTGCTGCCGCGCTTCCGGAAGTCCGGCCCGACGGCCGCGCTCACCAGCTGGGCGCTCGGCCTGCTCGCCTTCTACCTCGTCAACTACCCCGTCAACGACGCCGTCTCCGGGGGCGTGAACCTGGAGTACCAGATCGCGCTGCCGCTCGTGGTGTCGCTGGTGCTGTACGTCGTCGTCGGATGGATCAGGCCCGAGGAGACGGAGGCGCGCAACGCCCTCATCGCGGCGATCAACTCTCCCGAGGGGGACGACACGTCCGAGAGTGCGCCCTCGGGCTCCGGCTCCGGCCCGGAGGAGGGCCCGTTGCGGCCGGCCGCGGCGGAGTAGTCGGGGAACCGCCCGGGTCAGAGGGCCGGGTAGCGGTCGAGCCAGGCGGGGCTCGCGCCGGAGGGGCCGTGGAGGGCGGGGGCCTGGGTCATCTCCATCGCGAAGTCGTCCGCGAGCTGGAGGATCGTCGCGCGGCCCTCCAACTCGGCGATCCACGCGGGCGGCAGCGCCGTCTCACCGTGCTGGACGCCGAGCAGGTTGCCGCAGATCGAGCCCGTGGAGTCACTGTCGCCGGAGTGGTTGACGGCGAGCAGCAACCCGTGCCGGACGTCCTCGGCGACCAGCGCGCAGTAGACGCCGATCGCCAGCGCCTCCTCCGCCGTCCAGCCCTCGCCGAGGGCCTCGACGCGCTGCGGGGAGGGCATCCCCTGGCGTACGGCGCCGAGCGCGCTCTGCAGGGCGTCGGTGGTCTCCTGGTGGCCGGGGCGGGCGCCGAGCAGCGCGAGGGCGTGCTGGACGGAGCCGTCGAGGGCCTCACCGCGCGCGAGGCCGTGGACGATGACGGCGAACGCGCCCGCGGCGAGCTGCCCGGTGGGGTGGCCGTGGGTCTGTGCGGCGCACTCCACCGCGAGCTGGAAGACCAGTTGCGGCTCCCAGCCGACGAGCAGCCCGAAGGGCGCCGAGCGCATGACCGTGCCGCAGCCCTTGGAACCGGGGTTCTTGGGGGCCTCCAGGCTGCCCATCACCTCGTCGGACAGGCCGCTGAGGCACGCGTTGCCGGGGGCCCTCCGCGCGTAGAGCCACTCCTCTCGGGCCAGCCAGCCCGCGTCCTTGCGGCGCTCGTCGGGGCCCCACTCGCTCTGGGTGGCCGCCCAGCGGCGGTAGGCGCGGTGGATGTCGGTGGGCGGGTGCCAGGCGCCGGTGTCGCGGCGGACCTGAGCGCGTATCAGGCCCTCGACGGTGAACAGCGTCATCTGGGTGTCGTCGGTGACCGCGCCGCGCCGCCCGTAGGCGGGCACGTAGTCCACGACGCCGTCCGGGCCGTGGGCGGCCTGGATCGCTTCCAGGGACTCGAACTCGATGCCGGCGCCCAGGGCGTCGCCGATGGCCCCGCCGAGCAGGCACCCGCGGACACGGCTGCGGAAGTCCTGCTGCTGCGCGCGTCCCCAGACTGCGTTCAAAGCGGTCCCCTTCGGTCTGCCCCCGATCCGTGCCGTTCTGCGCCTGCACGATAGCCGACGTATCCAGGAGCGGAAGGGGCGCGAGGGGTAGGTGAGGGTTGTCCCGGAAGAGACGGCTCCGGCTGGATGGCGGGAATTCTCCCCGGCGCGCGCTCCGGCGCACGCGACGCGGACGAACCGTCACCGGGAGGGGGTCGGCGAGGGCCGATCGCGGGCGGGCACCTACTCGACGAGGGTGCTGAGCGTGTCGAACGCCCGGACGGTGGCCGTGCGCACGTCGTCCCGCACGGAGTCCGGGTCCCGGCCGTCCAGCATCTGCCGTCTGATCTCGGCGACGACGGCCCGGTACGCGCCGGCGATGGCGCCGGCACACAGGTGGGGCAGTGCGTCCTGCGGCGGCGCTGCGGCCCGCTGGACCAGCACCTCGGCGAGAGCCGCTTCGGCCTGCTCGGCGATCTCGCGCGCTCGCGCCAGCAGCGCCGGGCTGTCGTGGACGACCCGCCAGAACGTCGCCGCGTCCGGGCTGAGCCCCAGGTAGGGGTCCGCGCGGTCGATCGCGGCCAGGAGGTCCGCACGGACCGCGTCGGCCGGGCGCACCCCCGCCGGCGCGGTCCGCACCACGGTGGCCAGGTGCTGCTCGACCTCGGAGCGCCGGTCGAAGAACAGGTCCTCCTTGGCGGGGAAGTAGTTGAAGACGGTGTTGACCGAGACCCCCGCCGCTCGCGCCACCTCGGCGACGCTCACCTGATCGAAGCCACGGCCGAAGAACAGCGCCGCCGCGGCGTCGGCGATGGCGGTACGGGTCTGCTGCTTCTTGGCCTCTCGAAGTCCCATGGGGCAATTCTAGTGTGACACCAAACTTGGAGTCACACCAAAAATATGCCTAGGGTGGCCGCCATGACCTTCACCTTCGGCATCTACCCCGGCGCCGCCCTGGGCGGCGAGACCGGCCTGATCGCCCCCGCACGCCCCGACGACCCCCGCCGGATCGCCGACGCGCTCGACACCCTGCAAGGCGACGCCGGCACCTTCCTGGTACGCGCCTACCGGGCCTTCGGCGACCCCGGACTGCCCGACACCCCGGCCGACCCCGCGTCCTACGCCACCCGCGGCCGCGCCCTGGACCTCGTCCTGACCTTCCGCGACCCCCACGGCGACGTCGACGGCTGGCTCGACTTCGTCAGCGAGACCGTCCGCACCGACGGCGCCCACCTGGCGCGGCTCCAGATCGCGGAGGAGCCGAACGCGAACCTGCCGGTCCTCGACGGCAGCACCCCGCACGTGAAGGAAGCCGTGGTGCGCGGCGTGACCGCGGCAAAGCAGGCCGCGCGCCTGGCGGGCCACGACATCGCCGTCGGGTTCAACGCGGTGCCGACCTTCGACCCCGACGACAGCTTCTGGCCCGGCCTCGGCCGCCTGGCCGACGACGCCTTCCACCAGGCCCTGGACTACGTCGGCCTGGACTTCTTCCCCGACGTGTTCCGCCCGCTGCCCGCCGGGCAGCTCCCCGGGGCGGTCGGTGCCGTCCTCGACGGCTTCCGCGGCGACGCCCTCCCGCGCGCCGGCATCGGACCGCGGGTGCCGATCGTGGTCACCGAGACCGGCTGGCCGACCGGTCCGGGCCGCAGCGAGGAACGGCAGGCCGAAGTCGTCGCGGAGGTGGTACGGACCGTCCACGAACGGCGCACGGTCGACAACATCACCGGTTACACCTACTTCGGGCTCCGCGACGCGGACACCTCCGGCCCCGGCCTCTTCCACGGCTTCGGCCTGCTCCGCGACGACTACACCTCGAAACCGGCGTTCGACACCTACCGCCGGCTCGTCGCCGACCTGACAGCCCGGCCGCAGGACGCCAGGAGCTGACGCGGCGTCCAGGGTCTGTCGTGTGGATCTCCGTGGAGGAAGGAGCGGGGTCCGGCGCTCCCCCAGAGCTTCGCCTGGGAGGTACCCCCAGCTGCAAGGCGGAGGAGGGAGGCAACGCGGCGGGGGTCCCCCCATGGCGAAGCCTCTGGGGGAGTTGTCGACCGACGACAACGCCGGGGGCACCTCCCGCCGAAGGCAGGGGGAAGATGTGCGGCCGGGGCACGCGACGCCGCGGAGATCCACACGACAGACCCTAGTGCTCGCGCGGGGCGGGATCGACGGCCCGGGGGGCGGGGACGTACGGGCCCAGCGCGTCGGCCCATGCGCGGACGGCGGAGGGGTCGGCGAGCAGGGCGTCCAGGTCGGCGGCGGCGAGGTCGCGGTGGCCCAGCTCCAGGTTGGCGACCGCGCGCAGCATGACGTGGCCGATGTCGGGCGCGGCGGCGTCGGCCAGGCACGCCTCGGCGTCGGCGAGGGCGTCCGCGGGACGGCCCAGGGTCAGCAGCACCATGGCCCGGTACTCGCGGGCGAGGACGGCGGCGGGGTCGGCGCCGACCGCGGCGTCCAGCTCCACGAGCGCCTCCGCGGGGCGGCCGGTGCGCATGAGGGCGCCGCCGAGCTGGGTGCGGACGTACGCGGCGCGCGGGTGGCCGGGTTCGGCGGCCAGCGCGGCGGCGTAGTCGGGGACGGCGCCGGCCGGGTCGCCGACCGTCCAGCGGGTGTCGCCGCGCCCGGCGTGCAGCAGGAAGCCGCGCAGGCCCAGTTGCTCGGCGCGGTCGTAGTCGGCGAGCGCCTCGTGCGGCCGGCCCGCCTGCCGCCGGGCCCAGGCCCGTACGGCGTGCACGGCGGCGCGCCGTTCGCGGTCCAGGCCGCCGTGTTCCGTCCCGCCGCGTTCCAGGATCACCGTCAGAGCCCGGGCGGCCAGGCCCGCGTCGGAGGTCTCCGCGTCCCGGCCGGGGCCCTGCTCCCCCGCGTACACCGCGGCGAGCGCGGCCGCCCACGCGGCGAGCGCCGGGGCCTCGGTGTCCTCGGCGGCGTCGGTGAGCATGCGCGTCCAGCGGCGGGCGGTCCCGGGGCCCGCGGTGCAGGCGCGGGCGAGGTCGAGGAGGGCGCCGGGGAGGGCGCCGCGCGGGTCGGCGCACAGGCGGTGGTAGGTCTCGTGCATCCGCTGGGTGCGCCAGGCCGCGTCGGCCCACAGCTCGCCGACGGCGCGGCCGCGTTCCTCGCGGGCGCGCCAGCCGCCGTACGCGGCGGCGAGCCGCTCGTGCCCGTCGCGCCAGCGCTGCGGGGAGCGGGTGCGGCGCAGCCGGAGCATCTGGGCGCGCACGACGCCGTGGTAGCGGGCGCGGCCGCCGTGCTCGGTGACGAAGGGCAGCCCGCGCAGCCAGTCGTAGCGCCCGGCGGCCTGCGGCGCGTCGGCGGCCACGGCGGTGCGGAAGACGTCCTCGTCGAGTTCCAGCGGCAGTGCGGCGGCGAGCACCGCGGCGCGGCCGTCCGGGTCGGGCTCCCAGGCGAGGAAGCGTTCGACGGCGGTGTCGGCGGGGTCGCCGACCGCGTCCGGGTGGCCGGGGCGGCTCGCGGCGAGGGCGCCGACGAGCACCGGCAGTCCGTCGGTGAGCCGCAGCACGGCCGCGACGACGGCCTCGTCGGTGACGCCGCGGGCGGCGAGCAGTTGCCGTGACTCGTCCTCGGTGAAGGGCGCGAGCGGCAGTTCGGTGACGAGGTCGAGGTGGTCGGCCCACACCGCCGGGTCGGGGGCGCGCTGTCCGGCGAGGGTGACGACGACGGTCGCGGGCAGCGCCCCGTACCGCCCCTCGACGAACAGGTCGCGCACCCAGCGGTCCAGTACCGGGCCGGTGCGCTCGTAGGTGTCGAAGAAGAGGGTGAGCCAGGGCGCGTGGGCCGCGGCGGCGGCGAGGTCGGCGGTCAGGACCGGGCTCAGGACGGCGACCGGGTCGAGGACGAGCCGCAGGTCGCGCTCGTCGCGGAAGCGGGCGCCGAGCAGGCCGCGTAACCGGTCGACGCCCTGCGCGACCTGTGCCGGGTCCATCGCCCCGGCCAGCGCGCCCATGCCGGGCAGCAGGCCGAGTCCGGCGAGACCGGCGTGCGCGGCGAGCGTGCCGGCCACCGAGGGCGCCTGCTCGCCCGCGGCCAGCGACTCCGCCTCCTGGCGCAACTGCCGGTGCAGGGCCAGCAGTTTGCCGGTGGCCTTGAGCGGGCGGCCCTGGTCGGCGAGCCGCGCGCAGACCGCCTCCATGGCGGCGGGCACGGTCGTGGCCGCCTCGTCGACGGTCGCGGTGAGCGCCCCGCGGTCGCGGGCGGCGCGCTCCCACCGCTCCAGCAGCGTGGTCTTGCCGACGCCGCCGGGGCCGTGGACGTGGAAGAGGAAGGTGTGCGCGGGGTCGGCGGGGTCGGTGCCGAGGTTGCCGGTGAAGGCCGCCATCTCGGCGTGCCGGCCGACGAAGGCGCCACGACGGCGGCGCGCCAGCTGCTCCTGCAGCGACAGCTGCCCGCCCTCGACGGCCATGCCCGGCTCCTTCCCGCGGCCAGGGCCCGCGGAACCGCGGGCGGTTGCGTCCGGTGCGGCCGGCGGCACCCGGTGGGGTGCGCCGGCGTCAGTCGCCCAGCACGGGCAGCAGTTCGGGCAGATGGCCGTCGGAGGCGCGTCCGGCCGCGATGCGCTCGGCGGGCACCTCACCGTACAGCGTGCCGCGCTGCCGGGCGGGACGCCCGGCGGCGGCGGCGATGGCGGTCAGGTCGCGGATGGAGCGGTAGGAGCCGTAACCGGAGCCCGCCATACGGGAGATGGTCTCCTCCATGAGCGTGCCGCCCAGGTCGTTGGCGCCCGAACGGAGCATCTCGGCCGCGCCGTCCGCGCCGAGCTTGACCCAGCTGGTCTGGATGTTGGTGATGTGCGGGTGCAGCAGCAGCCGGGCCATCGCGGTGACGGCCCGGTTGTCGCGGGCGGTGGGGCCGGGGCGGGCGATGCCGGCCAGGTAGACGGGCGCGTTGGTGTGGATGAAGGGCAGCGTCACGAACTCGGTGAAGCCGCCGGTGCGCTGCTGGATCTCGGCGAGCAGCCGCAGGTGGCCGAGCCAGTGGTGGGGCTGGTCCACATGCCCGTACATCATGGTGGAGGAGGAGCGGATGCCCAGTTCGTGGGCGGTGCTGACGACCTCGATCCAGGTGGCGGTGGGCAGCTTGCCCTTGGTGAGGACCCAGCGCACCTCGTCGTCGAGGATCTCGGCGGCGGTGCCGGGGATGGAGTCCAGGCCCGCCTCCTTGGCGGCGGCCAGCCACTCGCGGATCGGCATACCGGTGCGCGTCGCGCCGTTGACGACCTCCATCGGCGAGAAGGCGTGCAGGTGGATGCCGGGGACGCGGGCCTTCACGGCGCGCGCGATGTCGAAGTAGGCGGTGCCGGGCAGATCCGGATGGATGCCGCCCTGCATGCACACCTCCGTGGCGCCGACCTGCCACGCCTGCTCGACCCGGTCGGCGACCTGGTCCAGGGAGAGGGTGTAGGCGTCGGCGTCGGTGCGGCGCTGTGCGAAGGCGCAGAAGCGGCAGCCGGTGTAGCAGACGTTGGTGAAGTTGATGTTGCGTGTCACGACGTAGGTGACGTCGTCGCCGACGGTGTCGCGGCGCAGCTCGTCGGCGATGCGGCACAGCGCGTCCAGGGCCGGTCCGTCGGCGTGCAGCAGGGCGAGCGCCTGGGCGTCGGTGAGCTTCGTCGGATCGTCGGCGGCGGTGGACAGCGCGGCGCGCACGTCGGCGTCGACCCGGTCGGGGACGAGGCCGGGGGCGGCCAGCTCGCGCACCTCCGCCCAGTCGCCGTAGACCTCGTCGAAGTCGTCGCGGCGGTCGCCGGTACGGCCCTCGGTGTCGATCGTGCGGTGCAGGTCGGTGCGTCCGGTGCCGCCCGCGGCGGGGAAGGCGTCGTCCGGCTCCTGCCAGGGGCGGCCCTCGACGGCGACGTCCGTACGGGCCAGGCCCGTCTGCGGATCGGCGAGCGCCGTGACGTGCGGGAGCAGCCGCGGATCCAGCCAGGGCTCGCCGCGGCGGACGAACTCCGGGTAGATGGTGAGGCGTTCGCGCAGCTCGAAGCCCGCCTCCCGGGTGCGCGCGGCCAGGTCGTCGATGTGCGGCCAGGGGCGCTCGGGGTTGACGTGGTCGGGCGTCAGCGGGGAGACGCCGCCCCAGTCGTCGATGCCGGCGGCGATGAAGCGCGCGTACTCGCCGTCCACCAGGTTCGGCGGGGCCTGGATGCGGGCGGCGGGGCCCAGCACGACCCGGGCGACCGCGATGGCCGCGGCCAGCTCCTCCAGCTCGGCGTCCGGCATGCCGCGCATCGCCGTGTCCGGCTTGGCGCGGAAGTTCTGGACGATGACCTCCTGCACGCCGTGGTAGCGGCGGGCGGTGCGGCGGATCGCGAACAGCGCGTCGGCGCGCTCCTCGTACGTCTCGCCGATGCCGATGAGGACGCCGGTGGTGAAGGGCACGTTGGAGCGCCCGGCGTCCTCCAGGACGCGCAGCCGCACGGCCGGCTCCTTGTCGGGCGAGCCGAAGTGCGGGCCGCCGCGCTCGGACCACAGCCGCGTCGCGGTCGTCTCCAGCATCATGCCCATGGACGGCGCGACGGGCTTGAGCCGCTGCAGATCCTGCCAGCTCAGCACCCCGGGGTTGAGGTGCGGCAGCAGGCCCGTCTCCTCCAGCACGCGGATCGCCATGGCGCGCACATACGCGAGCGTGTCGTCGTACCCGTGCGCGTCCAGCCACTCGCGGGCCTCGGGCCAGCGGTCCTCCGGGCGGTCGCCGAGCGTGAACAGCGCCTCCTTGCAGCCCATTTCGGCGCCGCGCCGGGCGATGTCCAGGACCTCGTCCGGCGAGAGGTACATCCCGTGGCCCTCGCGCCGCAGCTTGCCGGGCACGGTGACGAAGGTGCAGTAGTGGCAGGTGTCCCGGCACAGCCGTGTGAGCGGTATGAAGACCTTGCGGGAGTACGTGACGACGCCGGGCCGGCCCGCCTGCGCGAGCCCCGCGTCCCGGATCCGGGCGGCCGTCGCGGACAGCCGCTCCAGCTCCGCGCCGCGCGCCTGGAGCAGTACGGCGGCCTCCCCCGTGTCGAGGGCGACCCCTTGCTCCGCGCGGTGCAGGGCGCGGCGCATGGCGCTCGCGGTGGGCGGCGCACTGGCGGTGGGCGGCGTCGAACTCATCCCCCGAGCATAGGTCGCCCCACCGACAACGGGCGGACGCGTCACGCCGTGGTGCTGTCGCCATTCTCACCCGACACGCGGGCGCCCGGCGGGAATAGCCGCGCGATCCGGCGGGGGCGGGCGCGACGCCGGGCACGGCGGACGGCAGACGGCGGACGGCGGGGCGAAGCGGCGGGGCGCGTCGGCCCGCGCCTTGCGGCGCGGTACGTGTCCGGTCCGCGAAGATCGTCCTGGTGCGCCGGACGGGACGGCCGCGGCGTACGGGTAGAACGGAAGAACGGGAAGGCGGGTGCAACTGCCGTGTCCACGCCCCACTCCGGGTCCGGGCCGGGCGAAGGGTCCTCCGGGCGACGGCCCGGTACGGAGGCGCCCGCGGGCGCGTCCGCCGTCACGTCCGCGGACCCGTCGCGCTTCCAGCGGTCCGAGACGGCACGGGCCGAGGCCTTCAGCGACGGCGTGTTCGCCATCGCCGCGACGATCCTGGTGATCGGCCTGGTCACGCCGCCGCACCCGGAGGGCGGCCTGGCGCACGCGCTCGGCCGGCAATGGCCCGCGTATGTCGGCTATGTGGCGTCCTTCAGCTACATCGCGGTGATCTGGCTCAACCACCACCAGGCGTTCGTGCGGGTCCGGACGATGAACCGGGGTCTGCACGCGGCGAATCTGCTCGTCCTGTTCACCACCGCCTCGCTCGCCTTCCCCACCGACGTGCTGGCCGACGCGGTGCAGGCCGACGTGTCGGGCGCGGACGCGAAGGCGGCCGTGGCGCTCTACGCGGGGATCGCCGCGGGCCTGTGCCTGAGCTGGGTCGCCCTCTACCACCGGCTGTACCGCTGCCCCGGCCTCCTGGAGCCGGGCGTGGAACCCGGTTACGTCCGCCAGGGCATCGTCCGCTCGGTCATCGGCGCCCTCGTCTACTGCCTGGCCGGGGCGCTGGGCTGGCTGGTGACCCCGCTGATCGCCCTGGCCGGGTTCGCCCTGCTGCCCGCCTTCTACTTCGCGACGAGCGAGGGCATGCCGCGCGCGGCCGCCGAGGCGCACTCCTGACACCCCGCGGTGGCCGGCGGGGCGACCCGCGCCGACCGGCCGTCAGCCGCGGCAGGGCCCGTCCGTGACGGACCCCCTGCCGTCCGCCTCCAGCGGGACCGTGGCGCACACCTGCTTGCCGCTCTTCTCCTCGGTCACGGTCACATGCCCGTTGCCGGCGAAGGAGCCGCCCGGTTCGACCGTGTAGCCGGGCCGGACGGCGAGGACGTTGCCGCTCGTCAGCACCGCGTCGCGCGGGAAGGGTGTGCACGGCGGCGGCGCCCATGTGTAGCCCCCGCCAGGCTTGGAGCTGTCGGGGTAGAAGTAGGTCGGGGTCTCCGCGGTGTCGCAGTCCTGGGCGGCCCGCACGGCGTCGTCGATGACGTGCTGCCCGGCGTCGCGCAGGCCGTCGCGCCGGTGCCCGGTCTGGACGGTGTGGAGGAGCAGTCCGAGCAGGCCCAGCACGCCGAGCGTCGTGCCGAGCCCGATCAGCCAGCTGCGCCGGGAGCCGTCGCCCCCGCGGGGTCCGTCGCCGTCGAAGGCGAGCGCGCTCAGCCCCGCGACGAGCACCCCGACGACGAGCAGGAGCGCGGCGACCCCGACCGGGAAGGGCCCCGGGGGGTGGTTGTTCTGGACCGGTAACGGCTGTGCGAGCACCATCGTGAAGCCCCGTCCTGTCCGCGGGGCGGCCCCGGTGTGCCTCCCCCCGCGCACTGGGACGTCAGTCGACGCAGAACTCGTTCCCCTCGATGTCGAGCATCGGCAGGCACGACTCGTTGTACTCGTCGGCGACCAGCAGTTCCAGCCGGGTGGCGCCGAGCGCGACCAGCCGCGCGGCCTCCGCCTCCAGTGCGGCGACCCGCTCCTCCCCCACGAGCCCGGTGCCGACGCGGACGTCGAGGTGCACCCGGTTCTTGACGACCTTGCCCTCGGGCACCCGCTGGAAGTACAGCCGCGGCCCCACCCCGGTGGGGTCCTGGCACGCGAACCCGGTGCCCTGCCGCTCCGGCGGCAGCGACCGCTCGTAGTCCGCCCAGTCGTCGAAGCCCTCGGGCGCGGGCGGCACCTCGTACCCCAGCACCTCGCACCAGAAGCGGGCGACGCGTTCGGGGTCGGCGCAGTCGAAGGTGACCTGGACTTTTCTGATCGTCGGCATCGGCGCACCCTAGCAGCGGTGCCTCAGCACCGGCGCCTGCTTTTCGCCCGCCCGGCTCAGACCCGGTCCAGCCACAGCACGATGCCCGTCAGGTCGTTGAGCACCGCCGCGACCCCCGCCCGTACGGCCGCGTCGCACCGCCGCGGGGTGAAGGAGGCCGGGTCGTACGTCGAGGACATCCCCAGGCCCTCGCCCCGGAAGGACGCGCCGGACCAGTCCGCCGCCGTGACGTTCGCGGTCGGTTCGGCCAGTTCCGCGCCCACCACCAGGAACTGCTGGGAGAGGTGGTTGGGCGTCACGGCGGCCAGCGGGTCGATCAGGTCGTTTCCGGCGCTGACGATCAGGTCGGGGTGCATGTCCATCGCCTCGGTGACGGCGGCGAGCAGGCCGGGCCCCTCGTGCGCGGTCACCGTCCGCAGCGCCACGTGCTCCTCGGCCGCCCACCGCCGGACCGCCGCCGCCAGCGCGGCCGTCGGGCCGTCGCTGCCCGCGGTGAGCAGCACGACCCGGTAGCCGTCCGAAGGGCCGACGCCCTCCCACGAGCCCGGTTCGGGGGTGACCGTGGCCTCCGGGGCGGGCGGGTGGGCGCGGTCGACGAAGCCGGCGCCGAGCGTGCCGACCGCGGACGGCCTGGCGCGCGGCTTCGACCAGTCGTCACCGGCGCCGCATCCGGCGGCCGTCAGGGCGGCCGCCGCGGTGACCGCGACCAGCGCGGCGACGGCCGGAAACGGGGAGCGCGACACGTTCGTCCTCCGAAGCAGTAGCGGGGATACGGCGCCATCCTGCTATGCGCAAGGGCGTGGAATTCACCCCCGGCCGACCATTCCCGCCCTTGTTTTTTCAGCGTTCACCATCGCGCGGCGATCCGTTCACCCGGCGCGTGCACGGTGCGCTCGCAAGGCAAAGGAGCAGCAAAAGGAGAACAGTGCCATCCCGAATACGACGCGGCGTCGTCACCACCCTCGCCGCCGCAGCGGCTGCCGTCACCGCCCTCCTGGGCCTGGCCCAGCCCGCGGCCGCCCACGGCTTCAGCTCGGTGGTCTACGCCGACGTCACCGGCGGCGACGACGGCCTGCTGCACACGAAGCTGGAGCTGGAGTACGACCTGTTCGTCGTCTCCGCCGCCGACGCCGGGCACGACGACGCGCTCTTCCGCGCGGGCACCGCCGCCTTCGAGTCCGGCGACTCCGCCTCCAGGGCCGCGGCCCTGGACGCCCACCGCGAGACGGCCCTCGGCTACGTCCGCGACCGCTTCTCCGTCAGCTCCCGGGGCCGCGCCTGCGTCCCGGAGCAGTCCGGGGACTTCCGCACGGGCCGCCGCCAGGGCGTCCCGTACGCGGTCGTGCTGCTCGACTGGACGTGCCCGGAGCGGGGCACCGACCACGAAGTGCGCAGCGGGCTCTTCCCCGACGCGGAGACGTACGTCACCGGCACCCGCACGATCGTCACCTACGCCGTGGACGGCCGTACCGGCAGCGCCGCGCTGGACGCCGCACACCCGGTCTTCTCCACGCATCAGGCCTGGTACGAGCGGTTCTGGGAGTTCTTCCACCTGGGCACCGAGCACCTGCTCACCGGCACCGACCACATCCTCTTCCTGCTGGCGCTCATCGCCGGTTCGCGGCGGCTGCGCGAGGTGGTGCTCGCCGCCACCAGCTTCACCCTGGCGCACTCGGCGACGCTGCTGCTCGCCGCGCTCGGCGTGGTGGACGTGCCGTCGGCGGTGGTGGAGCCGGTCATCGCGCTGTCCATCACGGTGGTCGCGGGCTGGCACCTGTGGCGGCTGTGGCGGCGGCGCGCCGGGGCGGACGAGCCGGCGCGGGCGGACGGCGGGCGGTTCGGCCTGGACCGCGCGGGGCGGTTGCGACTCGGGGTGGTCTTCTGCTTCGGGCTGGTGCACGGCCTGGGCTTCGCGGGGGCGCTCGGCATCGACAGCGCCTTCTCCTGGACGCTGCTGTGGTCGCTGCTGGTGTTCAACGTCGGCATCGAGGCGGTCCAGCTGGGTCTGATCGCCCTCGTCTTCCCGGTGCTCGTGCTGCTGCGGCGGCGGGCGCCCGTCGCGGGGCGGTGGGCGACCGGGGCGATCGCGGCAGGCGTGTTCGTCATGGGACTCGTGTGGTTCCTGCAGCGCATTCTCGCCCCCTGATTCCTCGTCAGTATTTTTTTGCCCATGACAAAGTTTAGTTATTGCAAAGACCTTGTTTAGTAGTGGTTTACCTGGCGCTGACAGCTTGACGGTCCCCACTTCCGGTACATCCGTACGCAGAAGGAACAGAGAACTGATGAATTCGAGACCCTCGACACGGGCCGCCGCGCCCGTGCGACGCCGCGCGGCCACGACGGCCACCGCGGTGCTCCTGGGCCTGACCGTGGCGCTGGGCGGCACCCTCGCGTCACCCGCCGCCGCCGCGGAGCCCACCGCGATCACCGGCGTCGTCCTCGGCGTGGGCGCCGACGAGACCCAGCGCACCGTCAGCTGGTACACCTCGGCCGACACCGCGCAGCAGATCCAGGTCGCCCCGACCGCCTCGGTCGTGAACGGCGTCTTCCCGTCCGGCGCCGCGACCTTCGCCGCCACCGGCACGGCCAACATCGCCACCAGCGGCGGCTTCAACCGCCACGCGACGATCACCGGCCTGAAGGAGAAGACGGCCTACTCCTACCGCGTCGGCGGCGAGGGCGGCTGGTCGGCCACGTACGCCTTCACGACGCAGGACTTCGAGGGCGACTACGACTTCCTGTTCTTCGGCGACCCGCAGATCGGCTCGTCCGGCGACACCGCCAAGGACGGCGCGGGCTGGAAGGACACCCTCGACGTCGCCCTGGCGGCCAACCCGGCCGCCGAACTGCTGGTGTCCGGCGGCGACCAGGTCGAGAGCGCCAACACCGAGTCCCAGTGGGACGCCTTCCTGGCCCCCGACAAGCTGCGCCAGTACCCGTGGGCCGCCACCATCGGCAACCACGACGTCGGCGGCAAGGCCTACGAGCAGCACTTCGCCACCCCGAACACCGACAACTCCGGCGCCTACTACTCCAACGGCAACCCGGCGTCCAACACCTCGGGCGGCGACTACTGGTACATCTACAAGGACGTGCTGTTCATCGACCTGAACAGCAACAGCTACGCCACCTCGCAGGGCGGCGGCGGCGACGCGGCGCACATCGCCTACGTCACCGACGTCATCGACAAGCACGGCTCCGAGGCGAAGTGGAAGGTGCTGACCTACCACCACTCGATCTACTCACCGGCCGACCACGCCAAGGACTCCGACAACAAGGCCCGGCGGGTCGACTTCCCGACCACCTTCTCGAAGCTCGGCGTGGACCTGGTCCTGCAGGGCCACGACCACAGCTACTCGCGCAGCTACGAGATCAGGAACGGCCAGAAGGCCAACCCGGACGAGAAGCCGGGCGAGGCCCAGCTCTACCCGGGCCCCGGCGGCGTCGTCTACGTGACGGCCAACTCCGCCTCGGGCTCGAAGTACTACGACATCACCAAGCCCGACAGCAGCGGCACGAGCGGCGCCGGCAACGGCGCGGACCCGCTGAACCCGGACAGCTACTGGTACAACTCGGTCCAGAACCAGGAGCACGTCCGGACCTACGTCAAGGTCCAGGTCCGCAACGACCGGCTCGTCGTCCAGAACGTCCGCAGCGGCACCTGCGCCGCCCCCAACGCGGCCGTGGAGAAGGGCAACTGGTGCACCAACACCGGCCAGGCCCAGCCCGTCGGCTCGATCGTCGACGACTTCACCGTGCACAACTACCACGGTGACGGCCAGGACATCCAGGTCAACGTGCCGAACGCCGCCCCGGGCGAGTTCGGCTGGACGATCGACGGCAACAACGGCCTGGTCGACCTCGGCACCGCCGTCGAGAAGGGCGGCGACCACTTCGAGGCGAACGGCAGGATCAACACGATCTCCGTGTCGGACACCCGCCGCTCGCTGGCGCCCTGGTCGATCTCCGCGGCCGTCAGCGACTTCCACGACGGCGGCAAGTCGTTCTCCGGCTCCTACCTCGGCTGGTCCCCGCGGGTGACGCAGTCGGGCGCGGGCGCGCAGGCCGGCGGCACGGTCGCCTCCGGCTTCACCGACCAGGGCAAGGGCCTGTCGGTCCCGCAGGGCCTCGGCTCCGCGGGCCAGGGCCACGCCCGCGGTACGGCGAAGCTCGGCGCCGACCTCAGCCTCAAGATCCCGGACAGCGTCGAGAAGGGCAACTACCAGGCCACGCTCACGCTCACCGCGCTCAGCAGCTGAGCGGCCGCCCGTCCTGCTGACCGGCCGAACCGGCCGAACCTGCTGAACCGGCTGGATTTGGCCGAACCAGCCGAACCGGCCGACCGGCCGACCCCACCGGGCGGGGCGGGTGCCCCCGGGCGCCCGCCCCGCCCTCCCCGCGCCAGGAGATCCCCGCATGCACGCCATCCCCCCGGACCGCCCGGCCCCCGCCCGCGCCACCGCCCGCGCCACCGTCACCGCCCGTCCCCGTACCCGCGCCGTCACCGTCGTCCTGGCGCTGCTCGCCGCCGTCGCGGCCACCCTCGCGGGCCCCGGCTCGGGCGCCGCGCGGGCCGCGGGCGGCGACGTCAGCTGGACGGTCAGGACGGCGTCCAACTCCTACGGCTCCGACCGCTCCAGCTTCGGCTACAGCGTCAACCCCGGCGGCACGGTCGAGGACACCATGACCGTCGCCAACCACGGCACGCGGCCGCTCACGCTCTCCGTCTACGCCGCCGACGGCTTCACCACCGCCACCGGGCAGCTGGACCTGCTCACCCGCGACAGGAAGTCCACCGGCGTCGGCGCCTGGACCCGCCCCGGGCACGACAGCCTCACCGTCGCGCCGGGGAAGACGGCCGACGTGCCCTTCACCCTCGCCGTCCCCGCGGGCGCCGCGCCCGGCGACTACGTGGGCGGCATCCTCACCTCGCTCGAGCAGCCCGACGCCGGACAGGGCATCACCGTCGACCGCCGCCTGGGCATCAAGATCGCGCTGCGGGTCGGCGGCGCGCTGCGACCGGCCCTGAAGGTCGAGGATCTGCGCGTCGGCTACAGCGGCACCGCGAACCCCTTCGGCAGCGGTGACGCGAGCGTCACGTACACGATCCGCAACACCGGCAACGCCACCTTGTCGGCGCGCCAGGCGGTCTCCGTCTCCGGCCCCTTCGGGTGGTTCACGGCCGGGGCGAAGAGCGTCGCCGCGCCGCCCGCGCTGCTGCCCGGCGAGACCTGGAAGGTCGAGGTGCCCGTCCACGGAGTGACCCCCGGCGTCCGGCTGGCCGCCACCGTGACCCTGACCCCGCTGCTGACCGACGCCTCCGGCTCCACCTCCGCCCTGAAGCCCGTCCGGGCGACCGCCCACGGCTGGGCCGTCCCCTGGACCCTGGCCCTGACGGCGCTGCTCCTGGCCGTGGCCGCGGCCGCCGCGGTGCTGCTGTTCCGCCGCGCCCGCGTCCGCGCCGCCCGGCGCGAGGACGCCCGGGTACGGGAGGCCGTCGAGCGGACGCTGCGGGAGCACGAGTCGTCCCTGTGACCGGTGGGGTTCGGGGGACGGCCCACCGGGGACAAGAGGTTCGTCACCCGGGCGTCACCCGGGGGAGGGAGGGTCGGGGGATGGACCGACGCGACGTACTGAAGCTTTCTGCCGCGGCAGGAGTGGCCGGTGTGACTACGCTGGCGCCTGTGGACTTCGCCGCTGCCGACACCCCCGGGGACGGGGATCTGACGAGGACCGTCACCGGGCATCTGCCCACCGGGGTGGCCGACTTCGTGTATCTGCCCGTCGAGGTGCCGCGCGGGGTGCGGCAGATCGCGGTCGGCTACACCTACGACCGGCCCGCCGTGCCCGCCGGGACGCTCGGGAACGCGTGCGACATCGGCATCTTCGACACCCACGGCACCGCGCTCGGCGGGCGGGGCTTCCGCGGCTGGTCGGGCGGGGCGCGCACGGAGTTCGCGATCAGCGCGGAGGAGGCGACGCCCGGGTACCTGGCCGGGCCCGTCACCGCGGGCACCTGGTACGTGGTCCTCGGGCCGTACACGGTGGCACCGCAGGGGCTGAACTACGAGGTCACAGTGACGCTCACGCGCGGCGAGCAGGGGCGCACCCCGAAGCCGGACTACCCGCCGGAGCAGATCGGCGGGCGCGGGCGCGGCTGGTACCGCGGCGACTGCCACCTGCACACCGTGCACTCCGACGGCAAGCGCACCCTGGAGGACCTCGCGGCGCTCGCCCGCGCCGCGAAGCTGGACTTCATCAACTCCAGCGACCACAACACCAGCTCGGCGCACCCGCACCTCGGCCCGCTCGCCGGTGACGACCTGCTCATCCTCACCGGCGAGGAGGTCACCACCCGCAACGGCCACTACCTGGCCATCGGCCTGGACGGCGGCACGTTCGTCGACTGGCGCTACCGTGCGCGCGACGACGCCTTCGACGGCTTCGCCCGGCAGATCCGCCGCGCGGGCGGCATCGTGGTGCCCGCGCACCCGTACGGCACGAGCCTGGCCAGCCAGTGGAAGTTCGGCTACGACGATGTCGACGCCATCGAGGTCTGGAACGGCCCCTGGACCAGCGACGACGAGGCCTCGCTGCTGACCTGGGACAACCTGCTGACCGGCGCCGCCCGCCGCGGTGACGGCCAGTGGATCCCGGCGATGGGCAACTCCGACGCGCACCGCGACCCCGACGTCGTCGGCCTGCCGCAGACCGTCGTGCACGCCGAGAGCCTCAGCCGCAAGGCGCTCCAGGACGGCATCCGGGCGGGCCGCTCGTGGATCGCCGAGAACGCCGACGTGCAGCTCGACCTCACCGCGTCCGGGCCGCGCGGCCAGCACGCGGGCATCGGCGAACGGCTCGCGGTCGGACCGCAGGACGCGGTGACGGTCGCCCTGACCGTCTCGGGCGTGCCCGCGGACGCGCTGCTGCGGCTGGTCTCCGACGAGGGCCAGGTCTTCGCGGCGCCGCTGCCCGCGTCCGGCACGGTGACGTGGCAGACCACCGCGTCGCTGGCCGCCTACGTCCGCGCGGAGGTCCGCCACCCGGCGCCGACCGGCACCCCCGCGGGCCTGCCCGGTCCGGCCGCGGCGATCACCAACCCGATCTGGCTCGGCCGGAAGTGACGCCCCGCCGGGCGCCGTTCCCCCCGCCCGCACGCGGGGGAAGGGCGCCCGGTCAGGACGCCGCGCAGGCCGACGCCCGCGGCCAGGAGATCCGCAGCTTCGACGGGGTGCCGGTCAGCCGCGTCGGGTCGCCGCCGGGCGCACCGACGGGCAGTGTCTCGACGTGGGCGCCGCCCATCGCCGCGTAGAAGGCCTGCGCGGAGGTGTTCTGCTCCAGCACCCACAGGTAGAGGGCCGGGGAGGTCGCGTGCCCGGACGCCTCGGCGGCGGCGCGGGCCAGCAGCGCCCGGCCCACGCCCGTACGCTGCCGGGCGGCCGTGACGTGCAGGTTGTCGACGAGGCTGCCCCACGCCGGGTCGTCGTCCAGGACGACATGGACGAAGCCGAGGAAGTCGCCGCTGCCGGTGTCCTCGGCGACGACCGTGCGGGTGCCCGCGGGCGCGGCGAGACGGCCGGACCACACGGCGAGCCGGTCGGCCACCACGTCGCCGTCCAGGTAGGAGTCGGAGTACGCCCCCCGGTAGTGGCGCCGCCAGCTGTCGGCGTGCAGCCGGGCCACCGCCTCCGCGTCGCCGGGTCCTGCGTAACGGAACTGCGGTGCCATGCCGCCCCCTTGTACGTACCGTGTGCGTGAGCCGCCCGCAGTCAACCGCAGCGCCGGGCGGGGCGGCCAGCCGTTTACCGCGCGGCGCGACCGGAATGCGCCGTTCCGCCCCTTCTGCCCGCCCCGCCCGAAAACCCCTCGCACGGCCGGGCCCCGGCTCGTACCGTCGGCCGGATGGGCATCCCCCGCGCACCCCGTGACCCCGGCGAGCCCCCTGACCCCGGCGAGCCCCCTGAACCTGGCGAGCCCCTTGAATCCGGCGATCCCTGCTACACGCATCCGCGACTCGCCGCCCTCTACGACGCGTTCGAGACCGGCCGCCGCGATCTGACCGCCTACCTGGACATGGCCGAGGAGTTCGGCGCCCGCCGGGTGCTGGACATCGGCTGCGGGACGGGCGTGTTCGCGCTGCTGCTCGCCGGGCGCGGAGCCGACGTCACGGGCGTGGACCCGGCCGGGGCGTCGCTGGACGTGGCGCGGGCCAAACCGGGCGCGCACCGGGTGCACTGGATCCACGGCGACGCCGCCGACGTACCGCCCGCGCCCGCCTTCGACCTCGCGACCATGACCGGCTACGTCGCCCAGGGCATCGTCGCGCCGGACGCCTGGGCGCGGACGCTGCGCGGCGCGCACGCGGCGCTGCGCCCCGGCGGGCGGCTGGTCTTCGAGACGCGCGACCCGGCGCGGCGCGCGTGGGAGGAGTGGACGCCCGAGCTGACCCGGCGGACGGAGCACGTCCCGGGGGTGGGGGCGGTCGAGTCGTGGCAGGAGCCGGTGGCCGTCGAGGCGGACCTGGTGAGCTTCCGGAGCACGTACGTCTTCGCCGCGGACGGCGCGGTGCTGACGTCGGACTCCACACTGCGCTTCCGGGGCCGCGACGAGGTGACCGCCGACCTGGCCGCGCACGGCTTCGCCACCGACGAGGTGCGGGGCGCGCCCGACCGGCCGGGCAGGGAGTTCGTCTTCGTGGCCCGGCGGCTCCGATGACCCGCCGGGCCGCGGCGGCCCGCCGCGGCCCGCGCGGCGGGCGCCCCCGGAGCACCCTCCCCGAAGTGGTGCCCCGGGGGCGGATCAGGAGGTGACGCGGACCGGGAGGAGGATCCGCCAGACGGCTTCCTCCAGGCCGTGCACCGCGGCGATCCAGCCCACGTTCTCCTCGTCCGTGCCGAGCCGCACGGCCTGGGCCAGTTCGCCGAGCACCTCGGCGAGGTCGCCGTGGTCCATGGCCGCCTCCAGACGCCCGCCCGCGGCCCCGTCGTCGTGGTAGCGGTGGTACGCGGCGGCGCCGCGCAGCACACCGACCGGCCGCCACTGCTGGGCCAGCCGCCACACCGGCTCACCCGCGACCCGCACCCCGTCGGCCTCGACGACCTGGGTGACGGAACGGTCGACCGACAGCGCGTGCCAGCCGTCGGTGCCGGTCAGGACGAGGTCGGGGGCGCAGCGCTCGACCGCGCGGGGCACGGCGTGGGTCGCGCCCGGGGCGGGCAGCACCAGCGGGATCGCGGCCATCCCCGCGTAGAGGCAGCCGAAGAACGCGCCGGCCAGGTCCGGGCCCTCGGGATAGACCAGCAGCACCTTGCTGCCGGGGCTGAGCGTCGCGCCCAGCCGGGCGGCCACCGAGCGGGCGCGGCGGTCGAGTTCGGCGAAGCTGACGTCCGCGGTGCCGGAGCCGCCCGCCGCGAGGCTGCCGGGGCGGCCGCCGGGCGGGGCCGCGAAGGGCAGGACGGGGACGAGCGTGGGGTGCCGTTCCGCGCGCAGCCGCAGCATCGGGCCGGGGAGGCCGCCCAGGACGCGGCGCGTACCGCCGCCCCCGCCGCCCTGGCGGGTTCGCCGCGGCCTGCTGTGCCTGCCGCCGCTCACCGCGGCGCTCTCCCGCGCCGCGAAGGCCGGGTGTCCGGTCCCGACGTCACCGGCCGCGCGTCCCGCGGACCGGTACGCCTCCTCCAGGGGTCCGTACGCCCGCCCGGCGGGCTCGTACGCGCGCCCCGCGGGCTCGTACACCCGCCCCGCGGGCCCGTCGTCGTGCCCCGCGGGCTCGTACGCGCCGACCCTGCGGTCCGGGAAGCGGAGGACGCCGGGCATTGCGGTGTCCGACTCCGCCCCGTACGAACCTCTCGCGCGCTCCGCACACTTCGCACACATTGCGGCTCAACTACCCGTCTCGGTGCAGAAAGCCCCACGGCACGAACCATCCCCACACACCACAGCCTCCGCATTCGCACAGACGGAATCTCATATTCGGCACAACTTGCGCCGTCCGGCCGGTTAGGAACCCGCATGGGGTGACCCGGGAGCTTCCGACACGGCAAACTGGCACGGACGGTGCCGAACCACCGGCTCCGCTAGGAGAGCGGCGCGGACAACTGTTCCGTCCGGCGATGAATGATTGATATACGCGTGGGAGAGCCACCCGGCCCGGGGCATCCGCCCGGCCGATCGGCTCGCGGCGGCTTTGGGGGCCATGGATGGGAAGCGCGTCGGAACCGTGCGACGGCCTGCGGTTCGCGGTCCTCGGGCCGGTACGCGCCTGGCGCGGCGGCGAGCAGATCAACACCGGTGCGCCGCAGCAGCGCGCGCTGCTCGCGGTGCTGCTGCTGCGCGGCGGGCGCACCGCCACCGCGGCCGAGCTGCTCGACGCCCTGTGGGGCGACGCACCCCCCAACACCGCGCTGGCCGCGCTGCGTTCGTACGCCTTCCGGCTGCGCAAGGCGCTCGGTTCGCAGACGCTCGTCACCGACTCGGGCGGCTACGCCATCCGCATCCCCGTCGACGCGCTCGACGCCACCGTGGTCGAGCAGTTGGCGGGCGAGGCGGAGAAGATACGCCAGTCCGACCCGGCCGGGGCCCGCGAACTCCTGGTCAGCGCCCTGGACATGTGGAGCGGCGAACCGCTCGCCGGGCTGCCGGGGCCGTACGCCGAGACGCAGCGGGTGCGGCTCGCCGAGTGGCACCTCGGCCTCGTCGAGGTGCGCCTCGAACTGGACCTGGAACTGGGCGCACACGCCGAGGCCGTCTCCGAACTCACCGCCGTCACCGTCGAACACCCGCTGCGCGAGCGGCTGCGCGCCCTGCTCATGCTCGCCCTCTACCGCAGCGGGCGGCAGGCCGAAGCCCTCGGCGTCTACGCGGACACCCGCCGGCTGCTCGCCGACGAGCTGGGCATCGACCCCTCGCCCGAACTGACCGACCTCCACCAGCGCATCCTGGAGGCCGACGCCGGCCTCGCCCCGCCGCAGGGCACGTCCGTCCCCGGCGCCCCGGAGATCCTGCGGCCCGCGCAACTGCCCGCCACCGTGCCCGACTTCACCGGGCGCTCCGCCTTCGTCCGCGAACTGGGCGAGCAGTTGGCGAGCGCCTCCACGGACGGCGGCGTCATGGCGGTCTCGGCGGTCGCGGGCATCGGCGGTGTCGGCAAGACCACGCTGGCCGTCCAGGTCGCGCACGACGCCCGGGACAACTTCCCCGACGGCCAGCTCTACGTCGACCTCCAGGGCACCAGCGCGGCGCCCTCCGAACCCGAGGCGGTGCTCGGCTCCTTCCTGCGCTCGCTCGGCCTGCCCGACGCGTCGATCCCCGACTCGCTCGCCGACCGCGCCGCCCTCTACCGCTCCACGCTCTCCGGCCGCCGCGTCCTGGCCCTGCTCGACAACGCCTACGACGCCGCCCAGATCCGGCAGTTGCTGCCCGGCACCCCCGGCTGCGCCGCCCTCGTCACCAGCCGGGTGCGGATGGTGGATCTGGAGGGCGCGCACCTGGTCGACCTCGACGTGATGTCGCCCGAGGAATCGCTGCTGCTGTTCACCCGTATCGTCGGCGAGGAGCGGGCCGGCAGCGAGCGGCAGGCCAGCCTCGACGTCGTCGCCGCGTGCGGCTTCCTGCCGCTGGCGATCCGCATCGCCGCCGCACGTCTGGCCGCCCGCCGCACCTGGACGGTGTCGGTGCTCGCCGCCAAGCTCGCCGACCACCGGCGGCGGCTGGACGAACTGCGGGCCGGCGACCTCGCCGTCAAGGCCACCTTCGACCTCGGCTACGACCACCTCTCCGCCGCCCAGGCCCGCGCCTTCCGGCTGCTGTCGCTGCCCGAGGGCCCCGACATCTCGCTCGACGCCGCGGCCGCCGTCCTCGACCTCGACCGCTACCGGGCCGAGGAACTCCTCGAAGCCCTCGTCGACATCAGCCTCATCGAATCCGCCGCGCCCGCCCGCTACCGCTTCCACGACCTGCTGCGGCTCTACGCCCGCGAGCGCGCCGAGTCCGACGAGAGCTCCGAGGAACGCTGCGCGGCACTCTCCCGGCTGCTCGACTTCTACCTCGGCTCGACGGCCTCGGCGTACGCGCTGGAGAACCCCGGCGACCGGGTCCTGGACCACCTGGCGCCGACCCGCCACCCCGGGCTCGCCTTCACCGCCCGCGAGGAGTCGCTGAACTGGCTCTTCACCGAGGCCCAGGGGGTGATGGCCGCCGTCCAGCAGGCCGCGGAAGGCGGCTGCGGCGGCTTCCTGCGGCGCGCCGCCGACCTGCTGCTGGCCGCACAGGAACTGGTGGAGTCCGGCTTCTACGTCCGGCAGTACGAGCAGGCCGCCCGCGCGCTCATCAAGGCCGCCCAGGACTGCGGCGAGGCGCTGGCGGAAGGGCGGGCCCGGTTCTGGCTGAGCAGCCTGCTGCGCTTCGGAGGACGCTTCGAGGAGGCGGAGGAGGAGTCCAAGCGGTCCCTCATCCTCGGGCTGTCCGCCGAGGACCCGGTGGCGTGCGGCTACGCCGCCAACCTACGCGGCATCCTCGCGCTGCGCGGGCTGCGCTTCGCCGAGAGCACGGACTACCTCAAGAACGCGCTGGAGGCCTTCCGGGCCGACGACAACCGGCACGGCGAGGCCGCAGCGCTCAGCAACCTCGCCCGCGCGCAGGGCGAGCTGGGCGAGACGGAGGCGGCGCTGGCCGCCGCCGAACGCGTGGTGGCGATCTACCGGGACATGGGCGCCGGCTTCCGGCTCGGCAATGGGCTCTACTCGATGGGCGTCACCCTCACCTCGACCGGCGCGTACGACCAGGCACTCGGCTGCCTCACGGAGGCGCTGGAGATCTTCCGGACGGTGCGGCAGCGGCTGTGGGAGGGGCTGACCCTGTACCGGCTGGGCCGGCTCCACCTGGCCGCCGGGAGCTACCGGCAGTCGGCCTCGCACGTCGAACAGGCGCTGGCCGTCATGCGCGACATCGGCGGCGAGTGGCGCACGGCCAACGCGCTGACCGTCCTCGGCGAAGCCCTCACGGGCATGGGCCAGCCGGTCCGCGCGCACGCCTGCTGGCACGACGCCCTCGCCACGTACACCGCCCTCGGCTCGCCGGAGGCGGAGCAGGTGCGACGGCTGCTGGACGGGCTCGCGGCGGGGGCGGCGGACGAGCCGGGAGCGGCCGCGGGGTCGGCCGCGGCGGTCTGAGGACGGACCCGGGCCCCCGCGTTCAGCGGACGGTCAGCCGCGCGTCCGGACGGTGCCCGGTGCGCCGGGTACCGTCCGCGGCCGACGGCGCCTGACATGCGCCTCCGGCCGCCCGGCGGGCTCCCGATTCACCCAACTGGCGGCGTTTATCAGTTGATTATCGGCGGCTGCCAGGATTCCATCACTGCACGAGCTGCCCGTCCGGCGGTGTACGGGGGTCGCTGCCGGGCGGGCGTCACGTCAGTAGTCCCCAAGCAGGACACACACAGGAGAGCACCATGAGCGCTGAGCAGCCGAAGACCCCGGTGACCGACGACGTCACCGCGCCCGACAACATCTACAACGAGGCCACGCCGGAGAAGTCCGCCGCCCCGGCCGCGCCGACCACCGGCGACTCCGGCACGGTCAAGCCGAACAACTCCCACGCCGAGGGCACCAAGGCCTGAGACCTGCCGTCCGGGCACGGCGGTGCCCGGAGGGGGACGGGAGATCGGGGGATCTCCCAGGGGGGAGACCCGAGGGCTGGGGAGCCCGAGGGGCATCAGGGGGAAGCACCACCACGGGGAAGACCACGGGGGGAACGCCCGGGAGGGGGAAGCGTCCACGGTTCAGGGGACCACGGACGCTCGCCCCGGGCGAGGGGGCAGGCCGGCCACAGCGCGGAGGGGACGCTGCGGCCGGCCTGCCCCGTTTTTGCGCGCCGGGTGCGCCGCCGGATACGGGCGGGTGCTTCCGGGGCGGAGGGCGGGGGTTCGGGGCGCTCGGGGGTTCGGGGTGCGTGCGTGCCTGTGGGGCGGTTGGGGCTCGCGTGGCGTCTGGGCTGCGGGCGGCGTAACCTCGGGCGCGAGGGGGCTGAGTACGCACAAGAGGCGGTGCCTCGGATGCTCCGCAACATCTCCGGCTCGCTTCTCGCGCTCATCGGAGCGGTGCTCGCCGTCTGGAGCCCCTTCCGTATCTGGTACGGCGGGCGCCTCGGGTCCCGGATCCGGGTCGACGGTCTCTTCACCGGGGCCGGTGTCACCCCGGACGACGCGGCCCTGCTCGGCTCCCTCTTCCTCCCCATGGCCTTCGCGGCCCTGCTCGCCCTGCTGGGGGTGCTCGCGCACTCCCGGCTCGCGGTGGGTGCGGCGGGAGTGCTGGTGCTGGGCGTGACGGTGCTGTGGATGGTCCGGCAGGGCATGTCCGCCGGGTCGCTCACCGCCGGGGGCGACGGCATGGACGTCGGCGTGGCCGCCGCGTTCGGCGCGGGGACGCTGCTGCTGCTCGCGACCGCGGCTCTGCCGACCGGGGCCGGGACCCGTGCCCGTCCTGAGGCGGGCGATGGATCCGCCGCCGCCGAGCCGTCGCCTCCGCCCGTACCGCCTCCACCCGCGCCTCCTCCCCCGCCGCCGTACGCGCCGGGGGTGCCGGAGGCGGAGTCCGGGACGCAGGCCGTGCCCTGGGCGCCGGGGATGCCGCCCGGACCGCCGGTGGACGGCGACACCCTCACGCTGCCGCCGCCCGGCTGGCCCCTGGACCCGGATCCGGGTCCGGGTCCGGGCCCCGACCCGCGACCGCGCTAGCGCCGGGCCCCGGGGCGCGCAGGCCGCAGGACCCGCAGGCCCCGCAGGCCCCGCAGGCTCCAGGACAGGCGGCGGGCCCCGGGACAGGCGGGGCTCAGGAGCGGCGGGCCGCCGCCCCCGTGCCCTTGGCCGCGTCCAGCGCGTAGACGCAGCGGTCGCGCGAGCTGGCGTAGACCACACCGTCCGCGCTCACCGGGGAGCCGGTGATCTCGCCGCCGGTCTCCAGCCGCCAGCGCAGCTGGCCGCCCTGCGCGTCCACCGTGTACAGGCAGTGGTCGGTGGACCCGAAGTGCACCCGGCCGTCGGCCACCGCGGGCGAGCCGACGATGTCGCCCTGTGCGGCGAACCGCCACCGCGGGGTGCCCCCGGCGGCCTCCAGCGTGTAGAGCGCGCTGCCCGCGCCCAGGTGCACCGCGCCCGCGGCCACGACGACCGGCTCCACCGACTGCCGGGGCTCGGTGGCCACCCGCCAGCGCTGCCGCCCGTCGGCCGGGTCGAGCGCGTAGACCGTGCCGAGGTGGTCGACGACGTAGACGCCTCCGCCGGAGGCTCCCGGGCCCGGTACGTGCGCGGGCGGTGCGAGCATCACGGCCGGCGCGTCGAAGTGCCAGCGCTCCGCGCCGCTGCGGGCGTCCAGGGCCAGTACCCGGGTGCCCGCGGTCAGATAGACGGTCCCTTCCGCGACCACCGGCAGGGTCGGCACCGCGCCGCCGGGACCCCAGGGGCCCACCGGGCACGACCACATGGCGGCGCCGGTCAGCGCGTCCACCGCGTGCAACTGCCCGCCGCCCCGGTAGAACACGGCCCGGCCGACGACCGTCGGGCCCGACTCGGGCGTCTCGGCCTCGGCCTGCGCCCCGCCGCGCTCCCACCGCAGGATGCCGCGGGCGGCGTCCCAGGCCTGGACCCCGCCGCCGCGCGTCCCGGTCACCAGCGTGCCCGCGTCGGCGCGCACGGTGTAGACCCAGCCCTCGACGGGCGTACGCCACCGGTCGGAGCCGTCCTTCGCGTCCAGCGCGAACAGGCTCGGGCCGTCCGAGGCGTGGATCCGCCCGCCGTCCACGGCCATCGTCCAGGCGACGTCCCTGGTCTTGAACTCCCGCCGCCCGGTGGCCACGTCCAGCGCGTGCACCTCGAACGACGTGACGTACAGCAGCCCCTCGGACACCACGGGGGTGCCCCACACGTCGTTCGACATGCGGAAGCGCCACGGGCGCCACTCCGCGGGCGCGGCCGCCGCGGTCTGCCCCTGCGGCGCGGACACGGCAGGGGGCGCCGGATCGCCCACACGGTGCGCGCCGCCCCTGCGGCGCACCCACTCCGTACCGGGTGCGGCGCCGGTCGCCGCCTTGTGCTCGGCGGCTTCCGCGACCCGCAGGCCGGGCCCGATCGGCGCCGAACCGGCGAGCTGCACGGGCTCGGCCGGGCGGTCCCGGCTGTGCCGCCCGTGGTGCTCCTCGGCCTGTGCCTGCGCGGGCACCGGCGGCGGCTGCGGCGGGCGCGGCGGCAGCCCGGGATCGACCGGCACCTGCGGCCCGGAGACCGGGGCCGGGCGCGCGGGCTGGTGCGGCCGCCCGCCGTTGACCGGGTGCCCGCCGAGGCGGCGCTGCTCTATCAGCGCGACCGCGCCCGCGGGCAGCCAGGCGGAGGCCGTGCCGGTGTTGTCGTCGTTGCCGGTCGAGAACAGGTGCGGGGCCAGCTGGGCCTGGAGGTCGGCCGGGGTGGGCCGGGCCTCGGCCTCCATCCGCATGCAGGACTCGATGAGCGGGCGCAGCTCGTCCGGCAGCCCGGTCAGGTCGGGGCCCTCGCGCAGCAGCATGAAGACGGTCTCGACCGGGTTGGCGCCGTGGAAGGGGGCGTGCCCGGTGGCGGCGAAGACCAGGGTGGAGCCGAGCGAGAAGATGTCGCTCGCGCCGCGTACGCTGCGGGAGTCGCGGGCCTGCTCGGGCGACATGTAGGCGGGGGTGCCGACGGCGACGTTGGTCATCGTCAGCCGGGTGTTGGACACCCCGGAGGCGATGCCGAAGTCGATGACCCGCGGGCCGTCCTCGACCACCAGCACGTTGGACGGTTTCATGTCGCGGTGCACCAGGCCGGCGGCGTGGATCGACTGCAGGGCCTCGGCGATCCCGGCGGCGAGCCAGCGCACCGCCTGGGCGGGCATCGGCCCGGCCTCGTTGACGATCTCCTCCAGCGACGGCGCGGGCACGTACGCGGTGGCGAGCCACGGCACGGCCGCGCGCGGGTCGGCGTCGACCACGGCCGCGGTGTAGAAGCCGGAGACGGCTCGGGCGGCCTCGACCTCACGGGTGAAGCGGACCCGGAAGAGCTGGTCCTCGGCCAGTTCCGCGCGCACGGTCTTGATCGCCACCCGGCGGCCGGAGGCCGAGCGGGCGAGATAGACCAGCCCCATGCCGCCGGCGCCGAGCCGTCCGAGCACCTCGAAAGGGCCGATCCGTCTCGGGTCGTGCTGCGTCAGCTGCTCCATCACTGCCCTTGCCACCTCCCCGTACCCGCGTTGTTGCGGCCGTACTCCGCGTTCGTACGTCCTCGCCCTCCGCGGCCCGTTCCCCCGCGCCCACGCCAGGGTACGGACCTGATTCTTCCTGGGAAGGGCGTCCGTTGCGAACCCGGGGCCGCCACGACACGCCCGCGGAGCGAACTCGTTATCATCCGCCATCCGGGGCACCGCGCGCACCGCAACACACCGGCGACCGCCCGCCGTCCGTCAACTCCCCGCTATGGAACCCGTCTTGCGCTCCCGGTCGATGATCGTGAAGGGCGTCCCCCGGTCGTCCGTGACGAAGGCGACCCGGCCCTCGGGCGAGTCCTGCGGCTCCCTCGGCACGGTGCCCCCGAGCGCGCGCACGGTCTGCGCCGCCGCGTCGCAGTCGGCCACCGCGAAGTAGACCCGGAAGCCCTCGGGCACCTCGTCCGGCGTGTCCGCGCCGAGGGCCAGCCGCCCGCCGAACTTCCGCTCCGGGTCGGACGCCGACGACCACACCGCGTAGTCGAAGTGCTGCCCGTCCCCGACCTGCTCGGCCCGGTAGCCGAACACCGCCGCGTAGAAGCGGTCGACCGCGGCGGGCTCACGCGTCCACGTCTCCGCCCAGCAGAAGGAGCCGGGCACCTCCGTGACGCCGAAGCCCTGGAGGCCGCCGGGCTGCCACACCCCGAAGAGGGCGCCCGCCGGATCCGCGGCGCCGGCCATCACCCCGGCCTCCCCCGCGCCGTCGGGCCCGAAGAGCAGCCGTCCGCCCGCCTCCGCGATGCGGGCGGCGGCCGCCTTCGCGTCCGGCGACGCCAGATACACCGTCCACGCGGAGGGCATGGCGGGATCGGGCCGGGGCATCAGCCCCGCGGCCGGCTTCCCGTCTTGCAGGGCGAGGGTGTAGTGGCCGAAATCCTCCCCCTGGTCGTCGAACTCCCAGCCGAACAGCTCCCCGTAGAAGCGCCTCCCGGCCGCGAGATCCGGCAGCGCCGCGTCGGCCCAGCAGGGCGCCCCCTCGTCGAATGCGGACATCGTCCCGTCCCCTTTTCTTCCGTTCCTGCCGTCCCGTCGGCATCCTCGCCCGACACCAGTGATCTTGCCCACACGAACGCGTCACAATTCGAACATATGGTCAATTCTTCCCGGGCCACCCACCCAGTCGCACCATATCGGGACAAAAATGGACACCGAAAGCGCCTCCGGAAGCCGCGAACGCGTTCCGCTTAGGCTCTGGAAACCCCCATTGACCTGCGTCTTCCGTATCACCAGACTCCCCCTCCCCATTTGCACGCCGCCAGATCGCGCGCGGACCGCCCGCCGGTAAACTGACGGCATGACAGGACAAGTTCGCACCGTCGACGGACGTGTCGCGGGTCGCCGAGGGCAGGCGACGCGGCAGAAGCTGCTCGACTGCCTGAGCGAGATGCTCAGCACGTCGCCGTACCGGGACGTCAAGGTGATCGACGTCGCACGGATGGCCGGAACGTCACCGGCCACCTTCTACCAGTACTTCCCCGACGTCGAGGGCGCCGTCCTGGAGCTCGCCGACGAGATGGCGAAGGAAGGCGCGGGCCTGACCGACCTGGTCGCGGGCCGCTCGTGGGTCGGCAAGTCGGGCGCGCAGGCGGCCGACGAACTGGTCGACGGCTTCCTGGCCTTCTGGCGGAAGAACGACGCGATCCTCCGGGTCATCGATCTCGGTGCGGCGGAAGGGGATAAACGTTTCTCCAAAATCCGCACCAAGGTCCTGAACTCGGTGACCGGCTCGCTCACCGACTCCATCAAGGAGCTCCAGGGCAAGGGCCGGGTCGACAAGGACGTCAGCGCTCCCGCCATCGCCGGCTCGCTGGTCACGATGCTCGCCGGGGTCGCCGCCCACCAGAAGGGCTTCACCGGCTCGGGCGTCAAGCAGGCCGACCTCAAGCCGAACCTGGCACTGCTGGTCCACCTCGGGGTGACCGGCAAGAAGCCGCCCAAGTAGACCAGGGCGCCTCCCGGCGGGCCCCTGGTCCCGCCGAGCCCCGGCAGGAAGCAGCACAGGCGGCAGGAGAGCCGGGCACCTCCCGGCGGCGCACGGCCCGCACCGCGGCCCGGCGCGGCGGAGGCCCGCGGTCCGGCGGGCCCGCCCGCACGCCGAAGGAGCCGGCCGCCATGCCGCACCGCACGCTGCCGGCCCTCGTGTCCACCGCGCTGCTGTGCGGGGTGGCCCTGCTGTGGCCGGTGCACCACGCCGCCGCCCCGCCCGGCCGGGCGTGGACGGCGCAGGCCGCCGTGCGCTTCTGGACGCCCGAGCGGATGGCCGACTCGATGCCGGCGGCAGGACACGACCGGCTGCCGCCCGCCGTGCGCGCCGCCGCGGGCCCCGCGGCGGCCGAACCCGTGGACACGGCCGTCTACTTCGGCGGGCTGCCCACCGTGGGCGTCCTCTTCTCGGTCGGCGACGACCTGACGGCGCACCGCTGCACGGCGAGTGTCGTGCACAGCCCCGGCCGCGACCTCATCCTCACCGCCGCGCACTGCCGGCCGGGCGCGGACATCGGCTTCGTCCCCGACTACCGCGCGGGCGCCGCCCGGCAGCCCTACGGGATCTGGGCGGTGGACGAGGTCTTCACCGACCCGCGCTGGAAGCCGGACGACGACGCGGCCTCCGACCTCGACGTCGCCTTCGCCCGCGTGCTGCCCGGACCGCGGGGGCAGCACATCGAGGACGTCACCGGGGCCGACCGGCTGGCCCGCACCCCCGGCTACCGCACCCGCGTCACCGTCGTCGGCTACCCGAGCCGCGCGGGCGACCCGCACGACCTGCCGGTGATCTGCACGACCAGCAGCGAGCGCCTCGACCGGCGGCGCCAACTGCGCATCCTGTGCGACGGCTTCGCGGGCGGCACCTCCGGCGGCCCCTGGCTGCTCGGCTGGGACCCCCGCACCCGCACCGGCAACGTGGTCGGCCTGATCGGCGGGCTGGACGGCGGCGGCCCCAACGACCGCATCTCCTACAGCCCCTTCTTCGGCGACGCCGTCCTCTCCCTCTACCGCGCCGCCACCCGCTCCTGACACCCCGCAGCCTTTCCCTCCCCCTCCCCTGACGCTCCGCTACCGCCCCGCGGCCGCATACGCAAGGAGGCGACGGCCCGCGGGGCGGCACCCGTTACGCTCACGTCGCACCCAGTAGGCCGCAGCAGCGCAGGAGTTCCGCATGTCCGCACCCACCCCACCCCCCACGCCAGCGGGCCAGGCCGCGACGCCGGACGCCATCGTGATCGGGGCGGGCCCCGGCGGTCTGGCCGCGGCCGCGGCCCTGCGGCAGCGCGGCGTCCGCCCGCTGGTGCTGGAGCGCTCCGAACGGCTCGGCGCCTCCTGGCGCGGCCATTACGACCGCCTGCACCTGCACACCACCCGAAGACTCTCCGCCCTGCCGGGACTGGCGATACCCCGGGCGTACGGCCGCTGGGTGGGCCGCGACGACGTCGTGCGCTACCTGGAGCGGTACGCCGAACACCACGCGCTCGACATCGCGACCGGCATCACCGTGGACCGCGTCGAGCGCGGCGCCGAGGGCTGGGACCTGCCCGCCACGGGCGGCCGGGTGCTGGGCTCGCCGGTGGTCGTGGTCGCCACCGGCCACAACCACACGCCGTACGTCCCCGACTGGCCGGGCCGCGACACCTTCCCCGGCGAGCTGCTGCACGCCTCCGGCTACCGCAACGCCGGGCCGTACGCCGGTCGCGACGTGCTGGTCGTCGGCATCGGCAACACCGGCGCGGAGATCGCCGTCGATCTCGTCGAGGGCGGCGCCGCCCGGGTACGGCTCGCGGTGCGCACCCCGCCGCACATCATGCGCCGCTCGACGGCGGGGTGGCCCGCCCAGGCCAGCGGGATCCTGGTACGGCGCCTGCCACCGCGGCTGGTGGACAAGGTGGCCCCGCGCGTGGAGCGGATGAGCGTGCCCGACCTGTCGCGGTACGGGCTGCCGCGCCCGGCGGAGGGCCTGTACGCGCGGGTGCTCGACGGCGCGATCCCGGTGCAGGACGTCGGGCTGATCGACGCGGTGCGGGCGGGGCGGGTCGAGATCGTGGCCGCCGTCGAGCGCTTCGAGGACGGCGGGATCGCGCTCGCCGACGGCTCGCACGTGACGCCCGACGCGGTGGTCGCGGCGACCGGCTACCGGCGCGGGCTGGAGCCGCTGGTCGGCCACCTCGGGGTGCTGGACGGGCGGGGGCGGCCGGTGGTGCACGGGGCGCGGCAGCCGCAGGGCGCGCCGGGCCTGTTCTTCACGGGCTTCACCAACCCCATCAGCGGGATGTTCCGGGAGATGGCGATCGACGCCCGCAAGATCGCCCGCGCGGCGGCCCGGCTGCTCGTCTCGCTTCCTGACTGACGGATCCGGCGGACGGGCTGGGCGGACTGGGGGGACTGGGGGGACTGGGCGGGCGGCTCGGGCGGACCGCCCGCCCGGACGGTCAGGAGCGACTGGGCGGGCGGCCCGGTGCCGCCGCCCGTGCGTGAGCTGCGGCGCCACAGAAATCGTTCACCCGTTCGAGTGATCGTGGACGGATCGGGAACGGGCCGCGCACGGCTGTCCGTTCACACTGCGACAGCCACCGCGGCCGGAGCGGCGACCGGGGCGCGGCGGACCACCAGCGACATCAGCGCGGCCAGCGCGCACAGCGCACCGGAGGTGTACCAGACGGGATCGTACGAACCGAACGCATCGCGGGCCACACCGCCGAGATAGGCGACCAGCGCGGCGCCGACCTGATGGGCGGCCAGCACCCATCCGAAGACGATCGCGCTGTCCTCGCCGAAGTGCTCGCGGCACAGGGTGATCGTCGGCGGGACGGTGGCCACCCAGTCCAGGCCGTAGAAGACGATGAACAGCACCATCGGCGGATGGACGCTGTCGGCGAGCAGCATGGGGAGGAACATGAGGGAGATCCCGCGCAGGCCGTAGTAGACGGCCAGCAGGCGGCGCGGCGACATGCGGTCGGTGAACCATCCGGAGGCCACCGTGCCGACGATGTCGAAGGCGCCGATCACGGCGAGCAGTGACGCCGCCGCGGTCACGGGCATGCCGTGGTCGTGCGCGGCCGGCACGAAGTGCGTTTTGACCAGCCCGTTGGTGGACGCCCCGCAGATCGCGAACGCGCCCGCGAGCAGCCAGAAGGTTCTGGTGCCCGAGGCCTGGCGCAGTGCGCGCAGCGCACGGCCGGCGGCACCGGTGACCGGCGGCGGCTTGGGGACGAAGTCCGCGGCACCGTACGGGGCGAGGCCGACGTCGGCGGGGTGGTCGCGCAGCAGCAGCCAGACGAAGGGGACCACGGCGACCGCGGCGCAGGCGACCGCCGCGGATGCGGGCCGCCAGCCGTGGTTCTCGGTGATCCAGGACAGCAGCGGCAGGAAGACCAGCTGCCCCGCCGCCCCCGCAGCGGTGAGGACGCCGGTGACCAGGCCGCGGCGGGCGACGAACCACCGGTTGGTCACGGTAGCGGCGAAGGCCAGTGCCATCGAGCCGCTGCCGAGGCCGACCAGGACGCCCCAGCACAGCACGAGTTGCCACACCTGCGTCATGGAGACCGTCAGCGCCGCGCCGAGCGCGATGGTCAGCAGGGCGCAGACGACCACCTTGCGGATGCCGAAGCGGTCCATGAGCGCGGCGGCGAAGGGGGCGGTCAGTCCGTAGAGCGCGAGGTTGACCGAGACGGCCAGCCCGATCATCCCGCGCGACCAGCCGAATTCGGAGTGCAGTGGGTCGATCAGCAGACCCGGGAGGGAGGCGAACGCGGCGGCGCCGATGAGGGTGAGGAAGGTGACGGCGGCGACGGCCCAGGCACGGTGCGGGCGCGGTCGACGGCCGGGAGCGGCGGCTCCGCCGCCGGTGGCGGGGGCGGTTGCGGGGGCGGTTGCGGGGGTTGTCTGCGTCACCGGGCCAGTCTCCGGCGGCCCGTACCGGGCAGCGAGTGGCCCGATGGCCATCATGTGCAAGGATCGGGCCATGAGCCGAGCCGAGGACATGGCCAGGGACGTGGCCGAGGACGCGACCGACCGCGCGACCGCCGACAGGGCCGGGAACGGGACCGGGCACAGAACCGGAGGCGGGGCGGGACACGACCGTGCCGGCGTGTTCCGCCACCCCGGGCGGCACCGGGTCGCGGTGTTCGCGCTGGACGGCGTGATCCCGTTCGAACTGGGCGTCCCGCACCGGATCTTCGGCGCCGCCCGCAGCGCCGAAGGCGTGCCGTACTACGAGACGGTGACGTGCGGTCTCGCGCCGGGGCCGGTGCGGACGGACGCCGACTTCCCCATCGTGGTCGCGCACGGCACGGAGGCGCTGGCGCAGGCCGACACCGTCGTGGTGCCCGCTTCGCACGAGGTGGGTCCGGCCTACGAGGACGGGGTGCTGAGCGCCCCGCTGGCCGGGGCCGTCGCGGCGATCCGGCAGGGCGCGCGCGTGGTGTCGATCTGCACCGGCTCGTACCTGCTGGCGGCCGCGGGGCTGCTGGACGGACGGCGGGCCACCACGCACTGGATGCACGCCGAGCACTTCCAGCGGCTCTACCCGCGGGTCACGGTGGATCCCGACGTGCTCTACGTGGACGACGGGGACGTGCTGACGTCGGCCGGGGTGGCCTCGGGCATCGACCTGTGCCTGCACATCGTGCGGCGCGACTGCGGCGCGGCGGTCGCGAACGACGTCGCGCGCCGCACCGTGGTGCCGCCGCACCGCGAGGGCGGGCAGGCGCAGTTCATCCGCAGGCCATTGCCCGAGCCGCAGCTCGCGAGCACCGAGCGGGCTCGGGCGTGGGCCCTGGACCGGCTCGACCAGCCGCTCACGCTGCGGCAGTTGGCCGAGCGGGAGGCGATGAGCGTGCGCACCTTCACCCGGCGCTTCCGGGAGGAGGTGGGCATGAGCGCGGGCCGCTGGCTGACGCAGCAGCGGGTCGAACTGGCCCGGCAGCTTCTGGAGTCGACCGACCTGAGCGTGGACCGGATCGCCGACAGGGCGGGCTTCGGCACCGCCGCCTCGATGCGGCAGCACCTCCAGCTCACGCTGGGCGTGTCGCCCACCGCGTACCGCCGCGCCTTCCAGCCGGCCGCGCCGCCGCGCTGAGCCGCGGCCGCGGCCGGTCCGGGAAGCCGGGACCGGACGGCTGGACGGCCGGGCGGCCGGGCGCCGGGGTCAGCTCAGGGCGGCCGCGTGCAGGACCCGGTCGCCGAGGCCGACCCGGGCCGGGCAGCCGTCGGTGTCGCCCGCCCCGCGGTCGACCTCGCACCAGATCTGCTTGCCCGCGCCCTCCGGCTGCCAGCCCCACCGGTCGGCGAGGCCGTCGACGAGCTCCAGGCCGCGGCCGCCGGTGTCGTCCTTGCGGGCGTGCCGCGGGGCGGGCGGGGTGTCGCTGGAGTCGGCGACCTCGACGCGCACCGGGGCCGCGGGCGCGGAGGAGAAGAGCATCCGCAGGACGGCGGGGCAGCCGGTGTGCACGACGGCGTTGGTGACGAGTTCGGAGATGAGCAGGATCAGCGTCTCGGCCACCGGCTCGTCGGCACCTATGCCCGACCTGACCAGCCGCGACCTCGCCCAGCGGCGCGCCCGCCCCACTTCCGCGGGGTCGACGCCCAGCTCCAGTTGCACCTGCAGCATCTGCACGTTCACACCATCCGAACCGGCGGACACCGGACTTCATGCTTCCACGGAATCACCGTGCGTGATCCCGGCCCTCCATAGCATGATTGACCGTCAGTCACCCCAACAAGCGCTTCCGTCATATTCCAGCGCAACGGAGCACGCGTGCTGCATACTGTGCCCCGCAGTGCGCCGGTCGGCGCACCGGTCGGCCGACCAGGGCTCACCCCCACCCGGCGGAGCCGGGCGGCAGTCCGGGACCAGGGACGTACGCGCACCCGATGGAGCGTACCCGAGGCGGCAGCCGACTCCACGGTGTAACAAGTCACGCATCGGACACAACTCCGAGCGGACGCTCCGTTATCGGACGTCGCGGGCAGCGGGCAGGGCTTTCTCAGGCGCTCAGCGGCTGGGCGGAGTCGTCGGTCGCGGCGGCCAGGTCGGGGTAGACCTCGAACAGCCGGCGCACGCCGAGTGCCGCGAGCACCCGGTTGACGTGCGCGCCGTCGTCGGCGGCCGGGCCGCCGGCGGGCAGCACGATGCGCAGCCGCCCGGCGCACGACCGCATCAGCCGCCGGGCGCCGATCAGCACGCCCACGCCGCTGGAGTCGCAGAAGCGCACGCCGGTCAGGTCGAGGACCACGTTGCGACGCCCGTCCGCGACCGCGTCGTGCACCTGCTGGCGTACCGCGGGGGACGAGACCAGGTCCATCTCGCCCGTGACCGTCATCACCGCCCAGCCGTCGTGTTCGGCCCGGGTCACCAGCACAGGGGCGCACCTCTCCGCGCGGCCGGCGGGGCCGGCCTCACTGCCGGCCGCACCGCGGGTGCCGGCTTCGGTATCGGATTCGTCATCACAAGGACCCTATGCCCGTTCACAGCCGTAACCCTGCAATCTTCCGGTCACACCCGCATAACAGACCGACAGAAGCGATCACATGAAGGGCCAGCTTGGTGCAAAGGGACGCATGCCACAGCACCCGACGGGTACGGTCGGGAGGAGCGGCCACCTGGGCCGGTACGGCGGCTGCGACGCAGGGGCGAGGCGAAAAGGGGGCGGCAGATGGCGACACCCGCACCACCGCGCTGGGACCGCAAGATGCGGCAGCGGCTGGCGCGCGGCGAGGAGGCCGCGCTGGGCGAGCTCTACGACCGCTACGCCTCCATGGTGCACAACCTCGCCTACCGGGTGCTCGACGACGACGACGCGGCCGACCAGATCACCCGTGAGGTCTTCGGCTACGTCTGGGAGAATCCGGACGACTTCGACCCCAAGCACGGCTCGCTGCGCTCGTGGCTCGCCGCCCTCACCCAGCGCCAGTCCGTGCACCGGCTGCGGCAGTACGCCAGCCGCGGCCACTCCACCTCCGACGAGGTCGAGGCGCGCGTCCGCGAGGCCAACACCGCCGCCCGCGCCGACTTCATCGTGACCTCCATGCCCGCCCCGCTGCGTGACGCGCTCGAACTCGCCTACCGGCGGCGGCTGGACTACCGCGACGCCGCCGCCGGACTCGGGGTGAGCGCCGACGAGTCGCGGCGCCGGCTGCGGCTGGGCCTGCAACTGCTGTCCACCGCCATGGAGCCCGGCGACGCCCGGCAGACCCGCCTCCCCGAGGCGCCCGGCACCCGCGACGCGCCCGGTGTGCCCGCGCCGGACCACCGGGGGCAGCCGTGAGCGGCGCGGCCTACAGCAACGGCGGCGGCCCGCACGGCGGCGGCGAGGGCGACGGCCTGCCCCGCGTGCCGCAGCAGCGCGACCAGCAGGGCGCCGCGCGCCCCCTGCCGCAGCCGCCCGGCCCGTACGACGCGTACGGGCCCGAACCGGAGCCGGAGTCGCGGCTGCCCCTGTACGACCACGGCACCCTCAAGTCGCTGCTCGGCGCCTGGGCGCTCACCGCGTGCTCGCGCGACGAGGCGCTCGCGGTCGAGGTGCACCTCACCGACTGCGCCGCGTGCGCGGAGGAGGCGCTGCGGCTGCGGGACGCGGTCGGCCTGCTGCACCACGAGGAGCCGCTCGATCTGGACCCGCTCCTGCGGGCCCGGGTGCTGGAGGGCTGCCTGGGCCGCCGTCCGGCCCGTATCCCGGTGCCCGAGTGGGCCGGACCGTACGACGCCGAGGCGGCCCGGCTGGACGCGCTGCTGCGCGACCTGGGCGAGACGTCCTGGCAGGAGCCGGTGGCGCTGCGCTGGTACGACAACGGACCGGTCACCAGGAAGGCCACCGTGGGCGAGGTCATCGCCCATCTGACGTCGGTGGACGGCCTCGTCGCGGTCGCCCTCGACCTGTCGGACGCGCGCCTGCCGGACGGGGCGAACGCCGAGGGCGCCGACGGAACGGAGGGCGGCGAGGGCGCGGAGCTGCCGCTCGACGCGGTCGGCCGCACCGAGGCGCTGTGGGCGGCGCAGCGGGCTGCGGCCGCCGAGAGCCCCGGCGCGCACGCCGCCCGGTCGGCCGCGCTGCGCGACACCTGGCGGGAGCAGAGCCACACCCTGCTGCGCACGGTGTCCTTCGCGGGTGCCGGGGCCGCCGGGATAGCCGTCGACTTCGGGTCGTGCACGATGCCCTTGCAGGACGCCTTCGTGGACCGGGCCTTCGAGTGCTGGATCCACGCCGCGGACATCGCCGAGGCGGTGGCGTACCCGTACGACCCTCCGGCGCCGCGCAACCTGAACCGGATCATCGACCTGGCCGCGCGGATGCTGCCGGGCGCGCTGGCCGCCCGGCGGCGGCAGGGGCTCGCGGCCTCCCAGGCGCGGCTGGCCGACGCGGGCGCGCCGGGGCGCTCGCTGCTGCTGCAGATCGACGGCGCGGGCGGCGGCCGGTGGTGCCTGCCGCTGGACTCGCCGGGCGCGGTCGCCTCGCGGGACCACGCCGTCGCCGAGGTGGCGATGGACGGGGTCGAGTTCTGCCAGCTCGCGGCGGGCCATCTGGACCCGGAGCGGATCGCGATCGGGCTGCACGGCGACCGCGAGGTCGTCCGGGACGTGCTCTACGCGGCGGCGTCGCTCTCCCGGCTCTGACCGGCCCGCGGGCCGACCCGACCGGTTCCAGGACAGGACCGGCCGGTCCGGGCGGGGCGCCCCGGTCTCAGGCGAAGACCACCGTGCGGCTGCCGTTGAGCAGCACCCGGCGCTCGCTGTGCCACTTCACGGCGCGGGCCAGCGCCTGGCACTCCACGTCCCGCCCCAGGGCGACCAGCTGCTCCGGGGTGACCGCGTGGCCCACCCGCTCGACCTCCTGCTCGATGATCGGGCCCTCGTCGAGGTCGGCCGTCACATAGTGCGCGGTCGCACCGATCAGCTTCACCCCGCGGTCGTGCGCCTGGTGATACGGCTTGGCGCCCTTGAAGCTCGGCAGGAACGAGTGGTGGATGTTGATGATCTTTCCCGACAGCTCCCGGCACAAACCGTCCGAGAGCACCTGCATGTAGCGGGCCAGGACGACCAGCTCGACGCCTTGCTCACGCACCAGTTCCAGGACCCGCGCCTCGGCCTCCGCCTTGGTCTCGCGGGTGACCGGGATGTGGTGGAAGGGCACCCCGTAGGAGCCCGCGAGCTCGCGGAAGTCGGTGTGGTTGGAGACCACGGCGGCGATCTCCACCGGCAGCGCGCCGATGCTCGCCCGGAACAGCAGGTCGTTGAGGCAGTGCCCGAACTTGCTGACCATGAGGACGACACGCATGCGCTCGGCGGCCGGGTGGATCTGCCAGTCCATGTGGTAGGCGCCGGCGATCGCGGCGAAGCTGGCGCGCAGCTTCTCCAGGTCGACGGGCGGCTCGGCGGAGAAGCTCACCCGCATGAAGAACAGACCGGTCCCGCGGTCGCCGAACTGCTGGCTGTCCACGATGTTGCAGCCGGTCATGAACAGGTAACTGGACACGGCGTGCACGATGCCCTGCTTGTCCGGGCAGGACAGGGTCAGGACGTACTGCGGGTCGGCGGGCTGCCGGGGCGGCTGATCGGTCACCCGGTCAGCCTCGCACACCGGGCCGTCGGCGCGCCGCTGTGTCCGTCACGCGGACCTGGTGTAAATGGCGAGCACTTCCAGCGAGCGCGGCGCGATGTCCGGATCCTCCCCGTCCGCACGGGCCATGAGGACGTGCGCGTCCCGTGCCGCGCGGACCGCGTCGGGCCATCCGGCGTGCTCCAGGTAGGCGGTCACGGGCGCGTCCGCGCCCACCTGGTGCAGGATCTTCAGCACCCGCAGCACCGCGACGTCGACCAGCGCCGCCTCCTGTGCGTCGCGGAATATGGTGCCGACGTACTTGTCGGCCGACCAGTTGTCGAGCCAGGTGTCCTCGACCAGCCGGTAGACGGCGTCGGTGACGTCCCCGTAGCCCGGACGGCCGGCCTGCCACACCTCGCGCTGGAAGACCGGATCGCTGATCATGTGCAGCGCCGAGCGCACGTTGCTGCGCCAGCGCCACCACGGCATGTCGTTGACAGGCATGCCTCCCATCGTGGAGGAGACACGGCCGCGGCGGGAAGACTTCTCGGAACCTTGCACGGCCGGTCATCGTACGCAATCGAACTGCGCCACCTGTAATTCACCTGAAAGTGACCGCCCGTTTGGGCGCGATCACCCTGACGTTGGGCGCGGACCACCATCTTCCGTAACCATGACCGAACGGCGCATACGCAGGGTTCGCCACGTTGTCGTCCCGCTGCTGGCCACAAGTGCGCTGCTCAGCGGCTGCGGCGTGCTCCCCGGGAACTCGGGGGGCTCGACGGGTCCCGTCGTGGTGATGACATGGGCACCACAGGGCACGAAGGCCACGAACATGCCGGGCATGGTGGCCATGGCCCAGGCGTACGAGAAGTACGTCAACGACAACGGCGGGCTGAACGGCCGCAGGCTCAAGGTGCTCACGTGCAACGAGCGCAACGACGCCGTCGCCGTGTCCGACTGCGTGCAGCAGGCCGCGGCCGCGCACGCGGTCGCCGTCGTCGGCTCCTACAGCGAACAGGGCCGGGCCTTCACCACCGCGCTCGCCTCGACCGACATCCCGTACATCGGCGGTTACGGCATCACGCAGGACGAGTACCTCAGCCCGCTGTCGTACCCGGTCAACGGCGGGCTGCCGGCGCTGCTCGCCGGCAGCGGCGAGCAACTGGCCGAGACCTGCAAGAAGGTGGCGCTGGTGCGCCCCGACTCGATCACCGGCGACCAGTTCCCGATCTTCCTCGACCAGGGTCTGAAGTCCGGCGGCCACGCGCCCGCGCGCGACCTGCTCGCCAAGGACGACGCCTCGGAGTATTCCGGGGTCGCCGAGCAGGCGGTGGGCGACAACAAGGCGAGCGGCTGCGTGTCGGCGGTGCTCGGCGACCACACCAGCACCTTCTTCGACTCGCTGCGCCGGCTGGGCGACGACAGGCCCAAAGTGCGTTTGTCGTCGGTCATCGGCAGTGTGCAGCAGTCCCTGGTGAACGCCACCGGCGGTGCGAACAGCCCGCTGGAGAACGCCCTCGTCACGGACTGGTACCCGCCGGCGTCCGACCCGAAGTGGGCGGAGATGAAGTCGGTCGTCGACAAGTACGCCTTCTCCGACGACCGCATCGACGTCGCCGACCCCGGCGTGCAGACCACCTGGATCGCCTACACCGCCTTCACCAAGGTGGTCAGGGCGATGGACACGGGCACCGCGGTGACCTCGACGAGCGTCGAGCGGGCCTTCGACCGCACCACGGGGCTCTCCACCGGCGGGCTCACCCCCGACCTCGGCTGGACCGAGAACGACCTGCTCAACCTGCCCGACCACGTCCGGCTGAGCAACGCGAAGGTCACCTACCAGGTGATCACCGGCGGCAAGCTGGTGCAGCAGAAGCCCGGATTCGTGGACATGGCGCCGACGCTGCGGACGGCGGCCGCCCTCGGCTGACGCCCCCGCGGGCTCGGTCCGGCCCGCCCGGGGCGCGGGCCGCACCGGCAAGGGTCAGAGCTGGCTGTACTGGCGCTTGGTGAGGTTGTACGTGGCCGCGATGGAATTCCACAGCTTCACGGCGGTCTTCTTCTGGGCGGTCGCCGTGCCGCTCTCCTTGTTGCCCGCCTGCGCCTCCGCGGTGGTGCGGGCGTGGCCGCCCTTGCAGACGCTGCCGTTGCTCGCCGCCTGGTCGGCCCACGCCGCGTAGTGGCCGTCGGCGGACGAGGACGCCTTCCAGGCCTTGGTCAGCGCCGTGGTCAGCTCGTCGTGCTGGGGGAGCTTGTCGACCTTGAGGGCGTCGAGCTGGGTCACCAGGCCGTCGCGCTGGGACGCGGCCGAGCGCAGGTCGGCCGCGGCGCCGGGGAGGTTCTTGCAGCCCCTGATCGACTCGACCGCGCTGACCACCGAACTGCGGCTCGCACCGCTGGAGGCCAGCAGCGCGTCCAGCGCCTTGGCCTGCGCCTCGGCGGTGTCGGCGCCCGCACCGGCCTTCTTGCCGTCACCGTCGGCCGTGCCGCCGGGGGCGGTCGCGGCGGTCGCGGACGGCCGGCCGGCGTCGGACTTCGTCTTGCCGCCGCCCCCGCTCATCATCCCGCCGACCACGAGGCCGGCCACCACGCAGCCCGCCACGACGATGCCGATGAGCACCTTGGGCGAGATGCGGCGGCCGCGGTGGTCGTCGTCGTCCGCGTAGCCGTCGTAGCCGTCGTAGCCGTCGTAGCCCTGGTAACCGTCGCCGCCGGGACCCTGCTGCCACTGCTGCTGCCCGCCCTGCTGCCGGTCCCGGCCGTCGTGCGGCTGGAGGATGCGCGGGCGCATCGGCTCGGGGGCGGGGACGTCGCTGCGGAAGAGGTGGTCGTAGTCGCTGTCCGGCTGCGCGGGCTGCTCGAAGGCCGCCGGGTCGGTGTACTGCTGCTGGCCGCCGTACGACTGCTGGTCCGGGTACGGCGCCTGCCCGGGGTAGCCGGCCTGCTCCGGGAACTGCTGCGGGGCGGGGGCGCCGTGGCCGTACTGGTCGTAGCCCTGCTGCTCCTGGAAGACCGCCAGCGGCTGGGTCGCCTCGGCGGGCGCGGGCTCACCGGGGCCGCCCGCCGGGTAGGGCGGCAGCATCTGCGTGGCCTCCGCGGCCTCCAGCGGCTGCTGCGGCGCCTGGCCCGGGAAGGCGGGCTGCTGGGGCGCCAGGCCGGGGAACGGGCCCTGTGCGGGCGGCTGGGGGGCCTGCCCGGGGAAGGGCGCGGGGGGCTGGGCGGGCACCTGCGGCGGGGCCGCGGGTACGGGCGGCGGGGCGGCGGCGGGGCCCGCGGCCGGGTAGGGCGGCAGCATCTGCGTGGCGTCCGCGGCCTCCACGGGCTGCTGGGGGAGCTGCGGCGGCATGCCGGGGGCTCCGGCCGGTTCACCCCACGGGGTACCCGCAGCGGGCTGCACGTGCCCTCCGTACGTCTGCGGCTGCCCGGTGGGCTGGACGGCGCCTGAGTACGGTTCGGGCGTTTCCTCGCCGCGTCCGCTGCTGTGCATCGCCGTTGACTCCCGCCTTCACCAAGTGTCGGACGAGCGCACACGCTACCGGGTCAACCTGAAGGGGGGCCACGAACCCGAACGGGTGAGCGCCTGGCAGGGCTGCGGACCGGTGGTCCGCAGCGCCGCGGAGGGCCGCGGCGCCGGGATTTCCAGCGCTTTGGACGCGCCGGTGAAAACGGTGTCGGTACGGTAACGATTCGGTGTGCTCCGGCCCGTTCACCGTTTCACGCGGCGTGTTCCGGCGCCGTCCGGCTCTGGCTCACGCCGCCTCCTGCGCCTCCAGGCGGGCGCCGAACTCCCGTACCGACGGCTCGGCCGAGAAGGGGTCGAGACGGCGGCGGAAGTCCTCCAGGTATTCCGCGCCGCGGTCCGAGCGCAGCCCCGACAGCAGGGCCACCGCCTGGGTGCCGGTGTGGCAGGCCTGCTCGATCTCCCGCTGCTGCACCTGCGCGTCGGCCAGCAGCAGCATGTCGATGGCCCGCCGCCTGGTGCGGCTGACCGGGTGCGCGGCCAGCGCCTCCTCCGCGCGCCGGGCGGCGGGCGCGGCCTGGCCCAGGTCGCGGTGGCAGTGCGCCAGTTCGTCCGCGAGGTAGGCGTGGTCGAAGTGCGCGATCCACGCCGGGTCCTGGTCCGGCTGCGAGCGCTCCATGGCGCCCACCGCGAGGCCCGCGACCGTCGCGAAGGTCCGCGCGTCGCCGAGCAGCGCGTGGCCGCGCGCCTCGGCGGCGTAGAACATCGCCTCAGCGGTGTGCCCGACCTGGCCCCTGGCGCCTTCCTGGGCGGCGCGGGCGAGTTGGGCGATCTCCCGGGGATTGCCGAGGGCCGCGGCGAGGTGGCTCATGCTCGCCGCCAGGATGTAGCCGCCGTACCCGCGGTCGCCCGCGGCCTGCGCGAGCCGCAGCGCCTGGATGTAGTAGCGCTGCGCCAGGCCCGGTTGGCCGGTGTCCACCGCCATGTACCCGGCCAGTTCGGTCAGCCGGGCCACCGCGGAGAACAGCTCGCGGCCCACCGACTCCCGGTAACTGCCCGCCAGCAGGCCCGACACCACGCTGTTGAGGTAGTGCACGACGACCGGCCGGACGTGGCCGCTGCCGAAGCGGTGGTCCAGGTCGGTGAGCGCCTGGGTGGTCGCACGGACCGCCTCGACGTCCGAAGCACCCACCCTGGCACCGCCGTTGCGGGCCACACCCTGGTCGGGGCGGGTGATCAGCCAGTCCCTGCTGGGCTCGACCAGCGCGGAGGCGGCGACCGTGGAGCCGGTCAGGAACTCCCGGCGGCCGACGTCACTGCGCCACAGCTCGCAGACCTGCTCGATCGCGCCGAGCACGGTCGGCGAGAAGTGCAGGCCGATGCCCGTCGCCAGGTTCTTGCCGTCCGCCATGCCGATCTCCTCGATCGACACGGCACGGCCGAGCTTGCGGCCGAGCGCCTCGGCGACGATGCCCGGCGCCCTGCCGCGCGGCTGCTGCCCGCGCAGCCAGCGCGCCACCGACGTCTTGTCGTAGCGCAGGTCGAGGCCGTGTTCGGCCCCGCACATGTTGACCCTGCGGGCGAGCCCGGCGTTGGAGCAGCCGGCCTCCTGGATGAGCGACTGCAGCCGCTCGTTGGGCTGGCGCGCCACAAGTGGTCGTGCGGCCATGGTTGTCCCCCTCGTCCTCGTCGACCCGTCCCGGTGACCGACGTCCGTTTACGGCTCCGCGGTGCGCTGCGCCGCGGCCCGACTGCGGTGTGCCCGGCGGGCGTTCGCATCGCCCGGTGGCACGTCCCGCATGGCTGTGCGGCTCCGCTGGGCGATACTTTCCCAGTCCGTGACCGGGAAATGCCCCGCTTTGCGGGATTTCACCGGCAAGCGCCGATGCCTGCTCCCACTGACTACCCGTCACCAGGCCCCGGCGCTCGCGCGCGCCCCCGTTAGTGCATCCGTGCGCCTGCCATGACCCAGCCCGCGACCGCCCGTAACCCCCGGCCACGAGGGGGTGTTGAGCACCGCGTGGACAAAAGCAACCCACTCCCGCCCCGGCTCACGGGCGACCTGGCCGAGGCGGCTGTCCGCTACGCCGAGGACCGCCAGTGGGACGTCCTGCCCGGCACCTGGCTGGAGGCAGACCCCACCGGTGCGCCCTGCTGCTCCTGCAACTCCCCCGACTGCCCGGCGCCCGGCGCACACCCCACGCGCCCCGACTGGGCGACGGGGGCCAGCGGCGCGGTCGCGGCGGTGCGGCACATGTGGCAGAAACAGCCGCGCTCCTCCGTCCTGCTGCCCACCGGGCGCTCCTTCGACGTCCTGGAGGTGTCGGAGGACGCGGGCTGCCTCGCGCTGGCCCGCAGCGAGCGGATGGACCTGCCGCTCGGACCGGTGCTCGGCGCCCCCGGCCGCCGGATAATGTTCTTCGTCCTGCCGGGCAGCGGCGACAAGGTGCCCGACACGCTGCGCCGTTTCGGCTGCCGGCCCTCGACGCTCGACCTCTCGGTCCGCGGCCGGGGCAGCTGGGTCGTCGCCCCGCCCACCAGAACCGTTCCTGCAGGGGCGGTGGTGTGGGCCCGCCGCCCCGTCCCCGCGAACCGCTGGCTGCCGGACGCCACCCAGGCGCTCGGCGCGCTCGCCTACGCGTGCGCCCGCGAGGCGACGGACGCCGCGCGGGCCGGAACCGCCCCCGCCCACCGGCCGTCCGCCGGCGCCGCGGCCGCGGCCGCGCCCCCACGAGGACGCTGAACTCCCGCCGGACGGGGGCGGTTCCGCGGCCTCCCCGGTCCGGCCGCCACCCCCCGGCCGGCCGTCACCCAGCGCGAGAAACGGTCACTGTCAGTGGCCCCGTCTAGGGTGTCACTGTCCGTGGGAAGCCGCGGCGCAGGGCACGGGGCAGGGGGAGGCGGCAGGTCATGGCCGAGTCGGAGCAGGGAGCACAGCGGGGCACACCGCTGCCGTACTACGGCAACCGCGCGGAGGGGGCCGGCGGGCAGGAGGAAGGGCCCGTCCCCGCGGTGCGGGTGCGCGGGCTGTGGAAGCAGTTCGGCACCCAGGCCGCCGTGGCCGGTGTCGATCTCGACCTGCCCGCGGGCCTGTTCGTCGGCCTGGTGGGGCCGAACGGGGCGGGGAAGACGACGACCCTTTCCATGATCACCGGACTGCTCCGGCCGGACGACGGCCTGGTGCAGATCCACGGCCACGACGTGTGGGCGGACCCGGTCGCGGTCAAGGCCAGGATCGGCGTCCTCCCCGAGGGCCTGCGGCTCTTCGAGCGGCTGTCCGGACGCGAACTGCTCGCCTACACCGGACGGCTGCGCGGCCTGCCCGGCGCCGAGACCGACCGGCGCGCCGCCCAGCTGCTGGACGTGCTGGACCTGACCGGCTCCCAGAACAAGCTGGTGGTGGACTACTCGACCGGTATGCGCAAGAAGATCGGCCTGGCCGCCGCCCTGCTGCACAATCCGGACGTCCTCTTCCTCGACGAGCCGTTCGAGGGCGTCGACCCGGTGTCCGCGCAGGTCATCCGCGGGGTGCTGGAGCGCTTCACCGGCGGCGGCGGCACGGTCGTCTTCTCCTCGCACGTGATGGAGCTGGTGGAGAGCCTGTGCGACTGGGTCGCGGTCATGGCCGCGGGCCGGATCGTGGCCCGCGGCACCCTCGCCGAGGTGCGCGGCGCGTCCGGCAGCCTCCAGGACGCCTTCCTGTCGCTGGTCGGCGCGAACCGCTCCGGCGGCGAGGGCCTGGAATGGCTGGGCGGCGGCGCGCGATGACCGCCACCACCGCTCCCCCGCCCGCGGCCGCCACGCCGGTGACCGCCGTCTTCGTCCGGCTCAAGCTGACGCTCCTGCGCAACGGACTGCGGCAGTCCACCGGGCGTACGGTCGGCTGGTGCGCGGGCGTCGGCCTGGCCCTCGTCTTCACCCTCGCCAACACCGCGGCCCTGCTCTCGATGCGGCACAGCGAGCACGCCCCGGCGGTCGCCGTCACCGTGGCCGTGGTGCTCGCGGTGGGGTGGGCCGTCGTACCGCTCTTCTTCTTCGGCGGCGACGAGACCCTCGACCCGACCCGCCTCACCATGCTGCCGCTGCGCCCGCGCCCGCTGCTGACCGCGCTGCTCGTCTCCTCACTCGTCGGCGTCGGCCCGCTGCTCACCGCGCTGCTCATCGCCGGCGCCGTCGTGTCCCTCGCGTACGGGGCCGTGTCCGCCGTCGCCGCCGTACCCGCCGCGCTGCTGGTCCTCGCCCTGTGCGTCTCCCTCTCCCGGGCCGTCGCCGCGGCCAACACCCGGCTGCTGACCAGCCGCAAGGGCCGCGACCTCGCGGTGCTCAGCGGCGTCTTCGTGGCGATAGGCGCGCAACTGGTGCGGATAGGCGCGGATTCGCTGTCCGGCGGGAACGGGCTGGACCACGCCGACTCCGCGCTGTCCGTGGTCCGCTGGATACCGCCCGGCACCGCCGTCGACGCCGTCCGCTCCGCCGACCGCGGCGCGTACGGCCTGGCGGCCCTGCAACTCGCCCTGACCGCCGTGGTGCTGGCCGCGGTGCTGCGCTGGTGGCACCACAGCCTGGTGCGGCTCATGGTCTCCCCCGACGCGTCCACGATCTCCGCCGCCCCGGAGGAGTCCGCGAGCCGCGCGGACGGCGCCGGACGCACCCGGCGGCTGCCCTGGCCGCGGCTGCCCGAGGGGCGGACGGGCACGGTCGTGCAGCGGCAGTTCCGCTACATGTGGCGCGAACCGCGCACCAAGGCCTCGATGGTGACCGGACTCGCGATCGGCCTGCTGCTGCCGGCCGTCGCCGTCTTCCAGCACGGCAGCGTCTACCAGTGCCTGTGGGCCGCCGGGCTGCTCGGCGTCCAGATGTTCAACCTGTTCGGCACGGACGGCTCCGCCTTCTGGACGGTCGCGGCCACGATCGCCGACCGCCGCGACGCGGAACTGGAACTGCGCGGACGGGCCCTCGCGGTCGGCGCGATAGCCCTGCCCTACGTCACCGTGGTGACGGTCGGCGCGGACCTCGTCCTCGGCCAGGCCGGTTCGCTGGCCGAGACACTGGGGGTGTCGTACGCGTTCCTCGGCGCCCTCGTCGCCACCGGGTGCGCCGCGAGCGTGCGCTACCCGTACGCGCTCCCGCACGACAACCCGTTCGGCTCCGCCGCACCCGGCCAGAGCAGCCTCGCCGGCCTCAACCTGCTCGGCGGCACACTCGCCGCGGCGGTGCTGTGCGTGCCCGTCCTCGTGCCCGTCGTCGTCCTCCACGTGACCGGCCACCACGGCCTGCTCTGGCTCGCCCTCCCGGTCGGCATCCTCTACGGCGGGGCCCTCGCCGCCCTCTCCCTCCGCCTCTCCGCGCCCCGCCTCCTCGGCCGCCTCCCCGAAATCCTCACCGCGGTCCGCCTCTAGCCGGCGGGGCTTCCCCCTTCGCCGGGGGCGAGCGTCTTGCGCTGCCGCGCCGGGCCCGCGTCTTCAGGGCACGGCTGCGCTGCCGGGCACGCGTTTTGGGGGCGCGGGGAACTGCGCGCGCAACCCACCACCGGCCGGTGGTCCGGACACGACAGCAACTGCCCCTTTCGGACGGTGACTACCCGCGCCCCCGTCGTGGCTGGCCGCGCAGTTCCCCCCGCCCCTGAAAACGGCTGCCCGGCGCGGCCGGGAAGTGCTCATCCGCGGCGCAGCCGCAGTGTGGAGGCCAGGGCCAGGAGGGGGAGGACGGCGCCCAGGGCCGTCGTCAGAGGCCAGCCGCCGAGGTGGTACGCGGCGGAACCCGCCTGGGAGCCCACCGCCCCGCCGACGAAGAACGTGGCCATGTACGCGCTGTTGAGGCGGGCACGGGCGCCGCCGTCGAGGGCGTAGACGACATGCTGGCCCAGGACGAGCGTGGTCTGGACGGCCATGTCCAGCACCACCGCCGCCGCACCCAGCGCGAGCACACTGTGCCGCCCGGCCGCCGCGAGGCCGAACGCGGCCGCGGCGGCGACGAACGCCGCGGCGGTCATCGGGCGGACCAGGCCGCGGTCGGCCCACCGCCCGGCCAGCGGGGCGATGAGCGCGCCGCCCGCGCCCGCGAGGGCGAACAGCCCGACCTGCCACTGGCTGTAGTGGAAGGGCGCGGCGGTGAGCACGAAGGAGATCGTCGTCCAGAAGACGCTGAACGCCCCGAACATCGCCGCCTGGTACAGCGCCCGGCGGCGCAGCGCCGGATGGACCCGCAGCAGGCGCAGCGTGGAGCGCAGCAGTGCCCCGTACGGCAGCGCCGCCGCGGGCTGCCGCGGCGGCAGGGCGGAGCGCAGCACCAGCGTGAGGACGGTCATGAGCGCCGCCGAGCCGAGGTAGACGGCGCGCCAGCTCGTGGCGTCGGCAATGAGGCTGCCGACCGTGCGGGACAGCAGGATGCCCGTGAGCAGCCCGCTCATCACCTGCCCGACGACCCGTCCGCGGCTCGCGTCGGGCGCGAGGTCGGCGGCGTACGGCACGAGGACCTGGGCGACCGTCAGGGTGCAGCCCAGCACGAGGGACGCGGCGAGCAGCACCCCGAAGTCCGGTGCGAGGCCGGCCAGGGCGAGCGCGGCGACGGTGAGGGTGAGCAGCAGCGTGGCCAGCCGCCGCTTCTCCAGCACGTCGCCGAGCGGCACGACGAGGAGCAGCCCGAGCGCGTAGCCGAGCTGGCCGGCGGTCACCAGGCTGCCCGCGGTGACCGTGCCGATGTGGAAGGACCGGCGCAGCTCGCTGAGCAGCGGCTGCGCGTAGTAGAGGTTCGCGACGGTCAGGCCGCACGCGACGGCGAGCAGCACCACGAGGCGGCGCGGCGGGCCGTCCTGCGGCGCCGCCGCCGGGGCCGGGCGGTGCGCGCTTCCCCGGGCGGGCATCGCGAGGCCTGCGGGGCCGTTCGGCTGGGACATCGTCACCTCACTGCGCGGAGTTCACGGCACCGGTATAACCGGTGCGATGACGGTACCAGTCATACCGGTTCCGGGGGTACGCTGGCCCGCATGACGGACACCACCGCGCCGCCGCGCTTCCGGCAGGGGGCCGGGCGGCTCTGCCTGGACTACCTGCGCACCCTGCGGTACCGCGGGACGCCGCGCCCGGAGGAGGAACTGGCGGACGGCGCCGCGCTCGCCGCGTGGGTACGGCAGTGCGGGCCCGCGCTCGACACGTCCCGCTCGGCGGCGGAGCCCACCGACGCGGCCGTCCGCGAGGCCCGCGCCCTGCGGGAGGCGGTGTACGCGCTCATCGCCGCCGCCCGCGCGGGGGACGGCGCCGTCGCCGCGCCCTCGGTCCGTACCCGCCTCAACCGCGCCGCCGCGCAGCCCGTCCCCGTACCGCGCCTGGCCCCCGACGGCGAGTTGCGCTGGCGGGCCGAGGAGCCCGTCGGCGCCGTCCTCGCCCTCGTCGCACGCGACGCCCTCGAACTCGCGGCCGCGCCCGCGCTTCTGGCCCGCCTCCACGAATGCGCTGCCGCGGATTGCGGAGCGGTCTTCCTCGACGCGTCGCGTCCGGGGACGCGGCGGTGGTGCTCGATGGATGTGTGCGGCAACCGTGCGAAGAAGTCCACGTACCGCGCGCGTACCTGACCCGCGCCTCTCCCGGGGCCTCACCCCGTTCCCCCTCCGCGCGGCCGCGCACTCAGGCTCCGCCTGCGCCACCGGTCACTCGTTTTTCAGCCTGCGCCTGCACCGCGGGACACCCGTTTTCAGCCTGCGCCTGCACCGCGGGACACCCGTTTTCAGCCTGCGCCTGCGCTGCGGGGCACCCGTTTCTAGGGGCGCGGGGAACTGCGCGCGCAACCCACCACCGGCCGGTGGTCCGGACACGACAGCAACTGCCCCTTTCGGGCGGTGACTACCCGCGCCCCCGGTGGAGGCTGGTCGCGCAGTTCCCCGCGCCCCTAAAAAACGGGTCCCCAGCGCGACACGCGCACCCCGAAAAACGCTCGCCGCGCGCGGCACGCGCACCCCCAAAACGGGTCCCCCGCGCGGCAGCGCGAAACAGGGGCCCCGCGGCGTCGGCGCGGCCCGAAGAGCGGCGGCCCAGTAGCGCAGCCGCAGCGCGAGAAGCGGGCCCAGCGCGCCAGCGCAGAACGGGGACCCGGCGGCGCATGCGCGGCCCCACCGGTGGGCCCAGCGCGCCAGCGCAGAACGAGGACCCGGCGGCGTCGGCGCGGCCCCACCGGTGGGCCCAGCGCGCCAGCGCAGAACGAGGACCCGGCGGCGTCGGCGCGGCCCCACCGGTGGGCCCGGCGCGGCAGCGCAGAGCGGGGGCTCGGCGGCGTCGGCGCGGCCCCACCGGTGGGCCCGGCGCGGCAGCGCAGAGCGGGGGCTCGGCCGCGTAGGGCGGTTTACGCCAGCTCGGCGAGAGACTGGCGCCAGGCGGGGTGGAGGTCGTCGAGGAGTGCCTCGACGCGTGGGGGGAGGCCCCGGGCGGGGCCGGCGGTGGTGGTGCGGCTCAGGAGGGACGCGGCGGCGAATTCGAGGCGGGCCGGGTCGCCGGTGGCGTGGGCGGCGCGGAGCAGGGCGAGCCAGAGGCGCTCGTCCTGGGGGGCGACGCCCATGGCCGTCTCCACCGCGGCGACCGCCGCCTTCGGCTTGCCCGCGTCGAGGTGCAGCGTGGCGAGCGCGAGGGCGATCTCGGCGACCAGTACCGGGTGCTGGGCCTCGACGATCTCGTGCGAGAGCCATCCGTAGCGGCCGGCGGCGCGGTCGTCGAGGAGGCGGCCGCGGGCGAGGGAGAGGGCGTCGGTGAGGAGTCGGCGGCGGGCGGCGGGGTCGTGTGCGCCGACGCCTTGTTCGGCCTGGTGGTGGAGGGTCTGGAGGACGTCCCAGTCGGAGACGATGGACGGGGCGAGCACGATGCGGCCGGTCTCGTCGTGGGTGAGCCGGGGGGTGCCGTCGGGGTCGGTGCCGAGCCAGTCACGGAGCCGGTCGACGAGTCCGTCGCGGACGTCCTCGGTGACGCCGCGCGGCCACAGCGCGGAGGCCAGGACGCGCGGGTGGACGCCTTCGCGGTGCAGCAGGAGCAGCGCGAGGGCTTCGTGGAGCAACGGGCCGCGGTCGGCCTCGGGAGCCGGGACGCCGTTGACCTCGAAGGCGCCGAGGAGGCGGGCGTAGACGCCGGGGCGGCCGCGGTCGCTGAGGTCGACGAGGAAGGCGGGGGCGCCGGGGTCGGGGTCGCGCCCGTCGTCGCTGCCGTCGCCCGCCCCGGCCTGCGCGAAGAGCTGGAGGACGGCGGCGTACTGCGCGGCGGGCAGTCGCTGTGCGGCGAGGTCGAGGCCGAGCAGCGGGGCGGTGAGCCGGCCCGCGGGGCTGATCTCCAGCTCCCAGGCGGCGCCGGGGACGGCGGTGGTGTCGGCGGCGAGGAGGTAGCCGAGGCCGAGCCGTCCGGCGTCGGCGGCGAGTTCGGCGAGCCGTTGGGTCTGCGGGTCGTCGGGCCGGTCGGCGACGAGCACCAGGTGGGGTGCCCAGTGGCTGTGCTGGGCGCGCCCGGCGCGGCCGGTGAGGACGCTGTCCTGCCCGGCGGCCTGGAGCGCGGCGCGGCGCTGCTCGGTCTCGGCGGTCATGGTCTCGATGGCCTCGGAGACGTCGGCGACGTGCCGTACCCGGCCGGGGGCGAGGGCGGTGAGGTCCTCGGCGAAGCCGACGAGGGTCACGGTCATGCGGTCGGACCAGCCGTTGGTGGCCAGTTCCGCGGCGATGGAGGCGAGGACGGCGTCGCGGTCGGCCTTGGCGCCGGCGAGCGAGACGACGCCGGGCACCGCTTCGAGGTTGAGCAGCAGGCGTGCCTCGTCGAGGGTGCCGAGGGTGACCAGGCCCGGGTAGGGGGCGGCGGCCGCGGTGTCGGCGTCGGCGGGCAGCGAGGTGCGGGCGAGCCGCCAGAAGGTCTCGTCCTGGCCCAGCACCCAGGGCGCGGGCGGGGTTCCTTCGGACCAGGCGAGCTGGAGGTGCAGTTCGTCGGGGGTGAGCCAGGCGGCGTAGACGGTGGGCAGTTGCCGTCCCTCGCTGTCGAGCTGGGCGGACAGCGCGCGCAGGCCCCGGTCGAGGAAGGCGACGGTCTCGGGGTCGGCGCCGATCCGCAGCGCGTCGTCGGCGTCGGCGGCGGGGCCCTGCAGGGTACGCGGGACGCGCAGGATGCCCTCGGCGACGGACTGCCACAGTTCGGTGCGGCGCCGCCTGCCGAGCGCGGCGAGCAGGCCCGCGGCCAGCAGCGGGGCGGCGATGAGCGCCTCGGGCAGTTGGGAGAGCCCGCCGTGGTGGGCGGCGGCGTGGACGGTGGGGACGTGCCCGGGGCCGTGCGCGCCGGCCTGTTCGGGGGCGGGGGCGGGGCCGGGTACGGCGGGCGACTGGTGCTGGTCGGGCGCGGGGGTGTGGGCCGGGGTCTGGTGCGGGGCCTGGTGGGCGCCGCCGCCCGCGCCCTCGGCCGCGGTGTCCTTGGCGCCGCCGTGCTCGGCGTAGTGCTGGATGTCGTGGGCGACGTGCTGGACCTGCTGCGCCCCGGCGGCCGGCATGTCGACGATCTCGCCGCCGGTCGCGTCGCCGGGCATCTCCATGATCCAGCCGGGCCGGATGAGGCTGGCCTGCGAGAGCTTTGAACCGTCGGGCTGCACACGGTCCTTGTTGAGGGAGTAGATCTCCTTGTAGCGGCGCCCGTCGCCGAGGTGGCGCTGGGCTATGTCCCACAGGGAGTCGTGGTGGCGGCCTTCGGGCGGCTGGATCCGGTAGAACTTCGTGTCCTGCTGGGCGTGTTCGACGCTGCGGACGGTCCCGGCGTGGCCCGCGCCGCCCTCCGGCGGGGCGACGACGTTCGAGGAGCCCTGGTGCGGGACGCCCGGGGTCTGCTGCGCGGCGGCGACGGCGCCCGGACGGCCCTGGTGCTCGGCCTGGTGGTGGGTGCCGTGCTGGCCGAGCACGGGCGACAGGGTGGCCGCGCCGACGCCGAGCAGCAGCAGCGCCGCGACGAGCTGGCGGGCCAGCAGCTGGCTGCCGCCGGAGCCGGGTATGTGCCGCGGCACGCCCACACCGGAGAACGCCGCCTTGCCCTCGACCAGCACGCACGCGGTGAACTGCGCCCAGGCGATCCACACCAGCACCGCGAGGCAGTTGACGAAGGTCTCGGTGGTGATGGGCTGCCGCAGCACGTCGGAGTCGAAGTGGTGCGGGAAGGGCGAGCCGATGAAGTGCAGCAGCGCTCCGGGCACGCCGACCACGAGCGCGGCGAGCACCACGAAGGCGCCCAGCGCGCGGACGACGTCGCCGAACGTACGCTGCCTGCGCGGCGGCCGGCCCGGGTGCTGCCCCGGCCCCGGCCGCGCCTGCGACTGGTGGCGTCCCGTGGCGGTGGAGCGTGCCATCGCTGCTGCCCTGCTTCCTCTGCTCCGTTGCGTGCTGTGCGGTCCTGACGTTATGCGACGCGCCCGGTGGCGCGATACGTGTGCGCGGTGCCCTGCCCCGGCACGGCACCGCGGTCACTGCGTGAGCGCCTCCGCGGTGGCCGTTCCGGTGACCGTGTGGTTGTCGAGCGCGAAGAGGCTGGTCACCATGGGCTGGAAGCTGATCTTGACGGTGACGGTGATCCGCCGGGCGTTCCCGTGGCAGCTGGCCCGGCCGACGTCCTGCTTGCTGACGCCGGCCGACAGCAGGTACCGCGTGATGTCCCGTTGGCAGTTGCCGTAGAGGATCGGCGCGGTCTTCCCCAGGTTCGCGCCCGAGCGCAGGGCGTTGACGTCGATGTCCTGCGCGGCCGCGCGGGCGGCCTGCTCGGCGAGGTCGGCGGCGCGCTCGCGGGTGGACAGCACCCGGCCGCCGTCGACGACGAAGGCGGCGAGCGTGACGAAGAGCAGCGCGAAGATGAGCAGCGCGATGGCGCCCGAACCGCGGTCGCCCGCCCGACCGTACGCCCGCCGGCCCGCCCGGTCGTACGCCTCCCGTACCGCCCGCAGGCGGGCGCGCAGCAGGGGCTTCACTCGAACCTCCGGTAGGGGTCGAGGGGCGAGGCGAACTCGCTGCTCAGGGTGGTGGTGATGGGCAGGCCGAGGTCGGACAGGCCGCGTACCGAGCAGGAGACCTGGACGGTGTAGACCCCGCCGGGGGCCCACCGGGTGTTGTCGTGGGTGATGCGGATCGGGCCGGAGCAGATGTGCTGGAGGTCCTGCGTCGCGGTCTGCCGGGCCGCGGTGTTGGCCTTGGCGTGGTTGCCGTGCAGCGAACCGGCCCGTGCCGCGTCGCGCGCGGCGCCGTCCAGCTCGCCGCGGGCGTCGGCCAGTTGCCCGAAGGCGACCAGCACCAGGATGAAGAGGATGAGCACCGGTGCGATGATCACGACCTCGATCGTCGAGATCCCGGCGTCCCCGGCCCTCTCCCCCGCGCCCTTCTCCTCCCCCGCGGCGGCCGTCGCCGTCCTGTACGTCACCGTCCCGCCGTCCTCACTGTCCCCGTCCCGGTCATCCCCGTAGATCCCCGAACTCCCCGTCGTCCCCGTCGTCTTCCGTGTCGCACGCGCGCTGCGGGCCTCGCGTGCCGTCCCCGTTGCCGTCATGCCGGGCCGCTCCCTCACCCGTTGGGCATGAACTGCTCGATCGGGCCCTCGGACTTGCGGTCCACCGTGATGCCGATGCCGAGGATGGACGGCACGTGGCCCGACACCTCGACGCTGATCCGGTCGCGGTGCCCCGCGACCCGCTGGACGGTGACCTTCGGGCTGGTGAGCAGGCTGCCGCCGAGCCCGTCGATGTAGGAGCCGGCCTTCTTCTGCGCCCGGCCCTGCCAGTCGCTGCCGCTCACGGCCGCCTGGGTACGGGCCTCCCGGGCACCCGCGCGGGCCGCGGCGATCGCGACGTGCGTGGCGAAGTAGTACATCGCGAACTGCACGGTGATGATGATGACCCCGAAGACCAACGGCGTCAGGAAGACGAACTCGATCGCGGTCATCCCGCGGTCGTCCGCCCTGCGCCGCCCCACGCCGCTGTCGCCGCGCGCGGCGGCGAACCGGTCGCGCAGCACGCGGCCCACCGCCTTCATCGTCTCCCCCGTCCTTTCCGCTGTCCTGCCGTCCGCCGGTGTCCGGCGGGCGTCAGCACTTCGTCGTGGTGCTCGAATTCTGGATGCAGCTCTTGACGTCGCCGGTCTTCTTGTTCAGCGCCTTGCTGATGGTCACGCCGATACCGGCGACCAGCGCGGCGACGATCGCCGAGATGATCACCCATTCCACGGCGGAGGCGCCGATGCTGCGGCCCTCGTTGCGTGCCCAGGCGATACGGCGGCGGACGAGCCCGGCGACCGCGGTGGTCGCCTTGGCGAGGGGGTTGGGACGGTTCATGGTCCGGATCCTTTCTGGCGGACGACTCTCAGTCGGGTTGTCGGTCGTGCGGTGCATGTCGTGCGTGGTGCGTGGTGCGTGTGCTTCATACGTCGTGCGTCGGGCGTCCTGCCCGCGGCGCCGTTGCCGCCCGGTCGGTGGGACGCGTCCGAGGTGGTGCCGGTTCACGCCTGGAAGACGCGCATGGCGGCCGGGAACATCAGGAAGACCAGGAACCCCGCGGCGAGCATCAGCTGCGCCACGAGCATGGACTGCGAGTTCTCGCCCGCGGATCCCTCGATCTCGGCGAGCTCGCGGTGCCGCATGGTCTCCGCGCGGGAGGCCAGCGACTCGCGGATCTTGGCGCCGTCGTCGGCCACCAGGCCGAGCGCGACGGACAGGTCCTGCAGTTCCTCGACGCCTAGCTCCGTGCCGAGCCGGCCGAGCGCGACCCACTGGCTGATGCCGGTGATCCGGGCGTCGTTGAGGCAGCTGCGGATACGGACCAGCGCCCATCCGTCGCTGACCTCGGCCGCGGCCATCAGCGCCTCGGGCAGACCGCGGCCGCCCGCCAGGTTCATCGACACCAGGTCCAGGTAGGCGCCGATCACCCGGCGCAGGTCCTTGCGCTTCTCGGTGGCGTCGCGGCGCACTTCGAGGTCGGGCAGCATGAAGAACAGGCCCGCGCAGGCCAGCGCCAGCCACACCGGGACGATGGGGCTGATGCCGAAACCGAGCTGCCAGACCAGTGCGTAGAGGAACGGCCCGAAGACCAGGCCGGCCGCGCCGAGCAGCAGCTTGGTCGCGAGGAAGCCCTCCCAGCTGCGGTCCAGTACGGCCAGGTCGGCGCGCATCGAGCGCAGCTCCCAGCCCTGTTCGAGGTAGAAGGCGGCGACCCGCTGCCCGATCCGGCCGCGCAGGTCGGTCGCGCGCGGGGCGGGGCCGGCCACGGGGCCCTGCGCGCGCAGGGCGTCGATCTGGGCGACGGTGGCCGCGGCGCTGCTGCGGCCCGGGGCGAGCGCCCGGACGAGGGCGTAGATGCCGATACCGGTCACGGCGCCGAGCAGTCCGGCCAGTGCGAGCATGTTCACCGGTGCAGCACCTCCTGCCGCTGGGCGTGGAGTTCGGGCGAGTGGACGAGGAAGCGGGCCGGGGTCTCGACCTTCGACAGGCTGCGCAGCCACCAGAAGCCGGCGCCGAACAGCGCGCAGACGATCAGCAGCACCATCTGCCCCAGCAGGGTGCCGTAGGGCTTGACGAAGCCGCGGTTGAAGATGGCCAGCGCGAGCACCACGACGACCGAGACGATGACGACGATCTGCACGCTGCGCCGGGTGCTGGCGCGCTGCGCCATCACGCGCTGCCGCATGTCGACCTCCTCGCGCGCCGACTTGGCCAGCGCGCCCAGAACCTCGCGCAGACCCGGGCCGCGCAGCCGGGAGTTGAGGATGAGCGCGGCGATGATGATGTCGGCGGACGCGTCGTTGATCTCGTCGGCGAGGTGCTGGAGCGCGTCCGGCAGCGGGGTGCGGGATCGCAGCCGGTCGACGAGCGACTCCAGGTGGGTGCGCAGCGCGGGCGCGGCGGCGCGGGCCGAGGCGGGGATGGCCTGTTCCAGGCCGACCGCGCCGGCGATGGTGTCGCGCAGCGACTCCGTCCACCCGGCCAGCGCCTCCACCCGCTTCATCGCGGCGCGTTCGTCGGCGGCGCCGCCGAAGAGCTTGTCCCAGGTGAAGACGAGCAGCGCGGTGGCGATGCCGAGTACCGCCCAGCGGGTGAGCGCGATGATCGCGATCCCGGCGACGGCGGCGATCGAGCCGCGCTGCGACAGGAAGCGCATCATCTCGCCCGCCTTCTCGGCGGGGGCCTCACCGGGTGCGACGGGTTTTGGCGCCCAGCCGCGGATCGCGACCACGAACAGCGCGATGCCGCCGCCGACGACGGCGCCGGCCAGCAGCCCGTACATCACGGTCAAGGAGAAGACACCGGTCATTACCGCCACACCCCCGTGGGCTGGTAGCCGTTGGCGAGGAGTTCGTCGAGGCAGGCGATCGGCGCGTGCGGCATCGCCGCGCCGGTCCTGCCCTCGGCGAAGACCTCGCTGGAAAGTACCCTGCCGTCCACGCCGTTGACCTCGCGGACCGAGGTGACCATACGGCGCAGGGTGCCGCCGTGCTGGAAGTCGTTGCGGCGCTGGATGAAGACCACGAAGTCGATGGCGCCCGCGACGAGCATCTGCGAGGCCTCGATCGGCAGCCGTTCGCTGGCCTGCAGCGCGTAGGTGGAGATGCGGTTGAACACCTCGGCCGAGCTGTTGGCGTGGATCGTGGACAGCGAGCCGTCGTTGCCCTGCGACATCGCGTTGAGCATGGTGACGATCTCGTCGCCGAGGACCTCGCCGACGATGACCCGGGAGGGGTTCATACGCAGCGAGCGGCGGACCAGTTCGGCCATGGAGATGGCGCCCAGGCCCTCGGAGTTGGGCAGCCGCTCCTCGAACGCCACCACGTTGGGGTGGAGTTCCGGGAACTGGTCGAGGCCGAGTTCCAGGGCGCGTTCGACGGTGATGAGCCGCTCGTGCGCCGGGATGACGTTGGCCAGCGCCCGCAGCAGGGTGGTCTTGCCGGCGTTGGTGGCGCCGGCGATCATCACGTTCTTGCGGGCCATGACGGTCGCGTGCAGGAAGCTGGCCAGCTCCGGGGTGATCGTGCGGTTGCCGACCAGGTCGGCGAGGAAGACCTTGCCGAGCCGGGCGCGGCGGATGGACAGCGCGGGCCGCCGCGTCACGTCCATCACGGCCGAGAGCCGGGAGCCGTCCGGCAGCCGCAGGTCGAGCTGCGGGTTCGCCGAGTCGAAGGGGCGCGAGGACAGGCCCGAGTAGGCGCCCAGCACCTGTATGAGCTCGATCAGTTCCTCGTCGCTCTCGGCGACCGGCTCGCCCTGGAGCTCGCGGCCGTCGGAGTAGCCGACGAAGACCTGGTCGCAGCCGTTGATGTCGATGTTCTCGACGTCCGGGTCGTCCAGCAGCGGCTGGAGCCGTCCGACGCCGAAGAGCGCCGCGTGCACGGCGGCCGCGTACGCCTCCTCGGCGACCGCGTCCAGCGGGGTGCGGCCGGCGTTGATCTCCCGGCGGGCGTAGTCCTCCAGGATCTGGGCGATGATCGCCCGGGCGAACTGCCGCTCGTCCTCCGGGCTCATCGCCGGCGCGCCGGAGACCTGGTCCAGCCTGCGCTGTTCGGCGATCCGGTCGCCGGCCTGCTCCCGGAAGCGCTTGACCAGCTGGTGGTCGATCTCGCTCATCGGAAGACCCCGTACCGGTTCGGCACGTCGCCGGCGATCTGCCGCGTGGAGCGGATCAGCAGGGACTTGTCGAGCCGGCCGCGGCGCCGCCCGGTGAGCATCTCGGCGCCCGCCGGGTCGTGCGCGACGGTGCCGACGACCCGGGCGGATATCTGCGAGGCGACCAGCATGTCGTTGGCCTGCCCGGCGATCCGGGCGCTGTGCCCGGGGTCGGCCACCAGCAGCACGCCGATCGGCGGGTGGCCGAGGGCGCCGGCGCCGCGCTGCGAGCCGTGCAGCTTCGCCGACAGCGCGCCGGCCCGGTCCCGTACCCGGGCCAGGTGCTCGGCCTCGGTCCTGGCCACCAGCAGCACCAGCGCGGCGTGCTGGAAGAGGCCGAGGGACGCGGAGTCGCCGCTGATCCGGCCGCAGTCGGCGATGACGTCGGCCGCGCCGCTCGGCGACTGGCCGAGCATCGAGAAGACCTCGCCGAGGACGGGCCACAGCCCGGTCAGGCCCGCGGCCTGCTCCGAGCCGCCGAGTCCGACGAGGACGTCCAGGCCGCCGGCGAGCGGCTGGGTGTGCTCCCACACCTGCTCGGCGGCCAGGCCGCGGCGGGCGGTGGCGGCGAGCGAGAGCACGCCGACGTTGGGGTCGAGCATGCCGCCGTGGGCAGCCCGCGAGCGGTAGACCAGGTCGCCGCCGGCCGGGTCGGTCTCGGCGAGCAGGGCGCGCCGCGGCCACACCGCGGCCAGCGCGAGCGCGGTCGTGGTGACGCCGGGCGAGCCCTTGTCGGCCGCGAGGGCGATCAGTGCCATGGGTCAGGTGCCGCCGCTCGCTCAGTTCCCGCTGGCGGGCGCGATGCGCACCAGGGTGACGTTGCCGGCCGAGGCCGCGTTGGTCAGCGGACCGGCGTCCGCGGTGTCGGCGAGGACGGTGACGTAGGTGTTGCCGCTGCCGTTGCCCGAGGTGTCCACGTCGATGGACTTCACGATCAGCTTGTTGCTGATCAGGGTGCTCTGCTGGGAGCCGCCGCCGCTGCCGCTGCTGGACGAGTCGTCGCCGCTGTCCTTGGTGGCGCTGTCGCCGACGAGGTACGCGGCCACCGTGTCGCCGACGCTGAGCGAGTTGCGGGGGAACTGCCCGTCCTGGAGGGACAGTCCGACCAGGGACTTGCCCTGCGTCAGGACGTTGTCCTTCTTGGTGATCATGTTGCCGGACAGGATCGAGTCGGGCACCAGCGTGACCGCGGCCCGGTAGTTGTCCAGCAGGTCGCCGCGCTGCTCCCAGCGGATCAGGCCGAGTCCGGAGTCGTCGGACAGGTCCACCGAGCGGATCGCGGACTCGGGTATCGGGTCACCCGCCGCGACGGACTGGGTGATCTCGACGTACGACTCCTTGTGGCTCGCCCGCACCACCGTCAGCACGGCGCCGAACGCGCCGAGCAGGATGAGCAGCACGGCGAGCGCCGCGAGCGCCGGCTTGCGCTCGCGCGGCGCCGTCGGCAGCCGCTCACCGCCGCCCGGCACACCCATGGCGGGTGCGGGCATACCGGCCTGGCGGTGTCCGCCACCGCCGCCGCTGGAACGATCCCTGGTCCTCACGTGACTGCCCCCGTCGCTCATACGCGACTTACGGTCGTTCGCGGACGGGCCGTCACCGGGGTGCCTGGCTGCCGAACCGCTTTCCAATGTCAAGTCACCGGGACGCTACCAGCGCCCGTCAAAGGCCCTCAAGGACGTTGGGCGACAGACGGACCACAGCCGTGCAACAGTTCCGCACCGCGTCACCGCCGGTCGCGGCCTGTATTGCCGGGTAACACGGCCCCGTACGGGCACCGTTGGCCGCGCCGGACCGGGACCCGTACCGGGATGTCCGGCGCGATGTTCACGGTTTGCTCACAACCGGCCCGGCCGGGAGGGGGTTACGTGAGGTTTCCGGAGGCGGATAGCCTCCTGGGACAGGTACGTGCGCCCGGGCCGGGGCCGGAGCGTGAGGTTCGGGCCGGCCGGCCGCGGCGGGGGAGGGAACATCCCATGCGGGTGACCGTGACGGTCGTACAGCAAGGCGAGGAAGCGCGCGACGTCGTCGTCGCGGCGGACGACGGGGCCTCGGCCGGCGACGTGGCCGCCGCGCTGGCCCAGGCGGCGGGCGGCGGCGCACCGCAGCTCAACGCCGCGGCGGTGGGCGGCGGCACGGTGCTGGCCTTCCCCGGCACCCGCGAGGCGGCCCCCGGCGCGCCTCGGTTGTGGGCGGACGGCCTGCTGTGCGACCCGCAGGCACCGGCCGGCGCGGTGCTGCGCGACGGCATGCGCGTCACCACCGACGACTCCATCGGCCCCTTCATGCGCACCGGCGAGCCCTCCGGGCGGGTCGAGCTGCGGGTGTGCGGCGGCCCCGGCGCCGGCCGGGTCGCCCGGCTCGGCCTGGGCAAGGCCACCATCGGCGCGGGGCAGCACTGCACGGTCTCGGTGCCGGACCCGCTGCTCCCGCAGGCCGCCGCCCGGGTGTCGGTCGCCGCGGACGGCACGGTCACGCTGGCCGTGGAGCCGGGCGCCGAACTGACCCTGGAGGGCGAGCCGGTCACCGGGGACCGCGAGTGGCCGCTGGGCGCGCAGATACGCGCCGGTGACACCGTCGTGGTGCTGGACGTGCCGAGCGAGCCCGACGCGCACCTGTCGCCGATGGGCGAGGGCGGCCTGGCCTACAACCGCCCGCCGCGCCTGAAGTCGCTGCCGCCGCGCCCCCGGCTGTACGTGCCGCAGCCGCCGCAGAAGGGCGAGGGCGCCCGTTTCCAGTACATCGCCGCACTGGTGCCGCTGATCTTCGGCCTGGCGATGTTCTTCATGGTGCACCAGATCTACATGCTGCTCTTCTGCCTGATGAGCCCCATGATGCTGGCCGGGCAGTGGCTCAGCGAGTCGCGCGAGGGCAAGCGCAAGGACCGCACCACCGCCAAGCAGTTCAAGGCCGAACTGGCCCAGCACGAGATGACCCTGGAGAGCGCGCGGCTCACCGACCGCGCCGAGCGCCGGGCGGCCTTCCCGGACGCCGCGCAGATCCTGCTGTGGGCCACCGGCCCGCGCATGCGGCTGTGGGAGCGCCGACTCACCGACCACGACGTGCTGCGGCTGCGCATCGGTGTCGCCGACCTGCTCGCCGACATCGAGCTGCTGCCCAAGGGCGGCCATGTGCAGGAGGGTTCGCCGCAGCCGGTGCCGCCGAAGGTCAACGACGTGCCGGTGCCGCTGCCGCTGCCCGAGCTGGGCGTCGTCGGCGTCGCGGGACTGCGTGAGCGCACCCTGGCCACCGCGCGCTGGCTGGTGGCGCAGGCGGCCGTGCTGCACAGCCCGCGCGACCTGTCGATGGTGCTGCTGTCGTCCGAGCACGACGCCGGGCAGGCGTGGGGCTGGGCGCACTGGCTGCCGCACCTGGCCCCGCAGCAGGGCCAGGACTGCGTCTCGCTCGTCGGCACCGACGGCGAGACGACCGGCCGCCGGATCAACGAGCTGCTCCAGGAGCTGGAGCGGCGCAAGGCCGAGGCGGTCTCCTCCGGCGGGGGCGGCGGCCTGCGGCCCGACCCGTTCGTGCTGGTCGTCCTGGACGGCGCCCGGCTGCTGCGGCGCACCCCGGGCGTACCGCAACTGCTCCAGGAGGGCCCGCGGTTCGGCATCCTCGCGCTGTGCCTGGACGCCGACGAGCGGCTGCTGCCCGAGGAGGTACGGGCCGCGGTGTGCTGGTCGCCGCAGGACAACGCCCGCGTCCACCTGCGCGGCGCCGGCCTGGAGGCGCTCGGCGACGTGCTGGCCGACCAGGTCGGCGGCGACTGGTGCCAGCTGGTCGCCCGCTCGCTCGCGCCCGTCCGGGACGTCAGCCGGGACGACGCCGACAGCGCGCTGCCCACCTCCGCCCGGCTGCTGGACCTGCTGGGCATGCCCGACCCCGCCGGGCCGGACGTCGCCGGCATCTGGCAGCGCGGCGGCTCCAGCACCGCGGCGCCCATCGGCATCGGCGCCGACGGCACCTTCGTGCTCGACATCCGCCGCGACGGCCCGCACGCGCTCGTCGCGGGCACCACCGGCGCGGGCAAGTCGGAGCTGCTCCAGACGGTGATCACCTCGCTCGCCGTCGCCAACCGGCCCGACGCGCTCAACTTCGTCCTCATCGACTACAAGGGCGGCAGCGCCTTCCTGGACTGCTCCCGGCTGCCGCACACCGTCGGCATGGTCTCCGACCTCGACGCGCACCTCACCGAACGGGCCCTGGCCTCGCTCGCCGCCGAACTGCACCACCGCGAGACGATCCTCTTCAACGCCGCCACCAAGGACATCGAGGACTACGGCGACGCGCGGCGGCTGCGGCCCGAACTGGAGCCGATGCCCCGGCTGGTGCTGATCATCGACGAGTTCGCGTCGCTGGTCGCCGAACTCCCCGACTTCGTCGCGGGCCTGGTCGACATCGCCCGCCGCGGCCGCTCCCTCGGCGTGCACCTGGTGCTCGCCACGCAGCGGCCCGCCGGTGTGGTCAGCGCCGACATCCGCGCCAACACCAACCTGCGCATCGCGCTGCGCGTCACCGACGCCGACGAGTCGCGGGACGTCATCGACGCCCCCGACGCGGGCGCCATCGCCAAGTCCACACCCGGCCGCGCCTATGTGCGCTCCGGCGCCCAGTCGCTGGTCGGCGTGCAGTCCGCGCGCATCGGTGGCCGCCGCCCCGCGGTCGGCGGCACCCGCGCCAAGGCGGGCGTCCAGTCACTGGGCTGGACCGCGCTCGGCCGCCCGCTGCCGCGCGGCGCGAGCGGCGACGAGGACGACGGCACCATGGTCACCGACCTCGCCGTGCTGGTCGACGCCATCGCTGCCGCCTCCGACCTGATGGGGCTGCCCGCCCCGCGCAAGCCGTGGCTGGACCCGCTGCCGGAGACCGTCACCGTCGCGCAACTGGCCGCCTCGGCGGTCGGCGGCGGCCACGGCGCGGCGCCCGCCGCCGCGGGCGGCTGGCAGGACGTGCCGCCGATCCCCTACGGCCTCACCGACCTGCCCGCGCAGCAGGCGCGAGCACCGCTCGCCGTCGACATCGTGCACGGCGAGCACGTGCTCATCGTCGGCGGCCCGCGCTCCGGCCGCTCCACCGCGCTGCGCACCTTCGCCGGTTCGCTGGCGCAGATCGCCTCCCCGCAGGACGTCCACCTCTACGGCATCGACTGCGGCGCCAACGCCCTGCTGCCGCTGGTGGGACTGCCGCACTGCGGCGCCGTCGTCACCCGCGACCAGCCCGAACGCCTCCAACGACTGCTGGACCGGCTCGCCGCCGAGGTCTCCCGGCGCCAGCAGCTGCTCGCCCTGCGCGGCGCCTCCAGCGCCGCCGAGCAGCGCGCCATGGCCGCCACTCCGGAGGAGCGGCTGCCATGGATGGTGCTGCTGCTCGACAGCTGGGAGGGCTACGTCTCGACCTTCGAGTCGTACAACTACGGCAAGCTCGTCGAGGCCGCCAACCGGCTCTTCCGCGAGGGCGCCGCGGCCGGCCTCAAGATCGTGATGACCTCCGACCGCAGCGGCTTCTCCGGGCAGATCTCGTCGGTCTTCGCCGACAAGCTGATCCTGCGGATGGCCGACCCCAACGACTACACCACCGGCGGCCTCGCGGTGCGCGAGGTGCCCAAGTCCATGCCGTCCGGGCGGGCCCTGCGGCCCACCGACCACGGGGTGCAGGAGAGCCAGATCGCGCTGCTCGCCGCGGAACCGTCCGGCCAGGCCCAGGTGGAGGCGCTGCAGCGGATCGGACGCGAGGCCGTCGAGCTCCACCGCGGCTCGCCCCGCGTCAACCGGCCCATGCGGGTGGACGCCCTGCCGCCGCGCATCACCGTCAGCGAGGCGCTGGCACTGGACCCGGAGTTCGCGCCGCCGTCGCCGCTGTGGGCGCTGCTCGGCGTGGGCGGCGACGAGCTGATGCCGGTGGGCATCGACCTGCGCGAGTCCGGGCCGGGCTTCGTCATCGCCGGGCCGCCCAAGTCGGGCCGCTCCACCACCCTCATCGCCGCGGCCCGCTCGCTGACCGCGGCCGGGGTGCCGGTGATCCTCGTGAGCCCGCGCCGCTCCCCGCTGCGCGAACTGGCCGGGGAACCCGGGGTGCTGGGGCTGCTGACGGGCGAGGCGACGGGCGACGACCTCAAGGAGCTGACGGACCTCGCGGGGGCCGGGGCGCCCTACGTCGTGGTCGTGGACGACGGCGAGCTGATCTACGACACCCCGCTGGACTCCGCGCTGGAGACGGTCGTCAAGTCCGGTCTGGACGGCGAGCACGGGCTGATCGCCGCCGGGTCCGCGGACCAGATGGGCTCGCAGTACCGCGGCTTCCTCGTCGAGGCGCGGCGCTCGCGCAGTGGGCTGCTGCTGTCGCCGCAGGGCGCGAGCGAGGGCGACCTGTTCAACGTCCGGCTGCCGCGTGACGTGGGCGGCGGGCCGGTCGGGCGCGGGCTGCTCATCCGGGGCGGCGAGATGGTGCAGGTGCAGGGCGTGGCCCTGGGCTAGCCGGTGACCGCGGGGTCCCGGCCGCCGGGACCCCGCGGGCGCGGGCCGGGCCGTTGGCGGCGTCGGCGTCGGCGTCGGAGTCGGAGTCGGAGTCGGAGTCGGCAGAAAACGACGGAGGGGCCGGTACCGGGTGTGATCCCGGTCCGGCCCCTCGCTGCGTCGCGTTCCCCCCAGGGGTGGTCACGCGGTCAGGCGCTCGCGCGTCAGCGCGTCGCGGCCTCGATGTTGTCCGCGTTCGTGCTGGCCGACTTCTGGGCGTCGTGCAGCGTGGCCACGAACTTGTCGAAGGTGGGCTTGAGCTGCGCCCACTCGCTGCGGAAGCGCTCGGCCGCCGGGCCCTTCCAGTAGCTCTCGCTGCTGGAGGTGGCACTCTGCAGGTGACCGATCAGCGTGCCGAGGTTGCCCGCCTCAGTGCTGAACTTGCCGGACAGGTCGCGCAACTGCTGGATATCAGCACCATGGATGGACATATCTAGCCTCCCCGTTACCTCAAGGACGTTCACGGGCCCCTCGCCCGCCCTCGGGACGCTAGCGCACCAGCCACCCGATTGCAGTAGATCACCCCCATCCTCTGACACCAACTACACAGTTGTTGCGAAGGGAAGACACGATCGCGACCTGCGGGGCGGTGCCGGAGCCGTGGGGAGCCGGGCCGGGGCCGGTGACGTGCGGTCAGTCGCTGGGCAGGCCCGTGCGCGCGAAGACGTCGGTCGTCCCGTCCGTCCATGTGACGGTGAGCGTCGTGCCGTCGGCGGCCAGTTGCCCGTGCCCGGTGGCGCGTTGGGTGTCGCCGTCCATGCAGGTGAGCGTGATGGCGATGGCGTCCTTGCCGGTGTAGGTGCCGCCGCAGAGATGAGTGCTGGTCAGCCCCGCCTTGCCCGCGCCGAGAACGAGCTGGACCTTCGTCGCGCCCTCCTCCGCGAGCCACACGCCCTCGACGGTGTCGGCGGCGCCGCCGTCCGTACCGGCCGTCTGCGTGGGATCCGTCACGGAGGCGGTGGGCGCGGCCGCCGTCGAGGTGGCCGGCTCGGCGGAGGCGTCCGCGGACGGGCTCACCGAGGGCGAGTCGGGCTGCCCGGTCGCACTGGCCGTCGCGTCGTCCTTGCCACCGCCGCTGCTGCCGCAACCGCCCAGTGCCAGTGCCACGGCAACCGCCACCACGGCGATTCCCGCTCTCATCACTCTATGACGCACCCTGCTCCCCCATGACGCGATACGAATCCGGCCGACCGCAAGCTACCAGCAGGCGTTATGAGGATGTGTGCGCTCGCATCAGGGCCCCCGGAGGCCCTGCGGGCGCGCGCCGCCGCACCGCCCCGCAGCCCGCGGCCGCACCGCCCGGTCGCCCCGCCTGCCGCAGCAGCCCGCCACAGCCCGTCCGGCCCCGCTGTTTGTCACCGACCTCTCACACCACTCTCACCTCGGCGTCACTCCCATCTCCGTGCCAGTCCCCCCTCGGCGCCACTCTCACCTGCGCGTCACGCCCCCCTCGGCGCTACTCACCTGCGCGTCACCCCCACCTCCGCGTTGCACGTCCCGCACCCGCGGCCGGTCACCGGGCGCCGCGGCGCCACCTCCCGCAGGAAGTCACCGACCAGGGCGCACCAGGCGTCGGGCTGGTCCCACGGCACCAGGTGCCCGGCGTCCGGCACCTCGGCGTACCGGCCCTGCGGCAGCACCCGGACCATCTCGTGCGCCTCGGCCCGCCCGAGCTGCCCGTCCAGCCCGCGCACCACCAGGGCGGGACAGCCCACACCGGCCAGCTCGTCCCAGTGCGCGTCGCGTATCCACGGATCCCCCGGCCCCGGCAGCTGGGTGGCGAACCGCGGCCGCCAGCCGTCGTCCTCCTCCGCCATCACCTCGGCGAAGAACTCCCCGCGCGCCGGACTCGGCGGATCGGCGAACGGATCGTGCTCGGCGAACCAGCGGCGGGCGTCGGCGAGCGTCGCGAAAGGCACCGGCCACGACTGCGCCCACTCCTCGCACGCGCGCCGCAGCGCCTCCCCCGGCGCCGCCGCCCGCATCTCGCAGATGACGACCGCGGCGACCAGATCCGGGCGGTGCGCCGCCAGCTGCCATGCCGTCAGCGCACCGGTGCCGTGGCCGACGACGCTGACCGGGCCGAGCCCGAGCTGCTCGACGACCGCCGCTGCGTCCGCCGCGTAGGCCTCGGGCGCTGACGGACCCTGCGGGCGGCCGCTGTGACCGTGGCCGCGCTGGTCGAGCGCGACGGTGCGGTAGTGCGGTGCGAGGCGGCGGGCGGTCTCCGCCCAGTGCGAGGCCCGGCCGAGCAGCCCGTGCAGCAGCAGGACCGCGGGCCTGCTGTCCGCGCCGGGACCGCCCCCGAGGCCGCCCCCGGCGCCGGGCACGGGGCCGGTCCCGGATCCGGACTCCCGCGTCCGGCGCGGTGCCGCGATGGCGGCCGCCGCCGCATAGTCCCAGGCCACGAGGCGGACACCGTCCGCCCCCGTGACCTCGAAGCGGCGCGGCCGGTACTGCTCCGTCTGCTGCTCCATACGCCTCACCACCCTCCTCCCCGGTCGTCGTCCGTCCCGGTGCTGTCGCTGGATCCCGTCTCCGACCACGCTATCGAACTTTTATTCGAACACGGGGCTCACGCACCCAACACCGCTCTTTCGAGTGACAACGCTCAAGGATTGGCTGCGCGGGCCGAGGGGAGATCTCTGAGCGGGGCGCGGCGCGAAGGGGAAGCGGGTCGCGGGGAGGTACCGGGAAGCTCGGGGTCCCGGCGCCTCCGCGGGTCCCGCCCGGTCCCGGGGGAGGGCGCGGTGCGCAGCCGCACGGGCGGCGGGAGCAGGAGGGGCGGGGGGTCGGGGAGGGCAGGGAGGGGCGCGGGTGGGGGCCGGGAGGGAAAAGGCCGCCCCGGCGTCGTGACGACGCCGAGGCGGCCTTTCGTCTCGCACCGACCCGGTGTGCGGATCGGCTCCCGTCCAGCTCTTTGGGCTTTTGTCGCCCTTGTCGCTCTTGTGGCTCTTTCAGCTCTTGGCGACGAAGACGTGCGAGGCGACCTCCGCGTCCAGCTCGGCGGCCTCACCGCCGCTGCCGACCATGACGCCCCCGGCGGAGCTGGTCACGCTGACGACGGCGCCGGGCTGCACGCCCGCCCGCCGCAGCGTGTGCATCACCTGGGCGTCGGTCTGGATCGGCTCGCCGATCCGCCGCACGACGACGCTGGCCGCGGAGTCGCCCGGCCGCAGATCGTTCAGGCTGACCATGCCCTCCTCCAGGAAGGGGTCGGTCTCCCGCTCCTCGCCCAGCTCCTCCAGGCCCGGGATCGGGTTGCCGTACGGGGATTCGGTGGGATGCCGCAGCAGCTCCAGCACCCGCCGCTCCACCGCCTCGCTCATGACGTGCTCCCAGCGGCACGCCTCCGCGTGCACCTGCTCCCACTCCAGGCCGATGACGTCGACCAGCAGGCATTCGGCGATGCGGTGCTTGCGCATCACCCGGGTCGCGGTGCGGCGGCCCTCGGCGGTCAGCTCCAGATGCCGGTCGCCCGCGACATGCAGCAGGCCGTCCCGCTCCATGCGTGCGACCGTCTGGGAGACCGTCGGTCCGCTCTGGTCGAGGCGCTCGGCGATTCGGGCGCGCATCGGGACCACGCCCTCCTCCTCCAGCTCCAGGATGGTGCGGAGATACATCTCCGTCGTGTCGATGAGTCCGGACATGCGCGCCCCTCATGTGAATCGTGCGTGGCCCTCGACCAATTCTGACGCATGCCGCCGACAACCGGCCCCCAAGTGGAGTGTCCGCCCGCCACGGGCTCTCCTTGACACCGGCGGCGCAGGGCAGCACGGTGATCCGCATGAGTGAGCCAGCCGAGGATCTGTCGGACCGGTACTTCGACGCCGCCATCGGCCTGCTGCGCCGGGCGCGCGACGAGGAGGGCCCGGCGATCAGGGCCGCGGCGGCCGCCGTCGCCGACGCCGTCGAGGCAGGCGGCAGGGTCTTCGCCTTCGGCGCCGGCCACTCCTCGCTGCCCGCGCAGGACGTCGTCTACCGCGCGGGCGGCCTCGCCCTGATGAACCTGCTCGTGGTGCCGGGCGTGGTGGGCATCGATGTGCGGCCCGCGACCTTGGGCAGCGCTCTGGAGCAGGTCGACGGGCTCGCCGGGGTGGTGCTGGACACCAGCCCGGTCCGGCGCGGCGACGTGCTGTTCGTGATCTCGCTGTCCGGCCGCAACGCCCTTCCGGTGGAGATGGCGCAGAAGGCCCGGACGCTCGGCGCGACGGTGGTCGGCGTCACATCGGTCGCCTACGCCGAGCAGACCGCGTCCCGGCACGTGTCGGGCACCTTCCTCCGGGACCATTGCGACATCGTCCTGGACTCGAAGATCGCGGTGGGCGACGCCGAGCTGTCCGACGACTCGATTCCCGCGCCGTTCGCCCCGGCCTCGACCGTCGTGACCAGCGCCCTGATGCAGGCCGTCGTCGCGACCGCGGCCGCCGACCTGGCCGCGCGCGGGGTCATCCCGCCGATGCTCCGCTCGGGCAACGTGGACGGCGGGCACGACTGGAACGTGCAGGTCTTCGAGCAGTACCGGGACCGGATCTTCTACCGGCACTGAGGCCGCGGCGGACCGCCGGACCCGCCCCGTCACGGCCCCGTACGGCCGGTCCCCCGCGCTGTGCTGCGGGGCCGCCGCCCGGCTACCGCTCCCCGGCGAGCCCCGCGAGGTCCAGGGCCATGGCCACGCGCGCGGCCACGTCCTCGGCGTAGGCGGCGTCGGCGCGGTCGAACAGGCGGCGCCCCGGGCCGCGCAGGAAGGTCAGCGCCCCGACCGTACGGCCGCGGCTGCGCAGCACGGTGACCAGCCCGTGCGCCGTCCCGGGCGGCCAGCGGCGCGCTGCCGCCCACGCCTGCGGCCCGGCCTCCGCCGCATGGTCCCCGGGGGCCTCGGGGCCGTAGCTGGTGCGTACGGTGCCGATCCGCTCCAGGGCCTGGAGCGCGGGGTGGGTGGCGGGGTAGCCGACGGGGATGCCGCTCTCGGCCGAGTCCAGGAGCAGCCGGCAAGGGCCCGGCTCGCCCGCGGGCGTGGCGGCGATCCGTATCAGCCGCTCGGCGTCGTCGGCGAGGTCGAGCAGCGCGTGGTCGGCGAAACCGGCGAGGGCGAAGTCCAGGTGCAGCGCTGCGGCCTCCAGGGCGCTGCCGCACTCGGCCGCGGCGCGGTCGGCGCGGTGCAGCTGCTGGTAGCGGAAGCGGACCTGCGCGCCCTCGGTCTCCGCGGTCTTCTGCCGGGTGATGTCGATGAAGAGCCAGCCCACGCCAAGTGGTGCGGGTTCCTCGCCGAGCGGCGAGCCGAGCCGTACGAATCCGCAGCGCCAGCAGCGCCGTCTGCCCTCCGGGTCGGCGCGCAGGGCCACCCACAGGTCCGTGGTGGCCGGCGGTGGGCCCTCGGCCAGTACGTGCTGGAGTGCCGTCTCCAGCTCCTCGACGCCCTGGGTGAGCAGACTCCCCAGCGGGCGCCCCAGCACCTCGTCACGGCCGGTCCTGAGCATCCGCGCGGCCGTCGGGTTGGCGACGGCGGGCCGCAGGTCGGCGTCGATCAGCACCACACCCCAGGAGGCGCCCGCGAAGAGCGCCTCGCTGAGCGCGATGGAGCGCTCCAGGTCGATCTGCGCGTGCACCTCGGAGAAGGCGCAGTAGACGCCCGTGGGCCGCCCGTCCGGGCCGGGCACCGCAGCGGACTGGGTACGGACCAGCACCCGGTGGCCGTCCTTGGTCAGCAGCGCGAACTCGTGGACGTGACGGCCGGGCGAGCCCATCACCCGGCGCAGCCACTCCTCGGCCTCCACCGCGTCGGCCGCGCGCGCCGCCCATCCGGCGAAGCCGTGCCGTCCGATCGCGTCGTCGGCCGTCCAGCCGAGGATCCGTGCCGCCTCGGCGTTCCAGTGGGTGACCACGCCGTCGTCGTCGAAGGCGGCGAAACCCGCCTCCATGCCGTCGAGGAGCGCCGCCAGCAGCCGCTCGTCGCCGCCGTGCGCCTCGCCGCCGGGAGCGGCGTCCGTCCCACCTCCGGCCGGTTCCGTCGTTCCCGCGGGACCGCCGGTGTCGTCATCGCCGCTGCCGTTGCCCAGCGGTTTCGGTTGCGCGTCGAAAGGCTGCACGTCACCACATTCAACCCTTGTGTGGGGTGGGTCACACGCACTTTCCGTAAATCAGTTGTGCGGCCGCCGGACGGTTTCCTAATGTGGCGGCACACACGAAGGGAGGTGGTCTGAAGCATGGTTTGCAGTCGGACACGTGAGGTGACCGCGGGCTAGCTCCGCGCACTGGGCGTGCGCGTTGCGCGCCAATCCCACGCAGTCACCCGACCCGCGGGCTCGCCGGACTTGTCCGGCCGGTGTCCGGAGCCGCCAGGCTCCGGAGGGCAGCCCGCGGGTCGTTCCTTTTCCCGCCGCATATCGCCGCGCCCGGCGCGCACATATTGCCGGTCGGTTTCCGGCCACGCCGGGTTCTTCCCGGCGCGCGGTCCGCGGCCCTTTCCCACCGGGCCGCAGCGGGTCTCAGGGCGCCAGCCGCTCCACCGACCAGCCGCCGGCCGTGTCGCGGACGTACCGCAGCCGGTCGTGCAGCCGGTCCTCCCGGCCCTGCCAGAATTCGACGCTCACCGGGGCGACCCGGAATCCGCCCCAGAAGGACGGCACGGGCACCTCGGTGCCCTCCGGCCAGCGCGCGGCCAGTTCGGCGTACCGCTTCTCCAGCGCCTCGCGGGAGGCGACGACCGTGGACTGCTCGCTCGCCCAGGCACCGATCTGCGAGCCGTGCGGACGGCTGTGGAAATAGGCGGCGGTCTCCTCCGGCGTCACCCGGGCGACGGTGCCGGAGACGATGACCTGGCGAGTGATCGGATGCCACGGGAAGAGCAGCGAGGCACGCGGGTTGGCCGCCAGGGCGCGGGCCTTGCGGGACTGGTAGTTGCTGTAGAAGACGAAGCCGCCCAGGTCGTAGCCCTTGAGCAGGACCGTGCGGGAGGTGGGCAGGCCGTCTCCGTCCGCGGTGGACAGCACCATGGCGTTGGGTTCGGCGATCACACCGTCCTCGGCCGCGGCCACGGCGTCGGTGAACCAGCGGGCGAACTGCGTGTACGGCTCGGGAGCCAGCGCGTCCTCGGTGAGGCCGACGGAGCGGTAGCGCTGGCGCATGGCGGCGGGGTCGGGCCCGTCCCGCAGGAGGTCGTGGGGTTCTCGCACGCGCACATCCTTCCAGGGGAGGGAAGGTTCGTGTCCGCGGCCGATACCGGGCGGTGTGCGGCATCTCACGCGCTCTGACATGTCCACATACCGGGAGAATGGCTGGTCCGAATGGAGCAGGGTGGGCTCCCGCATGACGGGGCATGACCGGAGAGCCGTACCGCCGCCCGACTGCCGACAGCATCGAAGGAGCCGCCGCATGTCCGACTTCGTACCCGGACTCGAAGGAGTCGTCGCGTTCGAGACGGAGATCGCCGAGCCCGACCGGGAGGGCGGGTCGCTGCGCTACCGCGGGGTCGACATCGAGGAACTGGTCGGGCACGTGAGCTTCGGCAACGTCTGGGGCCTGCTGGTCGACGGGCGCTTCGACCCCGGGCTGCCGCCCGCCGAGCCCTTCCCGATCCCGGTGCACTCCGGTGACGTACGGGTCGACGTCCAGTCGGCGCTGGCCATGCTCGCGCCCGTGTGGGGGCTGCGCCCGCTGCTGGACATCGACGCCGGGCAGGCCCGCGACGACCTGGCCCGTGCCGCGGTGATGGCGCTGTCGTACGTCGCCCAGTCCGCGCGCGGCCAGCACCAGCCGATGGTGCCGCAGCGGGAGATCGACAAGGCGCGGTCCATCACCGAGCGGTTCATGATCCGCTGGCGCGGCGAGCCGGACCCCCGGCACGTCGCGGCGGTGGACGCGTACTGGACGTCGGCGGCCGAGCACGGCATGAACGCCTCCACCTTCACCGCCCGCGTCATCGCCTCGACCGGCGCCGACGTGGCCGCCGCGCTCTCCGGCGCGGTCGGCGCCATGTCCGGGCCGCTGCACGGCGGCGCCCCCTCCCGCGTCCTCGGCATGATCGAGGAGATCGAGCGCACGGGCGACGCCACCGGCTACGTGAAGGGCGCGCTCGACCGGGGCGAGCGCCTGATGGGCTTCGGGCACCGCGTCTACCGCGCCGAGGACCCGCGGGCCCGCGTCCTGCGCCGCACCGCCCGCGAACTGGGCGCGCCGCGCTACGAGGTGGCCGAGGCGCTGGAGAAGGCGGCCCTCGCCGAGCTGCACGAGCGGCGCCCGGACCGTGTCCTGGCCACCAATGTGGAGTTCTGGGCGGCGATCATGCTGGACTTCGCGGAGGTCCCCGCGCACATGTTCACGTCGATGTTCACGTGCGCGCGCACCGCGGGGTGGTCGGCGCACATCCTGGAGCAGAAGCGCACCGGCCGCCTGGTCCGCCCCTCCGCCCGCTACACCGGTCCGGGCACCCGCAGCCTGCACACCATCGAGGGCGACCTGACGACGACGTCCTGAGCCACGGGCCGCCGCCTGCCCGTTGGGCGCCGCGCCTCCCTTGCCCCGCCCGGCCCCCCGCCCGGCCCCCGTTCAGCGGGAGCCGGGCGGGGGGCCGGGCGGGGCCGCGTCCAGTGCCTCGGCCAGGACCTCGGCGAGGTGCCGGGCGGTGGTGCCGGGCGCGAGCTGGGCGATCTGGGTGCGGCAGGAGAAGCCGTCGGCCAGCACCACCGCGTCGCCGTCCGCCGCCCGCAGCGCGGGCAGCAGCGTCTCCTCCGCGCAGGCGGCGGACACCTCGTAGTGGCCGTCCTCGAAGCCGAAGTTGCCGGCCAGCCCGCAGCAGCCGCCGGTCAGCTCACCGGCCAGTCCGGCGCGGGCGCGCAGCCTGCGGTCGGCTGCGTCGCCGAGCACGGCGTGCTGGTGGCAGTGCGTCTGACCGACCGCCGTGCGGTCCAGGCGCGGCGGCTGCCAGTCGGGCGCGAGTTCCTCCAGCACCTCGGCGAGGGTGCGTACGGCGGCGGCCAGCCGGGCGGCCCGGGGCTCGCCGGGGCCGAGCAGTTCGGGCAGGTCGGCGCGCAGCGCGGCGGCGCAGCTCGGTTCGAGCACGACGAGCGGCAGCCCGGCGTCGAGGGCGGGTTCCAGCCGGTCGAGGGTGCGCCGCATCACCGCCCGAGCGCGGTCGAGCTGCCCGGTGGAGACCCAGGTCAGCCCGCAGCAGACGGAAGCCTGCGGGAGGACGACGCGCAGTCCCGCCGCCCGCAGCACCCGGACGGCGGCCCGTCCGGCGGCGGGCGCGAGGTGGTCGGTGAACGTGTCGGGCCACAGCACGACCGTGCGCGGTCCGGTGGAAGACCACTCGGACGGAGTAATCCGCTCTACGCCGTCCGGGGTGTCGCGTTGCGCCCAACAGGTGAATGTCTCGGTCGCCAGTTCGGGCAGTTCGCGCTCCTTTGCGATCCCGGCGAATCGTTTGGCCAGCCATGCGGTTGACCGCGTCCGGCCAAGGAAATTGAGCGGCCGGGCGAACCTGCGAGCGATTTTCAGCCACAGCGGAAGCCAGCCCATCGCGTAGTGTGCGCGCGGCCGCAGCCGCCCGCGATAGTGCTGGTGGAGGAATTCCGCCTTGTAGGTCGCCATGTCCACCTCGACCGGGCAGTCCGATCGGCAGCCCTTGCAGGAAAGGCACAGATCCAGCGCCTCCTTGACTTCCGTCGATCTCCAGCCGTCGGTGACGATCTCCCCGGCGAGCATCTCGTGCAGCAGCCGCGCCCGGCCGCGGGTGGAATGCCGCTCCTCCCCGGTGACCCGGAAGGACGGGCACATGACACCGGAACCACCACCGGAATCGGCTGCCGAGGAGCGACATTTGGCCACCCCGACGCAGCGCCGGACGGCGGCAGCGAAATCGCCGCCATCACCCGGATAGGTGAAGGCCACCGGGATCAAACCTGCGTTTCCGGAAGGCAGCACGGCGAAGCGGAGGTTGCTATCAATGGGGTCGGGTCGCACAAGCGTTCCCGGGCCCATCCCGCCGTCGGGGTCCCAGAGATCCTTGAAATCTGAAAAGAGTGCCATCATTTCCGGGCCGTACATCTTCGGCAGCAGCTCGGCGCGCGCCTGCCCGTCGCCGTGCTCGCCGGACAGCGATCCGCCGTGCGCCACCACCAGGTCGGCGACGTCCTCGGAGAAGCGGCGGAAGCGTGCGACGCCGTCCGGTGCGGCGAGGTCGAAGTCGATCCGCACGTGCACGCATCCGTCGCCGAAGTGGCCGTAGGGCGCGCCGCGCAGCCCGTGAGCGGCCAGCAGGGCCCGGAACTCCCGCAGATAGCCGCCCAGCCGGGCGGGGGGCACCGCGCAGTCCTCCCAGCCCGGCCATGCCTCCGTCCCGTCGGGCATACGGGTGGCGGTTCCGGCCGCGTCCTCCCGGATCCGCCACAGGGCGCGCTGCCGCGCGGGGTCGGCGACGACGGCGTGACCAGTCGCGCCGTCGGCCGCCCGGCAGATCTCCCGCGCGTGTGCCTCCGCCTCGTCGGGGCCGTCCCCACCGGTCTCCACGAACAGCCAGGCACCGCCGCGCGGGAGTTCGGCCGCGGCCGCCTCCCCCACCAGGTCGGCCGCCATCCCCTCCACCGTCAGCGGCCGCAGCGGCAGCAGCAGGTGCGCGGCCTGCGCGGCCGCGCTCTCGTCGGGGTAGCCGAGCACCGCGAGCGCCCGCGCGGCCGGCGCGGGCACCAGGGCCACGGTCGCCTCCGTCAGCACCGCGAGCGTCCCCTCGCTGCCGGTGAAGGCCCGTGCCGCGTCCCTGCCGTGCTCGGGCAGCAGCCGGTCGAGGGCGTATCCGGAGATACGGCGCGGCAGTTGCGGGAAACCGGTCCGCAGCAGTGCCAGGTTGCCGTCGGTGAGCGCGGTCATGCCGTCGCGCAGCCGCGCGGGAAGGCCCGCCAGACCGTCGGTGCCGAGCCGGACGGCCTCGCCGCGGTAGGTGACGGCGTCCAGTGCCCGGACGTTGTCGGCGGTGGTGCCCCAGGCCACCGAGTGCGCGCCGCACGCGTTGTTGCCGATCATGCCGCCGAGGGTGCAGCGGCTGTGCGTGGAGGGGTCGGGGCCGAAGGTCAGCCCGTGCCCGGCGGCGGCCCGCCGCAGGTCGTCCAGGACGAGGCCGGGCTGCACACGAGCGGTCCGCGCGGCGGGGTCGATCTCCAGCAGCCGGTTCATGTGCCGGGTGAAGTCCAGCACGACCCCGGTGCCGGTGGCCTGCCCGGCGATCGAGGTGCCCCCGCCCCGGGCCGTCACCGGCGCGCCGTGCTCCCGGCACACCGCGAGGGCCGCCGCCACGTCCGCGGCGTCCGCGGGGGCCACCACGCCGAGCGGCACCCGCCGGTAGTTGGACGCGTCCATCGTCACCAGCGCCCGCGCGCCCGCGTCCCAGGCCACGTCCCCGCGCACCGCGGCGCGCAGCGCCCGTTCCAGTCCGGCGGTCCCGCCCGCCCTGCCGCCACCCGTCATGGCCCCCACCTTGCACGTCTGCGCGGACCGGCGCATCCAAGGGGCGCGTGGAGGCGCCGGGCGTCCCCGGGATGCGTCAAAAGACCGTCTCACCCGATGGGACGCCCCCTGAAACAGGCCCGTAACGGGCTACCCTGCGTCCGTGGCCGATATCGAGATTCCCGCTGACATCAAGCCCGCCGACGGTCGATTCGGGTCGGGCCCCTCCAAGGTGCGCACCCAGGCGCTCGACGCCCTGGCCGCCACCGGGACGTCCCTGCTCGGCACCTCCCACCGGCAGGCGCCGGTGAAGAACCTGGTGGGCCAGGTGCGCGACGGCGTCAAGCAGCTCTTCTCCCTGCCGGACGGCTACGAGGTCGTCCTCGGCAACGGCGGGTCCACCGCGTTCTGGGACATCGCCACGCACGGCCTGATCACGGCCAAGTCCCAGCACCTGTCGTTCGGCGAGTTCTCGTCGAAGTTCGCCAAGGCGGCGCAGCTGGCGCCGTGGCTGGACGAGCCGACGGTCGTCAAGTCCGACCCGGGCACCCACCCGGAGCCCGTCGCCGAGGGCGGTGTGGACGTCTACGCGTTCACCCACAACGAGACCTCGACGGGCGTCGCCGCCCCGATCCGCCGTGTCGCGGGCGCGGACGACGGCGCGCTGGTCCTGGTGGACGCCACCTCGGGCGCCGGCGGCCTGCCGGTCGACATCACCGAGACGGACGTCTACTACTTCGCGCCGCAGAAGTCCTTCGCCGCCGACGGCGGCCTGTGGATCGCGGCGTTCTCCCCGGCCGCCCTGGAGCGCGCCGCCACCATCGCCGCGAGCAGCCGGCACATCCCGGCGTTCTTCGACCTGCCGACGGCCATCGACAACTCGGTGAAGAACCAGACGTACAACACCCCCGCGGTCGGCACGCTCTTCCTGCTCAAGGAGCAGCTGGAGTGGATCAACGGGCAGGGCGGCCTGAAGTGGGCCACCGAGCGCACCGCCGACTCCTCGTCGCGGCTGTACGGGTGGGCCGAGAAGTCCTCCTACGCCACGCCGTTCGTCACGGACCCGGCGAAGCGCTCGCAGGTCGTCGGCACCATCGACTTCGCCGACGGCGTGGACGCGGCGGCCGTGGCCAAGGTGCTCCGGGCCAACGGCATCGTCGACACCGAGCCCTACCGCAAGCTGGGCCGCAACCAGCTGCGCGTCGCGATGTTCCCGGCCGTCGAGCCGTCGGACGTCGAGGCGCTGACCGCGTGCATCGACTACGTCATCGGCAAGCTCTGACCGGCTGACCGCACGGCATCCCGCCGCCGGGGCTCAGCCCCGGCGGCGGCGCAGCACCGCGCGCAGCCCCAGGCCCAGCGCGACGGCCAAGGCCAGCGCTCCGAGGCCCACCGTCCGGCCGCCCGCGCCGCCGGATCTCTGCCCGCCCGCCTCCGCCCCGGCACCGCCCGTCCGCGCGCCGGGCGCCGTCGTCGCGCCCTTGCCCGCCGTCCCGCTCCCGGGAGTCTGCTTCGGGGGCAGCGGGGGCACGCTGTCGGGCAGCTGGGAGTCCGTCAGGGGGGCACGCCACACCTGGCTGTTGCGGCCCTCGCTGCCGTACATCAGCGCCCGGCCGTCCGGGGTGAAGGTGACGCCCTCGCCCTGCGGCTGCATGGGGACGTCGAGGTCGGCGATCTTGCTCGGCACACCGCCCGTCCAGCGGTACTCCGCCGACCAGAAGTAGCCGCGCAGCACCAGGCGGCTGCCGTCGGGGGAGAAAGCCCCGTCGGTCACCCACGGCACGTCGGCGATGCGCCGGAAGGTGTTGACGCGGTGGGCGGAGAGTTCGGCCGGGCCCTGGTAGAGGCCGCCGCCGGACTGCTTCTTGCTGGCGATGTAGACCCGGCCGGTCCTCGGCTGGACCATCAGGGCCTCGGCGTTGCGCGGGCCTTGGTCGTAGCGGACGGTGTAGCGGGTGACGCCGACGCTCTGGTCGCGCAGCTTCTGCGGCTCGGGGAAGCGGTAGATCCACACCTCCTTCCAGGCGCCGTCGAGGTTGTCGCCGATGTCGCCGACGTAGAGGTCGCCGTCCGGGCCGATCGATATCGCCTCGACGTCCCTGGGGTGGATCCCGCGCATCGTCACCCGGGCCACGGTTTTGCCGGTGGCCGAGTCGACCGCGTAGACGTAGGGGCCGTCGCCGCTGTCGTTGTGCGTCCAGTAGATCCCCGGGTGCAGGCGGCTGGCCGCCAGCCCGCTGGCCTCAGCGATCCGCGGGTCGGAGATCGTGAAGGCCACGGTGGGGCCGTTGCCGAGGGCCGCGGCGGGCGTGCCCGCCCACGCCAGGGCGAGGGCGGCGCAGGCGGCGGCCGTCGGGAGGTACGCGCGCATGCACCCCAGTGTCCCCGGTCGCGCGGGGGTCGGGGATGATGCCCGGCATGCGTTACCTCTTCGTCGGCGACTCCATGACCATCGGCGCCTCCGGCGACTACACGTGGCGTTACCGCATGTGGCGTCACCTGGTCGCGCAGGGCGAGCCCTTCGCCGTGGTCGGGCCGCGCGACGGGCTGTACGACCGGGCGGCGGACGCCGCGGTCTCCGCCGACTACGCCGACCCGGCCTTCCCGCCGCACGCCCGGCGGCACCTGGCGGGCTGGGGCGAGGGCTGGCTGCACCTGGCGCCGCTGATAGGGGACGTCGTCCGCGAGCACCGGCCCGACGTGCTGCTGGTCTCCCTCGGCCTGATCGACCTCGGCTTCTACACCGACGCGGGGCAGACCCTCGCCAACGTCGAGCGCTTCATCAGCGGGGCGCGCGCCGCGGCGCCCGGGATCCGCATGGTGCTGCTGCCGGTGATACCCAACACCCGCGCCGACCTGGACCCGGACTTCGCCGTGCAGTGCGCGGAGCTGAACACCCTGCTGGCCAAGGCCGTCGCCGAGCACGACTCGCCCGCCTCGCCGCTGCTCCTGGCCTCCCGCCCGGACGGCTACGACATACTCCTCGACACCTACGACGGCACCCACCCCAACGCGGCCGGCGAGCACAAACTGGCGGCCGCCTTCGCCGACGCCATGCACCAGGCGTGGGGCCTCGGATCGCCCTACGCCGGGCACTGAGCCCTGCCGCGTCCGCTGCGCCCGGCAGCGCCCCACCTGGCCGTACACCGTCCGGTCCAGCTCCCGGACGGTCCCTTGATTCGAGCGCACTCCAAGGGCTTGGCTGGAGGTCATGGAGTACACACAGCTCGGACGCACCGGTCTCAAGGTCAGCCGCCTGGTCCTCGGCACGATGAACTTCGGTCCGCAGACCACCGAGGCGGACAGCCACACGATCATGGACGCGGCCCTCGACGCCGGGGTCAACTTCTTCGACACCGCCAACGTCTACGGCTGGGGTGAGAACAAGGGCAGGACCGAGGAGATCGTCGGCTCCTGGTTCGCCAAGGGCGGCGGCCGCCGGGACCGGACGGTGCTGGCCACCAAGGTCTACGGCAACATGGGCGCGGACGGCGAGGCCTGGCCCAACCACGACAAGCTGTCGGCTCTGAACATCCGCCGCGCGGTGGACGCCAGCCTCCAGCGGCTGGGCACCGACTACATCGACCTCTACCAGTTCCACCACGTCGACCGGGCCACGCCGTGGGACGAGATCTGGCAGGCCGTCGACGTCCTGGTGACCCAGGGCAAGATCCTCTACGCCGGGTCGAGCAACTTCGCCGGCTGGCACATCGCGCAGGCCAACGAGGCGGCCCGGCGGCGCGGCTCGCTCGGTCTGACGTCCGAGCAGTGCCTGTACAACCTGATGGAACGGCGCGCGGAGATGGAGGTCATCCCCGCGGCCCAGGGCTACGGCCTCGGCGTGATCCCGTGGTCGCCGCTGCACGGCGGGCTGCTCGGCGGGGTGCTGCGCAAGCAGGCCGAGGGCGGCGCGTCCCGCTCGACCGGCGGGCGGGCGGCCGACTCCCTGGCCGACCCGGCGCAGCGCGCGCAGATCCAGGCGTACGAGGACCTGTGCGGCAAGCACGGGCTGAACCCGGGAGACGTGGGCCTGGCCTGGCTGCTGACCCGGCCGGGCGTCACCGGGCCGATCGTCGGCCCGCGCACCACGGAGCAGCTGGAGTCGGCGCTGCGGGCGGTGGACCTGGAGCTGTCCGCGGAGTTCCTCGCGGCGCTGGACGAGGTCTTCCCGGGCCCGGGACCGTCCCCGGAGGCCTTCGCCTGGTAGGCGGGCGGCACCCCGGCGGTGCGCCGGTACGCCGCCGCGGTCAGCGCACCGCGGCGGCGACCGCGACCACCACGAGCATCAGGAAAAGGGCGGCGGTCATCACACGGGTACGGGTCTTGGGGTCCACCCCTCGAGGTTAACCGGCGCCGCCGTCCGCCCCGCGCGCGGGCGGCGGTGCGGCGGCGCCCCCGCCGAGCGGCCACGCGCCGACGACCGTGTAGTGCGAGCGCTCGCCGGGGATACCGGAGCGCGGCAGCAGGCTCGCGACGAGGCTGAGCTCGGCCGCGGTCCACCGGCTGCCCCGGAAGCCGTCGAGCGCGGCGGCGAAGGGACGCAGGTCGGTGCGGGCGCCCCGGGAGGCGCGGGCGAGCGTGAGGTGGGCGCGGAAGCCGTGCTCCTCGTCGGCGGGGGCCCCGGCCCGGCGCGCCGCCGCCCGTACGGTGGCCGCGAGCGCGCCCGCGGCCCGTACGTCGCCCTCGGCCCCGGCCCACAGCGCCCGGTCGCCGAACCGCCCGCCGCCCGAGATGCGCAGGGCGCAGGGCTCGTGGCGGCGGGCGGCGCGGGCGAGGCGCTCGTCGAGGTCGGGGCGCAGGGTGTCGGGCACCTCGCCGAGGAAGGCCAGCGTGTAGTGCCAGCCGTCCGGCGCGGTCCAGCGCAGGTCGCGGGCCCCCGGCAGCGCGTGCAGCGGGCCGAGGGCCGCCGTCAGTTCGGCGGCGGCCCCGGGCGGCGGCAGCAGCGCCGCGAAGAGCCTCACAGTGCCGGGCTGGGCGCGTTGCCGGCGCGCCGCGCGGCCCCGTCGGGAGCGGCGGGCACGTCGTCGCACGCGCTGGACGCGACAGGCCCGGCGGAGGTGGCGGGCGCGGGCGCCGCGGGCCGGACGGCCTTCACCGGCGCTTCGGCGGGCACGGGCGTCACCGACTGCACGGCGGATGCGGGCTGGGCGGCCTGCGCGCCCGGCACACCGGCCGGGTCGCGGGGCACGAAGGCGACGAGCGGACGGCCGCTGCCGCGCCGCAGGTCGACCTGGGGGCGCAGGCCCGCCGCGCGGGCGAGGACCAGGCCGACACCGGCGGCGGCGAGCGCGGAGATCAGGCCGCCGCTCATGAAGCCGACGCGGGCGCCGTAGGTGTCGGTGACCCAGCCCATGACCGGGCCGCCGATCGGGGTGCCGCCGACGAAGACCATCATGTACAGGCTCATCACCCGGCCGCGCATGACGGGGTCGGTGGCGAGCTGGACGCTGGCGTTGGCGGTGGTGTTGAAGGTGAGTCCGAAGGCGCCGATCGGCACCAGCAGCACCGCGAAGACCCAGAAGGCCGGGGCGAGCGAGGCGGCGGCCTCCAGCAGGCCGAAGACCGCGGCGGCGGCGACCAGCATCCGCAGCCGGGTGCGGGTGCGGCGGGCGGCGAGCAGGGCGCCGATGAGGGAGCCGCCGGCCATCAGCGAGTTGAGGATGCCGTAGGTGCCGGCGCCGCTGTCGAAGACCTTGTTGGCGAAGGCCGACAGCCAGATCGGGAAGTTGAAGCCGAAGGTGCCGATGAAGCCGACCAGCACGATGGGCCAGATCAGCTCGGGCCGCCCGGCGACGTAGTGCAGCCCCTCGCGCAGCTGCCCCTTGCGGCCGCGCGGCGCCTTCTCGATCGTGTGCAGCTCGGCGGTGCGCATGAGCAGCAGGCCGGTGAGCGGGGCGAGGAAGGACAGGCCGTTGATCAGGAAGGCCCAGCCGCTGCCGACCGCGGTGATCAGCACACCGGCGACGGCGGGGCCGACGAGCCGGGCGGCCTGGAAGTTCGCGGCGTTGAGCGAGACGGCGTTGCGGACCACGTCGGGGCCGACCATCTCGACGACGAAGGTCTGCCGCGTGGGGTTGTCGACGACGGTCACCACGCCGAGCAGGAAGGCGATCGTGTACACGTGCCAGACCTGCACCACACCGCCCAGGGTGAGGCCGGCGAGCAGCAGGCCGAGGATGCCGAGCGCGGCCTGGGTGCACAGCAGGATCTTCCGCTTGGGGTAGCGGTCGGCGATCACACCGCCGTACAGGCCGAGGAGCAGCATCGGCAGGAACTGCATCGCGGTGGTGATGCCGACCGCGAACGAGGAGCCGGTGATGCTGAGCACCAGCCAGTCCTGGGCGATCCGCGACATCCAGGTGCCGGTGTTGGACACCACGGCGCCGGTCGCGAAAAGCCGGTAGTTGCGGATCTTGAGCGAGCTGAAGGTGCCCGTCTTCGTCTCCGCGGGACGGTCAGGTTCGGTTGCGGTGTGTGGTCCGGCTGCCGAACTCAATCGGTACTCGCCTCCCCCTCTTCGGGTCTTCCGGTTCGGTCACAGGTGAGCGAGCTTCTCCAGGACGGGCGCGGCCTGGCGCATGATCGCCAGCTCCTCCTCGGTCAGCCGCTCGGCGAGCGAGGCCAGCCACGCGTTGCGCTTGCTGCGGCTCTCGGCCAGCATCGAGTCGGCCTGCTCGGTACGGCTGACCACGACCTGGCGGCGGTCCTCGGGGTGCGGCTCCCGCCGGACCAGGCCCTTGGCCTCCAGCATCGCCACGATGCGGGTCATCGACGGGGGCTGGACGTGCTCCTTGCGGGCCAGCTCGCCGGGTGTGGCGGAGCCGCAGCGGGCGAGGGTGCCCAGCACCGACATCTCGGTAGGGCTCAGCGTCTCGTCGACGCGCTGGTTGCGCAGCCGGCGGGACAGCCGCATCACGGCGCCGCGCAGTTCGTTGACAGCAGCGCGGTCGTCCTCGGACAGTTCGGTCACGGTGTTTAGGTTAGCTCATTAGTTAACCTAAGTACAATCTGCACGCACATGGGCCACGCGGCCGGGCGGGCCCGGCCGCACCCGCCGGATTCCGGCGGCGCACGACCGGACCCGCCCGGTTCGTTTACGCGCCACTCGCCCACATCTCACCCGAACGGATGAGGTCGCGGGCGAAAGCGGCCCCGTCGGCCGCCCTCGCCCGCGACCGTGGGCGTATGGCATCGAGAGTGTTCAGTCTGCGCATAGACGCGCAGTTGTGGGACCGGATCTGCGAGCATGCCGCCCGACGCGGGATGACCGCACAGGACTACGTCGTCGCGACCCTGGTCCGCGAGGACTTCGACGAGCGCTTCAAGGCCGCGGTCGAGGAGACCGACCGCTTCTACGGCCGCCGCGAGGAGCCGCCGTCCGCGGCTCCTCCGGCGCCCGCCGTCCCGCCGCAGCCGCCCTACAGCAGCCCCAGCGCCGGCATCAGGTAGTAGAAGGCGAAGACGGCCGAGACCGCGTAGAGGGCGATCGGGACCTCCTTGCCCCGCCCGGCCACGACCCGCAGCACGCAGAAGGTCAGGAAGCCGATCCCGATGCCGTTGGTGATCGAGTAGGTGAACGGCATCAGCACCATCGTCAGGAACGCCGGGATGGCGATGGTGAAGTCGCTCCAGTCGATCTCCCGGATCGACCCGGCGAGGATCAGGAAGCCCACCGCGATCAGCGCGGGCGTGGCCGCCTGCGCGGGCACCATGGTGGCCAGCGGCGTGAGGAACAGCGCGAGCACGAACATCAGGCCGGTGACGACGCTGGCGAGGCCGGTCCGCGCGCCCTCGCCGACACCGGCGGTGGACTCCACGAAGCAGGTGTTCGCCGACGACGAGGTGGCGCCGCCGACCGCGGTGGCGACACCGTCGATCATCAGGACCTTGTTGATGCCCGGCAGGTCGCCCTTCTTGTCCAGCAGACCGGCCTCGTCGCTCACGCCGAGGATCGTGCCCATCGCGTCGAAGAAGCACGACAGCAGCACGGTGAAGACGAAGAGCACGCCGGTGAGGATGCCGACCTCGTGGAAGCCGCCGAACAGGCTGACCTTGCCGACCAGGCCGAAGTCCGGGGTGGCGACCGGGTTGCCGGGCCACTTGGGAACGGTCAGGCCCCAGTTCCCCGCCGGGATGTCGGCGACGGCGTCGATGATCACCGCGAGCACCGTCATGGTGACGATGGAGATCAGGATCGCGCCCGCGACCTTGCGGATGATCAGGCCCAGCGTGAGCAGCGTGCCCAGGATGAAGATCAGCACGGGCCAGCCGGTGAGGTGGCCGTCGGCGCCGAGCTGCAGCGGGACCGTGGTGTGCGCGGCGTCCGGGATACGGCTGACGAAGCCGGAGTCGACCAGGCCGATCAGCAGGATGAACAGGCCGATACCGATCGCGATGCCCTTGCGCAGCCCCAGCGGCACCGCTGTCATGACGCGCTCGCGCAGGCCGGTGGCGACCATGAGCATGATCGCGATACCGGCGAGCACCACCATGCCCATCGCGTCCGGCCAGCTCATCTTGGGGGCGAGCTGGAGGGCGACGACGGTGTTGACGCCGAGACCGGCGGCGAGCGCGATCGGCACGTTGCCGATGACGCCCATCAGCAGCGTGGTGAAGGCCGCGGTGATCACCGTCGCGGTGACGAGCTGGCCACCGTTGAGGTGGTGGCCGAACTTGTCCACCGCCGAGCCGAGGATGATCGGGTTCAGCACGATGATGTAGGCCATCGCGAAGAAGGTCGCGAGACCGCCGCGGATCTCCCGCGCGATCGTGGAACCGCGCTCTGAGATGCGGAAATAGCGGTCCAGCGGGTTGCTGGACGGGTGACCGGACGACCGGCCCATGTCGACCGGAGCGGGGGCCGAGGCGGGCATGTGAAACCTCATGGGGGCGGGGGCTCGCCCTCATATGGGCGATCATACGAATGATTTCAGTCAACACTGACTGGTTTCAGTATGAATACACAACCACCCAAAAAGCCATCTCCGCGCGTAGACACCCGGGGTCCCGCGCCCCGGGCACCCCCGCCGCCCGCCCGCGTCCGGCAGCCCCCGGCCGCATACGATGGGCGCCATGAGCAAGCAGCCAGGACCCCTGCGCGAGGCCCCCGAGCCCCTGGAGGCCAACGACGTCATGACCGTCACGGTCGGGACGATCGTCTGGGCCGCGCTCTTCGTGGTGCAGCTCCCCTTCTACGGCTGGTACTCCGACCACGGGCACACGTGGTTCATCTGGTCCTGCGCGGCGGGCGCCGGCCTCGGCCTGGTCGGCCTGAAGTACGTCCGGGCCCGCCGCGACGCCATCGCTCGCCACCGCGCCGCCGCCGCGGCCGGATCCGGCGGGGACAGCACGCCGGACGCGTAACCGGGCGCGTAAACCGCCCGGAAACGGGTGAAAGCCGTCCGCGGCACGTACCGTCGGCTCATGGCGGAAGGCAACCTCACGGGCGTGGCGGCGCGGCTGCCGGGGCTGAGCAGCGCCGAGGTGGCGCGGCGGACGGCGGCGGGGCAGGTCAACGACGTCCCCGTACGGTCCTCGCGCTCGGTGCCGGAGATCGTCCGGGCCAACGTCCTGACCCGCTTCAACGCGATCATCGGCGGGCTCTTCCTGGTCATCCTGGTCGTCGGCCCGATCCAGGACGGCCTGTTCGGCTTCGTCATCGTCGCCAACACCGCGATCGGCATCTTCCAGGAGCTGCGGGCCAAGCACACCCTGGACAGCCTCGCAGTGATCGGCGAGGCCCGCCCGGAGGTGCGCAGGGACGGCGAGACGGTCGAGATCCCCACCGCCGCGATCGTGCTCGGCGACCTGGTCGAGCTGGGCTCGGGCGACAAGGTCGTGGTGGACGGCGAGGTCGCCGAGGCCGACGGGCTGGAGATCGACGAGTCGCTGCTGACCGGCGAGGCCGACCCGGTGCTCAAGCACCCCGGCGACCCGGTGATGTCCGGCAGCTTCGTCGTCGCGGGCGGCGGCGCCTTCACCGCCACCAAGGTGGGCCGCGACGCCTACGCCACCCAGCTCGCCGAGGAGGCGTCGCGCTTCACGCTGGTCAACTCCGAGCTGCGCGGCGGCATCAGCCGGATCCTGAAGTACATCACCTGGGCGATGGTGCCGACCGCGATCGGGCTGATCATCAGCCAGTTCACGGTGGAGAGCCATGACGCGCGCGAGGCGGTGCGCCGGACGGTCGGCGGCATCGTGCCGATGGTGCCGGAGGGCCTGGTGCTGCTGACCTCGGTGGCCTTCGCGATCGGCGTGGTCCGGCTCGGCCGCAAGCAGTGCCTGGTGCAGGAGCTGCCCGCGATCGAGGGGCTGGCCCGGGTCGACGTGGTGTGCCTGGACAAGACCGGCACCCTGACCGAGGGCGGCATGGACGTCACCGAGCTGCGCCCGCTGGACGGCGAGCGGGGCGCGGACGGCACGCAGGACGGCCCCGGCGGCGAAGGCACCGGCCATGCCGCTCGGGCGCTCGCCGCGCTCGGCGGCTCCGACCCGCGGCCCAACGCCAGCCTCCAGGCGATCATCGACGCCTACCCCCCGTCCGGCGCCGCGGACTGGCGCGGCCGGGGTGTGCTGCCCTTCAGCTCGGCGCGCAAGTACAGCGGCGCCGCCTTCACCGAGCCGGACGGCACGGAGAGCGCCTGGCTGCTCGGCGCGCCCGACGTGCTGCTCCCGGCGGGGCACGCGGCGCTCGGCGAGGTGGACCGGCTGAACGACCAGGGCCTGCGGGTGCTGCTGCTGGCCCGCACCGGTCGCCCGCTGGACGACCCCGAGGTCGCGCGGGACGTCACACCCGTCGCGCTCGTCGTCCTGGAGCAGCGGCTGCGGCCCGACGCGGGCGACACGCTGCGGTATTTCGCCGAGCAGGGCGTGCACGTCAAGGTGATCTCGGGGGACAACGCGGTCTCGGTGGGCGCGGTCGCCGGGAAGCTCGGGCTGCCGGGCGCGCAGGCGCCGGTGGACGCGCGGCGGCTGCCGCCCGAGCGGGACGCGATGGCCGAGGTGCTGGACGAGGGGGCGGTCTTCGGCCGGGTCACCCCGCAGCAGAAGCGGGAGATGGTCGGCGCCCTCCAGTCACGCGGCCACAACGTGGCGATGACCGGTGACGGGGTCAACGACGTGCTCGCGCTCAAGGACGCCGACATCGGCGTGTCGATGGGCTCGGGTTCGGAGGCCACCCGGGCGGTCGCGCAGATCGTGCTGCTGGACAACAGCTTCGCCACGCTGCCCTCGGTGGTGGCCGAGGGACGCCGGGTGATCGGCAACATCACCCGGGTCGCGACGCTCTTCCTCACCAAGACGGTCTACTCGGTGCTGCTCGCGGTGCTGGTGGTGTGCTGGCAGGTGCCGTACCCGTTCCTGCCGCGGCATCTGACGCTGCTGTCGACGCTGACCATCGGGGTGCCCGCCTTCTTCCTGGCGCTCGCGCCGAACAAGGAGCGGGCCCGGCCGAACTTCGTCCGCCGGGTCATGCGGTACTCCACACCCGCCGGGATCATCTGCGGGGCGGCGTCCTTCGTCGCCTACCTGGTGGCCCGTCACCACTACACGGGTCGCGGCGCGCTGGACGCGGAGACCAGCGCGGCGACACTGACGCTCTTCCTGCTGGAGCTGTGGGTGCTGGCGATCATCGCCCGGCCGTACACCTGGTGGCGGATCCTGCTGGTGCTGGCCATGGTGCTGGGCTTCGCGCTCGTGCTCGCCGTCCCGTGGCTGCAGAACTTCTTCGCGCTGAAGCTCGTCGGGGACGAGGTGCCCTGGGCCGCGGTGGGGATCGCGGCGGCGGGCGCGGTGCTGCTGGAGGTCAGCTGGGCGGTGGTGCGGCGCCGGGAGCGGGCGGAGGACTGACCCGGGGGGCTCGGCAGTATGCCGAGCGCGTGGCATAGGTGCAGCGCGTGGCAGTATGCCGAGCCCCCGGCAATGTGCCGGGGCGGCGCGTACGGCGGGCGGGTCAGTCGAACCAGCGGTCGCGGGCCAGTTCCTCCGTGCGGGACGGGTCCTCCAGCAGCGCGGCCAGCTCGAAGCGGCGCTCCCAGCGGCCCGCCGCCCAGGCGAGACCGGCGGCCACGCCCTCGACGGTCGCGGCGTGCAGGACGCCCTCGGCGTAGCGCCAGTCCACCTCGATGTCGCCGTTGAGCAGCAGTTCCTCGTGTTCGACGTACGAGGTGGGCGCGCCCGGCAGCAGGTCGTGGACGGCGGGCAGCACATCGTGCGGCTCGCCCTGCGAGACGACGGCGGCCTCCACGGCCTCACTGAGCCTGCGGACCTGCAAGAGGTCGGCCAGTTCCGCGGCCAGCCGCGGCGGTACGGGCAGCAGCGGCAGCCCGGCGGCCAGCGGCAGCAGGTCGGGGGCGTCGGCGACCAGCGCGTCCGCGGCGTCCACCACGACCGTCTCGCCGTCCACGACGGCCCGCAGCTCGTCCGGGAGCGTGACCTGGTCGGGGTCGAGGAGTGCGAGGGCGGCGTAGAGGGCGTGCAGCTGCGCAGGGGTGACGGGCCGGCCGGGGTCGGCGAGCCGGGCGAGGAGTTCCGCGGCGCCGCCCGGCTCGTCCAGCAGCGCGGTGACCGTGGTGCGCACCCCGAGCGCGCGCAGCACCTGCTCGTCCACGCCGGAGTCGGTCTCGGCCTCGTCGTAGAGCCCGGCGAGCAGCCGGTCGCCGCCCGCCGTCCGCAGGCCCACCGGGGTGCGGCCGTCCAGCACGGGGTGGTCGCGCAGCCACCAGGCGGCGTACGGGCGGACGGACTCGGTGGTGCCGTCCGGCAGCAGCACCCGCACGGGCGCGGTCACGGCGTCCCGCAGTGGCGGGCGGGAGAGCAGTGCGAGGGCCTGCGGCCAGGCGTCGTCATCGACGAGGTCGAGGTCGCGGACGCCGACGACCTCGGTGGCGACCGGCGGCACGTCGGTCTCCGGCAGCTGGTCGAGGACGTCCTCGCACCACACGTCGACGGCGTCCAGCAGCCCGACGTCGTCCGGCTCGGCCCAGTCGCTGTCGCGCGGCTCCAGGTCGTCCGGGTCGAGGACGACGTCGGCGGCGCGTACCAGCGCGAAGGTCGCGAGCACGCCGACCGCGGTGAGCGGCTGCTCGCCCCAGCGCTCGGCCAGGTCCGGGTCGAGGGTGCCCAGCTCGCCCTCGCGCAGCACGGCCTCCAGCTCGCTGCCGGGCAGCACCAGCTCACCGGCGGGCGTCGGCTCGCCCTCGTCGTCGGGCAGCGCGAGGGCCGCGAGCCACGGCTCGTCGCCGGGGGCGAGGGCGGCGGCGCGGGCGAGCGTGAGCACGGTGTCGGCGAGCTCGTCGGCGTCCAGCCCGGAATCCTCGACGTCCCACGCGGTGTCCTCGTCGAGCGAGGCGGCGACGGCGGCGCGTACCTGCGGCGAGGTGAGGATCGCCCGGGGGGTCGCGGGCGCGGCGCCGAGCTTCTCCAGCAGCGGGTGCGCGGCGTCCGGGTGGGCCAGCCGCAGCCCGAGTCGGGCGAGCAGCGCCGGGTCGGGCGCGTCGGCGCCCTCCGCCGAGCCCGGCACGGGCAGCAGCACCTGCCGCGGGCCGACCACGGTGCGGCCGTCGGCGAGCGGCACGGGCAGGCCGCTGAGCACGTCGGCGTCGGTGCCGGCGAGCGCGTCGTAGAGCCGCCACCACCACTGTGCGGGGCGTTCGGTGCCCGCGAGCCGGTCCACGGCCTCGCCGAGCGACAGCCGGGCGACACCGAGCTGCCGCAGCGCCGGGCGGCGCTCCAGCGCGGACGGGACCAGTGTCGGCAGCACCTCGGCCAGCACCCGGACCGCCTCGGCGCCCGCGCCCTCGACGACCTCGGCCTCGACCGGGCGCAGCGCCTGGCCGTCCCCCGCGAGCGGGCCGCCGCCGTCCCACGCGTCGGCGTCCACGGCGGGCTCCGCGGCCTCGTCGGCGGCCGGGGGCGCGGCCCGCGGCAGGAACGGTGTGCGCGGCAGCCGGTCCAGGACGCGGCGGCGCAGCTCGGCGTCCAGCTCGCCCTTGCCGAGCGGGCCGGGCACCAGGTCGACGACACCGGTGCCCACCGGGCGCCAGGCGGCGAGCAGAGCCACGTACGCCTCGGCGGCCCGCGCCACCAGGAAGTCGGTGAGCGGACCGGGGGCGGCGTGCCGCCGGGTCGGGTCGAGCGGCAGCGAGGCCAGCAGCAGGGCGGGGAGGCCGAGCGGTTCGTCGGTCGGCGTCGGGGCGTGCACGACGGCCGCGGTGCGCGGCGCGGCGGGTGAGCCGTCGGCAGCGACGGGCACCGCCCAGGTCACCGACCACACCGGGCGCAGCCGCTCCTCGACGGGCCGGTCGGCGAGCAGGTCGGCGGTCAGGGCCCCGCCGTCGCTCACCACCCGCCAGCGGGTGGGCGCGGCCGCGGCGCTGTCCGCTACGACGACGTCGCCGCCGTCCACGGCGGTACGGGTCAGGGTGCGCACGCCCTCCGGGGTCTCGACGACGACCTCGGCGAGGCCCGGCAGCGCCAGCAGCAGCGCGTCGTCGACGGCGGCCAGCAGTCGCCCGGCCAGGTCCTCGGCGGCGCCGTCGCGCAGCGGCAGCACCACGACGGTGTCGTACGTGTCGGGCGCGGTGCCCTCCGCGGGCATCGGCAGCCGCAGCAGCGGCACATGGCCCTCGCGGCGGCGCAGCTCGTCGTCCAGGCCCGGGACGGCGGCGGCCATCTCCCGCGCCTCGGCCAGTGACCAGCGCACCCCGCCGCCGCGCCCGACGACCGCCGGTTCGTCGCTGACGGCGAGCACGGCGGCGAAGCCGACACCGAAGCGGCCGACCGCGCCGGGCCCGTCGTCGCGCTTGGCGGAAGCGCGCAGCGTGGACAGCGACTCGACGGCGGCGGCGTCCAGGGCGGCGCCGGTGTTCGCGGCGGCGAGCACGGCGGGGGCGTCGCCGGTGGCCTCGTGGTAGGTCAGCCGCAGCCGTCCCGGCACGCCCGCGCGGGTGGCGGCGTCGGCGGCGTTCTGGGCCAGCTCGACGACGAGCCGGTCGCGGTGGCCGCCGAGCGCGAGGTCCTCCTCGGCGTTGGCGTCCTCGCGGAAGCGGGCGGCGGAGGCGGTCCAGGCGGTCAGGACCGCCCGGCGCAGGTCCGCGGTGCGGAAGGGGTCGGGGTGGCCTTCCAGGGGCGTGCGGATTACGCCTGCGCGGGTCAACGTACGGTCCTTCGCTCGCCGGGTCGCCCCGTCAGGGGCTGTGCGCTGTGCACGGTGACCGTACCGCCATTCGGCGTGCCCTTCATCCCGCGCACGGCCCCGCCGGAACGGGCGGCCCGGGACGCGCTCGGGCTCCGCCGGGGGTCCTCCCGCGTGCGTCTGCGGGAGGCGGCGGACGAGCCGACGCAGACGCGGGACGGGAAGGTCCTCCCCCGCGCGTCTGCGGGAGGCGGCGCCGCGCCCTTCGCGCTGCGGGGTGCCTGGTGCGGCAGGCGCCGCGGCCGTCCCGGTGCCGTGGCTCGTCGCTCCGGTCTGCCCCGGAGCTTCGCCCGGGAGGCCCCCCACGCGCCCCTGGGAACGCTCGCCCTCCCCCGCGGCAGCGTGCCCGGCACGGGACCGGTCAGGAGGCCGCAGGAGGCGCACCGGGGGCCTTCAGCGGCCCGGCTCCGGTTTCCGGCTCCGGGGCCGGTCCGGGGACTCAGGAGGTCGTCGGAGCCTCGCCGTCGTCGTCGCCCGCGTCGGTCCGGACCGGCCGGCCCAGCGGGAGCGGGTCGGTGTCGTGGAATTCGTCGAGGACCATCGGCGCGGGCTGCGGGGGCTTGGGCATGACCGCGGCCTCGGAGTGGCCGCCGCAGCCGTAGCCGAGCGACACCAGGCGGCCGTCGGCCGGGGAGAACTCGTTGGCGCACACCCCGAAGGCCTGGCTCAGCGAGCCGCTGATCGGCACCAGGAAGCCGCAGCTGGCGCAGTTGGCGGGGGCGGCCTGCGCCATCGCCGTCTTGGGGCCGAACTGCTCGTCCCAGCGGTCGGCGGCGGTGTGCAGCCCGTAGCGGGACAGCACCCGCGGGCGGCCCATCCCGAGCTGCCCGGCGAGCGCCGCGATCGTGGCCACGGACGGCACGACGGCGTCCTCGCCGTCCGCCGGGAACTCCTGTTCGGCGACGGCGCCGCGCGGCTCGTCCTCGCCCGTCCAGCCCGGTTCCAGGCGCAGGTCGTCGGCCTCGGTCGGCAGCAGGTCGCCCGGCCCCATGTCACCGGGCCGCAGCCGTTCGCTCCACGGCACCCACTCGGGCGCGAGGACGGCGTCGGCGCCGGGCAGCAGCACCGTTTCGTCGATGGTGACGACCTTGGCGCGGGAGGCCCGGGTCAGCGTGGTGGCCCACCGCCACCCGCGATAGGCCGCCTCGGTGCAGGCGAAGTAGTGCGTGACGACCCGGTCGCCCTCCGCGGCGACACCCAGGTGCTCCCCCACCGCTTCCGGCCCCGCGGCCTCCAGCGTGACGGCCCTGGCCATCTCGACCGCCTCGGCGCACAGGCGGTCCGGGGTACGGCTTCGCATCGCTGCACTCACAGAAATCGTTTCTCTCTCTACGCCGTCTCACGTGTGCGCTCGCGGGCGGGAAGGAGCCTGACGGAGATGCGGGGAGTTGCAGCGGAGCGGACCTGTGGACCGCTTCGACGCCTGGTCTCCCTGCCTCATCCGGCCCTGCCCGAACGTCCTCGGGCGCACCTGTTACCACCCATTCTGCGTGATCGCACGGTACCTGTGCGCACCACGCCCGCAAAGGAGGGGGTGAGCTCTCTTCCGATTGGGGCAGGATTGCGACATGGCACGAACCGTCACCGCCGGCCGAGGGCCGGTGCGCAGCACCGGGCGCGCCCTCGGCCACGCCGTGGGCACACCCGCCCGTGTGCTGGGCCACCGCATCCGGCGCGCGACCCGCTCCGGCGGCGCGGGCGAGTCGGGTCTGGCCAAGCTGATCGAGCTGCACGCGGTGAATTCCGCGGGCGACATGATGATCACCGTCGCGCTCGCCAGCACCGTGTTCTTCTCGGTGCCCAGCGGCGAGGCACGCGGCCGGGTGGCGCTGTACCTGCTGGTGACGATGGCGCCCTTCGCGCTGCTGGCGCCGGTGATCGGCCCGCTGCTGGACCGGCTCCAGCACGGCCGCCGCGCCGCGATGGCGATGGCGATGATGGCCCGCGCGGTGCTGGCCTGGACGATGGCCGGGGTCATCTCGACGGCGGGCCTCGGCCTGTATCCGGCGGCGCTGGGCGTGCTGGTGGCGTCCAAGGCGTACGGCGTGGTGCGCAGCGCGGTGGTGCCACGGCTCCTGCCGGCCCGTACGACGCTGGTGAAGGCCAACTCGCGGGTCACCCTGTCGGGTCTGCTCGCCACGGCGGTCGCGGCCCCGGTCGCCGCGGGGCTGAACGTGATAGGGCCGCAGTGGCCGCTCTACGGCGCCTTCGTGGTCTTCCTGTGCGGCGCGATCCTGTCGCTGTCGCTGCCGTCGAAGGTCGACTCGGCGCGCGGCGAGCAGCGGGTGCGGCTGTCGGCGGACGAGGAGGCCGACCCCGAGCCCGCGGGGATCCCGGGGCGCAAGCCCGGCCTGCTGGGCGTCGGCTCGTCGGTGCTGCACGCGCTGCAGGGCAACGCGGGGCTGCGGTCGCTGTCCGGCTTCCTGACGATGTTCCTGGCGTTCATGATGCGCGAGCACCCGCTGGGCGGGCTGACGCCCGCGATGTCGCTGGGCGTGGTGGGTGTGGCGGCGGGTGTCGGAAACGCGTTCGGGACGGCGCTCGGCGCCTGGCTCAAGGCGCGCGGACCCGAGGTGATCATCGCGACGGTGCTGCTGTGCGCGCTGACCGCGGCAACGGTCGCGGCCGGCTGGTACAGCCTGATCACGGTGGCCACGCTCACCGCCGTCGCGGGTATCTCGCAGGCGCTGGCCAAGCTGTCGCTGGACGCGCTGATCCAGCGTGACGTGCCCGAGCTGGTGCGCACGTCCGCCTTCGCCCGGTCCGAGACCGCGCTCCAGCTGTCGTGGGTGGTCGGCGGCGGGCTCGGCATAATGCTGCCGCTGATCGGCCCGCTGGGCATGGGGTGCGCGGCGGGGCTGGTGCTGCTGGCGTTCAGCGTGTCGGCCCGCGGGCTGCTGGGCGGTGCGCGCCGCGGCGGTACGGCCCGCGCCCGGGTCGCCTGAGGGGTCCCGTCCGGACCCCGCACGTACGTCCGGCCGTACGTCTGACCGGCGCGTTGCCGGGCGCGCGCCCGTACGGCGTACGCCCCGGGACACGCGCACCCCCGCGCGGGCTGGGGGCGACCGCCCGGTAGCCTCCTGCCATGAGCATTCGCCGTACTGCCACCACCCTTGGTGCCCTCTCCCTCGGGCTCGTCGTCCTGACCGCCTGCGACAAGCCGACCGCCATGGCGACCGTGACGGTGGGCGGCAAGACCGTGCAGGCGGAGGCCGCCGACAAGTGCTTCGACGGCGGCAAGAAGCTCGAACAGAACGTCTTCCTCGCGTGCCTTCAGGTCACCCCCAAGCACCACATCACGGTGCCGGTCGGCGACAAGGTCCGGATCGGCGTGGACCCGTCCATCGCGAAGAAGGGCTGGCTGATCGCGTCGGGCACGACGCTGGTGACGCCGGAGCCGCTGAAGGACAAGACGTACTGGTCGGTGGACAGCGAGCAGCTGTTCAACCAGCAGGACCCGACGACCGGCGGCACCAGCACCGCCAAGCAGGTGACGCTGAACATCGTGGAGTCGTCCGACACCAGCGGCGAGGACTCCTACCGGGTGATCCAGGTCAACCTGATCCGGGGGCAGTAGCCCGATGGCGCGGCGCAGCCGCCGCGTCCTGGTCCTGACCGCGGTCGAGGCCGAGCGGGAGGCCGTGCGCGCGGGCCTGGCCGCCGCCGGGAAGGCCGCGCGCGGCTTCGACGTCGCCACGGTGGGCGCGGGCCCGGCGGCCGCGGCGGCCGCGGCGATGTACCGGTTGCTCGTGGAGGACGCCGCCCGCCGCCCGGACCTGGTGGTCAGCGCGGGCATCGGCGGCGGTTTCGCGCCCGCGGCGCCGGTCGGCTCGCTGGCGGTGGCGCGGTCCATCGTGGCCGCCGACCTCGGCGCGCAGACCCCCGAGGGCTTCGCCCCGATCGCCGAGCTGGGCTTCGGCCGCTCCGAGCACCGCCCGCCCGCACCGCTGAGCCGGGCGGTCGCGGACGCGCTCGGCGCCGCCTACGGACCGGTGCTGACGGTCAGCACGGTCACCGGTACGGGTGAACGTGCCGCCGAGCTGGCGGCCCGTCACCCGGGAGCGGTGGCCGAGGGCATGGAGGGTTTCGGGGTGGCGGAGGCGGCGGCGTATCTGGAGATACCCGTGCTGGAGATCCGCGGGATCTCCAACGCCGTGGGCCCGCGCGACCGCGCGGCCTGGCGGATCGGCGACGCGCTGGCGGCGCTGACGGCGGCGTTCGGGACGCTCCCCGGTGTACTGGAGGTTGAGGCAGGACATGACGACAGCTAGCAGCGGCGCGGACGACCGCACGCCCACTCCCCTTCCCGGGGGGAACCCCGGCGGGACCCCCGGCGCCGGGAACGGCCCAGGGGACGGCCCAGAGGCACTGAGGATCGCCTACTCCCCGTGCCCGAACGACACCTTCGTCTTCCACGCCTGGGCGCACGGCCTGGTGCCGGACGCGCCGCCGCTGGACGTGACGTTCGCGGACATCGACATCACCAACGGGATGGCCGAGCGCGGCGAGTTCGACGTCCTGAAGGTCTCCTACGCGGTACTGCCGTGGGTGCTGGACGACTGGGCGCTGCTGCCCTGCGGCGGGGCGCTGGGGCGCGGCTGCGGGCCGCTGGTGCTCACCCGGGAGCCGGGCACCGACCTGTCGGGGAAGACGGTGGCGGTGCCGAGCGAGAAGTCGACGGCCTACCTGCTCTTCCGGCTGTGGGCGGCGGCCGAGGTGCCCGGCGGCGTCGGGGAGATCGTGGTGATGCCCTTCCACGAGATCATGCCGGCGGTGCGGGACGGCCGGGTGGACGCGGGGCTGGTGATCCACGAGGCGCGCTTCACCTACCAGAACTACGGGCTGCACAAGCTCGCGGACATGGGCGAGCGCTGGGAGGGCACGACCGGGCTGCCGATCCCGCTGGGCGCGATCATCGCGCGCCGCTCGCTGGGCAAGGAGCGGCTGCACGCGCTCGCCGAGGCCGCGCGCACGTCGGTGCGGATGGCGTGGGACGACCCGGCGGCGTCCCGCGGGTATGTGCTCGCGCATTCGCAGGAGATGGATCCGGCGGTCGCCGACCAGCACATCGGGCTGTATGTGAACGAATTCACAGCGGATTTGGGCGAGGCCGGTTACGCGGCCGTACGCGGTCTGCTGACGCGTGCGGCGGCCGAAGGACTCGTGCCGGCGCTCGGCGCGGACGCGCTCGCTTTCTGAAATTCCGGCTATCCCGGCAAGCGGCCGCCCGCGGAGCCCGCGGGCACCCGGCCGGGGATTCGGCGGAAAACGGCGGCGCCTTACCGGAGTTCGATCCTCCGGTAAGGCGCCGCCTTTTGTCGGCTATACGTCCAGCTGGTCGGCCACGACGCGCAGCACGGACGCGATCTTGTGGCCGTGCGCCTTGTCGGGATAGCGGCCGCGCTGGAGCGAGCGGGCGACGTCTTCGAGCAGTGTGGTGAGGTCCTGCACGATGGGCAGGAGCTCGTCGGGCTTGCGGCGCTGGGCCGCGGCGACGGAGGGCGTGGGGTCCAGCAATGTCACGGACAGCGCCTGGTCGCCACGCTGGCCGGCGACGACACCGAATTCCACGCGCTGGCCGGGCTTGAGCGAGGCGACCCCGTCGGGCAGCACGGAGGAGTGCACGAAGACATCGCCGCCGTCGTCGCGGGAGAGAAAGCCGAAGCCCTTCTCGCTGTTGAACCACTTGACCTTGCCGGTAGGCACGTCCGACCTCGTCCTCATTGCTCGATATTGCTCGAAACTGCTCTGGATAAGACAGCAGCGGGCCCACCGGAGACCCGCCGACACCAAGGCTAATGGCCAGATGCCGTGTGACAAGACGGCGAGGCACCGTTCCCCCGCGCCTCACGCAACGGACCTACCCTTGTCCGGTGAGCAAACAAACCAGGGGCGCGGGCGACCTGCTCGTCAGGACCGGCGCCGTCGTCTTCATGGTCGGCGCGGTCGGCACCCTCGTCACGGTCGCCCCGCTGCTGCTGGGCACCCACCGGCTGCCGACACCCGCGTACTTCGTCTCGATGCTGATGGGGGTGGGGCTGGCGCTGTCACTGCTGGGGCTGCTGCGGTCGGCGCTGGCCCAGCGGCGGCCCGAGGGTCACCCGCAGGCCTGACGGGTCACCCACAGGCGTGAATCCGGCGGTCAGGCCGCCGCGGAGGTGTGGGCGGCCAGCCAGCCGGGAAAATCACCGAGGTCGGCGAGTACGACATCGGCCCCCGCCGCCCGCAGCTCCGCCGCGCTGCACGGCCCGGTGGCCACCGCCACGGAGAGCGCGCCCGCCGCGCGCGCTCCCCGCACGTCACCGGTGTGGTCGCCGACGTAGATGCCGGCGCCCCATTCGAGCAGCGCCTCGGCCTTGGCCTCCGCCCACAGCCAGCCGCGCAGCTCCGCCTCGATGCCCACGTGCGCGAGGTGCAGCTCGGCGTTGGGGCCGTACTTCGCGGTCACCACCACCGGGCGGCCGCCCGCCGCCCGGACGGCCGCCACCGCCTCCACGGCGCCGGGCATCGCCGGGGTGGGGGCGATGGCGTGGTGCGGGTACAGCTCGCGGTAGCGGTCGGCCATCTCCGGCACGCGCTCGGCCGGGAACCAGTGGGCCAGCTCCTCGTCCAGCGGCGGTCCCAGCCGCGTGACGGCGAGGTCGGAGTCGATGAACACACCGGTCTCCGCCGCGAGCCGGTCGTACACGGCCTTGATGCCGGGCCGGGAGTCGATCAGCGTCATGTCGAGGTCGAAGCCGACCGTGAGGGCCGGCCCGGCCGAGGGCACCGCGGTCGAGGGCACGGAGCGCAGATCAGTGGTCTCAGTGGTCACGGCACCCATTGTCACCTGACGGGTCAACCTCACCCCTGAGGTGACCTGGGCCTGGGCGTATAGTTAGCGCAGCCTAAGCTAATTCATGCCCGGCGTCCGACGGTCGCCGCTTTCCGGAGGACCGCTCGTCATGCCCTTGCGTCGCCGCACCGGCTGGATGGCCGCGGCGGCGGTGGCCCTGCTGCTCGCCGTGCTGCTCAGCCTGGCCGTCGGGAGCCGCGCGATACCCCCGGACCAGGTGCTGGACGCGCTGCTGCACGGCGGCACGAGCCAGAACGCCGAGGTGGTCCGCAGCCTGCGGGTGCCGCGTACGGTCATCGGGATCATGGTCGGGGCGGCCCTCGCGGTCGCCGGAGTGGTCATGCAGGGCATCACCCGCAACCCGATCGCCGAGCCCGGCATCCTCGGCGTGAGCCAGGGCGCGTCGCTCGGCGTGGTGTGCGCCATCGCGTACGCCGGGGTGGGCACGCTCAGCGGCTACGTCTGGTTCGCCTTCGCGGGCGCCGGAGCCGCCGCCGTCGCCGTGTACGCGATCGCCGCGCGCGGCCGGGGCGGGGCGTCGCCGGTGAAGCTGGCGCTCGCGGGCGCGGCCATGAACGCGTTCCTGACCTCGATCGTCTCCGGCGTACTGACGACGGACGCGCAGACGCTGGAGACGTACCGCTTCTGGCAGGTCGGTTCGCTGTCCGGGCGGGACACCCACATCATCGGGATGATCTGGCCCTTCCTGCTGGCCGGGCTGCTGCTGGTGCTGGCGATGGCCCGCGGGCTGGACGCGCTCGCGCTCGGCGAGGACGTCGCCAAGGGCCTGGGGCAGAACGTGGCGCTGCTGCGGCTGCTCGGGGCGCTGGGGGCGACGGTGCTGACCGGCGCCGCGGTCGCGGCCGCCGGGCCGATCGCCTTCGTGGGGCTGGCCGTGCCGCACCTGGCGCGGGCGCTGGTCGGCACCGCGCACCGCTGGGTGCTGCCCATGGCGCTGCTGCTGGGCCCGGTCATGATCCTGGTCTCGGACGTGGTGGGGCGGATCGTCTTCCCGCCGTCCGAGGTGCCGGTCGCGGTGATGACGGCGCTCATCGGGGTGCCGTTCCTGGTGGCGCTGGTGCGGCGCCGGGCGGTGGTGGCGGCGTGAGCGCGACGGACACGGGCCGCCGCCGCGTGCGGCCCGCGGGCTACACGGTCGTCCGCCCCGGCGGGCGCGGCTCCTTCCTGGTGCACCGGCGCTCGCTCGCCGTCACAGGCGTGCTGGCGCTGCTGCTGGCGGCGGCGTGCGTGGCCTACCTGTGCGTCGGCGAGTCCTTCGTGGCGCCCGGCGAGGTGCTGAAGGTCGTGCTGGGCCGCCCCAGCCCCGACGAACTGGTGGTCGGCGAGCTGCGCGAACCGCGGCTGGTGCTCGGCCTGCTGGTCGGCGCGGCGTTCGGCGTGTCCGGCGCGCTGATCCAGACGGTCGCGCGCAACCCGCTCGCCAGCCCCGACGTCATCGGCGTCACCCACGGCGCGGGCGCGCTCACGGTCGCCGCGATGACGTACGGGGTGACCTCGTACACCGCGCTGCCCTACCTGTCGGTCGCCGGCGGGCTCGGGGCGGCCGCGCTGGTCTACCTCTTCGCGTGGCGGCGCGGGCTGCACGCGTCGCGCTTCGTGCTGATCGGCATCGGCTTCTCCGTCGCGCTGTCGTCGATCACCCAGCTGTTCATGACCAAGGGCGACTACCTGGTCGCCCAGCAGGCCAAGGTGTGGCTGACCGGCTCGCTCAACGGCCGCGGCTACGACGAGGCGCGGCCGCTCGCGCTGGTGCTGCTCGTCGCGCTGCCGTGCGCGCTGTGGGCGGCACGGGCGCAGCGCACCGTGTCCTTCGACGACGACACCGCGACCGCGCTCGGGGTGCGGCTGGGCCGTATCCGCCTCGGCCTGGTCACGCTGGGCGTCGTCCTGGCCTCGGTGGCGACCGGGGCGGCGGGCCCGGTCGACTTCGTCGCGCTGCTCGCGCCGCAGATCGCCCGCCGCCTGACGCGTTCCGCGCAGATCCCGCTGCTGGCCTCCGCGCTGACCGGCGCGCTCATCGTGGTGGTCGCCGACCTGCTGGCCCGCAAGCTGTTCTCGCCGACCGAGCTGCCCGTCGGCGTGATGACCGCCGCGGTCGGCGCGCCCTGTCTGATGTGGCTGATCGTGCGCAGCCGCAGCCGTTCCGGAGATCCGTCATGACGACCCCAGAGCCCGCGGCGACCGCCGCCCCCGCCCTCGTCCCCGCCGCGCGGCCGGAGGCGGCAGGACCGCCCCGCAACCGGCTCGCCGCCCGCGCGCTGACGCTGTCGTACGAGGAGCGGACCGTCGTCGAGGGTCTCGACCTGGAGATCCCGGACGGTCAGGTCACCGTCATCGTCGGTCCCAACGCGTGCGGCAAGTCCACGCTGCTGCGGGCGCTCGGCCGGCTGCTCAGGCCGCGCGCGGGCGCGGTGCTGCTGGACGGCGCCGAGCTGGCCCGCGTACCGACCCGGCAGATCGCCCGCACCCTGGGACTGCTGCCGCAGTCACCGGTGCCACCCGAGGGCATCACCGTCGCCGACCTCGTCTCGCGCGGCCGCCAGCCGCACCAGAAGTGGTGGCAGCAGTGGTCGGAGTCGGACGAGCGGCTGGTCGCCGAGGCGATGGAGCGCACCGCGACCGCCGACCTCGCCCACCGGCTGGTCGACGAGCTGTCCGGCGGGCAGCGGCAGCGCGCCTGGATCGCGATGGCCCTCGCCCAGGACACCGACCTGCTGCTGCTCGACGAGCCCACGACCTTCCTCGACATCGCCCACCAGGTCGAGGTGCTGGACCTGGTGCGGCGGCTCAACCGGGAGCGCGGCCGTACGGTCGTGGCCGTCCTGCACGACCTCAACCAGGCCGCCCGCTACGCCGACCACCTGGTCGCGATGAAGGCCGGGCGGATCGTCGCCGAGGGCCCGCCGTCCGAGGTGGTCACCGCCGGGCTGGTCCGCGAGGTCTTCGGGCTGGAGTCGGTCGTCGTACCGTGCCCGGTGACCGGTGACCCGCTCGTGGTCCCCGGCGCGCCCTGGCAGGCACCCGCGTCCCCGAAGGACGGCACCGCGCCCCCGCACCACTGACCGGCACGCCTGAACGGAGAACCGCCATGTCCCGTACCAGCAGCGCCCGTTCGTCCAGCCCCGCCCGCCCCGCCCGTCCCGCTCGCCCCACCCGTCCCGCTCGCCCTGCCCGTCCCGCAGCCGTGCTCGCCGCTCTCGCGTGCTGCGCCGCGCTCACCGCGACCGCCTGCTCGTCCTCGTCCGGCGACGGCGGGAAGCCGTCCGGCGGCACGCACAGCGTCGACACGGCCATGGGCAAGGTGACCGTCCCCGACCACCCGAAACGTGTCGTCGTGCTCGACACCGCCGAGCTGGACTCGGCGATCACCCTCGGCGTCAAGCCCGTCGGGGCGACCGGCGCGGGCACCAGCAGCGGCTTCCTCGACTACCTGCCGAAGGACGAGGTCGCCGGGATCGCGAACGTCGGCGCCATCGCGAGCCCCAACCTGGAGGCCGTCGCCGCGCTGCACCCCGACCTCATCCTCAGCAGCAAGGTGCGCGACGGCGCGCACTACGACGCCCTGCGGAAGATCGCCCCGACCGTGCTGACCGAGTCCACCGGCGCGCCCTGGAAGGCCAACTTCCAGCTGCACGCGGCGGCCCTGGGCCGTACCGCGCAGGCCGCCGCGGTGGTGCGCGCGTACGACAAGCACGTCGCCCAGGTCACCGCGGCGCTCGGCGGCAGCACGAAGGCGGCGGCGACGCGGGTGAGCATGGTGCGCTTCGTCGAGGGCGCCGACATCCGCCTGTACGGCAACGCCAGCTACATCGGCACCGTCCTGAAGGACGTCGGCCTCGGCCGCCCGGCGGCGCAGAACGTCGGCCGGCTCAGCGTCGACGTCAGCCCCGAGCAGATCGACAAGGCGGACGGCGACGACCTCTTCTACGCCACCTACGGCGACCCCAAGGCCGCCAAGGAGACGGAGGTGACGGCCGGGCCGCTGTGGAAGCAGCTCGCCGCCGTCGGCGCGGGCCGGGCCCACCGGGTGGACGACGAACTGTGGTACCAGGGCATCGGCTACACCGCGGCCGCCAAGGTGCTCGACGAACTCCAGCAGGACCTCACGAAGGGCTAGGGGAAGGGGCGCGGGCCGGTCACGCCGACCGGCGGCTGCGCCACAGCAGATACAGCGCGGTACCGACCGCGGCGAGCCGGAGCGTGAGCGGCCAGCTGTCCTGGAAGGCCTGCCCCACCTGGCCCTTGGCGATCGGGCTGCCCCACTTGCCGACGTCGCGGCCCCAGATCCACACGACCATCCCGGCCGCGAAGGCCCCCGGGATGAACAGCACCGCGAACTTGGCCTGCGGGCGGCTGAGCTTGCGCGACAGCCATGCCGTCAGCCAGCCGAGGCCGAGCGGGACGAGGGAGCCGACCGCCGCGCCGCCCACCAGCAGCGCGGCGGCGATCAGCAGCATGGGGCTGCCCCAGCGGCGCGCCCCGCCGCCGCCCGCCAGCCGGGGCAGCAGGCGGCGCCTCCTGGCGGGCGCCACGGGCGCGGGCTCGACGGCGGGGGCCGCGCCCGCCTCCTCCGGCGCGGGCTCGTCCTCGCCCGTCCCCTCCTTCGGCAGGGGGCGGCCGACGGCGTCGAGCTCCTCGTCGTCGTCCGGGATGAAGATGCCGCCGGTCATGCCCGGCAGCCCGTCCAGCTCCTCGCCGGGCCGCCCGCCGCCACCGCCGGGTCCGCCCTGCCACCACAGGGGGCCGCCGCGCCCCTCCGTGCCGCCCTCCCGGGCCGCGCCCTTCGGCTGCCGCGGCACACCGGGCCCGGCCGTGTAGGGCCCGTACGACCCCGGCCGCGGCTCCCGTGCGGGCGGCGGGGGCTCCTCGCGCCGCTCCGCGCCGGGCTTGCCCGCGGCGGCCTCGACCACCTCGTCGGGGCTGCCCATGCGCCCGAGGATGCGCTTGACGTCCGCGTCGGACTCCGCGCCGCGCCGCTCCCGCTCGATGTCGCTGCGCAGTTGCGCGACGAGCTGCATGCGCTGCGCGGCGGGCATGGCGGTCTGCGCCAGGTCGCCGACCCGGCTCAGATAGTCGAACACCAGCCGGTCGCTCTCGACCCCCACCGCCGCTCCCTCCACAGGCCTTCGCCGACGGTACCGGCCGGGCGGCTCGTCAGGCCACGGCCCACGCGGCCATCGCTACTCGGCGCCGAGGACGCGCAACCCGTGGTAGGTCCTGAAGTCCTCGTAGTCCTTGAGGTTGAGGGTGGCGAGCGGCAGGTCGTAGGTCAGGCAGCACGCGGCGATCCACATGTCGTTGACCGGCCGCGGCCGGCCGCGGTGGACACCGGCGGCGGACAGGCGGCCCCAGGTCGCCGCCACGGGCTCGTCGCCGGGAAGGACCGGCATCCCGGAGAGCCAGTCGGCCAGTTCTTGACGGCTGCGGGCGCCCCAGTGGCGGATCTCGGTCCACTTGGTCAGCTCGCCGAGGGTCACGAAGGTGATGACCGGCCTGCGGCCGATCAGACGGGCGGGCCGGTGAGCCTGCCCTTGTGCGTGAGCGAGGCGACGTCCGTGTCGAGGATGACGGGTTGCACGGCGGCGGCTCAGGCGGCGTCGTGGTGACGCTCGGCGTGGGTGAAGGCCAGGAACTCCGCCAGTTCCTCGTCCGACTCGAACGTGTCGGCCAGGAGGTCGTCCAGCGAGCGGATCGGCTGGGTGTTCTTGGCCGCCAGCATTTCCTCGACGGACAGTCGAGGCCTGATCGGCGGGTGGTCGGTGTGGTCCGCGTTGGGTGTGCTCATCCGGACTCCACGGATCGGGTACGGGCTGCGGTCGGCTACCGGTCAGCATACGGGCCGTAGCCGCGGCGGCGCCCGGCGCACGGGGGCGTGGCCGGGTGGTGGAGGCGAGCGGAGTGCGCGACCACGGGCGCGGGTGGGGTGGGCAGGGCCTACTGTGGGACGGATGACGACCGGTGGCCAGAGCAGCGCGCCGCGCACCCTCGCGGAGGATCTGCGCGCGCGGGACGACGACGCGCTCGTACGGCTGCTGCGCGCGCGGCCCGACCTCATCGCGCCCGTGCCCACCGACGTGACGCAGCTGGCGACGCGCGCGGCGACCCGGACGTCCGTGGCGCGGGCCCTGGACCACCTCGACGCCTTCACACGGCAGACGGCGGAGGCGCTCGCCCTCACCGCCGACGGCTGCCCCTACGCGGAGCTGAGCGGGCTCATGACGGGCCTGCCCGCGCGGGAGGCGCGGCCGGGGCTCGGGGAGCCGCTGGCGCAGGCCGAGGCGGCGGCGGTCGCCGCCGAGCTGCCGCGGGCGGTCGGCGCGCTGCGGGACGGCGGGCTGGTGTGGGGCGACGACGACCGGCTGCGCCTGGTGCGTACCGCGCGGGACGTGCTCGCGCCGTCCGCGTCGATGCCGTCCTCGACGGGCCTCGGCCCGACCGTGGCCGAGGCGACGGCCGGGATGTCCCCGGCCCGCCTCCAGGAGCTGCTGGCCGACGCGGGCCTGGGCGCCACGCACGACCCGGCCAGCGCGGTGGAGGCACTGGCGGCGCTCTTCGCCGACCTGGACGCCTTCGCGGCGCTGCTGGCGCGGGCCCCCGAAGGCGTGCGGGCGGTGCTGGACCGGCTGGTGTGGGGGCCGCCGTACGGCGAGGTGCGGGACGCGACCGTGGCCATACGCGCCGAGGAGGCCGCCACACCCGTGCAGTGGCTGCTGGCCCGCGGCCTGCTGCTGCCGGTGGGCCAGCACAACGTCGTGCTGCCCCGGGAGGCCGCGCTCGCCCTGCGGGCCGGCCGCGCGCACCGCACCCCGCAGCCGGTGCCGCCGCAGGTCGCACCGGTCGCCAGGACCGCGAAGACGGTGGACGCCACCGCCGCGGGCCAGGCCTTCACCGCCGTACGCACCGTGACCGACCTGCTCAAGGAGTGGCAGTCGGGCGGGCCCGCGGTGCTGCGCGCGGGCGGTCTGAGCGTGCGCGACCTGCGCCGCACCGCCGCCGCCCTCGACCTCACCGAGCCGCGCGCCGCCTTCTGGCTGGAGCTGGCCTACGCGGCCGGTCTCGTCGCCGCCGACGGGGAGGTGGACGAGGCCTACGCGCCCACCCCCGCCGCCGACGAGTGGCTGCTGTTGACCGCCGAACGGCAGTGGGCCGCGCTCGCGACCGCGTGGCTGGCCGCGACCCGCACGCCCGGCCTGGTCGGCACGCGCGACGCCAAGGGCCGCGCGCTGGCCGCCCTCGGGCCCGACCTCGACCGCTCGCTCGCCCCGCACGTACGGGTCGCGGTGCTGCGGGTGCTGGCCGGCCTCCCGCCGGGTTCCGCGGCGGAGCCCGGCGAGCTGCTGGCCCGGCTGCGCTGGGACCGGCCGCTGCGGGCGGGGGCGGACGCGCTGCGCACGGACCTGGTGGGCTGGACGCTGGAGGACGCGGAGACGCTGGGCGTCACCGGTCGCGGGGCGCTCGCCGCGCACGCGCGCCCGCTGCTGGACGCGGCGCCGCAAGGTGCCCCCGGCTCCCCCGGCTCCCCCGGTTCCCCCGGTTCCCCCGGCGACGTGATCGCCTCGCCGGACGCCGCCGCGGGGCGCGCCGCCGCCAAGCTCGCGCCGCTGCTGCCGGAGCCGCTGGACCATGTGCTGCTCCAGGCGGATCTCACGGCGGTCGCCCCGGGGCCGCTGGTGGCGCCGCTCGCCGAGACGCTGGGGGTGCTGGCCGACATCGAGTCCAAGGGCGGCGCGACCGTCTACCGCTTCACGCCCGAATCCGTCCGCCGCGCCCTCGACGCCGGGCGTACGGCCGCCGAGCTGCAGTCCTTCCTCGCCGAGCACTCCCGCACCCCCGTACCGCAGCCGCTGGCCTACCTCATCGACGACGTGGCCCGGCGGCACGGCACGCTGCGGGTCGGCGCGGCCGCCGCGTATCTGCGCTGCGACGACGACACCCTGCTGACCGAGCTGCTCGCCGACCGGCGGGCCTCGGGCCTGGGCCTGCGCCGGCTGGCCCCGACCGTGCTGGCCTCGCAGACCGACCCGGCGGGGCTGCTGGAGCGGCTGCGCGACATGGGCCTGGCCCCGGCCGCGGAGTCCGCCGACGGCGACGTGCTCATCACCCGCCCCGACGCCCGCCGCACCCCGCCGCGCAGCGCCCCCGTCCCGGTGCCGGACGGGCCGCCCGTCCCGGACGCCAACCTGCTGGGGCTCGCCGTCAAGGCCATCCGCGCCGGGGACCGCGCGGCCACCGCCGTCCGCCGCGCCCCGGCCGACACCGCCCCACCAGGGCTGCCGCGCAGCCCCTCCGCCGAGACCCTCGCGACGATGCAGGCCGCCGTCCTGACCGGCCAGTCGCTGTGGATCGGCTACGTCAACGCGGAGGGCACGGCCACCCAGCGCGTCATCGCCCCGGTCCGCGTCGAGGGCGGCCACGTCACCGCGTACGACCACACGACGGACGAGGTCCGCACCTTCGCCCTGCACCGCATCACGGGCGTCTCCGAACTCGCCGACGACCCCGCCTGAGCCGTCACGGCTTCTTCGCGGCCCCCGATCCGGCCGCGGCCCCGGTTCCGGGCTTCGGGCGGGGCGGGAAGAAGCGGTGCCACCAGTGGGGCCGGTCGGGGTGCAGCGCTGCGGCCAGCCGGTGGCCGAGCAGCAGGTAGCCGATCAGGGCGCCCACGGTGTTGAGGATGACGTCGTCGACGTCGAACGCCCGGCCCTCCACCATCGACCCCTGCGCCGTCTCGACCAGGACCATGGTCAGGGCCGTCAGGAGCGCCACCCGCAGGAAGCCGCGGGTGCGCGGGAAGAGCGTGGGGAGCAGGATCCCGAAGGGGACGCCGAGCAGGACGTTGCCGCCGAGCTGCTTGATCGTGTCGTGGATGTCCGGCTGGTCGAGGTACGCGCGGATGGACGCGCCCGGCCGCAGGTTCGTGTGGGCCAGCGAGTCCGACGCGGGCGAGGGGACGAGGGTGACGCGGGCCAGCGCCACCGCGAAGGCCACCATGCAGACCACCGCCAGGGCCAGCACCAGCCCCCGGGCGAGCATCGGGCCGAGGGAGTGCCGCTGGAGCAGCGGGGGCGGCGGCTTCCGCACCCGGGGGCGGGTGGTGCGGGTACGGGTGCGGCTGCCGGTCCCGGTGCCGGTGCGCGGGGCCTTCGGTGCGGATGTCGGCTTCGGTGCCGTCCTCCACCTCGGTCTCGCCTTCGGCTCCGCGCCGGGTTCGGCCTCGGGCGCCACCTTCGGCCTGGGCTTGGGCCTCGGTTTGGGCTTCGGGCGCGGCGCCGGTACCGCCGCCTCCGGAGGTGCGGTCCTCGGACCGCGCAGGCGATCGAAGAAGGCCATACGCATCGCCACGGCGGTAACCCTCCCGGTAGGCGTTCTCTTGACGGGCCGTCTACCCGCGACCGGCCGCCCCACGCCGGGAAGAGCGTGGGGCGGCCGGTCCGTTCTCAGCGCCGCGGGTGGCTCGCGCGGCGGTTCTGCGGCGGGCTCAGTGGTGCTGGCCGCCGCGCCGGCGACGCGTCATCACGAGCAGCGTTCCACCGGCACCGAGCGCCGCGACCGCGGAGGCCGCGATCCACTCGATCCCGTCGGAACCCGTGTGCGGCAGACCGGGGGACGTGGTCGGCGGCTGCGACGGGTGGGTCGGCGGGTGCGTGGGCGGATGTGTCGGCGGGTGGGACGGGTGCTCGTGCGTCGGCGGCGTCCACGTGGGAGGCGTCGTCGACGGCGTCGTGGGCGGGGTCCACGTCGGCGGCGTGGTCGGCGGCTTCGTGGGCGGGTGCGTCGGCGGGTGCGTCGGCGGATGTGTCGGCGGGTGTGTCGGCGGGTGCGACGGGTGATGGGTCGGGGGATGCGACGGGTGATGCGTCGGCGGACGGGACGTCGGCGGGTGCGTGGGCGGGTGTGTCGGGGGGTGGGACGGGTGATGCGTCGGCGGGTGCGACGGGTGATGCGTGGGGGGATGCGACGGGTGATGCGTCGGCGGGTGCGACGGGTGATGCGTGGGGGGATGCGACGGGTGATGCGTCGGCGGGTGGGACGGGTGGTGCGTCGGCGGACGGGACGTCGGCGGGTGCGACGGGTGGTGGGTGGGCGGGCAGCTGGACGTGCTGGGCTGCGGCCACCCGGTGTCGGGGGCGCTGGGCCAGTCCGTGTCGGGCGCGCTCGGCTGAGCCGTCGTCGGCGGCTGCGTCGTCATCGGGGGACGGGACGTGGCCGGCGGGTGGGACGTGGCCGGCGGGTGGGTCGGCCCGTTGGTGTCGGGGGCGCTGGGCCAGTCGTCGGTGGGCTGCGTGACGCCATGGCCGGCGGACGGCCCCCCGTCGCCCGTCGGGTCCCCGCCGGAGGCGGAGGCGGAGGCGGGGAGCAGCAGGCCGGCCGCGGCGATGACTCCCGCGACGACGACGGCCGAGGAGGCCGCGACCGCACGGAACGTCCTGCGCCGGCGCGGCTCGGCGGGAGGATGCGTCTGCTGGTGATCCATGACCGCAGAAAACATCAAATAGGACTAACGCGGATGTAAGGCGCGAGTAAGGATGCCGCAGATTCGCACGGATGGCGCTCCGCCCCCCGCACCGGGTCCGCACCGGGCCCCTCAGCAGGCCCGCACCGAGACCCGCAGCGAGGCCCGCGCGACCCGTCACCCCCTCTCCCGCCCTCTTCCCGCCACCCCCTCACCCCCGGGTGACGGCGGACACCCTGTCGGTCCACCCGCCCGGCGTACAATTTTTCGTTCGCCCCATCCCGGCCAGCCCGGAGGTACCCGCGTGTCCTGCCTGATCGTCCAGAGCGACAAGACCCTCCTGCTGGAGGTCGACCACGAGCTGGCCGACGCCTGCCGGCGGGCCATCGCGCCCTTCGCCGAGCTGGAGCGCGCGCCCGAGCACATCCACACGTACCGGCTCACCCCGCTCGGGCTGTGGAACGCCCGTGCCGCCGGGCACGACGCCGAGCAGGTGGTGGACGCGCTGGTCGAGTACAGCCGCTACCCCGTGCCGCACGCGCTGCTCGTCGACGTCGCCGAGACAATGGACCGCTACGGGCGGCTGCGGCTCAGCAAGCACCCCGCGCACGGGCTCGTGCTGACCACCACCGACCGCCCCGTGCTGGAGGAGATCCTCCGCTCCAAGCGCGTCCAGCCGCTCGTCGGCGCCCGGATCGACGAGGACACCGTCGTCGTCCACCCCTCCGAGCGCGGCCAGATCAAGCAGGTTCTGCTCAAGCTGGGCTGGCCGGCCGAGGACTTCGCCGGGTACGTGGACGGCGAGGCGCACCCGATCCACCTCGACGAGGAGGGCTGGGGGCTGCGGCCCTACCAGAAGCAGGCCGTGGAGGGCTTCTGGCACGGCGGCTCTGGCGTGGTCGTGCTGCCGTGCGGCGCGGGCAAGACGCTGGTCGGCGCGGGCGCGATGGCCGAGGCGAAGGCGACGACCCTGATCCTGGTCACCAACACCGTCTCGGCGCGGCAGTGGAAGCACGAGCTGGTCCGGCGCACCACGCTCACCGAGGAGGAGATCGGCGAGTACAGCGGGACGCGCAAGGAGATCCGGCCCGTCACCATCGCGACCTACCAGGTCCTGACGACCAAGCGGAAGGGCGTCTACCCGCACCTGGAGCTGTTCGACTCCCGGGACTGGGGTCTGATCATCTACGACGAGGTCCATCTCCTTCCTGCTCCGGTCTTCAAGTTCACCGCCGACCTCCAGGCACGCCGCCGCCTCGGGCTGACCGCGACGCTCGTCCGGGAGGACGGCCGTGAGTCGGACGTCTTCTCGCTCATCGGGCCCAAGCGCTTCGACGCCCCCTGGAAGGAGATCGAGGCGCAGGGCTACATCGCGCCCGCCGACTGCGTCGAGGTGCGGGTCAACCTCACGGACTCGGAGCGGCTGGCCTATGCCACCGCCGAGGCCGAGGAGAAATACCGCTACTGCGCGACGACGGCGACCAAGCGCAAGGTCACGGAGGCGCTGGTGCGCAAGCACGCGGGCCAGCAGACCCTGGTCATCGGGCAGTACATCGACCAGCTCGACGAGCTGGGCGAGCACCTGGGCGCCCCGGTGATCAAGGGCGAGACGCCGAACGCGCAGCGCGAGAAGCTCTTCGAGGCCTTCCGGCAGGGCGAGCTGTCGGTGCTGGTCGTGTCGAAGGTGGCCAACTTCTCCATCGACCTGCCCGAGGCGACGGTCGCGATCCAGGTCTCGGGGACCTTCGGCTCCCGCCAGGAGGAGGCGCAGCGGCTGGGACGGGTGCTGCGCCCGAAGGCGGACGGTCACGAGGCCCGCTTCTACTCGGTCGTGGCCCGGGACACCATCGACCAGGACTTCGCGGCCCACCGCCAGCGCTTCCTGGCCGAGCAGGGCTACGCCTACCGCATCGTCGACGCGGACGACCTGCTCACGGGCGCGGGCGAGGACGTCTAGGAGCGGAGGACGGCGGAACGGGGCTCCGGGCCGACGGAACAGGGCTCGGGGCCGACCGGCCCTGCGGGCCGGGGGCGGGCGGGAGCTAGCGCCTGCCGCCGGTGCCGAGCACCACCACCTCCACCGCCGCGACGGCGTAGACGCGTATCGCGCGCAGGGCGTCGCCCACGCGGTGGCGGGGGTAGTCGGGGCGGGATTCGGGGATCGTCGCGCCGTGCACGAGCTGCGGCGCCGGGGCTGGAGTGATCGTCGAGGAGGCCATGTCCCCACGGTACGAAATCCGGCATTCGCCCCACGTCGGGCTGAGGATGTAATTCCCCCGCCCGGTGATCATCCCGCGGGCGGACCCGCACCCCCTACCCCGCTCTCAGGGTCACCCCGAGACCGTCCGCCCCACGCCGTACCCGGCCCGCCTCACCTGAGCTTCCACAGCACCAGGTAGTAGTCCAGCGGCTCCACCAGGTAGTCGGCCCCCGGGCTGAAGGCGACGCTGTCGGGGGCCGTGGTGTCGGTCATCGCGGCGCTCAGCGTCTCCGTCGCCCCGTCCACCGTGCCGTCGAAGGCGTGGACGACGCTCCAGTCCGCGGTCGAGACGACCTGCACCGAGCCGCCGATGGCCGCCGAGGCCAGGAATCTGCCGTCGCGGCTGAAGGCCAGGCTGCTGACCCAGTACGGGTCGCTCGGCACGCTCTCCAGCGCCTTGCGGGTGTCGGGGCGCCACAGCCGCACCTCGCCGTACGCCCCCACCGCGAGGATCTTGCCGTTCGGGCTCACCGCCACGTCCGTCAGGCCGTCGCGCGGGCCGCGCACGGTGGCGGCGACGCGCTGTGCGCGCAGGTCGCAGAAGTACAGCTTGCCGACGGACGTGGACGCCACGACCGTCCGGCCGTCCGCCGTGAAGGCCAGGCCCTGAAGGTCGCTCTCCGCCTCGTACTCCGCCTCGCTGTCGCGCGGCCAGGTCACCTTGGCGGTCCTGCGCCGGGAGGCGACGTCCCACACCGTGACCGTGCGGGTGGCGCCCAGCGCCAGGGACCTGCCGTCGTGGCTGAAGACCAGGGCGTAGGTGGACGCCGTCCGCCGCTGGCCCGGGTCGCCGTGCAGCGTGGCGACGCTTCTGCGGGACGCGACGTCCCAGAGGGTGACCGCCGCGTTGTCGTCGACGCTCGCGAGCAGCTTGCCGTCGGGACTGAAGGTGACGTCACCGGTGGTGTGGTCGAGGGAGCCGTCGACCGGCTGGGCAAGGACGGTGTCGATCTGCAGGCTCGGCACCCGGCGCAGCGTCAGTCCGCCGTCCATGTCGCCCACCGCGACGAGTTTGCCGTCCGGGCTGATCTCGGCGGCGGTCAGCATCGCCGTCTTCTCCGACAGGACGTACGCCGCCGTCTCCTCCCCCGCGGGCAGCGGGGACGGCGGCGCGGTCGGCGTCGGGCCCGCCGTCCCCGAGGACGGCGGGGCGGACGAGGGGGACGACGACGCGGGGCCGGACGCTCTCCGCGACGGCGGCGCGCCCGAGGCCGTACCGCTGCCGCCGCCGGAACCGCCGTTCAGCGCCAGCGGGATGCCCACGGCGGCGCCGATCCCGGCGACGCCCAGCGCGCCGAGCACGAGCGCCCGCCGGCTCGGCCCCCGCCGCCCTCCGGGGCCTTGCGCGCCCACCCCGGCCGGTACGTCCCCGGCCGGTACGGGCGGCTCCGGCGGTACGGGCGGCTCCGGCGGTACGGGCGCGGGCCCGGCGGGCGGGACGGCCGGGGCGGCGGCGGTCCGCGTCGGCAGGGCGGCGACGTCCAGGGCCTCCGGCACCTCTGCAGCCGCCGGGCCCGGCGCGACGTCCGGGACCTCCGGCCCCACCCCGGGGCCGGGCTCCTCCCCCGCCGGGCCCGGCGCCGTACCGGCGAGGACGTGCTCGATCTCCGCCGCCTGTGCGCCGATCAGCTCGTGCACGGGCGCGGGCCAGGGGCGGGTGGTGGGCGGGACGTGGCCGATGCGGGCCAGGATCTGCGCCGGGGTGGGCCGGGCGGCCGGGTCCTTGGCGAGGCAGTCTCCCACCAGGTCGCACAACTCCTGCGGCAGCGCACCGAGTTCGGGTTCGCCGTGCACCACGTCGTAGAGCGTCATCAGCGCGGACGTGCCCGTGAACGGGCTGCGCCCCGTGGCGGCGTAGGCCAGGACCGAGCCCAGCGAGAAGACGTCGGCCGCCGGGGTGAGGGCGCGGCTCTCCGCCTGCTCGGGCGACATGAAGGCGGGCGAGCCGACCACCACGCCGGTGCGGGTGATCTCGGTGCCGCCCTCGCTGTCGGTCGCGCGCGCGACGCCGAAGTCGATGACGCGCGGGCCGTCGGCGGCCAGCAGCACGTTGGACGGCTTCAGGTCGCGGTGGATCAGCCCCGCCCGGTGGACCTCGCCGAGGGCCGCCGCGAGGCCCGCCGCCAGCCGTACGACCGCGGGCGGGTCCAGCGGGCCCGTACGCTCGACGACCTCGCGCAGCGCGGGACCCGGCACGAAGACCGAGGCCAGCCAGGGGGTCGCGGCATCGGCGTCCGCGTCGAGCACGGCGGCGGTGTAGGCGCCCGCCACCCGCCGCGACGCGGTGACCTCGCGGCGGAAGCGGTCGCGGAAGCCGGGTTCGTGCACGAGCTGTTCGTGCACGAGCTTGACGGCGACGAGGCGGCCGTCGGGTGAGACGGCGAGCAGGACGCGGCCCATGCCGCCTTCGCCGAGTGCGGCGACCGGTCGGTACGGGCCCGTTTCCGCCGGTCGGCCCGGCTCCCCCAGGAACTCCATTCCGCCCTCTCCGCTCGGTGGCTCGCCGCTCAGTTGATCGCGGAGGGCGCGGTGCGTGCAAGCTCTTCACGAACTCCCCGCACCTTCGCGCGGGGCAGGTGCTCCGTGTCCGCCGGGCCCGACTGTGACACCCATATGTCATGGGGACCCCGGGGGTCGCGTGGGGCGGGGGCATGTGGCAACCTTGGTCATATGTCTAGACCAATCTTCGAGGTAATCGCCCTCGGACCCGATGACGCCGTTGCGGCACAGACCGGCGGCGCCGACCGGCTGGAACTGGTCACGGACATGGCCGCCGACGGCCTGACCCCGTCGCGGGAGACGTTCGGGGCGATCCGCGACGCCGTCGACATCCCGCTACGGGTGATGCTGCGGCTCACGGACGGCTTCAGCGCGGGCGGGGCGCGGCGGCTGGACGAACTGTGCGAGGCGGCGCAGGGGCTGCGGGCCGAGGGCGCCGAGGAGTTCGTGCTGGGCTTCCTCGACGGGAGCGGCGCGGCGGATCTGGAGGCCGTGCACGCGCTGGTCGACGTGCTCGACGGATGCCGCTGGACCTTCCACCGCGCGATCGACCGGGCCACCGACCGCGACGCCGTACGGCTCCAGCTCGCGGGGCTCCCCGGCCTCGACACGTATCTGACGGCCGGGTCCGCGAAGGGCGTCGGCGACGGGATGGACGTGCTGTGCGCCGAGGCCGCGCGCAGCGGTGACCCCGGCTACGAGCCGCGGCTGCTGGTGGGCGGCGGCCTGCTGCTGGAGCACGTCCCGGAGCTGCGCGCGGCGGGCCTCGACGGCTTCCACGTCGGCGGCGCGGTGCGGGCCGGCGGATGGTCCGGAGCGGTGGACCCGTCCGCCGTCCGGACCTGGCGCGAGGCACTGGACGCCCCGGTCGCCGTCGGCTGAACTCCCCCGCGGGGGGCCCGCGTTCAGGACGCCAGCGACTCCGGCAGCGGGCGCGCGTGCAGGACCGTGAGGCCGGACACCGCACGGGTCAGCGTCACGTACAGGCGGCGCAGGCCCGTGCGCGCGTCGGGTTCGGCGTCGACGATCGCGGCGGGTTCGGCGAGGACGACGTAGTCGTATTCGAGGCCCTTCGCGAGCGACGCCGGGACGAGGGTGAGGCGGGCGTCCGCCGAGGTCTCGTCACCGGGGGCGAGGAAGGGCAGGCCGGCCGCGGTGAGCACGGCGGACAGCGCCGGGACGTCCGGGTCCGCGGCGATCAGGCCGACGGAGCCCTCGTGCTCCAGGGCCGTCCCGCACGCAGCGAGCACCGCCGCCTCCAACTCCCCTTCCGCCACGGCCCGTACGGCGAAGTCGCCGCCCGCCTCACGGACCGACGTCGCCGGGGCGAGGTCCGGCGCGATCTGCGGCAGCAGCCGGGACGCGTAGCCGATGACCTCGCGCGGCACCCGGAAGCCGCGCGTCAACTCCTCGATGCGGGAGCCCGGTTTGCCGAGGTGTGTCAGCGCCTCCGCCCAACTCGCCGTCGCCCAGGGCGTGGTGCCCTGCGCGATGTCGCCGAGCACGGTCGCCGAACCGGTCGAACAGCGCCGCCCGACCGCGCGGTACTGCATCGGTGACAGATCCTGCGCCTCGTCCAGCACCACGTGCCCGAGCGACGGTGTGCGCTGCACCAGGTCCTGCGCCTCGTCCACGAGGACGGCGTCGGCCGCCGTCCACTTCGCCGACGCGAGCCCGCGGGCGGGCTTGTCCCACAGGATCGTCCGCTGCTCCTCCGGTTCGAGGACGCCGTCGGCCGCCTCGGCGAGGAACTCCGCGTCGGACAGCAGCCGCAGCACCAGCTTCGCCGGATCCACCGGCGGCCAGCACGCCTTGACCGCCGCCTTCACCGCGGGGTTGCGGGCCACCGCGTCCTGCACGCGGTCGTCGGGGGCCTCCCCCGCGCGCTCCATCTGCACGAGCACGGCGTGCGCGATGCGCTGCGGCAGCGCGTCGTGCGCGGCCCCGTAACGGATGTCGCGCCCGGCCAACTCGCGGACGATCTCCTCCAGTTCGTACGCGGGCACGCGCCAGCGGCGGGACCCGCGGACCACCACGACCGGCTCCTGCGGCATCCGGATGCCCGAACGCACCGCGCGCCGCAGCACCTCCGCCATCCGGGCGTCGCCCTTGAGACGGGCGGCCTGCGCCGAATCCGTGCCGCGCACCGGGACATGGGCGACGAGGGAGTCCACCGTGGCCTGCTTGACGTGGAGTTCGCCGAGCGCCGGAAGCACCTGCTCGATGTAGCGCAGGAAGGACGCGTTCGGGCCGATCACCAGCGTGCCCGAGCGGGCCAGCCGCTCGCGGTGCGCGTAGAGCAGATACGCGACACGGTGCAGGCCCACCGCCGTCTTGCCGGTGCCCGGCGCCCCCTGCACACACACCGTGCCGGTCACCCCGGCGCGCACGATCTCGTCCTGCTCCGGTTGGATCGTCGCGACGATGTCGCGCATCGGACCGACACGCGGCCGCTCGATCTCCGTCTGGAGCAGCTTGCTCGCCGTCGCCGCCTCACCGGGATCCGTGAGGTGCTCGTCCTCGTACGCGGTCAGCTCCCCGCCGGTGTAACCGAACCGGCGGCGCAGCCGGACGTCCATCGGCTCGGCGCGCGAGGCCCGGTAGAACGGCTGCGAGACGGGCGCGCGCCAGTCGATCACCATCGGGTCGCCGACCGCGTCGTGGACGTGCCGCCGCCCGATGTAGAAGCTCTCGCCCTCCGCGCCCTCGGCCGCGTCCACGCCCGGCGCGTGCTCGTAGTCCAGCCGCCCGAAGAACAGGGGCGTGTCGGCGAGGTCGGCGAGCGCGATGATGCGAGCCTCGTAGGCGGCCGCCAGGATCTTGGCGTCCACCCAGTTGCCGCTGACGTCGCTGATGTCCATCGACTCGACGTCCGCGCGCATCGCCCGCAGCGCGGCGCGCGACGCGGCGAGGTGGCCGCGCTCGCGGCCCAGCGGGTCGCCTCCGGCGGGGGTGCTGCTGCTCTGGTGCGGGTGCTGGCTCTGGTCCTGGTCCTGGCTCTGGGCGTGCGAGGGCACGGAGGCCTCCGGCGGTCGGCGCGGGTACGTGAGGGGCCGGCCGGTTTCCGTCCGGGCGGCGGCGCTCCCGTCCGGGAGGCGGCAAGACCGGCGATCTTACGCCTCCGGCGCGGGGGAGGCGAACGCATTACCTCGCCGGTGGCTTGGTCCGAGACCTCCGCGTCTCGCGCTCCGCGCCGGGTTCGCCGCGCGCCCCTGCGGGGCTCGGGCCTTGCCCGCCGGGCTGCCGCTGGCCGCTGCCGCGGGACCTTCCGGTGGTGGGGGCTGGCCGCGCAGTTCTCCCCCAGAGCTTCGCCTGGGAGGTACCCCCACGCACCCCTTAACCCGCTGGGCTGCCACTTGCCGCCGTTGCGGGACCTTCCGCCGGTGGGCGGTTGCTCGCGCAGTTCTCCCCCAGAGCTTCGCCTGGGAGGTACCCCCACGTGCCCCTGGGGTGCTGGCCTGCGGGGCAGGGCGGGGCGTTGGCGCGCGGGGTGAGCGTTTTTGGGGGCGCGGGGAACTGCGCGGCAGGCCCCCCCGGGGGAAAGGCGACCGGCAACCGCATGTGGCACCCCCTCCGGAGGGGGCTCCGTGAATTCCTGGGGGTCGTACGGTTCTTGCGGGAAAACGTGGTGGATTTTCGGCAAGGTGTCTGGTGGGATGGCGCAGCCGCCCGCGAGGCGGGGGAAGAAGGGAGCCGCGTGGACGACGTGTTGATCGAGGCCGAGGGGCTGCGGAAGGTGCATGCCCCCCGTGGGGGCGGGGAGGAGCTGGAGGCCGTCGCGGGGATCGGGTTCCGGGTGCGGCGCGGGGAGGCGTTCGGGTTCCTGGGGCCGAACGGGGCCGGGAAGTCGACGACGATGCGCATGATCGCCGCCGTCTCCCCCGTGTCGGGCGGCACGCTGCGCGTGCTGGGCCTGGACCCCGCCGAGGACGGCGCGGCGATCCGCGCCCGGCTCGGCTCCGTACCGCAGGACGACACGCTCGACACCGAGCTGACCGTGCGGGAGAACCTGCTGGTCTACGGGCGGTACTTCGGTCTGCCGCGGGCCGAGATACGGGCCCGTACCACCCGGCTGCTGGACTTCGCGCGGCTCGCGGACAAGGCGGACGAGCAGGTCGAGGCGCTGTCGGGCGGGATGCGGCGGCGGCTGACGATCGCCCGGTCGCTGATCAACGAGCCGGAGATCCTGCTGCTGGACGAGCCGACGACGGGCCTGGACCCGCAGGCCCGGCACCTGCTGTGGGAGCGGCTGTTCCGGCTCAAGCAGCAGGGTGTGACGCTGCTGCTCACGACGCACTACATGGACGAGGCCGAGCAGCTGTGCGACCGGATCGTGGTGATGGACCACGGCCGGATCGTCGCGGAGGGCAGTCCGCGGGAGCTGATCGAGGCGCACTGCACGCGCGAGGTGCTGGAGCTGCGGTTCGCGCCGGACACGGCGCTGGACGGTGTCGCCGCGGAGGTCGCGGGGATCGGTGAGCGCGCCGAGGTGCTGCCGGACCGGCTGCTGGTCTACGCGGACGACGGCGAGTCCGCGCTGAAGGCCGTGCACGCGACGGGGGTCGGCCCGCAGGCGGCGCTGGTGCGGCGCGCGGGCCTGGAGGACGTCTTCCTCACCCTCACCGGCCGGACGCTGGTGGACTGACGATGAGCGCGACGACTGTGCGTCCGACGACGACCGACGTGCTGGCCGCGCGGGTGCCCGCGCTGCGCGAGTTCGGCTACTGGATGCGCCGCTACCGGCGGATCTGGCGTGGCACCGTGGTGATGAGCGTGGCCAATCCGCTGCTGTTCCTGGCGGCGATGGGCGCGGGCCTGGGCAAGCTGGTGGACGCCGGGCACAGCGGCCATCTCGCCGGGACGCCCTATCTGGACTTCCTCGCGCCCGGCCTGGTCGCGGCCTCCGCGATGCAGAACGGCGTGATCGAGGGCGGCTTCCCCGTCTTCCAGTCGGCGCGCGGCAGCGGCAACTACCCGGCCGCGGCGGCGACTCCGATGCGGCCGGGCGACATCCTCGCCGGGCACGCGCTCTTCATGGCCTTCCGGGTGCTGCTGAGCGGGCTGCTCTTCCTCGCGGTGGTCGTGGCCTTCGGGGTGGTGGGCCCGGTGAAGGCGCTGCTCGCGGCGGGGCCGGTGCTGCTGACGGGGCTGGCCTTCGCGACGCCGCTGATGGCGTACGCGGTGCGCACCGAGCGGCAGAGCAGGCTGAACGGGATCTACCGCTTCGTGGTGATGCCCTTCTACATGTTCTCCGGCACCTTCTTCCCCGTCTCCCAACTCCCGCACTGGCTGCGGTACGTGGCCGAGTGCACACCGCTCTACCAGGGCGTGGAGCTGACCCGCGGGATCACGCTGGGCGGGCTCGGCGCGGGTGCCGCGGCCGTGCACACCGGGTACCTCGTGCTGCTGACCGCCGCCGGGCTGTGGGCGGCCCGCCGCGCGTACGCCCGGCGCCTGCACCGCTGACCGCCGTACGAATCCCACACCTCTTCCGAAAGGACCGCCGTGCTGCGCGCGTTGTGGACTTCGCCCGCGGTCGCGGGCCCTGCCGCTCTCGTCGAACGCAACCTCGTCATCTACCGCCACACCTGGTACCTGCTGCTGGCCGAGATCTTCGAACCGGTGCTGTACCTGCTGTCGATGGGCGTCGGCATCGGCGCGCTCGTCGGCCATGTCCCGGGCCTGGGCGCCCCGGACGTCGGCTACGTCGACTTCGTCGCGCCCGCGCTGCTGGCGACGGCGGCCATGAACGGGTCGATGAACGAGACGACGTTCTCGCTGTACGGCAGGCTCACCATGACCCGTACGTACCAGGCGATCCTCGCCACCCCGCTGGGCGTGCGCGACGTCGCGCTCGGCGAGGTGGCGTGGGCGCTGCTGCGCGGCACGGCGGTGACGGCCGTCTTCGGGGCGGCGCTCGCCGCCTTCGGGCTCGTGCACTCGCCGTGGGGGCTGCTGATCCTGCCGGGGGCGCTGCTCATCGCGTTCGCGTTCGCGGCGGCGGGCCTGGCGGTCGTGACGTACATCCGCAGCTGGCAGGACTTCCAGCTGGTGCAGCTGGTGATGCTGCCGATGTTCCTGTTCGCGACGACCTTCTACCCGCTGGGCGTCTACCCGCGCCCGGTGCAGCTCGCGGTGGAGTGCCTGCCCCTCTACCAGTGCATCGAGCTGGTCCGCGGGCCCGCGCTCGGCCGGATGACCCCGGCGGTCGGCTTCGCGGCCCTCTACCTGGCCGTCTTCGGCGCCGCCGCGCTGGTCCTGGCGATGCGCCGGCTGGGGCGCAGGCTGCTGCCGTGAGGACGCCGGGGGCGGCGCGGGAAGGTGCCGGCGTGCCGCCGCGCCGGACCCGCGACCGCCCCTGGGGTGCGCTTCCGTCACAATGGCCCGCATGCCTCACACCAGCTCCGCGGCCCATCCGCGGTACGACGCCCTGCTCGCCGAGTGGAACCAGCTGCTGCGCCGCTGCCAGCAGAGCGAGCGCGGCGGGGCGGGCGAGCAGGCCCCCGACCCGGGGCCGTACGGGCGGGAGCTGCTGGAGCGGTGGGGCGAGCCGCAGCGCCGCTACCACACGGTCGACCACCTCGCGGAGGTCCTCGCGCGGGCGACCGAGCTGACCGTCTACGCGCACGACCCGGACACCGTGGCGCTGGCCGCGTGGTTCCACGACGCCGTCTACCGCCCCGACCGCAGCGAGAACGAGGAGCGCAGCGCCGACCTCGCGCGCCGGGCGCTCACCGAGGCGGGGGTCGGCGCGGAGCGCGTCGCGGAGGTCGTCCGGCTGGTGCGGCTGACCGTCACGCACGACCCCGCGCCCGGCGACGCCGACGGCGAGGTGCTGTGCGACGCGGACCTCGCCGTCCTCGCGGGCGACCCGGCCGCGTACGCCGCCTACGCCGCCGCCGTACGCGCCGAGTACGGCTTCGTACCCGACCCGGACTTCCGCGCCGGGCGGGCCGGCGTGCTGCGGCAACTCCTGGAGCTGCCGCACCTGTTCCGCACCGCGTACGGCCGCGAGCACTGGGAGCGCACCGCGCGCCGCAACCTCACCACCGAACTGGAGCTGCTGGAGGCCTGATACGGCCCCTGTTCGGCCGGCCGGGCGTCAACTCGTGCCGCGCACGGCCCGGATGAGGGTCGTCGCGATGGGCGGCCGGCGGTCGCCGCCCGGGTCGCGCAGCACCTCGGTGGTGATGGCGGTGAAACCCGCCTCCGCGAGCAGCTTCTCCCACACGGCGGGCGCCAGCACCCAGCGCCGCTTGGTCGTCAGGCTGCCGCTGGAGGAGCGCACCGACACCTCGGTGGGCCGCAGTTCGGCCGCGGGCGGCGCGCCGTCCTCGTAGTGCGCGAGGGTGGCCAGGACGAACGTGCCGCCGGGCCGCAGCCCGCTCGCGGCGGCGGGCAGCAGGTGCACCGGGTCGGAGAAGTCGGCGGCGCCGAAGCAGGAGTAGGCCACGTCGACGCTGCCCGCGGCCGCGGCGAGGTAGGTGGCCGCGTCGCCGTGCACGAAATCCAGCTCCGCCAGGTGGGCGTACCGTTCGCGCCCCAGGGTGACGCGGGTGGCCGAGGTGTCGATCGCGGCGACCTGCTCCGCGCCGAGCACGGCCGCGACGTGGGCGGCACGCTCGCCCGTCCCGGCCCCGAGGTCGGCGACGGTGGCCCCGGCGACGTCGCCGAGCAGCTCGGCACCGGGCCCGAGCCGCTGGTACCAGTCCCAGTACAGCCGCTCCTCGTCGAGCGGTCCGGGTGCGGTGAGGGAGGTCACGGACATCACCCGGACATCCTGGCGGAAGCCCCGCGTTCAGGTCCCGTACTCCACGATTTCCCCCTCTCCCGTGCACCCTTGCGCTCCCCCGCGCACCCCGCCCGCGGACCGTCCGCCGGTCCCGGCCGTCAACCGGACGCCCAGCGCCTACAGTTGACGCACCGCAGGCAGGGGTGACCGGAAGTGGGGGCAGCGCGCATGACGGACGTCGAGGCGGCAGGCGAGGCGGAGGCGGCCGTGGGGGACGGCGCGACGCTGCCCTTCTGGGTGGAGCCCGAGGACGGCGAGGACACCATGGGGCTGCTCGGCGGCAACCCCGAACTGCGGGCCGTGCCGCTCGGGCCGCTGCGGCGCAACCTCGCCGCCACCGTGGACGCGCTCCAGCAGGTCTTCGCCGACGTCGCCGCCCGGGGCGGCACCCTGCCGCTGGCCGAGGCCCAGCTCTCCTTCCAGGTCACGGCGAGCGGCGGCGTCCAGCTCATCGGTACCGGCCAGGTGAGCGGCAGCCGCGCCCTGACGCTGACGTTCCGGCGCCCCTGACGGGACGGTAGCGGGCCTACCCGGCGGCGCCCGCGCGGCGCGGGTCGTACTTGCGGCGGCGCAGGCCCGCCTGCGTGAGGCGGCGGACCAGTTCCTTGCTGCCGATCTCCACGGCGCCCAGCGACACCGCGTCCGGGTAGCGCTCGGCGGGGATGTCGTAGTGGTCGCGCTCGAACGCGCGCGGCGGGGCGCCGAGCCGCGCCGCGAAGGCGTGCAGCTCGTCGTACGAGACGTCGCTCACCAGGTGGGACCACATCCGGCCGTGGCCCGGCCAGGTCGGCGGGTCGAGGTACACGGTCACGGGCGCGGCCCCAGTTCGCCGACCGGGGCGACCGTCTCCCGGCGCACCTCGCACACCCAGATCGGGTCGGGGCCCAGTTCCGGTTCGACCGCGAGCGCGTGCGGGTCGTCGCAGTACGGGCACAGCGGCCAGCGGCCGTACGTCTCCAGCAGCGCGTCCTGCACGTCCTGGGCGACCAGGCCGGGCACGAACGGGGCGCCGTCCGGCCACTTGCCCACCCACCAGCGGCGCTCGGCGACCGCCTCCTCCACGAGGGAGACGATCGCGGGGCCCGTCACGTCACGCGCCCCCAGATCCGCGAGCACGCGGGCGCGGGCCTCGTGCAGTGCCGCTTCCGCCGGGTCGTCCATGAGCCCCATTATCCCTTCCCGGCGACACCCCCGCGGAGCGGCCGTACCGTACGGAAAACGGTTGGCCCCCGTCCCTCGGGGGTTCCTATGCTCACGCGCATGGACACCCCTCACCTCCTCAATGTCGTCGACGTCGAGGCGACGTGCTGGGAGGGGCAGCCGCCCGCGGGACAGGTGAGCGAGATCATCGAGATCGGGCTCACCGTGGTGGATCTGGCCACCCGCACCCGGCGGGCGAAGCACCGGCTGCTGGTGCGCCCGGCCCGCTCGCGCGTGAGCGCGTTCTGCACGGAGCTGACCGGGCTGACGCAGGACGAGGTGGACGGCGGGACGAGCTTCGCCGAGGCGTGCCGCGCGCTCGCGGCCACGCACCGCGCGGGAGTGCTGCCGTGGGCGAGCTGGGGGGATTACGACCGCAACCAGTTCACGCGGCAGTGCCGTCACACGGGCGCGGAGTATCCCTTCGGGAGCGCGCACACCAACGCGAAGGCCGTCTTCACCGCGTCGTACGGGCTGCGGCGCAGGCCCGGGATGGCGCAGGCGCTGGAGGTGGCCGGGCTGCCGCTGGAGGGGCGGCACCACCGGGGGGACGACGACGCGTGGAACATCGCGGCGCTCGTGCTGGACGTGGCCGCGCGCGGGGACTGGCCCGGCGGGGAACGGCCCGGCGACCGGGACCGGTCCGCCGGTCCGTGAGCAATGGCGCCGGCCACGGCTTGACGGCCCGATGGCGTGAAAATACCTTTCATAGAGTGACCCACAGCGTGAAGGAAAATTTCCCGCCGGGTGTCCGCCCGCTGCGCGGCAGCCCGGACGCGCCCGTCATACCCGTCACGCCCCCCGCCCCGGGGGCGCTCGCCGCCAAGGTCCGTACGCTCGCACCCTCCATGACGCGCTCCATGCAGCGCGTCGCGGAAGCCGTCGCGGGTGATCCGGCCGGCTGCGCCCAGCAGACCGTCACCGCCCTCGCGATCCGTACGGGTACCAGCGAGGCCACCGTCGTCCGTACCGCGCGGCTGCTCGGTTACCCGGGCTACCGGGATCTGCGGCTCGCCCTGGCCGCGCTCGCCGCGCAGCAGGCAGCCGGGGTGCCACCCGCCGTGACCGCGGACATCGCGGTGGACGACCCGCTGCCCGATGTCGTCGCCAAGCTCGCCCTGGAGGAGCAGCAGACCCTCGCGGACACCGCCGCCCAGCTGGACATGGCCCAACTGGAGGCCGCCGTCGCCGCGTTGGCGGGAGCCCGGCGGATCGACGTGTACGGCATGGCCGCCTCCGGGCTGGTCGGGCAGGACCTGGCGCAGAAGCTGCTGCGCATCGGGCTGATCGCGCAGGCGCACACCGATCCGCATCTGGCGGTGACCAACGCCGTCCAACTGCGGCCGGGGGACGCCGCGGTGGCGATCACCCACTCGGGCAGCACGCACGACGTGATCGAGCCGCTGCGGGCGGCCTTCGACCGCGGGGCGACGACGATCGCGGTGACGGGCCGTCCGGACGGGCCGGTCACCCAGTGGGCGGACGCCGTGCTGACCACGTCCAGCTCCCGGGAGAGCGAGCTGCGGCCCGCCGCGATGTCCAGCCGGACCAGTCAACTGCTGGTGGTGGACTGCCTGTTCGTCGGGGTCGCGCAGCGGACGTACGAGACCGCGGCTCCCGCGCTCGCCGCCTCCTACGAGGCCCTCGCCCACCGCCACCGGCCCCGCCCGAGCCGCGGCTGAACGCTGCCGACGGGAGCCGCGGCCGCCGGGCCGCGAACCGCCGGGCCCCGCACGGGACATGCGGGTCCCCGGACGGCACCGCACGCCCCCGACCGCCACCGCCCGCCCTCCGGGGGCCGCCCCGCGGACCTCCCGGGCCATGACCGGTCATGGCCTGAAATAATGCACCACGCCCCTTCTGCGGCCCCACCCGCCGAGCCGACACCTGCGAGAAGGATGAACGAGCCGCATATGCCCCAGTACACCGAGCTGCGCCGCGAACTGGACACGCTGACCACCGAGGCCTTCCGGCCGGAGCTCGCCGAGATCGACCGGATGCCGACGCTGGAGATCGCCCGCACGATGAACGGTGAGGACGCCACCGTTCCGGCCGCCGTCGCAGCCCAACTGCCCGCCATCGCCGCCGCGATCGACGGCATCGCGGCCCGGATGGCGCGCGGCGGCCGGCTCGTCTACGCGGGCGCCGGGACCGCGGGGCGGCTCGGCGTGCTGGACGCCAGCGAGTGCCCGCCGACCTTCAACACCACGCCCGGCGGGGAGGTGGTGGGGCTCATCGCGGGCGGGCCGTCCGCGATGGTCACCTCGGTCGAGGGCGCCGAGGACAGCAGGGAGCTGGCCGCGGGCGACCTGGACGCGCTGGGGCTGACCGCCGCCGACACCGTCGTGGGCGTCTCCGCCTCCGGGCGCACCCCGTACGCGCTGGGCGCGGTCGAGCACGCGCGGGCGCTCGGGGCGCTCACGGTGGGCCTGGCGTGCAACGCGGGCTCGCCGCTCGCGGCGGCCGCCGAGCACGGCATCGAGGTCGTCGTGGGGCCCGAACTGCTCACCGGCTCCACCCGGTTGAAGTCCGGCACCGCGCAGAAGCTGGTCCTCAACATGCTCTCGACGATCACCATGATCCGGCTGGGCAAGACGTACGGGAACCTGATGGTGGACGTGCGCGCGTCCAACGAGAAGCTGCGCGCCCGCTCGCGCCGGATCGTCTCGCTCGCGACCGGCGCGGACGACACGGCGATCGAGGACGCGCTCACCGCGACCGACGGGGAGGTCAAGCCCGCGATCCTGACCCTGCTGGCGCGGGTGGACGCGGCGACGGCGGAGCGGCTGCTGCGCGAGTCCGGCGGCCATCTGCGCGAGGCGCTGGAGTCGGCCCGGCCCGTGTAGGGGCGGACACGACGGCGCCCGCCCCCCGAACGGATCGGGGAGCGGGCGCCGTCGTACGCGTGCAGGACAGGTGATCCCGGGAGGGGATCAGAAGTCCATGTCACCGCCGGGCATGCCGCCCGGAGCGGCCGCGGCGGCCTTCTCCGGCTTGTCGGCGATGACGGCCTCGGTGGTCAGGAACAGCGCGGCGATCGACGCGGCGTTCTGCAGCGCGGAGCGGGTGACCTTGGCCGGGTCGATGATGCCCTCGGCGATCATGTCCACGTACTCGCCGGTCGCGGCGTTGAGGCCGTGACCGATCGGCAGGTTGCGGACCTTCTCGACGATGACGCCGCCCTCGAGACCACCGTTGACGGCGATCTGCTTGAGCGGGGCCTCCAGCGCGAGCTTCACGGCGTTGGCGCCGGTCGCCTCGTCGCCGTCCAGCTCCAGCTTCTCGAAGACCGCGGAGGCCTGCAGCAGGGCCACGCCACCACCGGCGACGATGCCCTCCTCGACGGCGGCCTTGGCGTTGCGCACCGCGTCCTCGATGCGGTGCTTGCGCTCCTTGAGCTCGACCTCGGTCGCGGCACCGGCCTTGATGACCGCGACGCCGCCCGCGAGCTTGGCCAGGCGCTCCTGGAGCTTCTCGCGGTCGTAGTCCGAGTCGCTGTTCTCGATCTCGGCGCGGATCTGGTTGACGCGGCCGGCGACCTGGTCGGCGTCACCGGAGCCGTCCACGATCGTGGTCTCGTCCTTGGTGATGACGACCTTGCGAGCGCGGCCGAGCAGGTCCAGGCCCGCGTTCTCCAGCTTGAGGCCGACCTCCTCGGAGATGACCGTGCCGCCGGTGAGGATCGCGATGTCGCCCAGCATGGCCTTGCGGCGGTCGCCGAAGCCCGGGGCCTTGACGGCGACGGACTTGAAGGTGCCGCGGATCTTGTTGACGACCAGGGTCGACAGGGCCTCGCCCTCGACGTCCTCGGCGATGATCAGCAGCGGCTTGCCCGACTGCATGACCTTCTCCAGCAGCGGGAGCAGGTCCTTGACCGAGGAGACCTTGGAGTTGACGATCAGGATGTAGGGGTCGTCGAGCGACGCCTCCATCCGCTCCAGGTCGGTGGCGAAGTACGCCGAGATGAAGCCCTTGTCGAAGCGCATGCCCTCGGTGAGCTCGAGCTCCAGACCGAAGGTCTGCGACTCCTCGACGGTGATGACGCCTTCCTTGCCGACCTTGTCCATCGCCTCGGCGATGAGCTCGCCGATCTGCGTGTCGGCGGCGGAGATGGAGGCGGTGGAAGCGATCTGCTCCTTGGTCTCCACGTCCTTGGCCTGCTCCAGCAGGGCGGCGGAGACGGCCTCGACGGCACGCTCGATGCCGCGCTTGAGGGCCATCGGGTTGGCGCCGGCGGCGACGTTGCGCAGGCCCTCGCGGACCAGGGCCTGGGCCAGGACGGTCGCGGTCGTCGTGCCGTCACCGGCGACGTCGTCGGTCTTCTTCGCGACTTCCTTGACCAGCTCGGCGCCGATCTTCTCGTACGGGTCCTCCAGCTCGATCTCCTTGGCGATGGACACACCATCGTTGGTGATCGTGGGGGCGCCCCACTTCTTCTCAAGGACGACGTTCCGGCCCTTGGGACCGAGGGTGACCTTAACGGCGTCGGCGAGCTGGTTCATCCCGCGCTCAAGGCCGCGCCGCGCCTCCTCATCGAACGCGATGATCTTAGCCATGTGAAGTGTCCTCCGCGGACTGGGGGTTCCCCCACCGGAGGCGGGGGCGGTGGAACGGACCGCGTGGCGCCCGCGACGGACGGCCTGCCGGCCGCCGGTTCCTTCCCGGCGTCCGGACGGGCCTCACCGACCCGGTCCAAGTGGCACTCTCACGCGCAGAGTGCTAACGCCAATGATTAGCACTCTCCCCTGCCGAGTGCAAGCGCCCGCCACGGACGGGGCGCCCCCGCGGGGGGGCGCACAACGGCGAAAGGGCCACCCCGTGCGGGGGTGGCCCTTCGTGGCGTCGCGTCGGTGGCCGAACGCGCCCGCGCCGATCAGCCGGCCACGCGGACCATGTCCGCCTGCGGCCCCTTCTGACCCTGCGAGATCTCGAACTCGACTCGCTGGCCTTCTTCGAGGGTGCGGTAGCCGTCCATCTGTATCGCGCTGTAGTGGACGAAGACATCCGCACCACCGTCGACCGCGATGAAGCCGTAGCCCTTCTCCGCGTTGAACCACTTGACGGTGCCCTGAGCCATTCCTAACTCCCCTATTACTGGCCCTATCGCGGGCCCGCGCTCCGCGGGCCCGGGTCAGACCTCACCCCCCGTGGAGGGTGTGCGCCGGAACGCGTCGACCGCGGCTGAATGTATCTGCACGGATGCCGTCCGCAACAGGTCAATTGGACGAGAATTCTTGGCGCGACGCATCCGAAATAACCGAGGAAGAAACGATAATGTAGGGCAACTCGGGCGGGACACAGCGGACATAGCGCACTTATCGCGTGTGAATTTGCCGATAAATCGGCGCTACGACTTCGGGCCGCACATGAGGGCGCCCCACCCGGGGCGAAAGCAGTTCCCGGATGGGGCGGGGTCTAAACGTCCAAGCTTCTGCGTATTCTCGTCAGTTCCGTGACACCTAGCGGATCACGCTCTCGCTCACGCTCGGTATCCGTTGCCGGTATCCGGTTTCAGCCGCCGGCGACCGCGGGAATGATCGACACGCTGGCACCGTCCGGCACCGCAGTGGCGAGTCCGTCGGAAAACCGTACATCGTCGTCGTTGACATAGACGTTCACGAAACGCCGGAGCTTTCCGGAGTCGTCGAGAACCCGGGCGGAAATACCCGCATGATTCTTTTCCAGCGACTCGATGACCTCGCCGAGCGTCGCGCCCTCGGCGGGCACCTCGGCCTGGCCCCCGGTGTACGTGCGGAGGATCGTGGGGATGCGGACGGAAGCACTCATGCGAGTCCAGCCTCTCGGAAGGCGGCAAGGGAGGGGGCGATGGTCGCGGTCGGCCCGGTGGTCGGGGAGACGGCGTCCAGGGTCTTCAGACCGTCGCCGGTGTTCAGCACGACGGTCTCGGCGGCCGGGTCGAGCTGCCCGGTCTCGATCAGCTTCTTCAGCACGCCGACGGTCACCCCGCCCGCCGTCTCGGCGAAGATGCCCTCGGTGCGGGAGAGCAGCTTGATGGCGTCCACGATCTGCTCGTCGGTGACGTCCTCGATCGCGCCGCCGGTACGGCGGGCGATGTCCAGGACGTACGGGCCGTCCGCGGGGTTGCCGATCGCCAGCGACTTGGCGATGGTGTCGGGCTTGACCGGGCGCACCACGTCGTGGCCGGCCTTGAAGGCCGCCGAGACCGGCGAGCAGCCCTCGGCCTGCGCGCCGAAGATCTTGTAGGGCTTGTCCTCGACCAGGCCGAGCGCGATCAGCTCCTTGAGACCCTTGTCGATCTTGGTGAGCTGCGAGCCCGAGGCGATCGGGATGACCAGGTTGTCCGGCAGCCGCCAGCCGAGCTGCTCGGCGATCTCGTACGCCAGCGTCTTGGAGCCCTCGCCGTAGTACGGGCGCAGGTTGACGTTGACGAAGCCCCAGCCCTCGCCGGCCGGGTCACCGATCAGCTCCGAGCAGAAGCGGTTCACGTCGTCGTACGTGCCCTTGATCGCGACCAGGTCGCCGCCGTAGACCGCGGCCATCACGACCTTGCCCTGCTCCAGGTCGTCCGGGATGAAGACGCAGGAGCGGAAACCGGCCCGCGCCGCGGCCGCGCCGACCGCGCCCGCCAGGTTGCCGGTGGAGGAGCACGACAGCGTCGTCAGACCGAAGGTGCGGGCCGCCTCCAGCGCGATGGCGACGACCCGGTCCTTGAACGAGTGCGTCGGGTTGCCGGAGTCGTCCTTGACGTACAGGCCGCCGGTCACGCCCAGCTCACGGGCCAGGTTGTCGGCCTTGACGAGCTTGGTCCAGCCGGGGTTCAGGTTCTGCTTCTCGGTCACGTCCGCGGGGACGGGCAGCAGCGGGGCGTAGCGCCAGATGTTCGCCGGACCGGCCTCGATCTGCTTGCGCAGCTGCTCCGGGTCACCGGTCGGCAGCTCGTAGGCCACCTCCAGCGGCCCGAAACACTCCAGGCACGCGAAGACCGGGGTCAGCGGGTAGCGGGTGCCGCACTCGCGGCAGGAGAGCGCGACGGCGGGGCCGAAAACGGCGTCCTGCGAGGCGTCCTGGGGGGTGGTGGTGGCGGTGTTCTGCACAGCCATGGTGGCGAGGCCCTTTCTCCTCATCTTCCCCACGGCGTAGGTCGCCGCGAGCCGGAATTGGCACCGTCCCCACCTGACCTCGCGGTCGGCGGGAGGGTTGCCGGGGCTTCAACGGGCCGTTCCCTCTGCCCCTCTGGATGAGCGGTATGGCACCGGACGGCTGAGCCGGTCCGGGCGTTTGTCCCGCCGTTCGACCCCGGCATGCGGGGCGTACGGACGTTGTTCAAGACTGTAACCGACACCGGACACCGGTGAGATAGCCGTCCGTACCGCGAGATGCGTCACACACGGGACACACGGGAGCGCTGAACGTGCTGGAAGAGGTCGAGCGCTGGCTCGCCACACGGTCCTGGTCGGCCGCCGAGCGGCCGCTGGAGACGCTGCTCGCCGCCAAGCGGGCGGCGGGCCCGGCCGGGACCGTCAGCGTCGTGCTGCCCGCGCGCGACGAGGAGGCCACGGTCGGCGCGATCGTCGCCGCCGTCCGCCGCGACCTCATGACGCCGGACGCCCCGCTCGTGGACGAGCTGGTCGTCGTCGACTCCGGCTCCCGCGACCGTACGGCCCAGGTCGCGCGGGCCGCCGGGGCCACCGTCGTCGCGCGCGACGACATCCTGCCCCGGCTGCCCGCACTGCCCGGCAAGGGCGAGGTGCTGTGGCGCTCCCTGCTCGTGACCAGCGGCGAGATCGTCTGCTTCGTCGACGCGGACCTGCGGGAGTTCGACTCCCGCTTCGTCAGCGGCATCGTCGGCCCGCTCCTCACCGAGCCCGGCGTCCAGCTCGTCAAGGCGATGTACGACCGCCCGCTGGAGACCGGCGGCACGGTCGTCCCCGCGGGCGGCGGCCGCGTCACCGAACTCGTCGCCCGCCCCCTGCTCAACCTGCACTGGCCACGCCTGGCGGGCTTCGTCCAGCCCCTCGGCGGCGAGTACGCGGCAAGGCGCTCGCTGCTCGAACAGCTCCCCTTCCCGGTCGGCTACGGGGTCGAGCTGGGCATGCTCGTCGACGCGCTCGCCCTGGTCGGGCTGGACGCGCTCGGCCAGGTGGACGTGGGCGTCCGGCACCACCGCCACCAGGACGGGGCGGCGCTGGGCCGCATGGCCGCGGCGATCTACCGCACGGCGCATCTGCGGCTGGCGCGCGGCCATCTCGTGCGGCCGCGCCTCACCCAGTACGACCGCGCCGCCTCGGGCTTCGTCCCCTCGACCCACCCGGTCGACACGGAGGAGCGCCCTCCGATGGTCGCCGTCCCCGAGTACCTGCGCCACCGCGCCGCGTAACCCTACGGAGGGGCTGCGCCCCGTCAGGGGCGCGTGGGGGTACCTCCCAGGCGGAGCTCTGGGGGAGAACGGAGCGCTCAGCCCCCACCGGGGCGCGGGTCGTCACCGACCTGAAGGGTCTCTTCGGTCCGATCCGGACCACCGGCCGGTGGTGGGTTGCTCGCGCAGTTCCCCGCGCCCCCCGCAAACGCTCACCCGGCGCGGTAGCGCCAAGCCCCTGATGTTTGAGGCGGCAGCCGTACGGCAAGGTACGCAGACGTGGATGGACTCGCACGTGTGCTCGTCGCGTCGAATCGCGGCCCGGTCTCGTACACCCTCGCCGAAGGCGAACTGCAGAGCCGGCGAGGCGGCGGCGGGGTCGTCTCCGGACTGAGCGCGATCGAGTCGGACGGCGACTCCCTGTGGGTGTGCGCCGCGCTGAGTGACGGCGACCGGGAGGCGGTGCGGCGCGGGGTCGGCGAGCCGGGTTCGCGGATGCTCGCGATCGACCCGGACGTCTTCCATGCCGCGTACAACGACATCGCGAACTCCGTGCTGTGGTTCGTGCACCACATGCTCTACCAGACACCGCTGGAGCCCGTCTTCGACGAGGAGTTCCGCGGGCGGTGGGCGTCCTACGAGGCGTACAACGCGGCGTTCGCGGACGCGCTGGCGGAGGCGGCCGCGCCCGGGGCCTCGGTGCTGGTGCAGGACTACCACCTGGTGCTGGTCCCGGCGATGCTCCGGGAGCGGCGTCCGGACCTGCGGATCGGGCACTTCTCGCACACCCCGTGGGCGCCGCCGGACTACTTCCGGCTGCTGCCGGACGACATCGCGGCCGAGGTGCTGCGGGGGATGCTCGGCGCGGACCGGGCGGCCTTCCTCACCCGGCGGTGGGCGGACGCGTTCGCGGCGTGCTGCGTGGCCGTGCTGGGCGCGGAGGTGTCGGCGGACGGGCACGCGGTGACGTACCGCGGGCGGACGACGCGGCTGGGCGTGCACGGCCTGGGCGCGGACGCGGACTTCCTGCGCGAGCGCGCGGGGCGGGACGACGTGGTGGAGCGGATGGCGACGCTGCGGGCCGAGACGGGTCCGGGGCGCAAGCTCGTGGTGCGGGTGGACCGCACGGAGCTGTCCAAGAACATCGTGCGCGGCCTGCTGGCGTACCGCAGGCTGCTGCAGGAGCGGCCCGGCTGGCGCAGCCGGGTGGTGCATGTGGCCTTCGCGTACCCCTCGCGGCAGGATCTGGCGGTCTACCGCGACTACACCGCGGAGGTCTCGCGGGTGGCGGCGGAGATCAACGAGGAGTTCGGGACGGCCGACTGGCAGCCGGTGCTGCTGAAGGTCGACGACGACTTCGCGCGCTCGCTCGCGGCGTACCGGCTGGCGGACGTGGCGCTGGTCAACCCCATCAGGGACGGGATGAACCTGGTGGCCAAGGAGATGCCGGTGGTCTCCGACAACGGGGTCGCGCTGATCCTCTCCCGCGAGGCGGGCGCCTACGCGGAGCTGGGCGACGACGCGATCGTGGTCAACCCGTACGACGTGAGCGCGACCGCGGAGGCGCTGAACGACGCGCTGACGTTGCCGGACGCGGAGCGCGCCGACCGGACGAAGCGGCTCGCCGCGGCGGCGACGGCGCTGCCGCCGACCCGGTGGTTCCTCGACCAGCTCGCGGCGCTGGAGTAGCCGCCGCGAGCGGGCCGGTGCGGCTTAGGGCCTGTCGTTTGGATCTCCGTGGAGGACGGAGCGGGGTCCGGTGCGTGCAGCTGCAAGGCGGAGGAGGGAGGCAACGCGGAGCGTTGTCGACCGACGACAACGCGGCAGATGTGCGTGCCGGGACACGCGACGCCGCGGAGATCCAGACGACAGGCCCTAGGCAGTGACGGCGTCGGCGAGGGAGTCCAGCAGGGCGACGATGCCCTCCGGGCCGGGGACGATCAGGTCGGCCTGGCTCGTCAGCTCCTGCGGGGCCTCGGTGCCGCCCGCGGCGGCGACCAGCAGACCGGGCAGGCCCTGCTTGCGCAGCTCGCGCACGGCGGCGTAGGCGGCGAGGTCGCCGAGGTCGTCGCCGCCGTAGAGGACGCTGCCGGCGTCCACCTCCCGCAGGTACGCGGCGAGCGCGACGCCCTTGTCCATGCCCGGCGGGCGCAGCTCCAGGACGTACCGGCCGGGCTCCACGACCAGGTCGTGCGTGGCGGCCAGCTCGGTGAGGGGGCCGCGCAGCGCCTCGAAGGCGGCGTCCGGGTTCTCCGCGCGGCGGGTGTGGACGGCGACCGCGCGGCCGCCCTTGTCCTCGATCCAGGTGCCCTGCCAGGCGCCGTTGCGGTCCAGGAAGCCGGGCAGCTCCGCGCGGACGGCGGTCACCCCGGGGTGGGCGCCCGGGCTGTGCACCGCGGAGCTGTGCGCGTCCCAGCGCTCGGCCCCGTAGTGGCCGAGCACCACCAGGTGCTCCAGGGCGGGGACGCCCGCGAAGCCGCCGTACCGTACGGCGACGCCGGCGGGGCGGCCCGTCACGACGGCGACGGCGGCGACGTGCGGGGCGAGCCGGGCCAGTGCCGGGACGGCTCCCGGGTGCGCTCTGGCCTGCTCGGGGTCGGGGACGATGGGGGCGAGGGTGCCGTCGAAGTCCAGGGCGACGACCGCGCGGTGCGGTTCTGCGAGGAGGGCGGCGAGGGCTTCTCGGCCCTCGCCCGTTCCGGGCGTCGGGATCTCGGCCATGCGCCTAACCTACCCGCGGGGTGCGGCCCCCCGCGCGGCCCCCGGAAAACGCTCAGCGGCGGGCGCGGCGCTCGGCTCGCGCGTCACGCAGGCGGCGGACCGTCGCCGGGGCGTACGCGGCGGCGCGGGGGTCGTCGAGGAGGGCGTTGAGACGCTGGAGGTAGAGCGTCGGGGACAGCCCGAGGCGTTCGCGGACGGCGCGGTCGCGGGCGCCGGGGCCGGGCCAGGAGCGGGACGCGAGGTCCAGCACCGCCCGGTCCCGTTCGGGCAGCTCGCCCGCTTCCGCGTGGTCGCTCATACGCGGGCTACTGCCCGCTCTGCGAGGACGCGAACCGCTGGAGTGCGCCGAGCACCTGCCAGGGGTCCGCCTCGACCGCCTGGCCGATGCTCTTCTTGATCTCGTCGGAGACCGCGCCCCAGGACGTCTTGTTCATGGGGTAGAAGACGGCCGTCGGGAGCACGTCGATGAACTGCTTCATGTCCGCCTCCTTCGGGTCGTCGGCCATCTCCTGGGAGACGGAGCTGGTGACGGGCAGGAAGCCGTACTCGTCGAGGAACTTGCGCGAGTTCGCGGGCTGGTAGACGTACTGGAGGAAGGTCGCGTCGGCCTTGAGGTGGTCGTCGCCCTTCTTCTTGAAGGCCATCATCCAGTCGGCGACGCCGAGCGTGTCGCGGGCGGGGGCGTCGAGGCCGGGCAGGGCGGCGAGGCCGACGTCGATGTGCGCGGCCTTGGCCTGGGCGAGCAGCGTGGGGTGGCCGTTGAGCATGCCGACGTCGCCGGCGAGGAAGCCGGCGAAGACGTCGCGGCGGTTGGTCTTGCCGGGGTTGCCGGGGCCGGTCAGGCCCTTGCCGACGAGGTTCTGCTTCAGCCAGCGGAAGGCCGTGACGTTGCCGGAGTAGTCGAGGTTGTAGGAGCCGGCGCTGCTGGTGTAGCCGCCGGAGTCGCCGAGCATCCACATGAGGGCCTCGGCCTGCGCCTCCTCGGTGCCGAGCGGCAGCCCGTAGGGCACCTTGACGCCCTTGGCCTTGAGCTTCTTGGCGTCCTTGGCGACCTCGTCCCAGGTCTTGGGCGCCTGCTTGATGCCGGCCTGCTTGAAGAGGGTCTTGTTGTAGAAGAACAGCCGCGAGCTGGACACCCAGGGCAGCCCGTACTGCACCCGGTTGACGGAGCCGATGGTGGCCAGCGAGGGGATGAAGTCGGCCTGCTGGCTGATGCTGAAGAGGCTGTCGGCGCTGTAGAGCTGGCCCTTGGCGGCGTAACCGGCGTAGGAGCCGATCTGCGCGATGTCGGGGGCGTTGCCGGCCTTGACCATCGAGTCGACCTTGTCGTCGACGTGGTCCCAGTCGATGACCTGGACGTCGACCTTGATGTGCGGGTGGTCCTTCTGGAAGCCGTCGACGACGGTCTTCCAGTAACCGGTGGAGCTGTTGCCCGTCTTGGGGTCCCCGTAGTCGGCGGCGACCATGTGCAGCGTGACGTCCTTGCTGAGCGGGGACTGCCCGCCGCATCCGCCGACCGCCGTCACGGTCAGGGCCGTGCTCAGGCCGAGCGCCCCCGTGCCGAGGAGCCGCCGCACTCTTCGCCGCTGGACGCGCATGCCGGTTTACCGCCTTCGAGGATGGATTTGTCTGCGGAAGCGCAGAGTCTTCCCCATAGCTTCACCCAAGGTCTACACCACTTACGAAACTGTTTCGCAATCGGGGCCGTCCAGCGATCTGACCACCCCTCTGACCTGCGCGTACACCGATCCGCACAGGCCAGGAGGTCTATGCCACAACAGCCCCGACGGACATCGACCCGGCAGCGCCGCGGATCTTCCTCGACGAGTGGACTAGACCTTTTTGGGGGTTACCCGGGAGACTGTCCTCCGTGAGACATGTCATCGCCCTTGATGTCGGCGGCACCGGGATGAAAGCCGCCCTGGTCGCAGCGGACGGAACACTGCTGCACGAGGACCGCAGGCCGACCGGCCGAAAGCGCGGACCGGACGCGGTCGTGGCGGCGATCCTGGACTTCGCCGCGGACCTGCGCGACCACGGGGTACGCGAGTTCGGCGAGCCCGCCGCCGCCGCGGGTGTCGCCGTCCCCGGCATCGTCGACGACGTGCGCGGCATCGCCGCCTACGCCGCCAACCTCGGCTGGCGCGACGTCCCGCTGCGCGACCTGCTCTCCGCCCGCCTCGACGGCGTCCCCGTCGCGCTCGGCCACGACGTCCGCAGCGGCGGACTCGCCGAGGGCCGGATCGGCGCCGGGCAGGGCACCGACCGCTTCCTCTTCCTCGCGCTCGGCACCGGCATCGCGGGCGCCATCGGCATCGACGGCCGGATCGAGGCGGGCGCCCACGGCTACGCGGGCGAGATCGGCCATGTCGTCGTCCGGCCCGACGGCCCCGAGTGCGGCTGCGGCCAGCGCGGCTGCCTGGAGACCCTCGCCTCGGCCGGTGCCGTCTCCCGCGCCTGGGCCGCGGCCGGCGGCGGGCCCGACGCGAACGCGGCCGACTGCGCCCGCGCCGTCGAGGCCGGCGACCCGCGCGCGATCGAGGTGTGGCGGGACGCGGTGGACGCGCTCGCCGCGGGCCTCGTCACCGGCTTCACCCTGCTCGACCCGCGGATGCTCATCATCGGCGGCGGCCTCGCCGAGGCCGGGGACACCCTCTTCGGCCCGCTGCGCAGCGCCGTGGAGTCCCGCATCACCTTCCAGAAACTCCCCCTCATCGTCCCCGCCGCGCTGGGGGACACCGCCGGATGCCTGGGCGCGGGCCTGCTCGCCTGGGATCTACTCTCCGTGGAGGTAACCGCCTGATGGCTCCCGTAACGACAACGCAGCGCTCGGTGCTGGCGGGTGCCCGTGTGGTCCTGCCCTCGGGTGTGGTGGACGGCGGCCGGATCACGATCGAGGGCACGCGGATCGCCTCCGCGGGCCCGGCGGACACGGCCTCCGGGAACGGTTCCGGGCCCGCGCCCGACGCCGGTGCCGTCCTCGACCTGCCCGCGGACCACCTCGTCGTCCCCGGCTTCGTCGACATCCACAACCACGGCGGCGGCGGCGCGTCCTTCACCTCCGGCACCGCCGAGGAGGTCCTCACCGGGGTCCGCACGCACCGCGAGCACGGCACGACCACGCTCGTCGTGTCCACGGTGACCGAGTCCATGGACTTCCTCGTCCGGCGCTCCGGGATGCTCTCCGAACTCGTCGAGCAGGGCGACATCGCCGGCATCCACTACGAGGGCCCCTTCATCAACCCCTGCCGCAAGGGCGCGCACGACGAGACGCTGCTGCGCGACCCCGACCCCGCCGACGTCCGCAAGCTCGTGGACGCCGCCCGCGGCACCGCCAAGATGTTCACGCTCGCATCCGAGCTCCCCGGCGGCATCGACTCCGTGCGGCTGCTCGCCGACCTCGGCGTCATCGCCGCGATCGGCCACACCGACGCCACCTACGAGCAGACCGTCGAGGCCATCGACGCGGGCGCCACCGTCGCGACCCACCTGTTCAACGCGATGCCGCCGCTCGCCCACCGCTCCCCCGGCCCGATCGCGGCCCTGCTGGAGGACGAGCGCGTCACCGTCGAACTCATCAACGACGGCACCCACCTGCACCCCGCCGTCCTCGAACTCGCCTTCGGCACCGCCGGGGCCGGCCGCGTCGCCTTCATCACCGACGCGATGGACGCCGCCGGCTTCGGCGACGGGACGTACGACCTCGGTCCGCTCAAGGTCGAGGTCCGCGAGGGCGTCGCACGGCTCGCCGAGAACGGCACGATCGCCGGATCGACGCTCACGCTCGACACGGCGTTCAAGCGGGCCGTCACGCTCGACGGGCTCTCCGTCACCGACGCGGTGGCGGCGATCTCCACGAACCCGGCCCGCCTGATCGGCCTCGCGGACCGCGTGGGGACGCTGGAGGCGGGCAAGGACGCGGATCTCGTCGTCCTGGACGCGGAGTACGCCGTGGTGGGCGTGATGCGGCAGGGCGAGTGGATCGTCCGCCCCTGACCCCCTGACCTCGCCCGTTTTTCCCCGGGCCGCCCAGCGGGCGGGCGACGCCCCCTGGGCGGGGAGGCGGGAGTGCGGGATCATCGACGGGTGATCGTCGTCACGATGGAACCCGTGCTGCCCACATCCTCCCCCGTCCCGCCCGGCAAGGGCGTGCGCGTGGCCCGCACGCTGCGCGCGCTCGGACACGAGGTCACCGTCACCGGTATCGGAAGCGGCGTCACGGAGCCGCACCCCGGACCCGTGCGGGACTGGGCCGGACTGCTCGCCGTCTACCGGGGGCTGCTGGCGCGCGGAGCGGAGGGCGTCGCGCTGTGCGGGGGCCTGCCGCCGGGCGTACCCGTCGGCGGGTACGCGGAGCTGATACGCGAGGCGCGCGCGGCAGGCGTCTACGTCGCCCTGGACGCGTACGGGCCCGCGCTGCGCCGCGGCCTGGGCGCCCGGCCCGACCTCGTCGTGCAGGACGCCGCCGGGCTCGCGGCCCTGACCGGCTTCGCCGAACCCGTGCGGGCGGCGCGGGACGCCTACAAGCGCGGGGCGCGCGCGGTGGCCGCGCCCCTCGGCCCGGGCGGTGCCGGCATGCTGGCCCTCGCCGAGGAGGGCGGCTGGCACGCCGCACCGCCCCGGCACGCCCGCGGGCTCGGCGCGACCGCCACCGACCACGCGCTGGCCGGGCTGCTGTCGGGCGCGGTGACGGGCCTGCCCTGGCCGGAGCGGCTGGCCCGCGCGGTGGCGCTGACGGAGTCCCCCGGGCCGCCCCCGGGCGGGGGCTACGACCCCGGCCGGTACGCCGAGGTGCTCTCCCGCGTCGTGGTCGAGCCGCTCGCTACTTCTTGACCTGGCCCTGCTTGAGCCACAGCTGGTCGAGGTTGACGCCGCCGGTGTCGGTGGGCTGGTAGGAGAGCTGGAGCGTGTTCTCGCCCGCCTTGAGCGTGACCCAGGCGTAGGTGGTGTTGTTCCACGCCTTGTCCCACGACGTGTAGTTCCCGTAGTTGCGGAGCTTGACGGGCGTGGTGCGCATCTTGCCGTCGACCGTGAGGGACAGCGTCGCGTCCGGGCCCGCGTTGCCGTAGTTGATGAAGAAGGTGTACGAGCCGTCCGTCGGGACGGTCACCTTCCACGTCACGCTGGCACCGGCCTGGTTCATGTGGTCGACGTACGTGCCGTTCGCGGCGCTCGCGCCCGTCCACTGGTTGCTCACCGCGGCGGGGCTGCCCAGCACGAGGGTCGCCGCGTCGACCTTGTCCGACGCGAACTGCGTCGGGGTGTCGGACGGCGTCGGCTCGGTCGTGGGCGCGCTCGTCGCCGTGGCCGCCGGGGTGCTGTCCTTGGCCTCGGGCTTCTTGTCGCCCGAGCCCCTGGTCATGGCGACGGCGATGACGATCGCGACGACGACCACGACCGCGCCGGCCGCGATGAGCAGGCCCCGGCGGTTGCCGTCGCCCCCGTCACCGCCGCCCCCACGGTGGCCGCCGTCGTCCGGGCCGCCCGGCGCGTACTGCGGCTGCTGCCGCGTGTACTGCGGCGGACCGCCCTGCTGCGGACCGCGCGGCCCCTGGCCCTGACCCTGGCCGTACGGCTGCTGCGGCGGATAGCCGTAGCCACCCTGCTGCTGGCCGCCCTGCTGCTGCGGCGGATAGCCGTAACCGCCCTGCTGCTGGCCGCCCTGCTGCTGGGGGTAGCCGTAGCCGCCCTGCTGCTGGGGCTGCGGGCGCCGCTCGCCGACCCGCTGCACCTGGTTGTACGAGGCACGGGGGGCGGCCGGCTGCTCGCTGCCGTCCTCGGCCCGGTAGAGATACCCGAACGGGTCGTCGTTCTCCGGCGTGCCGTCTTGTCCGGCCGTCATCCCTGTCCACTCCCTCGTACTGCCTTACCGCACATCCGCCGCCACCTGCGCGCTGGCGCCCGCGGCGCTGTGGTATGCCGGAACCCTACCGGCCCGGGGCGGCTCCGTGCCCAGCCCTAGGACGCACCACCAGGCCAGGAAGGTTCCCGCTGTGACCAGCCCCACCCCGCGGTGGCTTCCCTGGCGGCAGGCGATGGCCCAGGCCCTGTACGGCCCGGACGGCTTCTTCGTCCGCGAACGCCCCGCCGCGCACTTCCGCACGTCCGTGCACGTCTCCCCGCTCTACGCGCGGGCCGTCGCCGAACTCCTCCGCCGGGTCGACACGGCACTCGGCCACCCCGCCGAGCTGACCTTCACCGACATGGCGGCGGGCGGCGGCGAGCTGTGCGAAGGCGTCCTCGGGGCCCTGCCGCCCGAGGTCGCCGGGCGCGTCCGGGCGTACGCGGTCGAGCTGGCCCCGCCCCCCGCCGGGCTCGACCCCCGCATCACCTGGACCACCCGGCCGCCGCGCGGCGGCCGCGGGCTGCTCTTCGCGAACGAATGGCTCGACAACGTGCCGCTCGACGTCGTGGAGGCGGACGAGGCGGGGGCCGTCCGGTACGTGGAGGTCCGCGTACCCGACGGGGCCGAGCGGCTGGGCGCCGAGGTGACCGGCACCGACGCGGAGTGGCTGCGCCGCTGGTGGCCGCTTGCGGCGCCGCACACCCGCGCCGAGGTCGGGCTCGCGCGGGACCTCGCGTGGGCGGAGGCGGCGCGGAGCCTTTCCGCCGGGCTCGCGGTCGCGGTGGACTACGCCCACACGCGCGACGACCGCCCGCCGTACGGGACCCTCACCGGCTACCGCGCCGGGCGGCAGGTCCCGCCCCTCCCCGACGCCACGTGCGACCTCACGGCGCATGTCGCCGCGGACTCCCTGCCGGGTGCGGTGCACGTCCCCCAGCGGGTGGCTCTCGCCGCCCTCGGCGTGTCGGGGGCCCGCCCCCCGCTCTCCCTCGCCTCGACGGACCCCGCCGCGTACGTCCGCGGCCTCGCCGCCGCGGGCGAGGCGGCGTCCCTCACCTCCGCGGAAGGGCTCGGCGCGTTCACGTGGTCCCTGACCCCGCGCTCCCCGGACTGCGCCGCGCTGGCCTCGGCGGTGGGCGCGACGGGCTGCGCCCTGGGGTGAGCTTGCGCGAACTTCCCCCGGTGGGGGTTGAGCGCGCGGTTCGGCGCGGGGCCTTTGCGCCTCGGGGTGCCATGTTGCGGTTCGCCGCGCGACCTTCTGCCGGTGGGGGGTTGCTCGCACCGTTCTCCCCCAGGGCTTCGCCTGGGAGGTACCCCCACGCGCCCCCGGGTTGCTCGGCGGGGCATCGCGCCCTGCCCCGGGGGTGGGGTCGGGGGCCGCCACGGGGCACCTCCTCGGAATGCGCGTTCGGCCTCTTACCTGGTCGGTGAGCCACCGACAGCGCATTCCTGCGGGGGCACCCCGCACCGTCCCCCTCCGGGCCGGTTCAGCGGCTGCCTGCCGGTGGGGGTCAGGGGAGGATGGTGAGGAGGCGGGCCTCGGTGTCCGGGGAGAGGCCGACCGGGGGGCGGTCGGGGCGCTGGGGGGCCGTGCCGCCGATGGACTGGAGCCAGGTCCAGGTGTCGGCGACGGTCGATGTGACGGGTCGGCAGTGGAGCCCGGCCCGCAGGGCCTTCGCCGGGTTCGCGCCGTGCATGCCGTCGTGCTCGGGGCCCGGCGGGAGCCAGAGGGGGAGGTCCATCCAGGGCTGGACGCCCGCGTCCGTGATCGTGTCGGGGTCGGCCCAGACGAATTCCGCGTCGCCGCCCGTCGCCACGGCACATGCGTCGAGGAAGGACCCCATCGTCGCGTGGCCGGGCTCGCTCACGATGTCGTACGGCCCGCCGAGCCCGGCGGTGAGAGCGTCCAGCGTCCACGCGGCGAGGTCGCGCACGTCCACCAACTGCAACGGCAGGTCGCGCGGCCCCGGGGCCAGGACCCGCCCGCCGCGGGCGACGCGGCCCAGCCACCACGGGAGCCGGCCGATGTCCTCGTACGGTCCGAGGATCAGCCCGGCCCGGATGAGCAGGGCGGCGTCCCCGAAGACCTCTTCCAGGGCGACCTCCGCTCCCCGCTTGACCTGTGCGTAGTCGCCGTCTCCGGGTTCGACGAGCGGGGCGTCCTCCGTTCCGCCGAGAGGCGGCGGATAGGCGTAGACGGACCGGCTCGACACGTACGCGTACCGCGCCACCCGTCCCTTGAGCGCTGCCGCGGACCGCTCCACCACCCCGGGCGAGCCGGACCAGGTGTCCACGACGGTGTCCCACTCCCCGTCCGCGAGCCCGGCGAGATCCCCGTCGCGCTCCCCGGTCACCACCCGCGCGACCCCTTCCGGCACCGCCCGCCTCCCCCGGTGGAAGACCGTCACCTCCCACCCGCGCCCGACCGCCTCCTCGACGATCGCCCGCCCGACAAACCCCGTCCCGCCCAACATCAACATCGTCGCCATGCCCCCACCCTCCCCCCACCACCCCACCCTCACCTCCGATTTCGCTCAGAGCTGCCCCCCCGGCAGGCAGCCGCCCCACCACCCCGGAGGGGGACGGTGCGGGGTGCCCCCGCAGGAATGCGCTTCCCAGTCCCTCACCAACTCCGTAGGAGGCCGAACGCGCATTCCGAGGAGGTGCCCCGTGGCGGCCCCCGACCCCACCCCCGGGGCAGGCGCGCGATGCCCCGCCGAGCAACCCGGGGGCGCGTGGGGGTACCTCCCAGGCGAAGCCCTGGGGGAGAACTGCGCGACAAGCCACAGCGGCGAGAAGATCGCGACGCCTACCGCAAGAGGCAGCTCATGGCGCAAAGGGGCGCGAGGAACTGCGCGAGCAACCCCCCACCGGCAGAGGGTCGCGCGGCGAACCGCACCACGCACCCCGAGGCGCAAAGGACCAGCCCGCACCGTCCTGAGAGGATGACCTCATGACGGAGACCACCATCGGCATCGGCGGCGCAGCCGAAAGCACCGACATGGTGCTGAACATCGGCCCCCAGCACCCCTCCACCCACGGAGTGCTCCGTCTGCGGCTCGTGCTCGACGGCGAGCGGATCCGGTCGGCGGAGCCGATCGTCGGGTACATGCACCGTGGCGCGGAGAAGTTGTTCGAGGCGCGGGACTACCGCCAGATCGTGATGCTGGCGAACCGCCACGACTGGCTTTCCGCGTTCTCGAACGAGCTGGGCGTGGTGATGGCGGTCGAGCGCATGCTCGGCATGGAGGTGCCGGAGCGCGCGGTGTGGACGCGCACGCTGCTCGCGGAGCTGAACCGCGTGCTGAACCACCTGATGTTCCTCGGGTCGTATCCGCTGGAGCTGGGCGGGATCACGCCGATTTTCTACGCGTTCACGGAGCGCGAGGACTTGCAGCATGTGATGGAGGAGGTCTCCGGCGGGCGGATGCACTACATGTTCAACCGGGTCGGCGGGTTGAAGGAGGATCTGCCGAACGGCTGGACGGCGCGGGCGCGGGCGTCGGTCGCGCGGGTGCGGGCGCGGATGGGGCGGATCGACGACCTGGTGCTGGGCAACGAGATCTTCCGCGGGCGGACCCGCGGGGTGGGCGTGCTGTCCCGGCAGGACGTGCACGGCTTCGGGGTGAGCGGGCCCATCGCACGGGCCAGCGGCGTGGACTTCGACCTGCGGCGGGACGAGCCGTACCTGGCCTACGGGGAGCTGGCGGACACGCTGCGGGTGGTGACGCGCGAGGAGGGCGACTGCCTGGCGCGTTTCGAGGTGCTGCTGGAGCAGACGCATGTGGCGCTGGACCTGGCGGACGCGTGCCTGGACCGGATGGCGGAGCTGCCACCGGGGCCGGTGAACCAGCGGCTGCCCAAGGTGCTGAAGGCGCCGGAGGGCCACACGTACGCCTGGACGGAGAATCCGCTCGGGCTCAACGGCTACTACCTGGTGTCGAAGGGCGAGAAGACACCGCACCGGCTGAAGCTGCGCTCGGCGTCGTTCAACAACATCCAGGCGCTGACGGTGCTGCTGCCGGGGACGCTGGTGGCCGACATGGTCGCGATCCTGGGCTCGATGTTCTTCGTCGTCGGCGACATCGACAAGTAGTCCGTCCGGTCACATCGGCCGCCCGCCGGGAGTCATGTCGGCAGGGACGGCGACGGAGGAACGTGACGTATGGGCGACGAACTGCTGGCCGAGCGCTTCGAGGCGTACCGGGGGCATCTGCGCGCGGTGGCCTACCGCATGCTGGGCTCCACCGCGGAGGCGGAGGACGCGGTGCAGGAGGCGTGGCTGCGGCTGAGCCGGGCGGGCGACGGCGGGGTGGGCAATCTCGGCGGGTGGCTCACGACGGTCGTGGGGCGGGTGTGCCTGGACATGCTGCGGTCCCGGCGGCGGCGCGGCGAGGAGCCGCTGAGCGAGGTGGAGCAGGCGCCGGGCGCGCCCGATCCGGAGCAGGACGCGCTGCTGGCGGATTCGGTCGGGCTCGCGCTGCTGGTGGTTCTGGCGACGCTGGATCCGGCGGAGCGGCTGGCCTTCGTGCTGCACGACATGTTCGCGGTGCCGTTCGACGAGATCGCGCCGATCGTGGACCGTACGCCCGCGGCCGCCCGTCAGCTGGCCTCGCGGGCCCGGCGGCGGGTGCAGGGTGCGCCGGTGACGGCGGCCGAGCCCGATCTCGCGCTCCAGCGGCAGGTCGTGGGGGCCTTTCTCGCGGCGGCCCGGCTGGGCGACTTCGAGGCGCTCGTCGCGGTCCTGGACCCGGGCGTGGTCTCCCGCTCGGACGTCCCCGGCTCTCCGGTGCGCCGCGGGGCCGAGCAGGTCGCGCGGGGCGCGATGGTGTCGGCAACGCTGACCGGGGAGTCCGGTCTCGCCCTGGTGGACGGCAAGGTCGCCATCGTCTACGCCCAGGGCACGCCCGACTACCGGGTCCTGACCTTCGCGGTGGCCCCGACCGGCATCCGCGAGATCCACGTCCACCTGAGCCCCACGATGGAGGTCCTGCCCCTGGCGTAGGGGCGCGGCCTGCGGCGGTCAGGCCTGGGAGGCGCGCAGGCCCGTCATGTCCAGCTGCTCGGTGTCGTCGTGGGCGGTGAGGTCGATGACCTCGGACGCCTCGGCGGCCTGCGCGTGCTCGGCGGCTGCCGGGGCGGCGGCGGGCGGGAGCGCGGGGCCCGACGGCGGGGCGGCGGGCAGCGCCTTCTGGGTGCCGAAGAAGTCGAAGCCCCCGACGGCCCGCCCGGCGGACTGCGCACCGGCCTGGGGGTAGGGGAGCACCGCGGCCGCCGCGGGGACGAGGCGGGTCTCGCGGGGGGCGAGGCCCGCGCGGGCGTGGGCCTCGGCGGTGTGGCGGCCCTCGGGCTCCTCGGGGGCGGCGGCCTCACGGCGGCGGGCGGCGTCCACGGTGGCCTGGGCCTGCTGGCGGGCGGTGTTGCGGGACAGCTCGCGCAGGGCCTGCTCGGCCTTGAGGAAGGCGGCAGGGCCGACCGGCGAGCCGCCGGTGAGGGCGAGCTGCTGCTGCGGGACGTCGCCGACGCGCAGCTCGCGGATCTTCTCCAGCGCCCGGGCCCGTTCGGCCTCGGCGGTGGCGTAGCGCCGCAGCAGGTCGGCGTGCTCGGTGCGGAGCCTGGCCAGTTCGGCGCGCTTGCCGCGGAGCTTCTTCTCCAGGCGGGCGCGGATCTCCCGCGACTCCTCCAGGTCCGATTCCAGCTCGGCGACCCGCTCCTCGGTGCGCCACTCCTCGCGGACGCGGCTCGCTTCGAGGTCGGCGACCTTGCGCCCGGCGGCGCGGTCCCAGGTGCGGGCGAGCGCGGCTCCCGCTATGGCGGTGAGCGCGGTCGCGGCGGTGATGACCCGTATCACGCCGGTGTCCGCGACGACGAACGACGCGGCGGTGAGGACGGCCGCCGCGCCGCCGACGGTGAGCGGCGGCAGCATGCGGTGCAGGGGCTGGGAATGGCGGTGACGTCCACGGGGCATGGCCAGAAATTTAGCGTGCGCGGGCGCGCCGTGGGGCAGCGGGTCGCACTTTTTCTGCGCGATTGCGGCATGGAATTGCCGTGCGAATACGACGGGCATTCACCAGGGTCCGTTTCATCCCTTTTGCGGCATGACCGGTGTCATGGCGAATGCCCGTCCGGGCTCACGACGAGCTCACAACCCCTTCGCCTTGACGTACTGATCGGCCACTTCCCCGGGCTTGTGCCGCTGGGCGTCCACCTTCTTGTCCATCTCCGTCAGGTCGGCGGTGGTGAGCACCCCGGTGAGCTTGCCGAGAGCGGCGGCGATCCGCGGATCCCCGGCGTCCTTCGCATTGACGACGGGCAGCACGTTGTCCGCGTTCTGCAGGTGCCTGTCGTCGGTGAGCAGGACGAGATCGAACTGTTCGAGCGTGGCGTCCGTGGTCGTGGTGAGAACAAGCTGGTCGGAGCCGTCCTTGACGGCCTGTTTCGACTGGGTGGTGCCCACACCCTTGGGATCCACGCCGCTGATGTCGATGCCGTAGACCTTCTTCAGCCCGGGTTCGCAGTAGGGGCGGTCGGAGCATTCGTCGCCCGCCGCCAATGTGATCTTGAGCTTGGCCGCACCAAGATCGGAAAGGGTCTTGAGGTGGTGCTGCCCGGCGAAGTCCCGGCTGACGGCAAAGGCATTCTGGTCGACCGCCTTGCCCGCGGGCAGCACCTTCAGGCCGCGCGGTTCGGCGAGCTTGCCGAGAGCGGTCACCGTGGCCGTGACGTCACTGGAGGCGACCGGCGCGGCCTTCTGCCCATTGGCCTTGGTGTTGAGGAACTCCGCGAGTGTCGCGGCATATTCCGGCACGACGTCGATCTGGCCCTTCTCCAGCGCCGGTTCGTACAGCTCGCGGTTGGCCAGCGTCTTCACCGAGGTGTGGAATCCGGCATTGGACAGCACCTTGGCGTACATCTCGGCGAGGATCGCGCTCTCGGTGAAGCCCGCCGAGCCGATCACCAGGTCGGTGCCCGCAGCATCGGCGGCGGCCGGGCTCGCGGCGGCGGTGCCGGACGCCGGGGCGGCGGACGTCCCGGCCGAGCATCCGGCCAGCAGCAGGGCGGCGGCCGCGGCCGTACCGGCGGCGCGCAGGGGGGCGGCGTTCATGGGCGGACGGCTCCAGTGGGTGCGGGGGCGGACACGGGGGCGGGGACGGCGGGCGCGGACCGGCGGCGTATCGGGTCCAGGGCGTGCTGCACCGCCAGGAACAGCCCCTCGGCCAGCAGCGCGAGCCCGGCCACGAGCACCGCGCCGGCGACCACCTGGGCGTTGATCTGCCGGTTGAAGCCCGCGGTGATGATCCGCCCCAGGCCGCCGAATCCGGCCATCGCGGCCAGCGTGGCGGTCGCGATCACCTGGACGGCGGCGCTTCTGACACCGGTCCAGATCAGCGGGAAGGCGAGCGGCAGCTCGACGCCGAGGAGCAGCTGCCGCCCGGTCATCCCCATGCCGCGGGCGGCCTCGACCACGTCCCGATCCACCTCGCGTATCCCGACGTAGGCGTTGGTCACCAGCGGCGGCACCGCGAAGAGCACCAGGGCGACGATCACCGGCCAGTCGCTGCCGGAGCCGATGAGCAGCAGGAGCAGCGTCAGGACGGCGAAGGTCGGCACCGCCCGGCCCACGTTGGAGATGTTGACGGCGAGGGCGCCGCCGCGCCCGTGGTGGCCCAGCAGCACCGCGGGCGGCAGCGCCACGGCCAGGGCGATGGCCAGCGAGACCCCGCTGAAGTAGAGGTGCTCGGTGAGGCGGTGCACGACGCCCTCGCCGCCCGACCAGTGCGCACCCGTGGTGAGCCACCGCCACGCGCCGCCGACCGCGCTCACGACGCCGCCGCCGTCCGCACGCCCCCGGCTCTTCCCCGCCCGCGTCTGCGCCGCGGCAGCCGCCCGCCGGGGCCGGGGCCGCCGCGCCCGTGCCGCCAGGGGGTGAGCAGCCACTGGACGCCCAGCAGCAGCACGTCGGCCAGCACCGCGATGGCCACGCACAGCACGGAGGCGGCGAGCACCTGGGCCCGGAAGTTGCTGCCGATGCCGGACAGCAGCAGATTGCCGAGGCCGCCGTAGTCGACGATCGCGCCCACCGTCGTCAGCGCGACCGTGGAGACGGTCGCGATCCGCAGCCCCGCCATGATCGCGGGCAGCGCGAGCGGCAGCTCGACCGCGGCCAGTATCCGCAGCCGCCCGTACCCCATCGCGCGCGCGGCCTCGGTGACCTCCGCGGGCACCGCGTCCAGGCCCGCGAGGACGTTGCGCACCAGGATCGTCAGCGAGTAAAGCACCAGGCCCGTGACGACCAGCCAGGAGGAGATGCCGAAGACGGGCAGCAGCAGCGAGAACATCGCCAGCGACGGCACGGTGTAGAGCACCGTCGTCACCACCAGCACCGGCGCCGCCGCCACGCGCCGCCAGCGGTGGGCGGCGAGCGCGAGTGGGAGGGCGACGGCGAGGCCGATCGCCACCGACTCGGCGGTGATCCAGAGGTGCTGGAGCGTCGCGGCGGTCAGGTCGGAGCGGTATTCGCGCAGGTACTCCCCGCACACCCAGTCGTTGGCGACCAGGCAGTCATCCGTGGTCATCATGGCTGCGAGCCTAGCCGCAAGCTCCGACAATCCCTGATATCCCCTCAGGAAGCTGTGGATAACGTGTAAACAGCCGAAACCGGGACGGACGGGAGCGGGCGCGGTGATCAGGTTCGAGAACGTCAGCAAGCGCTACCCCGACGGCACGCTCGCCGTCGACGGGCTGGACCTCGAAGTCGGCGACGGCGAGCTGGTCACGCTCGTCGGGCCGTCCGGCTGCGGCAAGGCCACGACGATGAAGATGGTCAACCGGCTCATCGAGCCCACCGGCGGGCGCGTCCTGCTCGACGGCCGCGACATCGCGACGGTGGAGCCGGTCGCGCTGCGCCGCGGGATCGGGTACGTCATCCAGCACGGCGGGCTCTTCCCGCACCGCACGGTGCTCGACAACACCGCGACCGTGCCCGCGCTGCTCGGCTGGAAGCGGGCGGCGGCCCGCGCGCGGGCCGCCGAACTGCTGGAGCTGGTCGGCCTCGACCCCGCCGTCTTCGGCCCCCGCTACCCCGACCAGCTCTCCGGCGGCCAGCGGCAGCGCGTCGGCGTGGCCCGCGCCCTCGCCGCCGACCCGCCCGTGCTGCTCATGGACGAGCCCTTCGCCGCGGTCGACCCGGTCGTGCGCGAACGTCTCCAGAGCGAGTTCCTCGCCCTCCAGGCGCAGGTGCGCAAGACGGTGCTCTTCGTCACGCACGACATCGAGGAGGCCGTACGCCTCGGCGACCGCATGGCCGTCTACGGGTCCGGCCGCGTCGAGCAGTACGACTCCCCCGCCGCCGTGCTCGGCGACCCCGCGAGCCCCTACGTCGCCGAGTTCGTCGGCGCCGACCGCGGCCTCAAGCGGCTGTCGGTCACCGCGATCACCCCCGCCGACCTCGACCGGGCGCCGCTGCTGCGCCTCGACGAGCCCGCGTCGCCCGCGGCCGCGGCCCTGCGCGCGCAGAGTGCCCGGTGGGCGGTCGTGCTCGACGCGGACGGCGCCCCGCACGGCTGGGTCCCCGCCGCCGACCTCGCGCGCGGTGGGGCCGTCGCCGACCACACCCGCCGGATGCCCGCCCGTGTCGCGCTCGGCGCACCGCTCAAGCAGGCGCTGAGCACGATGCTCCAGCACGACGCCGGCTGGGTCGCCGTCCTGGACGGCGACCGCTTCGCGGGCGTCCTCACCCCCGCGAGCCTCCACGAGGCCCTGCGCCGCTCGGTCCGCGCGGGCGTCCCGGTGGAGTCGGTGAGCTGACCGTCAGCGCGTTCTGACCGTCAGCGCGGCTGACGGTCAGGCACGGATGCGCAGCCGAGCTGACGATCGGCCGACCCGACCCGACCCGCGCCGAGCCGACGTGCCGGGCCCGCGCCCCTCAGCCCCCGTGACCGTCAGCGCGGCTGACGATCGGGCCACCCGACGCGCCGGACCCCCTCCACCCGTCAGCCCGCCCGACCGTCAGTGCCGCTGACAGTCAGTGGCCCGGACCGGCGATCGAGGCTGACGGGCGGGTCGGGGTGCCGTCCGGTGCGGTCACCGGGAGGCCCGCCGCGCGCCACGCCTGGAAGCCGCCCGCCAGATCCGTCGCCGCCGTCAGGCCGAGTTCCCGCAACGACGCCACCGCGAGCGTCGAGGCGTAGCCCTCGTTGCAGATCACCACCACCGGCAGCGCGTACGACCCGACCTCCGGCAGCCGGTGCGAGCCGTCCGGGTCGAGCCGCCACTCCAGCTCGTTGCGCTCCACGATCACCGCGCCCGGGATCGTGCCGTCCCGGTCCCGCAGGGCCGCGTACCGGATGTCGACGAGCAGCGCCCCGGCTTCCGCCGCGGCCCCCGCCTCCGCCGGGTCCAGCCTGCGGTAGGTGGCCCGCAGCGCGGCCAGGTGCGCGTCCAGCGAAGGCGCCATCACCACTCCTCGGGGCGCTCGACCAGCTCCAGCCGCAGCGTGCCGCCCTTGCGGCTGAAGCGGCGCATGAGCGGCAGCGGCGGGTAGTAGGCGTGCACGGACACCGCATGGCTGCGCGGCGAGCGGTTCTCGACCTGGTGCACATGGTGCCGCCCGAACGCCCGCCCCCGGCCCTCCGGCAGGACCCGGCTGCGGTCCACCCCGTCGGCGAGCTCCAGTGCCCGCCAGCCCTCGGCGGGCAGCGGCACCGCGAGCGAGAGTTCCGTCAGCTCACCGGCCGCGGTGACGAACGCCCCGTACGAGCCGCCGTGGTCGTGCCAGCCGGTCTCGGCGCCCGGGGGCCAGCCGATGAGCCAGGCCTCGGAGCCTGCCGGGCCCTCCAGGCGCACCCAGGTGCGGCCGTCCGGGTCGAGCGGGAGATCGCGTACGAGCGCGGTGTCGGCGGCGGTGCGCCGCGCGAAGTCCAGCAGCTCCGCTGCGGTGGGGGCGGTGGTCTTACGGCGTGAGGTGAGCATGGGTATCCACCCGGGGATGCGAAGGTTGACGGCGGGCCCGGAGGCGCGCTGAACACCGCGGTGCGGTCAGCGCGCGGCCGTACACACGCAGCCCGCGTACCGGAGGAGGTCCAGGTGGACCCTCCGGGTCAGCTTGGGCGTACGTACCTTCACGTTCCCGAACTTCCCACGCACCCCCCTCCGGGGTCAACCTCCAAAGCGCTCACCCTGCGCGCAGCCCATGCCGCGCAGGGCAACAGACAGGGGCGCGTGGGGGCACCTCCCAGGCGGAGCCTGGGGGAGAACTGTGCGACAAGCCACGACGCGCGGACGATCGCGCAAAGCACCCCCGGGGGCACCCCGGAGCGCGCAAGGCCCGAGCCCCCCGGGGCTCAGCGGCGGGTCGGGTGGGCTCCCGGCGGACCGTCCTGGTCCTCCGGGAGTTTGCACACGCGCTCCAGGAAGATCGCCGCGGCCACCACGAGGACGCCCGCGAGGAAGGCGAGGCCCGCGTAGACGGCCTGCTGGCGGCGCGGGTCCATGTCGAGCTTGTACATGATGAGGTAGAGGCACGTGCCGCCGTACATCCCCGCGACGAGTGCCGCGACCAGCGCGCTGGCCTGGGCGAAGACGAGGGCGCGGGCGGCGGCGAGCGGGTCGACGGCCTTCGCGCCGGGGCGGCGTTCGCGCTGGGCCCGCAGCCGCGAGCGCAGGGAGAGGCCGGTCGCGAGGAGTGCGGCCGCTATCACCGCCAGGACGATGGGCGCGGCGACGGGCACGCCGGGCAGGGTGCCCAGCGTGTCCCACAGCCGTGCCGCGGCCCACGCCACGACCAGGGCGGCCGCGAAGAGCCCTGCCAGCGTCCTGATTCGCAGTGTGCTCACCGAGCGCCCGCCTCCATGTCGACCATCCCCCTACGAACTTCCGGCCGATCACGGCCATTCACGCAACGTCTACTCGGGCAGCCGAAGTTCCAGGTCGTCGCGGCGCTGGACGCCCTGCCGGTCGACCGTGGCGATCAGGTCGGCGACGGGGCCGCGGCCGGGGAACTCGGCGGCCGGGTCGACGTCGTACCACGGTACGAGGACGAAGGCGCGCTCGTGGGCGCGGGGGTGGGGCAGCGTGAGGACGGGGTCGTCGGAGCGGACGCCCTGGTAGGCGACGATGTCCACGTCGAGGGTGCGCGGGCCCCAGTGCGCGGCGCGGACCCGGGAGTGGGCCTCCTCGATCGCGTGGGCGCGCTCCAGCAGGGAGCCGGGCGGCAGGGTGGTGCGGATGAGGACGACGGCGTTGAAGTAGCCGGGCTGGCTGTCCGCGGGCACGCCCCACGGCTCGGTCTCGTAGACCGGGGAGACGGCCTTGACGCGCACCCCGGGAGTGTCCTCCAGCGCGTCGACGGCTCCCTGGAGGTTCTCCAGCCGGTTGCCGAGGTTGCCGCCGAGGGAGATGACGGCGGTCTGCGGGTTCTGCAAGGTGCTGTCGGCCGCGTCGACGGCGGCGACGACCGCGGCGGGGACGGGCTGGACGGTCGGGTCTGCGGACTGCTGCGGCCATTCGGCGGTCACGGGCGCCTCCGGGTGATGGTCACGGTCACGTCGTCGAAGGGCACGGCGATGGGCGCGTCGGGCTTGTGTACGGTCACCTCGACCTCCTGCACGGCCTCGTGCCCCAGGCAGGTGTCGGCGATGCGCTGGGCAAGAGTCTCGATGAGGTCGACGGGTTCGCCGGAGACGACGGCCGCGACCTCCTCGGCGACCACACCGTAGTGCACGGTCCTGGCGAGGTCGTCACCGGCTGCCGCCGGGGCGGTGTCCAGCCGCATGACCAGGTCGATCACGAAGATCTGGCCCTGCTCGCGCTCGTGCTCGAAGACCCCGTGGTGTCCGAGCACCTTCAGTCCGCGCAGTGCGACGGTGTCCAGCGCGGCCGTGCCCGCCGCGTTCCCGGTGTTCCCGGTGTTCCCCGCACCCGCCGTGCCCGTCGTGTTCATCGCGCTCACCCTCGCTCATTCCTCGTTCTCGGCCGCTGCGGTCTCGTCGTCCTGTTCGGCGAGCACCGGGGAGCCGTGGTGGACCCAGAGCTGCCAGCCGTCGGCGGTGCGCCGGAAGACGTTGGTGGCCACGACGAGGCCGCCGACGAGGGACGAGCCCGCCGGGTCGTCCTCCTCGGCGGGGCCGCCGGTGAGGATGTTCTCGGTGCAGGTGACCACGGCGGCGTCGCCGTCCACGCCGATCTCGACGTCGGTGAGGAAGAACTGGATGTAGTCGGTGTTGGCCATGATGAGCGCGAAGGACCGCATGACCTCGCGGCGCCCGCGCAGCACGGGCCAGCCGGGGTGGACGACGGCGACGGTCTCGGCGAGCGGCCCGTCGAGGACGACCTCCTCCAGGGCGTCGAGGTCGGAGTTCTCCACCGCGTCGTAGAAGGCCTGGTTGGCCCGCTCGACCGCGCGTGCCTCCGCCGTCTTCGCCGTCATGCGCCCGCCCCCGTGCCCTCGGCCCGCCGGCCGCCCGGATCCGTACCCCCCGGGTCCGTACCACCCCGGTCCGTGCCGCCCGCCGCCGCGGAGATCGCGTGGGCGACGCGTACGGCGTCGGCGCTCGCGTGCACCTCGTGCACCCGCACCGCCCAGGCGCCCTCGCGGGCGGCGATCGCGGTGACGGCCGCGGTGGCGGCGTCGCGCTCGCGGGCGGGCGGCGGCGGGGCGGCGGTGTCACCGGCCAGGACGCGGCCGAGGAAGCGTTTGCGGGAGGCGGCCACCAGCAGCGGGCGGCCGAGCGCGCGCAGCTCGCCGAGGTGGGCGAGCAGCGCCAGGTCGTGCGGGGTCTCCTTGGCGAAGCCCAGGCCCGGGTCGAGGACGACTCGGGCGGGGTCCACGCCCCCGGCGACCGCGCGGTCCAGGGCGGCGCGCAGTTCGTCGAGGACCTCGCGGAGCACGTCGGCGTAGACGGCCCGGTTGTTCATGTCGATGCTCTGGCCGCGCCAGTGCATGACGACGAAGGGCACCCCGGCGGCCGCGACGACGGGGATCATCGCCGGGTCGGCCTGGCCGCCGCTGACGTCGTTGACCAGCGAGGCGCCCGCGGCGACGGCCTGCTCGGCGACGCTCGCCCGCATCGTGTCCACGCTCACGAGCACCCCGGCGGCGGCCAGCTCGCGCACCACCGGGAGCACCCGGCGCAGCTCCTCGGCCTCGTCCACCCGCGCGGCACCCGGCCGGGTGGACTCGCCGCCCACGTCGACCAGGTCGGCGCCCTGGGCGACGAGGTCCAGCCCGTGCTTGACGGCCAGCTCGGCGTCGAACCACCGCCCGCCGTCGGAGAACGAGTCCGGCGTGACGTTGACCACGCCCATGACCGCGCAGCGGTCCCACTGCGGCAGTCCTACGGGTCCGGCGGGACCCTGCTGGGTACTCATGCGTCCCAGCGTAGGCGGTACGGGTCAGGCGACCGCACTCCGCTTGTCCGCGCCCTCGTGGCCCTCGCCGTCCGCGCCGGTCTGGGCGCCCTCGCAGGCCTCGCGCGCCGCACGGGCGGCGACGTGGTCGGGCGGGGCGGCGTAACCGGAACGCTGACGGTGCGGGCGGCGGGCCCGGCCGGGCAGGAAGCGCTGGACGGCGTCGGGCAGCGGCAGCGACAGCGTCACGAAGCCTTCGGCCTGCATGGTGGCGAAGCCGATACGGGGCAGGTCGCGCGAGTTGGGGAAGACCAGGAAGCGCGGCACCCACTCGGGCTGGAACTTCGCGTTGAACTTGTACAGCGACTCGATCTGGAACCAGCGGGACAGGAAGACCAGCAGCCCGCGCCAGCCGCGCAGCACCGGTCCGGCGCCGATCCGCTCGCCGCGGGCCAGCGCCGAGCGGAACATCGCGAAGTTCAGCGACACGTGCGCCACGCCGAGCCCGGGGGCCTGCTGGAGGGCGGCGACGATCAGCAGCTCGTTCAGGCCGGGGTCGGCGCTGCGGTCGCGGCGCATCATCTCCAGCGACATCCCGTCCCGGCCCCAGGGCACGAAGTGCAGCACGGCCCGCAGGTCGCCCAGCTCGGGGTGGGCGGCGCCCGAATCGGGCTCCTTGTGGGCGGTGACGACGACGCAGTCGCCGTCCACGTCCTCCCCGAAGCGGCCCAGGGCCATGGAGAAGCCGCGTTCGGTGTCCGTGCCGCGCCAGGCGTCGGCGGCCAGCCTGACCTGCTGTTTCTCGTCCTCGCCGAGGTCGCGCACCCGGCGTACCCGGGTGACGTACCCGGCGCGCTCGATGCGTTTGACCATCTGCCGCACATTGCGCATGGCGCGGCCTTCGAGGGTGAAGCGGTCGGTGTCGACGATTGCCTCGTCGCCCAGTTCCAGGGCGTCCAGGCCGGTCTCGCGGGTCCAGACCTCGGCGCCGGTCTCGCTGCACCCGACGATCGCGGGCAGCCAGGCGTGGGCGCGGGCCAGGTCCATGAAGCACTCGATCGCGCCTGGCCACGCCTCGACGTCGCCGATGGGGTCGCCGCCGGCCAGTGCCACGCCGGAGACCACCCGGTAGCAGACGGCGGCCTTGCCGCTGGGCGAGAAGACCACGGACTTGTCGCGGCGCAGCGCGAAGTGCCCGAGCGAGTCGCGGGCGCCGTGCCGGGCCAGCAGCGCGCGCAGCCGGTCCTCGTCGGCCTCGCTCAGCTCGGCGACCGGGCGGGCCGGGCGCAGCGCGAGGTAGGCGGTGGAGGCGGCGATGAGCAGGCCGAGGCCGCCGAGGGAGTAGCCGACGAGGTCGTTGACCCGGTCGCTGGAGTACTCGACGGGCCCCTCGATACCGAAGAGGCCGAGCAGCACGTGCTGGCAGCGGTCGAGCAGCCCGGGGTTGCCGCGTTCGGAGGCGGGGTGGGCGCTGGTGATGACGAGGCCGAGGGCGAAGGCGAAGAGGCTGAGCCCGACGAAGTTCAGCAGCGCCCGCCAGCGGGTGCGCGGGTCGGACAGCGCGGTGAACTCGCGCCGGTTGCGCACCAGCACCGCGAGCAGCACGAGGGACACGCACGCGCCGAAGTACGAGTGCCGGTAGATCAGCTGGGTGGCGGCGCCGACCGGGAGCAGGGCGACGGTGGCCCACCACGCCCGGACCTTTCCGCGTTTGAGGGCGTGCGCGAGCATCAGCAGCAGGATGCCGGTGACGATCGCGGTCGCACCGGCCAGGGTGCTGACGGTGCCCGGGAAGACCGCGGCCATGTGGTGCATCCGGCCGTTGCGGAAGGCCGGGAAGACCGCGGAGATCACATCGAGCAGCCCGATGACCGCCGTGGCGGTGCCGATGATCCTGGGCACGGCCCGGGACGGCACCGGCCAGCGGTGCCTGCGCTCTGGGCACTGACGGTCAGCCGACATCACACACCGCCCGCGGAACCTGTTCCAGGCTTTCGCCCTCTAGCACTACAGACATGAGTCACCAAACCACAGCATCACCGGGAAATCACGGGCACATCCCGCAATCTGCTCCAGTACGAATTTTTGCGCCCTCTAGGACGGAAACCTGGCTGCTCGGGTTGCGTCCCGGACCGTATCACTGGACGCCGACGCAGAAAGTCTCCAGCCGACATGGGTCTCACGAGCAAGAAGGTGCTGCTGGCAGCCACGCTGCTGGCCCTCACGCTGTTCATTCTCACGGTGTGGCTCTGGCCACGGCTCTCCCGCCGCGGCCTCGTGCCGGTCCTCGGCCGGGTGGGGATCCTGCTGGGCACCCAGCTGTCCCTGATGGCCGTGATCGGGCTCGCCCTCAACACGTCCTTCGGCTTCTACGCCTCCTGGGCCGATCTCTTCGGCCGCAACACCACGCCGGGTGTGGTGGTCGACCACAGCCTCGGCTCGCCGCAGGACGGCGGGATGCGGGTGCTCGGCACCGTGCGCCCCGGGGTGCCGGGCGGGGCGATCCCCAAGCGCGGCGGGCAGATCCAGAAGGTGGCCCTGGCGGGCGGCACGACGGGCATCACCAGCACGGCGTACGTCTATCTGCCGCCCGAGTACTTCCGTGAGCCGACCGCCCGCTTCCCCGCGGTGCTGGTGCTCACCGGCTACCCGGGCACGGCGGAGTCGCTCTACAAGAAGCTGAAGTACCCGACGGTGAACGCGCAGCTGGTCAAGGACCACCGCTCCCGGCCGATGGTGCTGGTGATGATGCGGCCGACGGTGGCCCCGCCGCGGGACACCGAGTGCACGAACGTGCCGGGCGGCCCGCAGGTCGAGTCGTACTTCGCCAAGGACGTACCGGCGCTGATCACCGCCCGCTACCGGGTGGCGACGGGTGGGCGGAACTGGGCGGTGATGGGCGACTCCACCGGCGGCTACTGCGCGGTGAAGCTCACCCTCAGCGACCCGGGCAGCTTCTCGGTGGCGGTGGGCCTCTCACCGGACTACAGCGCCCCGATGGACGCCACGACCGGTGACCTCTACGGCGGCGACGCCCGGCTGCACCGCGAGGCGAACCTGCTGTGGCGGATGGGCCATATGCCGCACCCGCCGGTGAGCCTGCTGGTGACCAGCAGCCGCAAGGGCGAGCGCAACTACAAGGACACCCTGAGTTTCATCCACCTGGGGGGCGGCCCGACCCATGTGTCGTCGATCATCCTGCCGAGCGGCGGCCACAACTTCACGACGTGGTCCCGTGAGATCCCGCCGGCCCTGGAGTGGCTCAGCTCACGTCTGGGCGGGACCTTCTCCTGACCGCCGCACGCGTGCGGGGCTCAGCCGCGGCCGATGATGAGGCTCATCGCCTCGGACCGGGTGGCCGGGTCCCGCAGCTGCCCCCGCACCGCGGAGGTGATCGTCTTGGCGCCGGGCTTGCGCACCCCGCGCATGGTCATGCACATGTGCTCGCACTCGACCACGACGATCACCCCGCGCGGCTCCAGGATGCGCATGAGGGCGTCGGCGATCTGCGTGGTCAGCCGCTCCTGCACCTGGGGGCGGCGGGCGTAGACGTCGACGAGGCGGGCCAGCTTGGACAGGCCGGTGATCTTGCCGGACGACGAGGGGATGTAGCCGACGTGGGCGACGCCCACGAAGGGCACCAGGTGGTGCTCGCAGGAGGACATCACCTCGATGTCCTTGACCAGCACCATCTCGTCGTGCCCGAGGTCGAAGGTCGTGGTCAGGACGTCCTCGGGCTCCTGCCACAGGCCGGCGAATATCTCGCGGTACGCACGGGCCACGCGGGCCGGGGTCTCCCGCAGGCCCTCACGGTCCGGGTCCTCGCCGACGGCGAGGAGCAGCTCGCGCACGGCGGCCGCGGCGCGCTTCTCGTCGAACTCGCCGATGGTCCCCTCGCCGTCGAGCGTCACGGGGTCCGTCATGGGGTGCCTCGTTCCTGCGGTGCTGACAATGCCGTGAGCGGTGCGGCCCGGGGCGGCGGGGCGACAGCCCGGCCACTTGCGGAAAAAGGCCGCGGTCCCAGGGTAGAACCCTGGGACCGCGACCTTCATTCCGGGCTGCCCCCCGACCTGCGGCTTCGCCGCGGGTGCGGGTGGTCAGCTGTCGCTCTGACCGTCCTCCGGCGGGGCCGTCGGCTCGGCGGAGGGCTCGGCCGGGGGCTTGGCGGTGGTGACCGCCGCCGGGCCGCTGCCGTTGGCGGGCTGCTGGCTGCCGTTGGTCAGCGCCAGCTCCTTCGGCGAGAGCACCGGGGGCCGGGTGGACGGCGTACGGCGGGCGGAGCCCGTCCAGGCCGGACGCGGCGGGCGCTTCACGATCGGGGCGAAGATCTCGGCGATCTCCTCCTTGTTCAGCGTCTCCCGCTCCAGCAGGGCGAGCACCAGGTTGTCGAGCACGTCGCGGTTCTCGACCAGGATCTCCCAGGCCTCGTTGTGCGCGGTCTCGATCAGCTTCTTGACCTCCTCGTCCACCAGCCCGGCGACCTCTTCGGAGTAGTCGCGCTGGTGGCCCATCTCACGGCCGAGGAAGGGCTCGGAGTCGGAGGAGCCGAACTTGATCGCGCCGAGGCGCTCGGTCATGCCGTACTGGGTGACCATCGCGCGGGCCGTCGCGGTGGCCTTCTCGATGTCGTTGGACGCGCCGGTGGTCGGGTCGTGGAAGACCAGTTCCTCCGCGGCGCGGCCGCCCATCATGTACGCGAGCTGGTCGAGCATCTCGTTGCGCGTGGTCGAGTACTTGTCCTCGTCGGGCAGCACCATCGTGTAGCCGAGGGCGCGGCCGCGGGAGAGGATCGTGACCTTGTGCACCGGGTCGGAGCTGGGGGAAGCCGCCGCGACCAGGGCGTGACCGCCCTCGTGGTACGCGGTGATCTTCTTCTCCTTGTCCGACATGATGCGGGTGCGCTTCTGCGGACCGGCCACCACGCGGTCGATGGCCTCGTCGAGCACCGAGTTGTCGATCAGCTTCTTGTCGCTGCGGGCGGTCAGCAGCGCGGCCTCGTTGAGCACGTTGCTGAGGTCCGCGCCGGTGAAGCCCGGGGTGCGGCGGGCGACGGCCATCATGTCGACGTCCGGCGCGATGGGCTTGCCCTTCTGGTGGACCTTGAGGATCTCCAGGCGGCCCATCAGGTCCGGCGGGTCGACCGCGATCTGCCGGTCGAAGCGGCCCGGACGCAGCAGCGCCGGGTCGAGGATGTCGGGCCGGTTGGTCGCGGCGATGAGGATCACACCGCCCTTGACGTCGAAGCCGTCCATCTCGACCAGCAGCTGGTTGAGGGTCTGCTCACGCTCGTCGTGGCCGCCGCCGAGGCCCGCGCCGCGGTGCCGGCCGACGGCGTCGATCTCGTCGACGAAGACGATGGCCGGGGCGTTGGCCTTGGCCTGCTCGAACAGGTCGCGCACCCGGCTGGCGCCGACACCGACGAACATCTCGACGAAGTCGGAGCCGGAGATCGAGTAGAACGGGACGCCCGCCTCACCGGCGACGGCCCTGGCGAGCAGCGTCTTGCCGGTACCGGGGCGGCCGTAGAGCAGCACGCCCTTGGGGATCTTGGCGCCGACGGCCTGGAACTTGGCCGGTTCCTGGAGGAACTCCTTGATCTCCTGGAGCTCCTCGACGGCCTCGTCGCAGCCCGCGACGTCGGAGAACGTCGTCTTGGGGGTGTCCTTGGTGATCAGCTTGGCCTTGGACTTCCCGAACTGCATGACGCGCGAGCCGCCGCCCTGCATCTGGTTCATCAGGAAGAGGAAGACCACGACGATCAGGACGAAGGGCAGCAGCGACAGCAGGATGCCGACGAAGGCGTTCTGCTTGGACTGCGAGACGGTGTACTTGTCCGGGAGCTGGACCCCCGGGACCTTGCCGTCGACGATCTTCTGGAGGTCCTGGGCGATGGCCGCGCCCTGGTCGCCGATGTAGCTGGCACGGACCTTGGAGCTGCCCTCGATCTTGACGCCGTCCTTGAGCTGGACCTTGATCGAGTTGTCGTCGCCGGTCGTCAGCTCGGCGGACTTGGCCTGATTGGTGTCGATCGCGTGCAGGACCGCGCCGGTGTCAACCGTCTTGTAGCCGCCGCCGGACCCGACGACCTGCATCAACACGACCACGGCGAGGACAACCAGCACGATCCACATGACTGGCCCACGGAAATAGCGCTTCACGTCCATCCATGCGGGGCGTATCCGCCCCGTCCCTCCTGCCACAGTGAGGCACCTCACCGCCTGTCAGGCGGCCTGTGCATCCGGTGTTGTAATGACCCGACCTTCGGACGGTACCCCAGCATTGTCACCCGAGGGCGCCGCCGACTGTTAACCAACCCGCTTTCCTGCTCCAACGCCGGGAAATCGGCGCAGGTTCCCCGGGGCCTCCCGGGCGGATCCGGCCGGCCCGCGAGGGGGCCGGCGGGAGGGCCGGTCAGCCGCCGTAGACGTGCGGCGCGAGGGTGCCCACGAAGGGCAGATTCCGGTACTTCTCGGCGTAGTCCAGGCCGTATCCCACGACGAATTCATTGGGAATGTCGAAGCCCGTGTACTTGACGTCGATCTCCACCTTGGCCGCCTCGGGCTTGCGCAGCAGCGTGCAGACCTCCAGCGAGGCCGGGCCGCGCGAGCCCAGGTTGCTGATGAGCCAGGAGAGCGTCAGGCCGGAGTCGATGATGTCCTCGACGATCAGCACATGGCGGCCGGCGATGTCGGTGTCCAGGTCCTTGAGGATGCGGACGACGCCGGAGGACTTGGTGCCCGCCCCGTAGGAGGACACCGCCATCCAGTCCATCGTGACGGGGGTGGACAGGGCACGGGCCAGGTCCGCCATGACCATGACCGCGCCCTTGAGGACGCCCACGATCAGCAGTTCCCGGCCCGCGTAGTCCTGGTCGATCTGCGCCGCCAGCTCGGTGAGCTTCGCGTCGATCTCGGCCTGGGAGATGAGTACCTTCTCCAGGTCCGTGCCCATGTCGATCTCGTTCACTGCCTGGTACGTCCTCAGCTGCTCGGGTCCACGTCGGCGCACGTCGGCCCACCCAATGGCTACGACGGCGAGAAGAACAGTCTGCCACTGGCCCGCAGGACGGCGACGCCGCCCGGCAGGTTGAGGGCCTTCTGGCCGTGCCAGCCGGTGACCAGGCGGTCCACCTCTTCGATGTGCCGGGCGAAGAGGAAGCCGGGCGGCGAGCCCGCCGCGATGGCGGTACGGCGCAGCACCCGGCGGCGCACCGCGGCGGGCAGCGTGGACAGCCGCCGTACGTCGAGGCTGCCGTCGTCGCCCGCCGCGTCGGCCTGGGCGTCGGCGGCCCACTGGTCGAGGGCGTCGGCGTCGTCCCGGGAGAGCTGGGCGGTACGGGCCAGGGCCTCGACGACGCCTTTGCCGAGCGACTTCTCCAGCACCGGCAGCGCCTCGTGGCGGACCCGCGAGCGGGTGTAGGCGGGGTCGTGGTTGTGCGGGTCCTCCCACACCGTGATGCCCTGGGCCAGGCAGCCCTGGCGGACGGTGTCGCGGTCGAGCAGCAGGAAGGGGCGGCGGTAGCGGCCGCCGACGCCGGACACCGCGGCCATGCCGGACAGCGAGCGGATCCCGGAGCCGCGGGCGAGTCCGAGCAGCACCGTTTCTGCCTGGTCGTCGCGGGTGTGGCCGAGCAGGACGGCCGCGGCGCCGAAGCGTTCGGCGGCGTCGTCGAGGGCGGCGTAGCGGGCGTCGCGGGCGGCGGCCTCGGGGCCGCCCTGGCGGCCGACGGTCACGCCGACGGCGTCGACCGGGTCGAGGCCGAGGGCGCGCAGCCGTCCGGCCACTTCCTGCGCGCGCACGGCGGAGCCGTCCTGCAGGCCGTGGTCGACGGTGACCGCGCCGGAGCGCACGCCGAGGCGGGGGCCCTCGAAGGCGAGGGCGGCGGCGAGCGCCATGGAGTCGGCGCCGCCGCTGCATGCGGCGAGCACCAGGGGGTGCGGGTCGGCGGACGAGCCGAGGACGTCGTGCAGGACGCGGCGGACCGCCAGGCGTATCGCCGCGACCGTGGGGTGGGGTCCCATGTCCGGTTCCCTCCTGAGGAGGCTGGGTGCGAGAACGTCGCCGAGCGCGGGAAGCTCGTGAAGTTCCGGAGTTGATGACGCAGGGTATTCAGATGGTGACAGAAGCCCGGGCATTACCCGAGCATCGCACGCCCTACCCTGCGCATACGGTCCCTCGGACGGGTGAACCAGGGGCGCGTGCCCCCGCCCGGGGGCGCGGGCGGCGGGCGGCGCGCCGACCCCGTACGGACCCCGCGGTCAGCCGTCGGCGGCGGGCCGGGCGTGGACCCGGGCGACCCACTCCGCGGGCTTGGCGATCTCCGCCTTGGTGGGCAGCGTGTTCGGCGACGTCCACACCTTGTTGAAGCCGTCCATGCCGACCTCGTCGACGACCGCCCGCACGAAGCGCTCGCCGTCGCGGTACTGCCGCAGTTTCGCGTCCAGGCCCAGCAGCCGGCGCAGCGCCTGGTCGAGGCGTCCGGCGCCGCTGGCCCGGCGGCGGCTGAACTTCTCCCGGATCTCCGCGACCGAGGGCACGACCTCGGGCCCGACACCGTCCATCACGTAGTCGGCGTGGCCCTCCAGCAGCGACATGACGCCGGTCAGCCGGGCCAGGATCTCCCGCTGCGAGGCGGTCTGCACCAGATCGACGAGGCTGCGCCCGCCGTCCGGCTCCTCCTCGCGGGCCTCGGCCTCCTCCTGCTCCTTGGCGCCGTTCTGCCCGCCGAAGGACTGCACGGCCTGCCGGACCCGCTCCACCACGGTCGAGGCGTCCAGCTCGGTCTCGCCGAGGAAGGCCTGGATCTCGGCCTCGATGTGGTCGCGCAGCCACGGCACCGCGGAGAACTGGGTGCGGTGCGTCTCCTCGTGCAGGCACACCCACAGCCGGAAGTCGTGCGGATCGACGTCCAGCTCCCGTTCCACGTGCACGATGTTCGGGGCGACGAGCAGCAGCCGCCCGGCCCGCGACTGCCCCGGGGCGGGCTTGACCGGTCCGGCGGGCATCTCCCGGCTCGGCGGGGCGAACGTCTCGTACTGCCCGAGCACGCGGGAGGACAGGAAGCTCAGCAGCATCCCGACCTCGACACCGGTGACCTTGCCGCCGACCGTGCCGAGCACGGCGCCGCCGGGGCCGCCGGGACGGCGCTCCTGCATCTTGACCAGCAGCGGCTTGAGGACCTCGCGGAAGCCCGCCACGTTGGCCTTCACCCATCCGGCGCGGTCCACGACGAGCACGGGGGTGCCGTGCGGCGGCGCGTCCTCGTCGTACATCCGGGTGAAGCCGCGTACGTGCGCCTCGGAGTCGAGCGCGTGCCCGCGCAGCTCGGCCACGATCGCGCGCGCCTCGTCCCGGCTCACCTCCGGGCCCGGCCGGGTGAGCCGGGTCGCCGTGGCCACGGCGAGGTTCCAGTCGACCATCTCGCTTCCACCGATGCTCGTCATGCCTTCACGGTACGTTGCCGGTCCGTGCTTTGGGGCGCCCGCAGCCGGGCGGGAAACCCGGAAAGAACCCGGAGAAGCCCGCGGAGCCCCGCGGAACCCCCGGGAACGCGGAAGGGGCGGGCCGTGCGGGGTCTCCCCCGCGGCCCGCCCCTCGGCGAAGGCGGTGCGGCGCACGCGCTCAGTGGCCCGGCCCGTGCTCCTTCAGGCGGCGGAAGGAGTCCTCGATCTCCGCCTCGGCCTCGGCGCGGCCGACCCAGTCGGCGCCCTCGACGGACTTGCCGGGCTCCAGGTCCTTGTAGACCTCGAAGAAGTGCTGGATCTCCAGCCGGTCGAACTCGCTGACGTGGTGGATGTCGCGCAGGTGCTCCACCCGCGGGTCGGACGCCGGCACGCACAGCACCTTGTCGTCGCCGCCGGCCTCGTCCGTCATACGGAACATGCCGATGGCGCGGCAGGTGATCAGGCAGCCGGGGAAGGTCGGCTCGTCCAGCAGCACCAGGGCGTCCAGCGGGTCGCCGTCCTGGCCGAGGCTGTTCTCGATGAAGCCGTAGTCGGCGGGGTAGCTGGTCGAGGTGAAGAGCCTGCGGTCCAGGCGGATACGACCGGTCTCGTGGTCCACCTCGTACTTGTTCCGCGAACCCTTCGGGATCTCGATCGTGACGTCGAACTCCAAGGCCGTACTCCTCCATGATCAGCGCATAGTGCGGGTGGTTAAGTGTCTCCCACGCAAGTGGGTGGTCGCGAAAGGGGCTGGTCGGGGGTGCCGCTCAACAGAACGGTGCAGGTCGTGGGGATATCGGCGGCGGTGGGCGCGGTGCTCGCCGCGGTCGCGGTGACCGCGGCGGGACCGTGGGACGCGGGCCAGCGTACGGCCGAACGGTCCTGGGCCGCATCGCGCTCGCCCGGGGCGAAGCACACCGGGCCGCACGCCGCGCCCGGCACGCCGTGCGGATCCGGCGGGGCGTGCGCGGACACCGACCTCGTCGGGGCCCACGCGCCCACCGCCGGGCCGGTGTTCGCCGCCGCCGGGAGCGGGCGGGCGCCCGCCTCGCTCGCCGCGGACCTCACCGCGCGGCTGCGGCCGCTCATGGCCGCGCCAGGCCTCGGGACGGTACGCGTCGGGTCCGTGGTCGACGTCGCGAGCGGGCAGGTGCTGTACGACCGCCGGTCCGGCACCGCGTCGACGCCCGCCTCCACCACCAAGCTCGCCACCGCGGTCGCCGCGCTCGGGACGCTCGGCGACGCGTACACCCTCACGACCAGCACGGTCGCCACCGACGACGACCGGGTCGTGCTCGTCGGCGGCGGCGACCCCACCCTCACGCTCGACGGCCTCGCCGCCGACACCGCCACCGCGCTGCGCGCCCGCGGGACGACCTCCGTGCACCTCGGGTACGACACCTCGTACTACTCGGGGCCCACGCTCCACCCCATCGGCGTCAACGAGAACCTCGCGCCCGTCACCGCGCTCATGGTCGCCGAGGGCCGCCTCGACCCCGGCAGCAGCGGGCCCGCGACCCGCTCCCTCGACCCGTCCCGCGCCGCCGCCCAGCAGTTCGCGCACCTCCTCGAAACCCACGGCATCACCGTGACCGGCAGCCCGAAGAAGGCGAGCGGCGCGGGCGGGGCGCGGCTCGCCGTCCACCACTCGGCGCCGCTCGACCAGCTCGTCGAGCGCATGCTCACGGACTCCGACAACGACATCGCCGAGGCGCTCGCCCGGCAGGTCGCCCGGGCGTCCGGGCAGCCGCTCAGCTTCGCCGGTGTCGCGAAGGCTCTTCCGCAGGCGCTGCGGACGTACGGGGTGCCGCTCGGGGACGCCGTCTTCACCGACGGCAGCGGGCTCGACCGGGACGACGCGGTGCCGCCCGCGGCGCTCACCCGGCTCCTCGCCCTCGCCGCGTCGCCGGAGCACCCGGAGCTGCGGCCCGTTCTCGACGGGCTCCCCGTCGCCGCGTTCACCGGCACGCTGGCCTCCCGTTTCTCCGCTGCCGCGGGGGCCGGGGTGGTCCGCGCGAAGACCGGCACGCTGACGGGCGTCAACACGATCGCCGGGGTGACGGTCACCCCGGCGGGCCGGATACTCGCCTTCGCGTTCATGACCAAGGGCTCGACATCCGCGTCCGCGGCGGAATCCGCGCTGGACGCGCTCGCGTCCGAGCTGGCCACGGGATGACGCCCCCACCCGGCCTCGTCCGGTGCGCCGCGCGACCTCCCCCCGGCGGGGGCTTCTCGCTCCGCCCTGCCCCTTGCGGTGGGCGTCGCGACCTTGCGGCACGTGGGTGGCTTGTCGCGCAGTTCCCCGCGCCCCTGAAAAACGAGTGCCCTCGCCCGCAAGGAGAGGGGCTCGCGCATGCCGCGCAGGGCGACACACCAGGGGCGCGTGGGGGTACCTCCCAGGCGAAGCCCTGGGGGAGAACTGCGCGACAAGCCACGACGGCGGGAAGGTCGCGTGAAGCACCTCCGGGGGCACCCCGGGGCGTCCGGTCAGAAGCCGCGCGTGCGCTTCGCGGCGAGGCGGGGGGCCGACGGGCCCGGCGTGGGGAGCGCGAGGCGGGCGACCTCGTTGCCGAGGTTGACGCCGATCGCGAGGGCGAGGGCCAGCGCGGCAGCGCGCGTGAGCTGGGTCGCCCCGGCCGACGCATGCCCCTGGGTCACCGCGAGCAGCCCGAAGTACGTCGCGGACCCGGGCAGCAGCGGCCCGATCGCCGCGGTCACGTACGGCAGTACGGACACGTACCGGTAGCGGGCCATGAGCTGGCCGAAGAGCCCGACGAGCCCCGCGGCCGCGGCCGTCGCGGCGACCTGGTTGCCGCCCGCCTGGAAGTGCAGGACGCCGTAGACGGTCCAGGCGACTCCCCCGTTGAGGGTGGCGAGCACGAGCACTCCCCGTTCGCACTGGAGCAGCACCGCGAAGGCCAGCGTCAGCACCATCGCGGCGATGAGCTGGACCCAGGGCTGGTCGTACGCGCGGAGCGCCTGGTCGGGGTTGAGGGTGACGCCGAAGCGGACGCCCGCGTAGAGGACGAGGGTGACGCCGATGACGATGCCGACGACGAGGTAGATGACTTCGAGCAGGCGCGCGGACGCGGTGATGTAGAAGCCGGTGAGGCCGTCCTGGACGGCGGCGACGAGTGCGCGGCCGGGCAGCAGCGCGAAGAGCCCGCCGGTGATGACGGCGGAGGACTGGACCCCGGCCGTCCCGGGGATCCAGTGGGCGCGGTCGACGAGGACGCCCATCGCGGCGGCGGGCATGGCCGCGGCGGCGAACTGGTAGAACTCGGGCAGTCCGCGGCCGGCGAGCAGCCAGGCGAGCCGGTCGCCGACCATCGCGGCGAGCGCGGCGGCGAGGAAGATGATCAGGTTGCCGCCGACGAGGAGGCTGGCCGCGCCCGCGAGCAGCCCGGCGGCGCCGGTGAGGAACCAGCTGCTGTACGGGTGCCGGTTGCGCCGGATGTCGGCGAGCCGCCGGTACGCGTCCTCCAGGGTGACGTCCCCGGCGGTGATGTCGTCGACGAGGTGGTAGACGGCGGCGAGCCGGGTGTAGTCGGTGCCGCGGCGCCGCACCGTGCGGGTGGAGCTGAGCGGCGGTTCGGTGAGGGAGGGCTGGTAGGAGATGCCGAGGAGGGTGAAGGTGACGTTGGGCTCGACGCGGACGAGCCCGTACGCGTAGGCGACCCCGAGCATCGCCGCCTCGACGTCCTCCGCGCCCTCGCCGCCCGCGAGGAGCAGTTCGCCGATGCGCAGGGTGAGGTCGAGGACGCGGGGGACGGACAGCGCGTGCCCGGACTCCTGGCGGGCGAGCAGGCCCTCGGGGACGGGCCGCTCGGTGACGGAGAGCCGGACCATGGTCCGCATGCGGTCCTGCCACCGGGCGTCGTGGGGCGGCAGGGCGATGACGGGGATGCCTTCGGGCGGGGTGAAGGCCGAGCCCGCACCGCCGAGCGGCTCGGGCGGCGTGTACGCCGACGAGCCGTCCCCGGGGCGCGGGCCCGCCACGGCAGCCTCAGCCCTTCTGCGCGCGGTGGCGCCCGCCGCTGCGCTGGGCGGCGGTGCCGGCCAGTTCGCCGGAGTCGGCCGCGCCGGCGGCCGGGCCCTCTGACTGTCCCTTGCGCCGGGCGCGCAGGTATTCGATGCCGAGCGGGATGACGGAGATGAGCACGACGAGGACGAGGATCGCCTCGATGTTGTTCTTGACGAAATCGATCTGTCCGAGCCAGTAGCCCAGCAGGGTCACGCCGGCGCCCCACAGGGAGCCGCCGATGACATTGAAGGTGGCGAAGGTGCGGTAGTTCATTCGGCTGACGCCTGCGACGATCGGCGTAAAGGTCCGGACCACCGGAACGAAGCACGCCATCACGATGGCTTTCGAGCCGTGCTGCTCGAAAAAGCCGTGGGCCTTCTCGATGTTCTCCATCTTGAAGAGCCGGGAGTCGGGCCGCCGGAAGAGCGAGGGCCCCACCTTGCGCCCGAACCAGTAGCCGACCTGCTGCCCGACGACGGCGGCCAGCGCGATCAGCACCGCCACCAGGCCCAGCGGCTTGTCGAGGGTCCCACCTGCCACAAGGAGCCCGGTGGTGAACAGCAGCGAGTCGCCGGGCAGGAAGAATCCGATCAGCAGGCCGGACTCCGCGAACACGATCACCAGGACGCCCCACAGGCCGTATGTGTTGATCAGGTGGTCGGGAGAGAGCCAGCTCGGACCGAGCGCGAGGTTCGTCACGCTCCAAAAGTATCAATGGAGTGTTGATACAAACGTTCCGCAACCAGTGTGCGGTGGACTACCTTCTCCGCAGCGTCACCCCCGCACCACCGCAAGTCCGGCAAGTCTTACCCCTTGGATCACATGCGCCACAAGCGCATCAATCACGCCAAGCACTCCCAGCACCCCGGGCCTCACGCACATCCCACGCATCGAACGCATCGAACGCATCGAACGTCACATTTTTCCCATGCGCCACACACTGCGAGCGCCGCACAGGCGACTCCTCTCCCTCCCTCCCCCCCACGTGTCCCGTCACCGCGTCCGAACCACCTGGCGGCTCCCGTTATGACTCGCGCCATCACCCTGCACGAAGTTTCCAAGTACTACCCGAAAGAGCCGTCGCCAGCCGTGGACCGGTTCTCGCTGGACATCGCCCCGGGCGAGTTCCTGGTGCTCCTCGGGCCGTCGGGCTGCGGCAAGTCGACGGTCCTGCGGATGATCGCCGGCCTGGAGGACATCACGACCGGTGAGCTGCTGCTGGACGGCGAATACTCCAACGACCTCGCCCCCGGCGACCGCAAGATGGCGATGGTCTTCCAGAACTTCGCCCTCTACCCCAGCATGACCAGCCGGGAGAACATCGGCTTCCCGCTGCGCTTCGAGATGCCGGGCGAGGACCACGGGCCGCGGATCGACGAGACCGCCCGCACGCTGGGCATCGAGGAGATCCTGGACCGCTTCCCCGGGCAGCTGTCCGGCGGCGAGCGGCAGCGCGTCGCGATGGGCCGGGCGATCTCCCGGCACCCCTCGGTCTTCCTGATGGACGAGCCGCTGTCCAACCTCGACGCGAAGCTGCGCTCGCATCTGCGCGCGGAGATCGCCCGGCTCACCCACGGCATGGGCGTCACCACCGTCTACGTCACCCACGACCAGGCCGAGGCGATGTCGCTCGGCGACCGGGTCGCGATCATGCGCAGCGGTGTGCTCCAGCAGGTCTCGACCCCCCGGCTGGCCTACCACCTGCCGGAGAACGTCTTCGTCGCCGCCTTCGTCGGCACCCCGCGGATCAACCTGCTCCAGGCGACCGTGCTCGCCCCGCTCACCGGCGGGATGTGGATCGACTTCGGGCGGCAGCGCCTGGGCCTGCCCGAGCCGCTGAACTACGACCACCAGATGCTGCGCATCCAGCAGGGCCGCAACATCATCGTCGGGCTGCGGTCGGAGGCGGTGCGGATCGCGCAGCCGAGCCAGGCGCAGCCGGGCGAGGTCGTGCTGTCCGGGATCGTCGAGCACGTCGAGTACCAGGGCCACGAATCGCTGGTGCACCTCAACACGGGGTCGCGCCCGGCGATCGTGCCGGAGCTGGAGGCACCGCGCCCGGAGGCCGCGAAGAACGGCTCACGCCGGTCGGTGACGGCCGGGTCGGGGCTCGGCAAGCTCGCCCAGAAGGCGGCCCGGCGGCTCCAGGCCGGTGTCGTGGACCGCGAGCCGTCCACGGGCGCGCACGCGTCCGGGTCCTCCCCGGTCTCGGTCATCGACCGCCCCTCGACGCCCGAGACACAGACCGGCGACCTCGTCGTACGGACCGGGCCCGACGTCCGGCTGCGCCGCGGCGACCGCGTCCCGCTGCTGGTCGACCTGGCGCACCTCTATGTCTTCGACAACACCGGCCAGCGCATCTGCCCGGCCCCGACCCGGGCGCCGCGGCTCGAATAGCCCCCCCACCGGGCGGGACCCGGCCCCCTCCCGGGCCCCGCCCGTCACCCGCACGCGGTCAGTCCGCCGCCAGCTCCGCCGCCGGGAGCTGGCCTTCGGCGTCCCGCAGGTGGTGGCGCAGCTCGTGCAGCGTGTGGGCGGCGAGCCAGCGCAGCGGGCGCTCCGCGCGCTCGGGGTAGGTGTAGACGAGCGCACGGTCCCAGTCACCGGGCCGCAGGCGGTCGAGGGAGTGGGCGAACATCCCGGCCGCGTCCAGCAGTTGCCGCGCCACGTCGTCGGGCCGCTGGTCGGCGTAACCGTCGTGCTCCACCCGCTCGTCGCGCCCCATCGGCTCGGCGACCGGGACATCCGTCCGCCGCGCGGCGAGCACCCGCTCGCGCTGCACCAGCAGCACATCGCGTACGTGGCAGGCGTATTCGAGCGGCGACCACGTCTGCGGCTCCGGCCGCCGCCGCAACGCCCCCTCCGGCGCGACGAGGAGGAACCGCGGGTACGCCCCGGCGGTGGCCCGGATCTGCCCGGCGAACTCCCCGGGGGTCCCGAGGTCGTACACGAACCCGCACTCCTGGCATGAGGTCATGGGGTGAGCGTAGGCCCGGCGGGCGCCCTCAGCCCGATGTCTCGCGCGGGGCGAACTCGCACCACACGACCTTGCCCGGATGCCGGTCCGCCACGTCCCATTTGTCGGCCAGCGCCCCGACGAGCGCGAGCCCGCGCCCGTCCTCGTCGTCGGGCGCCACCTGAGGCCGGTCCGTCGTCGGGACGCCGGCGGGCCACGGATCGCCGCTGTCGTGCACCTCCACCCGCAGCACCCCGCCCTCCCCGCGGCTCAGGTGCAGCAGGAACCCGCGTCCGGGCGGCACCCCGTGCAGCAGCGCGTTGGTCGTCAGCTCGCTGACACACAGGAGTACGTCGTCGGTTCGGCCGACCACGCAGTCCCACGCTTTCAGCGCCTCACGCGTGAACTCCCGCGCGGCGGGAATCGAACGCCGCTCCCGGCGGTAGAACTGCTCCCGCACGTCGGCCTCTTGTGCCTCATCACTCATGACCGTCAGGGTCGCGCACAGTGATCGCCCTCTTCCAGAGTGGTAACCCGTACATTTACGATGTACGGGTTAGCAGCGATACACGGAGAGTTGAAGTGGGGTAGGCCATAGCTATGGCAGCAGCAACGCCACGAAAGCGGCGACCGCCCAAGAAGAATCCCACTCCGTTCGAAACTCTGGGCGCCCAATTAGCACAGGCGCGTATCGCGGCGGGCTACACGCAGACCCAACTGGCCGACATACTGGTCATCAGCGTGGCCAAGCTGGAGTCCATCGAGCAGGGCCGCCGCCCCCTCACTCCCGACCTGGCCAAGCAGCTCGACCTGCTGCTGCGCACGAGTGGCGTGCTGGAGGTCGGTGTGCAGCACCTGCCGGACGACCAGGGCGCCATCGCCATGTGGGCCCTGGAGTTCATCGACGTGGAGAAGACCGCGATCGCGATCTCCTCGTACCAGACTCACGTCCTGCCGGGTCTGCTCCAGACCGAGGCATACATGCGTGCGGTGTTCGGCAACCGGGTGCCGCTGCACGACCCAGACGAAGTCACCCGACAAGTCGCCGCTCGGCTTGAACGGCAGGAGATCCTGCAACGCCGGGTGCCGCCGTCCTTGAGCTTTGTCCTGTCCGAGGCACCACTCCGGGACCGGATCGGCGGTATGGAAGTCCATCAGGAACAGCTCCGGCACCTCCGCAACTGCGCGGATATGCCAGGCCTCACCCTCCAGATTTTGCCGGTCGGGGTCACCTCTCATGCAGCTCTCGACGGCCCCTTCGTACTCTTGGAAACGCCGAAGCACGAACTCCTCGCCTACACCGAAACGCAGCGCACCAGTCGCCTCATCCGCGACCCGGAGGACGTCAGCATTCTGGCCCAGCGGTATGCGATGCTGCGCACGCAGGCCCTCAACACCCAAGAAACGAAGGGCCTGTTGGAGCAGATGCTAGGAGAGGCATGACCGAGTCACTGAAGTGGTTCAAGTCGAGCTACAGCAACGACGAGGGCGGCGCCTGCGTCGAGGTGGCCCACCACTGGAAGAAGTCCAGCTACAGCGGCAGCGACGCGGGCGACTGCGTCGAGGTCGCCGCTCACCCCGGGGCGATCCACGTACGGGACTCCAAGGACCCCGAGGGCCCCGCCCTCACGTTCAGCCCCGCCGCGTGGGCGGCCTTCGCCGCCTTCGCCGCGGCTCAGGACGTACCGAGCGCGTAATCGCCCGCCACCGGGGCGGGGGCCCGGCGCGTTGAGCGCGCCGGGTATCCGTGGACGGACGGTGACCGTAGGGTCGTCTACCGTCACACGACCCCGCCCCCAGGAGGCACCGTCATGACCGACGTCAACGTCGCCGTCATCTACTACTCCGCCACCGGCACCATCGCGCGTATCGCCGAGGCCATCGCGGAGACCGCGAAGAAGTCCGGCGCCGATGTGCGGCTGCGCCGCGTGACGGAGCTGGCGCCGGACGCCGCGATCGACTCCAACCCGGCCTGGCGGGCGAACGTCGAGGCCACCGCGGGGATCCCGGTCGCGGAGCCCACGGACATGGAATGGGCGGACGCGGTGATCTTCGGGACCCCGACCCGCTTCGGCAACGTCACCAGCCAGCTCAAGCAGTTCCTCGACATGCTCGGGCCGCAGTGGCAGGCGGGCAAGCTCGCGGACAAGGTCTACAGCGGCTTCACGTCCAGCGCGACCACGCACGGAGGCCAGGAGTCGACGCTGCTGGCCCTGTACAACACGATCCACCACTTCGGCGGGATCCTGGTCGCCCCCGGCTACACCGACCCGTCGAAGTTCGTGGACGGCAACCCGTACGGGACGTCGCACGTCGCCGGGCAGGGTGACCTCCCGGTCGGCGAGCAGACGCTCACCGCCGCGCGCGTCCAGGCCGAGCGGGTCGTCCGCTTCACGCGTGCGCTGAAGTCAGGCCTGGCCGACGGCTCCTGAGTCCCGCACCAGGACGACGACCTTGCCGGTGGTGTGCAGGCGCAGGAAGTCGGCGCAGGCCTGCGCGCCCTCGGCGAGGGGGTAGCGGCGGCCGAAAACGGCCCGCGGGGGTCGTGGTCGGCCGCCCCGACGCCCGCGGGGTGTTCCGCCTCCCCGCAGCCGACGACCTCGCGGGCGCCCAGCTCGTGCACCGCACGCCCCGCACGTCACACGTCGCCCGTTCGACGGGTAGTCAGAAGACGATGTTCCGCCGCCTGACACCACGTGTTCACGTCCAGACCATGGGCCCTTACCGCCCCCTCTCCTAGTGTTTCAGGCCACCCCGCGGGCCCGTCCGGGGCTGTGGACGCTTGGAGCAGCATGACGAAGACCACCCTCGGGCGCCGCCTGCTCGGCCTCGCCCTGCCGGGACGCGGCGCCGGTCCGCGCGCCACCACCGGCACCGCCACCGCGGCCGAGTGCCTGCGGCTCTACGAGGAGACGGGTGCGGCAGGCGGCGAACTCGCGGCCGCCGTCACCGCCGTACGGGACCGGCAGGCCGCGGGCGGCGACCTCACCGACGCCCTGCTCGCCCTCGGCTCCGCCGCCCTCCGCGCCGCACAGCCCGCCCTCGCCCGCGCCGCCGCCGACGCGGTCCTCGCCCGCCGCAAGGGATCGCGCGGCGCCTGGCAGCTGCGGGGCCGCGCGCTGGAGGCCGCCGGTGACCTCGGCGCCGCCGTCACCGCGTTCGAGGGCTACCTGGAACACACCCCCGCGGACTCACCCGGCGCCGCCGACGCCACCGCCCGCATCAGCGCCCTCCGGTCGGCCGCGCGTTGGCGCTCCGCCATGCTCGGCGCCCTCGACGGCACCGACGCCGGTGACGTCACCGCCCTCGCGGACGGCCCCTTCGACGCCTTCGAAGCCGCCGTCACCGCCCACCTCGACACCCGGCTGCCGCTCGCCGGACCCGAGGAGACCGCACGGCTCGCCCCCGCCGTCGCCCTCTACGCCGACCGCCGCCGCACCCACCTGCGGCCCCCGCTGCCCGACCCGCTCTTCGGCGGCACCGCCCGCCTGCGGATCGGCGAATTCCGCAACCTCGTCGCCGGACGCTCCGTCGCCCTCGTCGCCAACTCCCAGTCCCTCGCGGAAACCACGCTCGGCGCCGAGATCGACACCTACGACCTGGTCGTCCGCTTCACCTCCTTCCGCCTCGACCCCGAGGCCACCGGCGAACGCACCGACATCCACGTCACCGACCACCGCAGCCCGCACAACTGGCGCGTCCCCGTCACCACCCGGCTCGTCCTCGCCGACAAACCCGCCGACTGGCGGCACGCCCTGCGCGAACGGATGGTGCCCGGAGCGCAGCACTTCACCGGCGACGACTCGCTGCGCAGGCCGCTGCGGGGCGTCGGCGGGCTCGGCACGGACGCCTGGCCGGCCGCGCTCACCTGCGGCTTCGAAGCGGTATGGCTGCTCGACTTCCTCGACGTCAGCCCACGGCTCGACCTCTACGGCTTCGACTTCTTCACCACCGAGCCCTTCCGGCTCACCGAGGCGTCGGCCACCGCCACGCCGACCGACTACACACGCGAACGGGAGTGGGTCCTCGCCCGCGCCCAGCACGTCCGGGGCCCGGTGATCTCCCTCCGATGAGCGTTCCTTCCTCCACCGACCGCGCGGACGTCCACTCCGCCACGGCGATCACCGGCAAACGGCGTATCGCCTTCGCCGCGTACGCCGACACCGGGCGGCTGCCCGGGGTCCTCGCACTCCTGCGCAGCCTGGCGCTCACCAACCCGGGAGTCTGCGAGGACTTCGTCCTCCTCCACGACGCGGACGCGGCGCTGCCGGATGCCGCGCTGGACGAGGCGCACGCCCTCCACCCGCGGGTGGACCCGCGGGCCGCCACGCCGGGGGCGCATCCGCTGCTCTCCCTTCTTGAGGTGGACGACTACGACACGGTCGTGGCGTTCTGCGCGGACACCGTGGTGACGGGGCCGGTGGCCCCGCTGCTCACCCTGCGCTCCGCCTCGGCGGCGACCGCCGCGCCCGGTGCGGTGGTCCTCCAACGGGAGGACCTGACGGCGCTGAGAGCTCGGGCGCTCGGCAGGGGGGCAACCACCGGCGGCGCGAGCGCGCACCCCGACGCCGAGGCGCTGGGCCTCCTGCGCAAGGAGCTGGGCTTCGCGGAGATCGACGGGGGAAACCTCGCGCGGGTCGGTGAGGTGGAGGGCGCGCCCTCCGTGGAGGAGGTGCAGGAGGCGTACCTCAAGGCGCCCGGGGTCACCCACCCGGAGCTGCTCGTGCACTTCGGGGAGCCGTACGTGCGGCGGACCGGGGACGTGGGGGCCGCGCGGCGGGTCGCCGCCGCGCACATCGGGGCCGGGCACTACCAGGAGGCCGTCGACACGATGGCCTCCGTCCGGCTCGGCCTCGGCGACGCCTGGCCGCACGAGGTGTACGGGCACGCCCTCATGAGCGTGTCCCGCTACGCCGAGGCCCGCACCCACCTGCTCGCCGCCACCGCCGCCCCCGACCACGCGGCACCGGCCTTCGCCCGGCTCGCCCAGCTCGACTGGGTACTCGGCGACGACGCGGCCGCCCACCGGCACGCCCTCGCCGGTCTCGACGCGGACCCCACGCACGGGCCCAGCGAGGAGATGCGGCAGCGGACCGTACCGACCGCGGCGGAGAGCGCCGCCGAACCGGGCGGGCAGCTCACGCACGTCGCCTTCTACATGCCCCACCAGGGCAACGCCGGGGACAAGCTGCTGCCCGAATCCGTACGGCTCGCCTTCGGGCCCGACACCGGGCCGCGCCGCTGGAACGCCGTCCACGCGCACCGCCTCTTCGGCGAGGCCGCGCTCAAGGAGGCCAACTCCCGGCGGGCACTGATCGTCGGCGGCGGCGGGCTCTTCATCCCGGACACCGCGCCGAACGGCAACAGCGCCTGGCAGTGGAACGTCCCCGACGACGTGCTGCGCCGCCTCGACGTGCCCGTCATCGTCTACGCGGTCGGCTTCAACGCCTTCGACGGCCAGTCCTACCGCGCCCGTCGCTTCGCGGAAGCGCTGCGCACGCTGGTCGAGAAGTCGGCGTTCTTCGGGCTGCGCAACCACGGCTCCATCGAGAAGGTACGGGCCATGCTCCCCGCGCACCTGCACGACCGGGTGCGCTTCCAGCCCTGCCCCACGACCGTCACCCGGCACCTCGTCCCCGGCTGGACCGACCCGGCCGAACGCGAGGACACCGTGCTGCTGAACGCCGCCTACGACCGGGCCGGCCTGCGCTTCGGCCACGACTACGGCCACTTCCTCGCCGAGATGGCCGCCGCCGTACGGGCCATCGGCGAGCACGCCGAGGTGCGATGCGTGGCGCACGCGCAGGCCGACGAACGGTTCGTCTTCGACCTGCGGCGCGAGCACGGCATCTCACTGCCCGTCGTCCCCATGTACGACTACGACAACCCGCAGATCACGGACGCGTACGCCCGTACCCGGCTGGTCATCGGCATGCGCGGGCACGCCGGGATGATCCCCTTCGGCTGCGGCACGCCGATCCTCAGCCTCATCTCGCACCCGAAGATGGCGTACTTCCTGGCGGACATCGAGCGGCCCGAGTGGGGCGTCTCCGTCCACCATCCGCGCCTGGGCGCGGTGCTCGCGGAGAAGTCCCTCGCGGTCCTTTCCGCGCACGGCGCGGCGGTGGCGGACGTCCGCGAGCGTCAGCTCGCACTCTGGGAGGCCACCCGCTCCAACGCCCAGGAGCTGCACACCTTGGTGGGGTGACCCACCGCCCGGGGAGGCACCCGTTTTTAGGGGCGCGTGGGGGTACCTCCCAGGCGCCCCTAGAAGAACAGACGAGGGCCCGGCGGCGCAGGCGCAAAGTCGCACGTATCGTGACAAACATGTCACTGCACAAGGGCTCGGGCTCCGAGCGCTCCGTCTCCGTGAACCCCTTCTTCCTCGGGGACGCCGACCCCGTCGGCAGCATGGCGGCGGCGCCGCCCAAGCACCGGCTCGCGGACGGGGCGATGTCGCCGCACGCCGCCTACCAGCTCGTGCACGACGAGCTGATGCTCGACGGCAACTCGCGGCTGAACCTCGCGACGTTCGTCACGACGTGGATGGAGCCGCAGGCCGACGTCCTGATGGCCGAATGCTTCGACAAGAACATGATCGACAAGGACGAGTACCCGCGCACCGCCGAGCTGGAGCGGCGCTGCGTGTCGATGCTCGCCGACCTGTGGAACGCGCCCGACCCGGGCAAGGCCGTGGGGTGCTCGACGACCGGGTCGTCGGAGGCGTGCATGCTCGCCGGGATGGCGCTGAAGCGGCGGTGGACGAAGCGCACCAAGGGCTATCCGGGGTCGGTGCGGCCGAATCTGGTGATGGGCGCGAACGTGCAGGTGTGCTGGGAGAAGTTCTGCAACTTCTGGGAGGTGGAGGCGCGCCTGGCGCCCATGAGCGGCGACCGGCTGCACCTGGACGCGGATTCCGCGCTCGCGCTGTGCGACGAGAACACGATCGGCGTGGTCGCCGTCCTGGGCTCGACGTTCGACGGGTCGTACGAGCCGGTCGCCGAGATCTGCGCGGCGCTGGACGCGTACGAGGAGCGGACCGGCGTGCACATCCCGGTGCACGTGGACGGGGCCTCGGGCGCGATGATCGCGCCCTTCCTCGACGAGGACCTGGTGTGGGACTTCCGGCTGCCGCGGGTCGCCTCGATCAACACCTCGGGGCACAAGTACGGGCTGGTCTACCCGGGGGTGGGCTGGGCGCTGTGGCGGGACGCGGACGCGCTGCCGGAGGAGCTGGTCTTCCGCGTCAACTACCTGGGCGGCGACATGCCGACCTTCGCGCTGAACTTCTCCCGGCCCGGCGCGCAGGTGGTCGCGCAGTACTACTCCTTCCTGCGGCTGGGCCGGGACGGCTACCGGGCGGTGCAGCAGACCAGCCGGGACGTCGCGGGCTCGCTGTCCGCGCGGATCGCCGAGCTGGAGGAGTTCCGGCTGGTGACGCGGGGCGACCAGCTGCCGGTCTTCGCGTTCACGACCGCCCCGGACGTCACGTCCTTCGACGTCTTCGACATCTCCCGGCGGCTGCGCCAGCACGGCTGGCTCGTGCCCGCGTACACCTTCCCGGCGGACCGGGAGGATCTGGCGGTGCTGCGGATCGTGTGCCGCAACGGCTTCTCCGAGGACCTCGCCGACCTGCTGATGGACGACCTGCGCCAGCTGATGCCGTCCCTCCACAAGCAGCCGCACCCCCTGCACGGCCCCAGCTCGGTGGCGACCGCCTTCCACCACTGATCCGGCGCCCCGCGCACTGTTCACCGGCCCGCGCCAGGTCCTACCCTGCGCGAAACGGTCCGCGCCAGGGGGGAGCAGGGTATGGAGCCCTCGTCGTTAGCCGCAGCGGCACTGCGGGTGGTGACCGGCGCCTCGCCGGTCCCGGAAGAGCAGCGGACGTCCGTGCAGGAGCTGGTCTGGGCGCGGCTGGGCGGCAGCGCCCTCGGGGCGTCGGCGCTGGCCCGCTTCCACCAGCAGCCGGGTGAGGGGGCGGCGGGCATCGTGGAGTCCGTCCTGGCCGACGAGCTGCGCACGGACCCGGCGTTCGCAGCCCGGCTGACCGCGGCCCTCCGCCCCGACCCGGCATCCATCCCCGCACCGCCTGCACCTCCGCCGCCGCCCGCGCACAAGCCCGCCGTTCCCCCGCCGAGGCCCGCCGCTCCCCCGCCTCCCGCGGCTTCCGCCTCGCGCACCCCGCGCACCCCGCACGCCACGGCGACCGTCGCGTCGGTGCCCGTCCTGAACCCGGCCGGGACGCGCAAGGTGCTGCTGCTGGGCTTCCCCCAGGCGTTCGCGTGCTACACCGCCTTCAGCGTCCTCGTGCACGCGGACGACTCCGACTGGGAGCTGCTCTACTCCCTGCTCCTGCTCGGTTCGATCGCCATGGCCGGATACGGCCTCCGCCTCGGCACCCGCCTCCTCCGGCTCGGCGGCCGCGGCGGGATCCTCGTCACCGCCGTGCTGATCGACCTGGTCGTACTGGTCGGCCTGGTGGTGCACCTGGTGCAGTGGCTGACGTTCCTGGACCGTTACAACTAGTCCCGGCGCACCGCGAGCATCGCGCGGTCGTCGGTGTCGTTGGGGCTGTGTGCGGTCCAGGTGGCCAGGTCCTCGCGCAGGGCGTCGACGAGGGCCTGCGGGGTGGGGAGGGGGCCGAGGGCGGGGAGGCGGGTCTCGGGGTCGTAGAAGGTGCCGTGGCGGTCGCGGGATTCGGTCACGCCGTCGGTGACCAGCAGCAGGGTCGCGCCGTGCGCCATCTCCAGCTCGTCGGGGGCCGAGCGGGCGCTGCTGAGGTGGTGCATGCCGAAGGGCAGGTCGGGGGTGGTGGGCATCAGGGTGCGGACCGCGCCGTCCGCGGTGACGAGGTAGGGCGGCGGGTGGCCGCGGTTGACCAGGCGCAGGGTGCCGCAGCCGGGGGTCTCGTACTCGGCGATCACCCCGGTGGTGAAGCCCTCGAAGAGGGACTCGTCGCCGGCCAGCGCCTTGTACCGGTCGAGCGCGCGGTCGAGCCGTCCGGCCAGCCGCAGCAGGTCGGGCTCGTCGTCGGCGGCCTCCCGGAAGGCGCCGAGCAGCACCGCGACCGCACCGACCGCGCCCATGCCCTTGCCGCGGACGTCGCCGATGAGCAGCCGGATGCCGTACGGGGTCTCCTGGGCGGCGTAGATGTCGCCGCCGATGCGCGCCTCGGAGGCGGCGGCGTCGTAGCGGGCGGCGATGCCGAGCGGGCCGATGCGGGTGGGCGGGGCGGGCAGCAGGGCGCGCTGGGCGGCCTCGGAGACACCGCGGACGGTGGCCAGCCGGCGGCCGTAGCGCTCCAGGGCGCGGTTGACGCCGATGGCGACGGCGGCGGACACGAGGACGGTGGACATGTTCGCGATGCCGCGATGGGTGCTGACCTGGCCTTCGCCGATCGTCGTCAGGACGATCGCGGCGAGGGCGAGCAGGCATGTGACGATCGTCGCGCGCAGTGCCTGGGTGGCCCCGGCGAGGACGCAGGCCGTGGCGAAGAACGGGTCCCCGGTGTACTGGACGGGGGTCGCCACGTCGAAGGCGACACCGCTGAGCAGCAGCGCTCCGGGAAGCCAGCGCACGACGGGGGCCGACCACGACGACGTCACGATGCCCATTTTATGCGGATCTGCGGCCGTCCCGCCCGGTCTCCGCCGCCGTGCGGTCCCGGCGGGCGTGCGGCACGGTGGAAGGGCACCGCGAACCCCAGCGAAGGGCAGTTCCGCCATGGCCGAGCACACGTACCGCGTCACGGAGATCGTCGGCACCTCGAAGGACGGCGTCGACGCCGCCGTGCGCAACGGCATCGCGCGCGCCGCGCAGACGCTGCGCGACCTCGACTGGTTCGAGGTGACGCAGATCCGCGGGCACATCGAGAACGGCGAGATCGAGCACTACCAGGTGGGCCTGAAGGTCGGCTTCCGCCTGGAGGACGCGGACTGACCCCGGACCGACCCCCACCCCGTTCGGCCCCCGCCGGGGCCGTCGTGGCGGCGAAACGCCCGCATGGCGCAGCCCCGTACGGCCCAGCCTTCCTCGCATTGTCGGACTGATCGTCAGATCATGAGGTCATCAAGGCGGGTTTTGTACGGTTCTGGCCGGATATCGCATGATCGCACGATCCCGCCGTCCGCCCACGGACCCGGGAGCCGCCATGAGCCAAGCCACCCCCGCACCGCAGCCGCCGCCCCCGGGCCCATCGGGGCGGCGGCACGACGACGACCGCAACTCCTGGGCAGCCGCCGGGACGGTCTTCGCGGGCATCCTGCTGCTGGTCGGCGGTGTGCTGGCGATCCTGGAGGGCGTCGTCGGCATCGGCCACGACTCCGTCTACATCGTCACGCGCGGTGACTACGTCTACAAGTTCAGCGTGCGCGCATGGGGCTGGATCCACCTGATCCTCGGGATCGTCGCGGTGTTCGTCGCCCTGCTGATCCTGCGCGGCGCGACCTGGGCGAAGTACCTCGGCATCGGGATCGCCGCACTCAACATGATCGCGAACTTCATGTTCCTGCCCTACCAGCCGGTGTGGTCGATCATCATGATCGCGGTCGACATCTTCGTCATCTGGTCGCTGGCGACCTACCGTCCCGCGCCGAGCTGGCCCGGGGACCACCGGTGATCGGCCTGGCCGGAGTGACCGGCGTCAACAGCCTCATCACCCAGAACCCGACCCTCGACCAGCTGCGCCGCTGCAACGTCGCCGTCGACCTCGGCGCCTCCCGCACCCGCGTCTACCTGCGGGGCAGCGGCCTGGTCGCCGACGAGCCGAGCGTCGCGGCGGTCGACGTGCGCACCGGGGCGCTCATCGCCGTCGGCGGCCACGCCGAACGGATGGCCGGCCGGACCCCCGCCCACATCCGGGTCTCCCGGCCCGTGGCGGGCGGCGCCGTCGTCGACATCGCCATGGCCCAGCGCATGCTGCGGCACATCCTCGGCGACAAGCTCGGCCGCAAGCGGCTGCGCGCCCCCATGCTGCGGGCGGCGGTCTGCACCCCGCACGGCAGCGAGCCCATCGCCCGCCGCGCCGCCGTCGAGACGATGTACGGGCTCGGCGCGCGCCGCGTGGAACTGGTGGACACCCTCATCGCGGCCGCCGTCGGCTGCGGGCTGCCCGTCGAACACCCCGAGGCCACCATGATCGTGGTGTGCGGGGCGGGGACCACGCAGGTCGCGGTGCTGTCGCTGGGCTCGATCGTGGCGGCCGAGACCGTACCGATCGGCGGTGACGCCATCGACCGGGCCGTCGTCCAGCACCTGCGCAACGCGCACGAACTGATGCTGCCCAGCCAGTCCGTCCGCCCCCTGCACCGCATGCTGGGCGCCCCCGCCGAGGGCGGCTCCCTCACCACCGAGGTGCACGGCCGGGACGTCGTCAGCGGCATGGTCCGCACCGTCACGATCGAGACCGAGGGCGTACGGCACGCGATGCGCACCCCGCTCACCGCGGTGCTCGACGCGATCACCGGCGTCCTGCGGCACTGCCCGCCCGACCTGGTCGCCGACCTCGGCGACCGCGGCATCATGCTCGCGGGCGGCAGCGCGCTGATGCCCGGCCTCGACCTGATGCTGCGCCAGGCCACCGGCATGCCCGTGCTGGTCGCCGACTCCCCCGCGACGGTCGCGGTGGAGGGCCTCGGCGCGATGATCGAGGGCCGCGTCCGGCCCCTGCACCTGGACCCGCTGACGGTCTGAGCGGGGCGCGACGCGTCGCACGGCGGCGGCCACCGCGGTTGCGGTGGCCGCCGCCGCACGGCCGAGGGCGCCGCACACCGGGACAGCCATACCATCCACGCCATATATCATTGACGGTATGGGTCAGGACCGGTACACGGTGGAGATCGAACCCGAGGTGCGCCTCTGGAGTGGAAAGCCTTTCGCCGAACGCGTACGTGCTCGTGGAGCAGAAAGTCGACCGGCTGGCCGAGCACGCCGCCACGCTGGGCGAGCCGTACAGCCGCCATCTCGGCGGCAAGCTTCGCGAGCTGCGCTTCGACCTCGACGAGCATGCGTGGCGCATCACCTACTGGCTCGCCCCGGAACGCCATATCGTGCTCCTGACGACCTTCCGCACGACACGGATGCGCGAGACCGCGGAAGTGGAGCGTGCCCGGGTCGCACAGGCCACCTGTGAGGCCTGGCACGAACCGGCCGGCGAGCACGCCGTCTACAGCCGCGACATCAAGGAGGAACTGCGATGAACCACGCCGAGTGGAAGACCCGCCGCCACCGCGCGCTCCTCGGCGAAGACGTCGACTCCGCGGGCGCCGCGACGTACGACCGCCTCTACGAGGAGGCCGAACTCGCCCATGACCTAGGGCAGATGGTCTACGACCGGCGGACCGCGCTCGGGCTGTCCCAGGCGGAGCTGGCGTCGCGGTGCGGCATGCAGCAGCCGCAGATCTCGCGGATCGAGGGCGGCGGCACGGTGCCCACGATCCCGCTGCTGCGGCGCCTGGCCAAGGCCCTCGACGCCGAACTCACGATCGGCCTCGCCCCGCACGGGGACGCCGCGGCCTGAGGAGCGGGTCCGGCCCCGGGGGGCATCAGGTGTGCACCTCACCGTCTACAAGCGCGCCGCGCTCGGGCTCGCGCTCGGCGCGGGCTGCGCGCTCGCGTCGCAGGGGCTCGGCCTGCCCGCCGCTCACGCCGACACGCCCGCCGCGGCGCGGCAGGGCTCGCAGGTCGGGGCCGCCGAGGACACCGTGGCCGTCGGCCTCGCCTCCAACGCGTCTTTTCCACCTCCGCGCTGATCAGCATCCGCTGCTGCGACGAGTCCCGCCGCTTCTACGACCGCAAGCGCGCAGAAGGCAAACGGCACACCCAAGCCGTCCTCGCGCTCGCCCGCCGACGGGTCAACGTCCCGCGGGCCCTGCTGCGTGACGGAGGGCGCTACGACCCCATACCGCCCGTCACGTCCACCACTTGACAACTCCGTCAGGATTCGTAGTGGTAGCGGCACTGGGCGATCAGCACCGAGTCGTCGGTGACCTTGTAGATCAGCCGGTGTTCGTCGGTGATGCGGCGCGACCAGTAGCCCTGGAAGCCGTGCTTGAGGGGTTCGGGCTTGCCGATGCCCTCGTTGCCGTTGCGGGTGATGTCGGCGACGAGTGTGTTGATCCGCTTCAGGACGCGGCGGTCCTGGAGCTGCCACCACAGGTAGTCCTCCCAGGCGCGGGAGGAGAACACGATCTTCACTCGGGCTCGACCAGCTCCCGCACCGTTCCGCCGCCGTTCTCCAGCTCGTCGATGGACGCCAGCAGGCGGCGGGCGTTCGCGGGGCTGCGCAGCAGGTAGGCGGTCTCCCGCAGGGACTCGTAGTCCGCGAGGGAGACGATGACGACGGGCTCGTGGCCGGCCCGCGTGATCACGACCTCTTCGCGGTCGTCGGTCACGGAGTTCAGCACCTCGGCGTATCTCGCCCGCGACTCCGAATACGACATGGTCTTCACTGGGCACCTCCTCCTCACGTACAGAAAATTGTACGCCCCGCCTCCGGTCGGGGCAACGGACCGGCGTGCGGCCGAGCCGTCGCACCTCGTTCACCGGTTGGCCGGGAGACGGCTTGTCCTTGTTGACATGCAACGGTCACGATGGTCGGGCCGGGATCTCTTCGCGTAGATCGCCGCGCGCGAAGCGATCGGCTCCGCCTCGAACCACCCCCGACCGCGGCCGCCCGGAGCGGCGGGCGCGGGAACGTCTCCAGGAGGAACCTCCGTGCACCTCACCGTCTACAAGCGCGCCGCGCTCGGGCTCGCGCTCGGCGCGGGCTGCGCGCTCGCGTCGCAGGGGCTCGGCCTGCCCGCCGCTCACGCCGACACGCCCGCCGCCGCGCGGCAGGGCTCGCAGGTCGGGGCCGCCGAGGACACCGTGGCCCGGTCGCTCGCCGCCTCCCTCGGCGCGGCGGACTGGCGGGCCCGGGTGCGGGACGCCGCGCTCGGCTCCGCACCCGTCGGCCTCGCCTCGCTCACCGCGGGCCGGGCGGCGCCCGCCGCCCTCGCGGGGGCCGTGGCGGGCGCCGAGCAGCGCATCGCCGCCGCCAAGGGGCTGGGCGCGGACGCCGGGCCGCTGCTGCGGCTACGGCTGGGCGCCGACGCGATGCGGGCCGCGCTCACGCCGGACGCCGTGCCGCTGGTCGCCGTGGCCGCCGACGACGACCACGCCGCCACGGTCACCGCGTACGACAGCGCGGGCCGCGCCCACACCCTCAGCGCCACACGGATCCCGCGGCAGGCCGTCTACGTCGTCGATCTCGACGTGGACCGGGCGACCGCCGCGGGGCTCGCCCAGGTGGACAAGGCCCTGGGCAAGGCGGGCCTGCGGTCGGCCGCACCCGCCCCGGCCACCGCACCCGCCGCGTCCACCGCCGCTCCCGCGGCCACGGGCGGCTACTGGACGACGAAGATCGACTCCGTCCACCTCAACGACGACGAGGAGCCCTGGCCCCTCGGCGACGCCGAGATCTACTCGATCGTCACCGGCTTCGGCCTCGACGGGAAGGTGCGCGTCGACACCGTCGACATGCCCTACCTCGACGACGACGGCACCACGTACTACCCCAACCAGATCCTGGTCAGCTGGAACGCCTACAAGTACAACCTGGCCGACGTCGTGATGATGGAGGCCGACAGCGACACCAACTACGCCGCGCTCGCCAAGGCGCTCGCCGACGCGCTGCTGACGATCACCGACCAGGGCGCCTACATCCCGCTGGTCGACGCGATCCTCGACGCGCTGCCGTCGTCCTGGTACACCAACGACGACGACTACGTGGACTCCTGGTACACCCTCGGCACGACCTCGTCGGGCGTGCTGAACGGCGCCCGCGGCAACGGGCGGATGACCGTCGAGCCGTACTGGGTCGCCGCGTTGTAAGCACCCCGCGAGACGGTGGAGGGCGGGCCCGCGATGCGCCACGCGGGCCCGCCCGGCTTCCTCGGCGGCGTCAGGCCGCGGGGGCCGCGGGGGCCGCCGGGGCCACTGCCGCGCGGAAGGGGCCCGGGTCGCCGACGGGCGGGGCGGACGCCTCGGTGACGCCCTGGGCGGCGAGGGTGTCCAGGACGGACGCGAGCAGCGCGGTGTCGCAGTAGATGTGCAGCTCGGTGATCTTGCCCCAGGCGATCCGGATGACGTGCACGCCCTGGTTGGAGTAGTGGTTGCCCTCGCGGTCGGTGAGGTGGTCGACCCACTCGACGAAGGCCACGGTGTCCCAGGGCCAGCCCTTCGCCGAGACCTTCGTCAGCTCGAACCGCAGGTCGGGCAGCAGCGCGGCGAGCCGGTCGTACCACTGCTGGATGCGCCGGTTGTCGTGCCGGCCGCCGCCCAGGGCGTGCGAGCCGGAGAACCAGTGCTCCGCCGCGGGCGTGAACTGGCGGACGATCGCCGGGTAGTCGCCGCGGTTGACCTCGGCGAAGGACTTGCGCAGATTGCGTCGGACGATGGCGTGGTACACGGTCACCTCTGCTGGTCGGTCGGCTGGCGGGTGGGGTGGTGGGGGCCGCCGCCCCCCGTTCGGGCTCCGGCGGCGGCCGACGCTTGCGCTCCGCACCACCATGGTGACGCTTCGTCAGCCCGTGCGCGCGTATTCCGACCGTGCCGATTCGGCCGCGATGTCGCCCTCGCTCAGCCCGAACCGCTCGTACATCCACCGCAGCGGCGCCGGGGCCCACCAGTTCCACCGGCCCAGCAGGGCCATCAGGGACGGGACGAGCAGGGCCCGCACGATCGTGGCGTCCAGCAGCACGCCCAGCGCCGTACCGAAGCCCAGCTCCTTGATGAAGACGATGCGGGAGGTCGCGAGCGCCCCGAGCGCGACGCAGAACAGCAACGCCGCCGCCGTCACCACCCGCCCGGTGCGGCCGAGGCCCAGCGCGACGGCCTCCCGCTCCCCCGCGCCCGCGTCCCGCGCCTCCTTGATGCGGGCGAGCAGGAAGACGCCGTAGTCCGTGGACAGCCCGAAGACCATCGCGAAGAGCAGCACCGGCTGGGTCGCGTCCAGCGCGCCCTGCCCGCTCGTGCCGAACAGGCCCGCCCCGTGGCCGTGCTGGAAGATCACGGTGAGGACGCCGAAGGTCGCGCCGAGCGTCAGCAGGTTCATCAGCACCGCCTTGAGCGGCAGCACGACCGAGCCCGTCATGAGCAGCAGCACGAGCATGCTGGTGAGGAGGACGATCGCGGCGGCGACGGGCAGTCGGGCCACCAGGCTCGTCCGCAGATCGACGAAGGTCGCGCTCTGGCCGCCGACCGCCGTGTCCCCGGGGGCGGGCAACGCCCGGATGTCCTGCACCAGTTGGCGCGATCCGCCGCTCAGGCCCGGCTCGCGCGGGGCGGCCCGGATCAGCCAGGTGCCGTTGTCGAGCCGCTGGGGCGCGGAGACGGCCGCGGCGCCCGGCAGGGCGGCCACCCGGTCGCGCAGCACGGCCAGTTGGGGCCCGGCGGTGGGCCCGGCGCTCACCACGACGGTGACGGCCTCCAGCGGGTCGGCCGGAAAGCGGGCCCGCAGCGTGTCGTCCACGGTCCTGCTGCTCGCGGTGGACGGCAGCGAGCCGGGCCCGACGGTGGTGAACGCCACCCGGGCGAAGGGCAGCGCCAGCACGACCAGGAAGGCGCTCGCGCCGACCGCGACGAGCCCCGCGTGCCGCATCACCCCGCGCGCGAGCGCGAACCACCCGCCCTCGGTGCTCTCCGGCTTCTCCAGCGCCCGGTGCCAGCGCGCGGGGGCCAGGAAGTCCAGGTGCCGCCCCAGCACCCGCAGCAGCGCGGGCAGCACCAGCAGCGCGACCAGCACCGCGGACAGCGCGACGAGCAGCCCGCCGACCGCCATCGAGTACAGGAAGCGCTGCCGGAAGACGAACAGCGCCGCCATCGCCGCGCTCACCGTCAGCGAGCTGAAGACGATCGTGCGGCCCGCGGTGCGCAGCGTCACCCCGATCGCGCGCGGCACGTCCGGATCGACGGTCAGCTCGGTGCGGAAGCGCGAGACGACGAGCAGGCTGTAGTCGATCGCGAGGCCGAGGCCCAGCGCCGTCACGAGGTTGAGGGAGAAGATCGACAGGGGGGTGAAGCTGTCCACGATCCGCATCCCCAGCAGCGTCAGCACGACGTTGAGGCCGCCGATGAGCAGCGGCAGCGCGGACGCGACGAGGCTGCGGAAGATCCACAGCGACAGCACGAACAGCACCGGGAAGGCGGCGAGTTCGGCGATCTCCAGATCGTGCTGGACGGTCTTGACGACCTGGTTGCCGACGACCTCGCTGCCGCCGAGCTTCACGTAACGGTCACCGGCGGTCGCGTGCAGCAGCCGCTTGACCGACGCCTGGTAGTGCGCGGCCGCGCCCGGCCGGGCGCTGAAGTCGCCGACGACGAGGGTCTGCCGGCCGTCCTTCGACACCAGGGCGGGGTCCTGCGTGCGGTCGTAGGAGCGGACGACGGCGAAGGTCCGGTCCGCGTCCATGAGCGCGGCCACCTTCGCGGCCTCCCGCCGGGTGCGCGGGTCGGTGGCCGGGGCGCCGGTGTCGATCAGGGCGATCACCCCGCCGTCGCTGTGGATGCCGGTCGCCTTCTCGATCCGGTCGTCCGCGCGGACACTGCCGGAGCCGGGCGTGACGAAGTCCGGGTTCCCGCCGGTCAGCCGGGACGCGACGGGGGCGCCGATCACCGCGGCGAGGACGGCGGCCGCGAGGGCGGCGAGCAGCATGACGCGGGCGTGCCGGGTGGCGAGCCGCGTGAGCAGGGTCATCACGCGGCGCGCTCCTGGTGCTCCGGCTGCTGCGGGAGGGCGACGGCGTCCGCGACGGGCGGTGCCGGATCCGGTGACGGTGCCGGTGGCTGCGCAGGTGGCGGGGGTTCGACGCCGAAGCGGCGGACGAGCTTGCGCAGGCGCGCGCGGTAGGAGAAGTGGTCGACCTGGAGCCAGTGCCGCTCGGAGTCGTAGTAGGTGATGCCGCCGCCGAGCCGGTCGGTCGTGACGGGCTCCGCCTTCGCCTTGCGGAACCACACCGCCCGGCCCGGGTCGGTCCGCAGCAGGTGCAGGTAGCGGGCCATGATCTGCGCCTGGTAGTCCATGATCGGCCAGTTGCCGGTGGACGTCTGGAAGTAGCCGATGACGAACAGGTTGTCGTACGCCGGGTGGAAGGCGCTCAGGTGCAGCGCGGGCGTGCGGCCGGTCCAGTTGAGGTGCTTGCGGTCGATGAACGGGAACTCCGTCATGCGGTAGCCCGTCGCGTTCACGATGACGTCGATCCGCTCCTCGCGGCCGTCGGTGAACAGCACCCGGTCGCCGCGCAGTTCGGCGATGTCGGGGCGGGCCGCCACATCGCCGTGGCCCAGCGCGTACAGCAGCGTGGAGTTGATCACGAAGTGCTCTTCGAGCAGCTTGTGCGCGGGCTGCGGCAGCCCGTAACCGGCCGGGTCGCCCGCGCTGTTCAGGCGCAGGAACAGACCGCCGAAGGCGCGGACGACGGGGCGGGGCAGCCGCCACCTCAGGACGTTCTCGTAGAGGACGTCGGTGGGCACCCCGAACAGGTACTTCGGCCAGTAGTAGCAGCCGCGCCGGATGCTGAGGAAGGTCGCGGCGGCGTTCTGTGCCGACTCCACCGCGATGTCGCAGCCCGATGTGCCGCCGCCGACGACCAGCACCCGCTTGCCGCGCAGGGGGGCCGGGTCGCGGTATTCGCACGAGTGCAGCACCGTGCCGTCGAAGCGGCCGGGGTAATCGGGCGAGCGCGGGGCCCAGTTGTGGCCGTGGGCGATCACGACACCGCCGTAGCGGCGCACTTCGCCGCCGTCGAGCGTCACGTACCAGTCGGGTGAGCCGTCACGGCGGTCGATCCACTCCACCGTGCGGTGGCACTCCACGTGCTCGGTGACGCCGAAGTGGGCCGCGTACGCGCGCAGATACGCGTGCGCGTGGGTGCGGCCGAGGTAGGTCGGGTAGTCCGCGGGGATCGGGAAGTCGTCGTACTGGATGTACGGCTTCGACGTGATCAGGTGGATCGAGTCGTAGGCGGCGCTGAACGGGTTGCCGCCGTTCCAGTTGCCGCCGACGTCGTCGGCGCGCTCGATCACGTCCACGTCGAAGCCGAAGCTCTTGAGGTTCTTCGCGGCGGCCAGGCCGCCCGCCCCTGCGCCCACGACGCAGTAGGCGTCCGACCGGTCGAGGGTTCTCACGGGGTTCTCCTGGGGGTGGGGGGATGGGGGTCTCAGGAAAAGCGCAGGGCTGTGATGCGGAGAGCGGGGCCGGGGTCGGGGTCGTCCGGGGTGCCGGGCGGGGTCGCGGTCCAGTGGGTGGCGTCCGGGGTGCCGGTCAGGCGGAGGGGCGCGGCAGCCGGGGGCCGCGCCGTGAGGGAGGCGACGGTGAGCCTGCGCGCCTCGGGGGCCCGCTGGGCGGACCAGGCCTCGCGGAAGACGTTCTCCAGCGCGCCGAGCGGGAGGGTGGGCGCCGGGGCGGGTGAGCTGAGCAGCCAGTCCGCCGGGCGGTGCGGCTCCGCGAGGGCGTGCCGGGTGCCGTCGGGGGCGTACCGCCACCGCGCGAGCCGGACGACATGGCCGGTCCAGCTCGGGGCGCCCGCCCCGGGCGTGAGCGGCGGGGTGTCCGTGCGGGCGGCCTCGGGGTGCCGGGGCGCGTCCCCGTAGACGAGCTGCGCCGACGCCACATGGGTGCCCTCCGCCGTCAGCTCCACCGTCACCCGCCAGGTGCCGTCGGCGGCCCACGCGCCCGTCGCCGTACGCGTCAGGCGGCTCTCCGGGTGCGGGAGGCGGAGCGCGGGCAGGTCGACCGTGAGGGCGCGCACCTCGCGCAGGGGGAGGTCCTGGGTGCCCTCGGGCTGCACCCAGGGGCCTGCCGCGTGCAGGAGTTCCAGGGTCAGGGAGAGCGGGAGGGCGGGGTCGCCGCCGATGCGGAAGTCGTCGCACACGGGCAACTCGGCCGGGCGCAGGACGTGGTGGGTGGTGAGCGCCGCGAAGGGGGCGTAGCGGACGGGCTCGCCGAGCAGGGAGCGGGCGGCGGCGAGGCGTTCGATGCCGGGCAGGCCGGAATCCTGCTGGTAGCCGCGCAGGACGGACGGCAGCATGGCCGGGCCCACGTCGCCGATGAAGGTGACCTCGCCGGTGGACCGGGCGAGGAGGTCGCGCCGCCAGTGGTGCAGGGCCTCGTCCACGTCCACGGCGGACATGTAGCGCAGCGTCGCCTCGTAGTTGGTGATCATGCCGAGGCGCTCCCACGTCGGCCAGCAGACCGTGCTGACCGGGAGGCCGTGCGCCGCGGCCGCCCACAGGCCGAGGCGGCTGAGTGCCTCGTTGGCCGCGCCGTAGTCGAGCTGGCCGACCATGCCGCCCCAACGGCCGGTCAGCGAGCCGACGTTGCAGAAGAAGGCGGTCGTGCCGGGCGGGAGGGCTTGCAGGAGGTTGAGGAAGCCGCGGATCTTGACGCCGGTCACCGCGGCGAGCGTCTCCGGGGTCTTGTGCGGGAGCCGGGTCGGGATGTCCACGCCCGCGTTGTGGACGACGCCCGCGAGATGGTCGCCCGCGCGGGCGAGGAGCCCGCGCGTCTGCTCGTGGTCGGTGATGTCGCAGGGGACGTACTCGATGCGCAGGCCGTCGGCGCGGGCCGTGGCGAGGTTGCGCCACAGCTCGCGGGCGTCGGCGAGCTGGGCGAGGGCGGCGCGGGCGGCGGGGATGCCGCGTTCGGCCGCGGCGGCGCGCAGCCGGTCGTCCCGGTACGTGCGGAAGTCCGCTTCGGACAGGGCGACTTCGGGGCTGCGCCGCTCGTCGGGGAGCGGGCTGCGGCCGCTGACGATCACGCGCACGCCGAAGTCCGCGGCGAGCGCGCGGGCGAGCGCGAAGCCGATGCCGCGTCCGCCGCCGGACAGGACGACCGTGTCGGCGGGCGAGAGGGACGCGCGGGGCGGTCCGGGCTGTGCGGCACGGGCCCGCAGGGTGTAGCGGCGCCCGCGGTGGTGGCCGATCTCGAACGGGCCCCAGCGGTACAGCTCGCGGCACACCGACTCCGCCGTCTCCGCCGCCTGCTCGGGTCCGAGGTCGAGGACGCGGATGTTGCAGGCGGGGATCTCCCGGGGCAGGCCCTTGGCCAGCCCCGCCCACAGGCCGCCCAGCGGCTGGGGGATGCCGGGCGGTGGCCCCTCGGCGGGCCCGAAGCCCATGAGGCCGCCCAGCCGGGTCACCGGGAGGTAGAACAGCCGGGTCGCGTCCGTTTCCGCCGACCAGTCGGCGTGGACGGCCTGGAGCAGCCGGAAGGTCTGCCGGAAGGCCCCCTCCCAGGCGCCGGGATCGGCGGCGGTGAAGGGCACGGAGGGGGCGGGCACGCCGAGGTCCACGATGCCGTCGAGGCGGCCGCCCGCCGCGGCGAGGAAGGCCGGCACACCGTCGTCGTCCACGGCCTCGCCCACGCGGGGCGGGGCGAGGCGGTGGGCATGGGCGCCCGCCGCGCTCAGCCGGGTGCCGATCGCGTACGCCTCCGTCTCCCGCCCGCCGACCACCGCGATCACCCGGCCGCGCAGACCGGGATCCGGGGCGGCGGGCAGCGGCGCGGTCTCGACCGGCTCCCACACGTAGCGGCCGACCGGGCGCACGGAGCCGTCCGGCGGATAGGCGACGGCGGGCGGCGGCGGGGCGGCGGGGGTGAGCAGGGTCATCGGGGCCTCGGGGTCATCGCGAGGCGGATGCCCTCCATCGGGCGGAAGGACACGGTGGTCGCGAGGGTGAGGGGGTGGTCGGGGACGAGGTGCAGGCGGAAGCGCTGGGCGACCATCGCGAGGGTCAGATGCGTCTGGACGACGGCCATCTGGTTGCCGATGCACTTGCGCTGCCCGCCGCCGAACGGGAAGTAGGCGTAACGGGGTTGGGCCGCGCGGTTGGCGTCGGAGAAGCGCTCGGGGTCGAACCGGTCCGGATCCACCCAGAAGTCGGGGTGGCGGTGGGTGACGTAGGGGACCATGAAGACGCTGCCGCCCTTGGGGATGCGCCAGCCGCCCACCTCGTCCTCGGCCGCCGCGTCGCGCGGATAGAGCCAGATCGGAGGGTGCAGCCGCAGCGTCTCGTCGGTGACCATGCGGGTGTACGGGAGCTTCGGCAGATCCTCGATGCCGGGGACACGGCCGTTCAGGACGCGTTCGGCCTCGTCGTGCAGCCGCTCCTGCGCCTCGGGGTCGCGGGCGAGTTCGTACAGCGCCCAGGCCAGGCCCGTCCCGGTGGTCTCGTGGCCCGCCATGAAGACGGTCATGATCTCGTCCCTGACCTGCTGGCGCGTCCACTCCCCGCCGCTCTCGTCGCGGGCGCCGAGCAGCAGACTGACGAGGTCGGTCAACTGCCCGTGTTCGCCCGCCCGGTGGGCCGCCACGATGCGGTCGACGATCTCGTACATCACCCGACGCGCCTTGCGGATGCGCAGGTTGTACGGGATCGGGACGGCGTTGGGCGTGAGCTGGCCGAGGGTGCCGCGGAAGACCATCGCCTCGATGACGGTGACCATCGCGGGGCCGACGCGCTCGCTCTCGGGGTGCAGGTCGGTGTCGAACATCGCCTTGCCGAGCGCGCCGAGCGTCAGGTCCATCATCTCGGGCACGACGTCGACGGCCTCGCCGGTGGCGGCCCTGGCCTCCCAGCGGTCCAGGACGGTGGTGGTCGAGTCGGTCATGGTGGTGGCCATGCCGTCGATCGCCGTCTTGTGGAAGAGCGGGTTGACGACGCGGCGGTGCTGCTTCCACTCGTCGCCGTCGAGGGTGAGCAGGCCCGTCCCCATGAAGATTTTGAAGTAGTCGTAGCCCTTGCCGCGGACGTAGTTGGCGTTGTTGTCCTGGAGGACGTAGCGGATGTTGTCGGGGTGGAGGTTGAGGTGGACGGTGAAGAATCCGAGCGGGACGCGCACCATGTCGCCGTAGTGGCGGGCGAGTTCGCGGAAGAGGGCGGGGGCGTTGCGCTGGAAGCCGCGGATGCTGCGGCGCAGGGCGCGGGGCCCGGTCGGGCCGGGGGCGCGCCGGCCCGCGGGGCGCGGGGCCCCGGAGGCGGGGCGGCGGGGGCGTGACCGGGGGGTGGTGGCCGGGGCTTTCGGGGCGGGGGCGGCGGGGGCTTCCGGCTCGGGGGCGGCGGGGGCTTCCGGCGCTTCCACGGGCGTGCGCTGGGCGGGGACGGGTTCAGGGGCGCTGTCGGGGGCGGTGTCGGGGGTGGCCTGCGGGGACGTCGGGGGGACCGGCGTCGGCTCGGGGGCCGCGCCGGTGTCAGCTTTTCCCATCGCTGCCACCTCCTTGCCGGGGTGGCCGGGCTCGTCGGACGGGCCGGGAGGTGGCGGGGGCGGGGGTGCCTGGGCCGCGGCCTCCGCCGGGGTCAGGAAACGGCCGGTGGCGCGGCTGAGATAGCCCATGACCGTCCACTCCAGGTCCTTCATCTGGAGCAGGATCCGGCCGTCCGGACGTACGGCAACGAAGCGGTTGCCCGCACCGGGCGCGTGCCCGTCCGCCGCCGCCTCGGGCAGCACCGCGTAGAGGTCGATCCGGCCGTGCCGGGCGGCGACCGCGGGATCCCCGCCGTGCTCGTAGACGTCGATCCGGCCGATGCCGAGCGGGGCGGCGAGCGGGATGAGATCACCCTCGACGAGGGCCAGCACCCCCGTGCGGGCGAGCCCGTCGAGCAGCACCACGGGCATCCCGAAGCGGCTGAAGACCGGGTGGTCGGGCGGGAGTTGCAGGCTGTAGGTGGAGCGCTTGCCACCGGGGTGCAGGCGGGTACGGGACGTCGAGACGAACAGGTCGGTGAGCAGCACCGGGGAGCCGGGGCTGTGGTACGGGTCGGGTACGGGCGTCTCGGCGGCCTCGTGCCAGGGCGCCCAGCGGGGCGCGGCGGGCAGCCGGGCCGCCATGAGGACGCGCAGCTCGAAGTGCAGCCGGTCCCGGACCAGCACCGTGCCGCCCGGGGCGACGACGTCGCCGGTGATGCGGACGCGCACCACCGCCTGGCCGATGTCGGGGCGGCGTTCGACGACGTCGGCACGGATACGCTTGGTCTCCGCGGCGCCCGCACCGGACTCGCGGACCTTGAGGAAGTGGTGGAAGCGGACGTCCTCGAAGGCGTAGACGCGCAGGCCGGGGACGAGACGGGAGGCCGCCTCGTACGCGATCTCGGTCACGAAGGTGCCGGGGAGGGTGGGGACGCCCGCGACCAGGTGCCCGCGCAGGTAGGCGTCGGTGGTGAGGTCGAAGACGCGCTCGAAGGTGACGGCGTCGGTGCCCTCCCTGGCGATCTCGCGGCCGAGGTAGAAGTCGGGGGTGGACGCGGGCGTGGCCACGGGTGCGGGCGCGGGCTCCGGGGGCGGGCCCTGGGCCGGGCGCGGGGTGCGGGGTGCGGTGGCGAGCTGCGGGACGCGGTCGGCGGCGGCCCGCGGGGCGGGCAGGGTCACCCGGGCCGGGGGCACGTCGGGGGTGGCCCGCTGTGTGAGGAAGCCGGGCAACAGGCGTTCCACCGCCTGGCGTTCGGCGGCCCCGAGGTGGATCGCGTAGGGCGCGGGCGCGGTGAGGTGCAGCTCGCGGACGAAGTGGTGCACGCCCTCCGGGGTGCTCATCGCCGAGTACAGGCCGCTCTTCTCGAAGTAGGCCTTGGTCAACTCGGCGGCGCCCAGGCCGACATCGCCCCACAGCGTCCAGCCGATCGTGAACTCCCGTGCTCCGAGCGCCTGGTGGGCGTGCGTGGCGGCGGTGCCGAGCAGGTCGTTGCCGGAGGCGTAGTCGGCCTCGCCGATCTGACCCGTCATGCCGAGCAGGGAGCCGAAGTTGCACCACGCGGCCGGGGGCCGGTCGCGCAGCGCGGCCTTGAGGTTGCGGTAGCCGCGCAGCTTGAGGTCGCGGACCTGGCGGAATTCGGTGAGGCTCTTGGTCGCGATCGGGGCCGAGCGGTTGAGGCCCGCGGCGTTGACGAGCAGGTCGATGCGGGCGCCGCCGGTCTCGGCCGCGACGCGGTCCAGGGCCGCGGTCACCTGCGCCGGGTCGGTCACGTCGCACGTGAGGTAGCGGACGTGGGCGGCGCCGCTGTGCTCGGCCATCCGCGCGAGGTTGCCGCGGATGACGCGGGCCTGGCCGATGCGCTCGTAGGCCCGGTTGAGCTGCGCCGGGGTGCGGCCGGAACCGAGGCCGCGCCGGATGTAGTCGGCCCGGCCGCGGGCGAACTCGGCGTCGCCCAGGGCCAGATACTCCGCCGGGTGCGCATCGACCGGGTTGGAGCCGAGGACGTAGAGGGTCGGCCGGAAGTGCCGGGCCAGCTCGGTCAGCAGCTCGGCGGTGATGCCGCGCCCGCCGCCGACGGCGACGACGACGCTGCCGGGCCCGAGCGCGGCCCGCTCCCCCGGCTCCCCCGGCTCCTCCGTGAGCGTGACGGCCAGCCGCACGCCGCCGTCGTCGTACGCGACGGGCAGCCCGCGCCCGTACGCCGACTCCCGCTGTGCGCGGGCGGCTGCGGCCGCCGGGTCGCGGGTGCCGGTGACGAGGGCGAAGGTGACGGTGTCCGGGTATTCGAGGTGGACGACCTTGAACAGGCCGGTGAAGAGCCCGGTGTACGGGTGCGGGGTGCGGCCGGTGAGCGCGCCGAGCAGCAGCCCGACACAACTCGCTTGCCCCGCGCCGGAGTCGGCCGGTGCCGCGAGGGCGTCGTGGCGCAGCTGCACGACCTGGAAGAGCACCTCGTGCAGGGTGTCCGGGCTCTCCCCGGCCGGATCGGCCGGGTCGGCGGGGTCGGCGGGGTCGGTGGCGGAGAGGTCGGTGAGCAGGCGGATGTGGCGGATGCGGCGGTCGGGGTCGGCCGCCTCCAGCAGCGGGCCGACCGCTTCGGCGCCGCCGACGTGGTGGACGCCGGGTGTGCCGTCCGCCGGAGCGGTGCACAGCACGAGCGTGCCGGGCGGGGCGCCCGCCGCGGCTGCCGTGCCGGGCCGGTCGGTCAGGACGACGGTGGGCTCGGCGGGCCAGAACGGCACCTCGTCGCGCACCGCCCGGCCGGGCGACTCCGTCAGCGCCGGTACGTGGCGGGCCACCGCCGCCGGGTGCGCCGCGCCGTCCGGGCCTTCGTACCGCTGCGGGTCGAGGAAGCGCGGGGGTACGGCGGGGGCCTGCGCGGCGGGCGGCGGCGTCGGGGCGCTGATCCGTACGGCCAGGTCGGGGGCGCCCTGCTCGCCGTGGCAAACGACCAGGGCGTTGCGCGCCGCGGGCTCGCGCGCCAGGACCTGGAGGACGCCGATGGCACCCTCCGCGCCCAGGAAGCACGCGGGCCGGTCCGTGCGGCGGGCCCCGCACGCGACGGCGTCGGGGGCGGCACCCTCCGGGGCGTCCGGGACGTCGGGGGTGTCGAGGTAGCCCAGCACCTCCAGGCCGTGCGCGGCCGCGGTCTCCTCCGTCACGAGGGCGAGCAGGAAGGCGCCCTCGGCCAGCACGGTGTCGGCGTCGAGGGCGTCGTCGAGCAACTGCCGCACCTCGGCGGTGCTGTTGCCGTTGATGCCGCCGACGAGCGCCATCGTCAGCTCGCCCTGCCGCAGGTAGCGGATCGCGACGTCGATCGCGCTCAGTGTCGACGTGAAGCCCGTGTCGACGGTCATGTTGAGGCCCTTGAGGTCGAAGTAGTTCGCGACCCGGGCCGGGATGACGTTCGGCATCATGCCGGGGAAGGAGTCCTCGCTGGACGGCGGCACGAGCCGCCGCACCTCCGCCTTGAGCCGGTCCAGCGCGTCCGGCAGCCAGGGCGCGGCGGCGAGCGCGGGGTCGGTGCGCAGCGCGAGCGTGAGGTCGTCGAGGTAGCAACGCGTCGCGTAGAGCGTGGCGTTGCGCGTCGCACCGAGGTGGCCGAGGACGACACCGGTCGTCTCGCGGTGGTCCTCCCAGAAGCCGCCGAGGGTGTCGCGGAGGCGGTGGGCGCAGCTGAGGATCATCAGCTGGCAGCGGTCGATCCCGCGCATCATGCCCGGGGGCATGCGGACCTGCTGGAAGGACGGCAGCGGGTAGCTGTCCCCGAACGACAGCCCGCCGGGGCCGGTGGCGCCGCCGCCGGTCAGCCAGCCGGGGAGGTCGCCGCCGGGAGCGTCGGGGGCTTCGGCGCCCTCGGCCTCCTCCGTCGGCGGGACGTGGGCCGTACGGGCGACGATCGCGATGCGCTGCCGCTGCGGGGCGGCCTCCCCGCCGGACAGGGGTTCCTCCACCGGGGAAGGGGCGTCCGAGTCCGCGGACGGCGGCTCCTGGACGACGAGATGCGCGTTCGTCCCGCCGAAGCCGAAGCCGGACACCGCGGCCGTACGGCGGCGCTCACCGCGCGGCCACGGCACGGCCTCGGTCGGCACCGTCAGATGGGAGCCGTCGATCGCGAAGTCCTTGGGCGTCTCGGTGAAGCGGTGCTGCGGCGGGATCACGTCGTGCGTGAAGCCGAGCACGACCTCGATGAGCGAGGCCACGCCCGCGGCCCAACCCGTGTGCCCGATCACGGACTTGTTGGACGTGACGACGACGGGCCCGCGGTCGCACGCCGCGTCCGCGTCCCCTGCCAGCACCTCGCTCACCGTCTCGCGCAGGGTGGTGAACTCGGCGAGATCGCCCGCCGGGGTGCCGGTCGCGTGCGCCACGACCCACTCCGGGCGGACACTGTCCATCCCGGGCGCCGCGAGCGCCCGCCGGATCGCGAGCTTCTGCCCCGCGGCGCTCGGCGCGTAGATCGCCTTGCCCTTGCCGTCCGAGGACGAGCCGAAGCCGCGGATCGTGGCGAGCACGCGGTCGCCGTCCCGGCGGGCCCGGCTCAGCCGCTTCAGCACGACGGTGGCGGCCCCGTCCGAGAACAGGACACCGTCGCTCGCCTTGTCCAGCGAGCGCACCTCACCGCCCACCGACAGCCCGTTGAGCTTGGCGAAGAGGATCGAGCCGCGCGGCCCGACCGCGAACGAGCCGCTGCACACGGCGATGTCGTGCCGCCCCTCCAGCAGCCCCTTGAGGCCGAGGTCCACGGCGTAGAGGGAGGAGGAGCACGCGGTGTCCACGAGCAGCAGCTCGGCGCTCTCCGGGAGCACCCCGCGCATCGCGCCCAGCCCCACCTGATGCGGGAAGAAGCGCAGCGGATCGGGGCCGCTGCGCCCGTAGTGGGCCGCGAGCCGCCGCCCGATCCCGTCGAGCGCGGCGGTCTTCTCCGTGCCGCCGAGCCCCAACTCGGCGAGGATCGGCCCCATCCGGGCCAGTACCCCGGCCCGTACGGTCGCCTCCTCCAGATGCTGCGAGCCGTCCGCGGTGTAGCCGACGAGGAAGGAGCAGCGGTCGCCGGGCCCGTGCGCGACGCCCTCCATCGCCTGGAGGAGGGAGTGCCGCAGCCACAGGGTCGTCGACTCGACGTCACCGCCGTCCGGCCCCGCCCCTTCGGCCAGTTCGGCGGCGAGCCGCGGGTGCGGGACGAAGTCGGTGATGAAGGCGGAGTGCTTGGAGTAGGTCTTGTCCTCGGCCCGCTTGTCGGCGGAGTAGAACCTGTCGTTGTCCCACCGGTCGGCGGGGATCTCGACGAACCGGTCGGCGCCGTCCATGAGTTCGCGCCAGTACTCGTCGGGGTCGTTGGCCCCGGGTACGACGATGCCCATGCCGACGACGGCGATCTCGTCACCGAGCTGGCCGTCGGCGGGGCGCGGGGAGACGGCGGCGGGCGCGGGTCGCCTCGCGGGGGCGGGCGCGGGTCGCCTCGCGGGGGCGGGCGCGGCGGCCGCGGGCAGGGGTGCGGGCGCCGGGGGCGGGGTGGTCACGGCTGGTATGGCCGTCGCCGCGGCCGGGGTGCGCGGCGCCGGGGGGACGGCGGGCGCGGTCGGGACCGCCTCCGGCAGCGGTTCGGGCCGCACGGCCGCGGGTGGGGACAGCAGGGCCTGGCCGGTGGACAGGCCCCCGTCCGCGAGCAGGAGTTGGCCGGTGATCCAGCTGGAGCGGGGGGACGCCAGGAAGGCGACGACCTCGGCCAGCTCCTCCGGGTGGCCGAGGCGGCCGAGCGGGGTCGCGGCGATCGTCGCGGCCTGCATGGCGGCGGCGTCCGGGAAGAGGTCGGCGACCTCGGAGTAGAGCATGCCGGCCGCCGCCGTGTTGACGCGGATGCCGTCCCGCGCGTAATCCACCGCCAGATAGCGGGTCATGGCCTCGACCGCCGCCTTCGCGGGGCCGCACGCCAGGTAGTTGGCCATGACGAACTGGCCGCCGCCGAGCGTGGAGATGTTGACGATGCTGCCGCCGCCGCGCCGCGCCATGAGCGGGGCGGCGCGCCGGGCGCACGCCAGACCGCCCTTGAGGTTGGTGTCCAGGGCGCGGTCCAGCAGCCGGTCGGTGACCTCCGCGCTGGGCACGAGCGCCCCGTTGGCCGCGTTGTTGACCAGGATGTCGAGGCCGCCGAAACGCTCCTCGATCTCCGTGAACATGTGGTCGACCTGCCCGGGTACGGCGACGGACGCGCGGATCACATGCGCGCGCCCGCCCGCCGCCTCGATCTCCGCGAGCGTGTCGCGCGCGGGGCCGGGCGAGTGGAAGTGGTTGACGACGACCGTCGCGCCGCCCGCGGCAAGGCGTTTGGCGATGACCTTGCCGACGTTGCGGGCGCCGCCCGTGACGAGGGCGACCTTGCCGTGCAGCTCGGGGGATCCGGTGGACACGTCCAGCGCTCCGTTCACGCCGCCGAGGCGAGGATCAGGTCGGCGATCTTGCCGAGCGTGTTGTACGCGGCCGGACGCACATCGGACGGCCGGGGCGGCAGCCCGTACCGGTCGCCGACCCGCACCAGCAACTCCGTCTGCTTCACCGAATCCACCCCCAGCTCCGCCTCCAGATCCGTCCCCTCCTCGAACACCTCCGCCGGATACTCCAGCGCCGCCGCGTACACCCCCGCCAACTCCCGCACCAGCTCCCCACGGTCGGGGGCCTCGGCAGGCGCCGGGGCCGGCGTACCGCCCGAGGCGAGGATCAGATCGGCGATCTTCCCGAGCGTGTTGAACGCGGCCGGACGCACATCCGACGGGCGCGGCGGCAGCCCGTACCGCTCTCCCACGCGCACCAGCAGCTCCGTCTGCTTCACCGAATCCACCCCCAACTCCGCCTCCAGATCCGTCCCCTCCTCGAACACCTCCGCCGGATACTCCAGCGCCGCCGCGTACACCCCCGCCAACTCCCGCACCAGCTCGCCCCGGTCGGGGGCCTGCGCGGGCGCGGCAGTCGCGGTGTGGTCGTCGTACGTGCGGCGGACGAAGTCGCGGACCTCGCCCGCGCGGCCGTGCCAGAACGCGGCGAAATCCGCCGCCGGGACGTCCGCGAGCAGCGCGGCGTGCAGCGGATCCGCGGACCCCGCCCCACGCGTGGGCGGCAGCGCGCCCAGGTCCGCGAGGCGGTCGAGGGCGCTGTGCAGCGTCGCCCCGCCGCCCGCCTCCGGCAGCAGCATCGGCACCGTCGCCGCGGGCGGCCCGGCGACCCGCCCGACGATCTTCGACAGCGCGTCCAGCGCCCCGCTCTCCACGAAGACGCCCACCCCGCCGCCGCTCACCTCCCGCACCGCGTCCGCGAACCGCACCCGCCGGGTGAAGTGCCCCGCGAGCACCTCCGTCAGGTCGTCGGAGTCCTCGTACGCCCGCCCGAGGATCGGCGAGTGGACCGCGATCTGAAGCGGTCGCTGCCCCACGCCCCGGATACGCGCCGCGAACGCCTCCGCCGCCGCCCCCAGCAGCGGGCTGTGGAAGGCGTACGGCGACTTCAGCCGCGCGAAGTCGATCCGCAGCACCGCCGCGAGCCGCGCCACCGTGTCGAGCGTCGCCGCCCGCCCCGACAGCACGGTCTGCGCCGCGTGGTTCTCGACGGCCACCCCCGTCAGCGGGTCGCCCACCACGTCCACGAGCTGCTGCGCCCGCTCCGGCCCGGTGCTCAGCGCCGCCATGTACGCCGCCTCCCCCGGCCCCTCCTCGCGCAGCGCGAGCCCCCGGTGACAGACGATCTGCGCCCCCTCCGCCACGCTGAACGCCCCCGCCGCCACCAGCGCGGCGATCTCCCCGAGGCTGTGCCCCACGAGCACGTCCGGCCGCAGACCGCGCGCGTGCAGGACGGCGTACGTCGCGACGGACGCCGAGTAGATCGCGAGCTGCAACGTGTCCGGCGCCTCCGCCAGCCACTGCGCGGGCTCGGGCGTACGCGGCGCGAACAACGCGTCCGCGGCGGAGCCGCCGAGCAGGGGGCGGGCGGCGTCCCCGATGTCGGTGAGGACCGGATTCACGACCGCCGGGAACGCCTCCCGGAGATCGGCGAGAGCGCGCCCGTACAGTGCGCCCTGGCCCGGGAAGAGGGCGGCGATGGATGTTTTCGGCATGGTTCTGACGTCCCCCGTACTCGGTGCATTCGTGGTGGAGCGGTTGCGCTTTTGCGCGCGGGCGCGCACGCAGGGAAATGCGTGGCCAATGGAAGAGTTTTTGCGCGGAAACGCGCGGGTGGGATATTGTTGCGGGCCCGTTAAATGGGCCTTGCGCCTTGCGCCTTGCGCCTTGCGCCTTGCGCTTGGCGCCTTGCGCTTGGGCGCGCCGCGAGGGGCCGGGTTACGCGCCCGGCGTGCGCGGTGGGTGTGGGCCGGTGACCCCCGCGCCTGCGGTTGCCCTTGGCGGGCGGCGCAGGGCGCTGCGGATTCTTCTGCTCAGCACGAGGGCACGACGAGGCATCGGGCGGGTGCTGAAATCGGCATACGGTGCCGCACTCACGTTCTTTCCCCCGTATCGCTGTGTGCCGGGTCGGCACAACGGCTCATACGCCTTCAGCCTAGGAAGGCGTATCGGAAAAAGTCAAGGCGGTCCCGAAATTCCTCCGTTTTACCGGCGCGCCGCTTTTCTGCTTTTCCGATTTACCGTCTCCCACGGTGGGCTCTGCGGTTCTCCGCTCCGGGGTGGGTGGTTGCGGTTCGCCGCACGACCTTCCCTCGGTGGGGGGTCGCGGGTCCACCGCAGCACGCCCCCCGGGGCGAACCCCACCGCGCCGCAAGGCGCCATCTCGCGTTCACCCCCGGGTGGGAACATCCGCGGGTGAGACGCGAAAGAGCAGGTCGTACCGGCGGGAACGCCGGGAGCAGCGGAAACGGCGGGGAAGGGGGGCTGGGGCGGCGGCTGGGGGTGGGGGACGCGGTCGTGGTGGGGCTCGGGGCCATGCTCGGCGCCGGTGTCTTCAGCGCGTTCGGGCCCGCTGCCGCCGCGGCGGGGAGCGGACTGTCGGGGGCGCTCGCGGTCGCCGCGGTCGTGGCGTACTGCAACGCCACCTCGTCCGCGCGGCTCGCGGCGCGGCATCCGGAGTCGGGTGGGACGTACGTGTACGGGCGGGAGCGGCTGGGCCCGTTCTGGGGCTACCTCGCGGGGTGGAGCTTCGTGGCCGGGAAGACGGCCTCGTGCGCGGCGATGGCGCTGACGTTCGGGCATTACGTGTGGCCGGGGCAGGCGCGGGCCACCGCCGTGGGGGCGGTCGTGGCGCTCACGGCCGTCAACTGCCTGGGCGTCCGCAAGGCGGCCTGGCTGACCCGGCTGATCGTGGCGGTCACGCTCGGCGTGCTCGCCGCGTGTGTCGTCGCGGGGCTGAGCGGCGGGCACACCGACGCGGGGCGGCTCGCCTGGGACGCGGGGGGCGCCACGGCCACACCGCACGGGCTGCTCCAGGCGGCGGGGCTGCTGTTCTTCGCCTTCGCGGGCTACGCCCGCATCGCGACGCTCGGCGAGGAGGTCCGCGACCCGGCGCGTACGATCCCGCGGGCGATCCCGCTCGCGCTGGGGGTCACGCTCGTCGTGTACGCGGCTGTCGCGGTGACGCTGCTCGCCGTTCTGGGGCCGCAGGCGCTCGGGCGGTCCGCGGCGCCGCTCGCCGACGCGGTACGGGCGGCGGGCGCGCCCGGCCTCGTACCGGTCGTCCGCGCGGGTGCGGCCGTCGCCGCGCTCGGCTCGCTGCTCGCACTGCTGCTGGGGGTGTCCCGGACGACGCTGGCCATGGCCCGCGACCGCCATCTCCCGCCCGCGCTCGCGCGCTTGAGCCGTACGAGCGCGCCGCTGCGCGCGGAGATCGCCGTGGGCGCCCTCGCCACGCTCCTCGCCGCGACGACGGACCTGCGGGGCGTCATCGGCTTCTCGTCCTTCGGTGTGCTGCTGTACTACGCCGTGGCCAACGCGAGCGCGCTGCGGCTGTCCCCGGACGAGCGCCGGCCGCCGCTCGCCGTGCCCGTCGTGGGGCTCGCGGGCTGCGCCGCCCTCGCGTTCAGCATGCCGGTGCCGTCCGTCGTCGCGGGTCTCGTCGTCACGGCGGTGGGCGCGGCCCTCTACGGCGTACGCGCGCGCCGGGCGTGACCCGCGACGCGCCGGCCCCCCTGTTCCGTTACACCCGCCCACCGACAAGGAACGGACGCAGCAGCGCGAGCAGGGCGTCCGGCCGGTGCAGCGGGACGATGTGGCCGCAGTCCTCGATGACGTGGCCGGTCAGCTCGTCGGCGATCGGGCGGAGTTGGCGTTCCAGCACCGCCCCGACGGGCCGGGCGCCCACCGCCATCGTCGGCACGGTCAGGCGGGCGGCGGCGACCGCCCGCGCGATCTGTTCCGCGCTCTCGGGCAGCGCCCGGTAGTACGAGAACGCGCGGCGCAGCGCCTCGCGGCCGGTGTACGCGCGGACGAAGGCGTCCCGGAGCGCGGGTCGCACCCCGTCGCCGAGCGTGCCCGCGGTCAGGAACCAGTCGACGTAGTCCGCCTCGTGGCCCTCCAGCACGGTCTCGGCGAGGCCGGGCTCGGCGGCGTGGAAGCCGAACCACCACGGCGGCCCGCCCGCGAGGAACTCCTCCGCGCCGGGCAGCCCACCCAGCACGGACTCCATGACGACCAGCCGCCGCACCCGCCCGGGCCTGCGCAGCGCCAGGAGGAACGCCGGCCCGACACCCGCGTCGATGCCCACCACCGCGGCCGAGGACACACCGAGCGCGGTGAGAAGCCCCGCGGCGTCCTCGGCCAGCGTCCCCGCGTCGTACCCGGCGGCGGCCGCGCCGCTCGCGCCGAACCCGCGCAGGTCCGGCGCGATGACGTGGCAGTGGCCGGACAGGTCCGCCATGACGTCCGTCCACACCTCCCACGTGTGCGGGAACCCGTGCAGCAGCAGGACGGCCGGGCCCGCCCCGGCCAGGGCGACGTTCAGTTCGACACCGTTGACGCGCACGCGCCGCAACTCGGGCATGAGGAGGCTCCAGCTATGGTGAGGAATGGTGACCACGTCACGCTAAGGAACCGCCCCCCCTTCCTCCAAGACGGCACTTTCCCCTCAGGTGGTGAGCCCCGAGTGACCACACCCACCCCCGGCGAACGGGGCGACCTGCTCAACCCGGCCTGTCCCACCCGCCAGTTGCTCGACCGCATCGGCACCAAGTGGACCTCGATGACCGTCAAAGTGCTGGCCGAGCAGACCCCGGACGAGCTGCGCTTCGCCGAACTGCGCCGCCGCATCCCCGGCATCTCCCAGAAGATGCTGTCCGTCACCCTCCAGAGCCTCGTCCGCGACGGCCTGGTCGCCCGCCGAGTCGAACCCACCGTCCCCCCGGCTGTCCACTACCGCCTCACCGACCTCGGTCTCTCCCTCGAAGTCCCCCTCTCCGCACTGCGCGTCTGGGCCGAAACCCACATGCCGCAGATCGCCCACAACAACCACACCGCCGACACCCCCTCGCCCTGAGCTGCCGCTAGCACCCCTGAACCCCCCGGCAGGCAGCCGCCGACGAGACCGGGGAGGGGGACGGTGCGGGGTGCCCCCGCAGGAATGCGCTGTCGGTGGCTCACCAACGAAATACCCGTACCGTCAAGGGCCGGCGCAGCGCAGAATCATCGCATGGCGGACATGAACGGCTTCCGCGCGGCCGCCACCGCGTGGGCCGCGGGCGGCCCCAGCACCCCCGCGGAGGAGTTGGCGGCGGAGCTGCCCGTGCGCGCGGCGGTCCTGCTCGAAGGACCCAGCGACGTGGCGGCCGTCGACGCCCTCGCGGAGCGCCGCGGGCGGGACCTGGCCGCCGAGGGAGTGTGCGTGCTGCCGATCGGCGGCGCCATGAGCATCGCCCGCTTCACCCTGCGGCTCGGCCCGCCCGGTCTGGGCCTGCGCCTGGCGGGGCTGTGCGACGCGCGCGAGTCCGGCTACTACGCCCGTGGCTGGCAGCGCGCGGGCATCCCCGCACCGGGCTTCTTCGTGTGCACCGCCGATCTGGAGGACGAGCTGATCCGCGCGCTCGGCCCGGACCGGGTCGCGGAAGTCGTCCGCGCCGAAGGCGACTTCCGCGCCCTTCAGACCTTCCGCGGCCAGCCCGCGCAGCGCGCCCGTCCGCCCGAGGCGCAGTTGCGCCGTTTCCTCGGCACGAAGAAGGGCCGCAAGATCCGTTACGGCCGCGCGCTCGTCGAGGCGCTGCCCGAGGACGGTGTCCCGGCCCCGCTGGAGGCCCTGTTCACGGCGTTGTAGAAGCGCTACGGCTGGCGCGGCGGCCAGGGCACGGAGGTCTCCACGGGGGCGGCGTAGTCGATGCCGGGGACGTCCCAGCCGTACAGGGCGCGGAACTGGGCGTAGAACCACTCCGGCCCCGCCGGCTCCGCGGCGAGCGCGGCCCCCGGGTCGGACCACAGCTCGCGGACGCGAGCCTGCACCGCGGGGTCCAGCTCCCAGCCGTCGAGGCGGATGCGGTCCTGGTCGTCGAGGGTGAGCGCGGCCTCGTCCGTGAGCTGGGCCCACAGGTCGACGGCCTGGTCGGCGGTGGTGCGCCAGCCGTCGGCGCCGAGGGTGTCGCGCAGCAGCGAGGTGTAGAGGGCGATCGAGGGGATCGCGGTCGAGGCCTGGGTGACGGCGGCGCCCGCGACTACGGTGAAGGCCCGCCCGCGCCCGGCGAGGACCTCCGCCTGGAGCCGCCGCGCGGTCCGCTCCAGATCCTCCTTCGCGGCGCCGATCGTGCCCTGCCGGTAGACGGGCGCGGTGATCTCGGAGCCGACGTAGGACAGGGCGACGGTGGTGAAGCCCTCGCCGAGCAGGTTCTCGTCGGCGAGCGCCCGCACCCACAGTTCCCAGTCCTCGCCGCCCATCACCTTGACGGTCGCGGCCCGTTCGGCGTCCGTCGCCGCCGTCAGGTGGACGCTGCCGACCTGCGGGACGCCGTCCTCGAAGAGCAGCGAGGGCGAGGTGTAGTCGGCGCCGATCGGCTTGATGACCGAGTGGTGGACCTCGCCGGTCGCCGGGTCGGTGCGGCGCGGTGAGGCGAGCGAGTAGACCAGGTGGTCGACGGGCCCGTACCGCTCGGTGAGCAGCTTGAGGACCTCCGCGCGGGTGCCGTCGGCGTACGCGTCGGCGTTGAGGAACGTCAGGTCGCCGCCGGACGCGCTGGCCAGCTCCGCCATCTCGGCGGTGCGGTACCACCCGGCGGTCGCGGTACGCCGCTCGGTGCCGCCGTTCTCGAACGCGACGCCGATGCCGCGCACCCCGTGCCGCCGCAGGCCCGCGAGCAGCACGGCCATCCCGTACCCGGCGCTCGACCCGAGCACCAGCACGACGGGCGCCCGCCCCTCGTGCGGTGCGGGCGGGATCGACTCCCACACCTGCCGCACGCTCGCGGCGCACCCGGCGGGATGCGAGTTGACGATCAGATAACCGCGCTGCTTCGGCGTGATCTGCTGCGGGCCCATGGCGGTGTCCTCCGGAGATCGCGGGCGGGTGGGGGCCGGTGCCCCCGGTGTCCGTGTGTCCGTTTGTCCGTTTTCCGAGATCGTATCCGGGTCCGTTCGCCCGGCCGGTGCGCCCGCGGCACGGAAGCGGGGTGGTGTCCTTGTCGGCGCCCGTCCTTGCCGCGACCGTGTCGGGCGCGGTACCCGCACATGCGGCGTCGCTACGATGGCCGATCGTGTCCGCGCGGGGCGGGCACCGGAGGGTGGTGCGGGCGATGCGGGACGACATCGAGGACTTCGCGCGGGTGGCCGGGGTACGGCCGCTGGCCGGCGAGGCGCTGCCCTGGGGCCCGGCCTCGGCGGCGGTGGACGTCGCGCTGCCCGCGGACTACCGGGCCTTCGTCGACGCCTTCGGCCCCGGCGAGCTGTACGGGCGGCTCGCGGTGGGCACACCGGGCCCGCTGCGGGACGGCTCGGACGGCACCGCCGCCCTGCGCGCCTACCTCGCGGACGCGACGACGCTGTGCGACGCGCTGCGCGGCCTGCGGCTCGAATACCCCGACGCCTTCCCCTACCCCTTCCACCCCGAGCCGGGCGGCCTGCTGCCCTGGGGCGGCGGCATCGGCGGCGAGCAGCTCTTCTGGCTGCGCCGCCCCGGCACCGCCCCGGAGGAGTGGCCGGTGGTGGTGTGGGACAAGGCGCAGTGGCGTGAGTACCCGCCGGGCATGGTCACGCTGATGCGCCTCACCGCGTCCGGCGCCGACGACTTCCTGCGGGCCCTCTTCTACGACGCGGACGCGCCCGTCTGGACACCCCGCGACTGAGCCGGTCGGCCCCGCCGGTCAGACCGGAAAACGCCCCGCCTTCACATCCGCGACGAACGCGGTCCAGGCTCCCGCAGGGAAGACCAGGGCGGGACCCTGGGGATCCTTGGAGTCCCGCACGGGGACGACGCCGGGGAAGCCGTCCGCGACCTCGACGCAGCTGTCGGGGTTCGAGTTTCCGCTGAACGACGACTTCCGCCATGTGGCGGCGGTCAGATCTGGTGTGAAGTCAGACATGACGTGCGGTCCTCCAGATGCTCTCGAAGTACGCCACGGGCCGCCCGGTCGGCCCCGCCGTGGCCGCCGGTCAGACCGGAAACCGCCCCGCCTTCACATCCGCGACGAACGCGGCCCAGGCTCCCACCGGGAAAACCAGGGCAGGACCCTGGGGATCCTTGGAGTCCCGCACCGGAACCACGCCGGTGAAGCCGTCCGCGACCTCGACGCAACTGTCGGGGTTGGTGCCGTTGCTGTGCGACGACTTCCGCCAGGCGGCACGGCTCAAGTCCGTTGTGGGGTAGGGCATGGCGGACTCCTCCTCTGCCGGGCCGCCTCAACCGGCGGCCCGATCAGCCCAGTTATGCCCGCCGGTCAGACCGGAAAACGACCCGCCTTCACGTCCGCGACGAACGCGGTCCAGGCTCCCGCAGGGAAGACCAGGGCGGGACCCTGGGGATCCTTGGAGTCCCGCACGGGGACGACGCCGGTGAAGTCGTCCGCGACCTCGATGCAGCTCTGCGGGTCGGAACCGCCGCTGTGCGACGACTTACGCCAGGTGGCAGCACTCAGGTCAACTTCGGAGTGGAGCATGACGTGTGGTCCTCCAGTACGTCTCGCAACAATCGTAGGGTCTCGGCCGTGGAGAGCGCGGAGTCCCGCAACCGATCGTAGGACAGCCGAAGCCGCTCCACCTCCTCAATCTCGTCGACCAGTTGGCCGGACCGGCTGCTCTCGATGTACGCGACGTTCTGCCCGTTCGCCAGCCAGAGCAGCTGAAGCGAGCTTCCCAGGAGAGTGTGGAGACCGGCACTGAACGGCACGACGTGGAGCGAGACGTTCGGCCACCGAGCCACCTCGATCAGGTGCTCAAGCTGCTCCGTCCACACCTTTGGGTCGGCACTGGGACGGCGGATCACCGACTCGTCCAAGAGTCCCCGGTAGTTCAACGCTTTCGGGCCCACGAGCAGGTCTTGCCGCGCTATCCGCGCCTGGACCTCCCCGGGTAGTGCCTCGGCGGTAACGGGGCCGATGCGCAGGATCTCCTCAGCGTACCCGGGAGACTGCAAGAGTCCGGGTACGGTGCTGATGCTGAACTCCTGGATGCTGGTGGCGTCTGCCTCCAGGTCGGAGAACCCCTTGTACGGGTCCTTCTCGGCCTCCCGTTTGGCCAACCGCCAAAGGCCTCTCAGCAGCTCTCCAGTGCCGTAGGCCGTGTCCAGCACGTGTGCGGCCTCCCAGGTCCCGAGCCGGGCTCCCTTTTCCAGCCGCTGCAGGTACGACGTGTCGTACTGGGTCCTGTCGGACAACTCCGCGAGCGTCCAGCCGTTGCTCTCCCTGAGCCGAAGCAGCTCGGCTCGATACACCTCCCGGGCTGACAGCCCGTCTGTGTCATCGGCTTTCATGCGAACGTACGCACCAACTTTCTGTTGCCTCACCGCCAGGCAACAACCGTGCGCGAGCCACAGGGACAGGGTCGTGACCTGCACACACAGCGTCACCCAGCACAGACGATCGACGGGATCATTGCCCCTTCCACCGGCAATGCCGAAACGCTTCCGACACTAGGTCACTTCACGCCACTCTGCCTACAGATCGTCAGATTCCCATCACGCAGAGGCGGCCCCCACCGATGGCTACGGCATCGAACCCCTTCACCCCCGCGCAGATCCTGTGGCCTGCCACACCCCGGGGCGTGCATCAGGCGCGGCACTCGCTCGACCGGCAGCTCACCCGGTGGGACATGGAGGATCTGGTCCCGGAGGCCGGGCTCGTCCTCACCGAGTTGATGACGAACGTGCTGCGGCACGCGGCGGTGGCCGGGCGGAAAACGGGGGTCAGCGTGCTGCGCGTACCGGGTGGGGTGCGGATCGAGGTGCATGACGCGCGGGGGCGGGACGAGGGTGCGCCGGTGGTGCGGGAGGCGGCGCCGGAGGCGGAGAACGGGCGGGGGATGACGGTCGTGGACCGGGTCACCGGGCACCGGTGGGGGGTCACGGACCGTGTCGGTCCCGGTAAGGTCGTGTGGGCGGAGTGCGTGCGTCCCGGCACGTGACGGCGTACGCCCAGGCGTGCGCAGTGCGCACACCCGCGCGTGGGCGTCAGCGCGGCGGCTGCGCCCGGATCTTGGCGAGCAGCCGCCACAGGACGTCGTTGCGGTCGCTGTCGGCGGGGAGCCGGCCGACGCGGGCCTCCAGGCCGGTGACGTGCTCCACCCGCAGCCTGCCGACCCCCACCGTGTCGACGACGGCGATGATCGCGTGGAGGCCCCAGTACATGCTGAAGGCGATCTCCTCGTCGCCGAGCACCGCCGGGACCAGGTCGTCCAGGTAGGTGCCGTCGGGGCGGGCGTAGAGGCGGGCGTAACCGGCCAGCCGGGTGCCGGGGTCGGGGGACGCGAGGGCGGCGCGGACGTCGAAGTCGTCGCGCTGCCGGGTCGCGGTGACGAGGTCGGCGAAGATCTGCTCCATGCGGTCGGTGCGGTCGGGGCCGCGCGGGGTGGCGCGCTCGCGCGTGTACGCGTCCGCCAGGCGCTCGACGCTCCCGGCGGCGGGCCCGGCGGAGGTGTCCGTGTAGGCGCCCGGCGTGCCGGTGTCCTCGCCGGACCTCGTGACGAAGGCGATGCGCGCGGTGCGTGACGCGTCGTCCGCCGTGCGGCCCGCCTGGGCGGAGCGCTCCTCGGCGGCCTCCACGCGTTCGGCGAGCTGCCGGTACTGGAGCTTGGTGCCGCCGGGCAGCTCGATGCTGTCGAACAGGTCGCCCAGCCACGGGACGACGGCCACGGCGAGGAGCACGACGGTGATGCCGTCGATGCTGATGCCGGGCCTGACCATGTGCACGAGCGCGGCGGCTACGGCCGCGCAGGTGACGACGGCGGCGACCACGTCCCGCCTGCGCCCGCGCCGCCCACGGTCCGGCCGGGGGCTCTCCGACCGGCCTGCTCCGCCTGATCCGCCTGCTCCGCCTGCTCCGTCCGCCATGCGGGCCACCCTGGCAGACGCCGCGCCGCCCGCGCGAGCGGATCCGGCGCTCGGTCCCTGCGCGAGCAGCGTGGCAGCAGGACGCCCGTCCGGGCGGCGGGGGCCGTGCCAGGATGGCCGGATGGGGAAGCACATGGCGGTGCGGCGGCTGGACCTGGGGTACTTCGTGCGGCCCGCCGAGGAGGTGGGCGGGACGCAACCGCGCGTCGAGCCCGTGCTCGGGTACCTCGTGCGGCACGAGGAGGGGCTCATCCTCTTCGACACCGGCATCGGGGACGCGGGCCCGGAGACCGAGGCGCACTACCGGCCTCGGCGGCGGGCGCTGCCGGAGGCGCTCGCGGCGGCCGGGGTCGGCCTCGGCGACATCTCGCTGGTCGTCAACTGCCATCTGCACTTCGACCACTGCGGCGGCAACCCGCTGCTGGCCGGGCGGCCGATCCTGGTGCAGGACGTCGAGCTGGCGACCGCCCGGCGCGGCGGTCACACCGTGGACGCGCTGGTGGACTTCCCCGGCGTGACGTACGAGGAACTGGAGGGCGAGGCGGAGATCCGCCCCGGGGTGTGGGTCGTCCCGACACCCGGGCACACCGCGGGCCACCAGTCGCTGGCCCTCCGGCGGGACGACGGCACGGTCGTCCTCGCGGGCCAGGCCCACGACTTCGCCTCGGACTTCGCGTCCGACCAGCTGGCCCGCGAGGCCGCCCGCGACGGTGTGCCGCCACCGCTGCCCGGCTACGCCCCCTGGCTGGACCGCCTCGCGGACTTCGACCCGCGCCGGGTGCTCTTCGCGCACGACTGCTCGGTGTGGGAGCCGTCGCACGTGGCGGTGCGCTGAACGGGCCCGCGTCCGGCGGGCGGACGGCTCCGCGTCCTAGGATCGGCGGCGGCGCCGCGGGGTCGCGGCCGGGGAGGAGACAGGGTCATGGGCGCGTTCGACGTGCCGCTGGAGGACGAGCGGACGCAGCTCGACGCCTTCGTCGAGGACTACCGCAGCGCCGTCGAGGCGGCTCTCGACGGGCTGACGGAGGAGCAGGCGCGGCGCCGCCTCGTGCCGTCGGCGACGACGCTGCTCGGGCTGGTCAAGCACGTGACGTGGATGCAGCGGGTGTGGTTCGAGGAGTGCGTGGGCGGGCGGCCGCGCCGGGAGATCGGGCTGGTGCTGGGGCCTGACGAGTCCTTCCGGCTCGGCGACGGCGACACCGTGGCGTCCGTCACGGCCGCCCACCGCGAGGCCTGCGCGACGGCCCGCGCGCTGGTCGCGGGCATGCCGCTGGACACCGTCGTGACCGGGCACCGGATCGGGCCGCGCACGCTGCGCTGGGTGTACCTGCAGGTGCTGCGGGAGCTGGCGCAGCACTGCGGGCACGCCGACATCCTGCGCGAGCAGGTGCTCGCGGGCTGAGGCCCGGGCGGGGCGGGCGGGCCGGGTGGCAAACCGGTGGAGGTCACCGGCACGGGTCCGTACCGTCACCGGGATGACCTATGTGAGCCCCCTGGGGTATCTGCTGGGCGTCGAGGGCGCCGCGCTGCTGCGCGGCCTGCGGGAGGGGAGCGCCGACCGGGCGTTCGTCGAGGCGCGCGTCGCGGAGGTGCGGGCGCTGCTGGACGACCCGGCGCTGGGCGGGGGCGTCGAGGCGGCCGAGGGCGGGATCGGGGTGGGCGAGGTCTACCGGGAGTGGGCCGCGCACTACGACTGCCCCGGCAACCAGATGATCGACGTCGAACAGCCCGTCGTCCGGCGGATCCTGGACGGGCTGCCGGTCGGCACCGCGCTCGACGCGGCCTGCGGCACCGGGCGGCACACCGCGTACCTGCGGGAGCTGGGGCACGACGTGATCGGCGTGGACGCCTCGCCGGAGATGCTCGCGCACGCCCGGACGCGGGTGCCCGAGGGGGACTTCCGGGAGGGCGAGCTGCGCGCGCTGCCCGTGCCGGACGCCTGCGCCGACACGGTGGTGTGCGCGCTCGCGCTCACGCACGTGGCCGAACTCGCCCCGGTCTTCGCCGAGTTCGCGCGAGTGCTGCGGCCCGGCGGGCATCTGGTGATCTCCGACGCCCACCAGCTGTCGGCCTACCTGCGGCCGACACCGCTCCGCCGTCCCGGGCCGGACGGCAGCGCGTCCCTGCTCACCGAGCACCACCGGCCGCTCAGCGCCTACCTCGCGGCCGCGCTCCCGCTCGGCTTCCGCGTGCTGGGCTGCGAGGAGCCGCGGCGGCCGCGGCCATCCCTCGGCCCGGCCCCGCAGGAGCTTCCCGGCCACGTCTCGTGGGGCCTGCTGCACCGCTGCCCGGAGGCGGCGGCCGCGGCGCTGGACGGCTCGCCGGTCGCGGTGGTGTGGCACTTCCGGCTCGACGGCCCGAACAGCCCCAGCGGCACGGACGGATAGGGGAAGCGCATGGACATCGTTCCCGCGACGGTCGCGGACCTGCGGCAGGTGCTCGCCGACCACCACCGCTACTGGGGCGAACGCGACCTGCGCGCCCTCCATCTCACCGCCCTGGTGCAGGAGTTCGGCGACACCTGCCTCACCGCCCGCGCAGCGGACGGCATCCGCGGCTACCTCGTCGGCTTCGTCACCCCGGACGCCACCGGCTACGTCCACCTCATCGCCACCCGCGACGACACCCGCGGCACGGGCCTCGGCCGCACCCTGTGGACCGCCTTCGCGCGCGCCGCGCAGGCCCGCGGCGCGGTGCGGCTGAAGGCGATCACCTCGCCGGGCAACACCGGCTCGATCGCCTTCCACCGCGGCCTCGGCTTCACCGCGGAGACCGTCGCCGACTACGACGGGCCGGGCGTGGACCGCGTCGTCTTCCGGCGCGAACTCCCCTTCCCCGCACACCCGTAGCGGCCGCTCAGTCCCACCAGAAGCGCCACACCGGGTCGGCGACCAGCTGGTTGGCCGCGTACGCGCTGAGGATCTCGTCCTCCTCCTGGACGATCGTGTCGGAGGAGAAGGCGAAGTGCTCGGCCGCGACGCGCTCCGCCTCCTGAGTGGTGCAGGGCGGGGCGGCGACGGAGAGGATCACCGTCTCGTGGTCCAGGCCCACCAGGCGGGTGCCGAAGCGCTCCTCCCAGGAGGCCAGGACGGCGGTCAACTCCGCCCCGTCGTACGGGAAGAGACCGGCCACGTCGGGGCGGTCCAGCAGCACGGCGGCCTCGGCCGCACGGTGGGGGCGCTCCAGCGCGAAGGCCGGACGCGCCCCGACGACCCCGTGCTTCAGGTCGCGCTCGTACTCCTTCGTACGGCGCTTCTGCGCCTCCCGCACGTCGGCGAGGACGTGCGCCGCCAGCACGTCCGGATCGGCGTCCCAGGGCAGCGCGCGGGCCGGTGCCAGGCCCGGCCAGCCGTCGGCGAAGGGGGCCACGATCTCCTCGTAGGAGTCCGGTTCGCCGTACAGCGCGACGAGCCGGGCCCGTACCTCCGGATCCGTCCCGTCCCCCTCCGCCGACGCGGCGGACTGCGCCGCGTAGGCCGCCCACTGCCGGGCCAGCACCTGCTCCGCCGTCGTCTCGCTCACCCGCGGGAAGCTATCCGACCCCACTGACATCCGGCAGGGACAGGTACAGGCGGGTGCCCGTGCGGCGGAAACCGATACGGGCGTAGACGCGTGCGGCGTCCGGGCCGGAGGACTCCAGCCACACCGAGGACGCGCCGGACGCGAACAGGGCCGAGGTCAGGTCGGCGGTCACCGCGGCGGCGATGCCGCGGCCCCGGTGGGCGGGGCGGGTGCCCAGGCCCGCGAGTTCGGCGGTGCCCACGGCGGGCGCCGAGCAGGAGCCGCCGCCCGCGCAGCCCGTACCGTCGGGGAGCCGCACGAAGCGCACGGCGCCGCCCGACTCCTGGATGCGGCGCAGCCGCTCCACCCCTTCGGCGGAGGACACGGCTGGGCCGCCGAACGCCTCCCCGAGGGCCGCGTCGAGCGCGGCGAAGTCCGCCTCGGTGCAGGGGGTTTCGACGCGTACGGATGCGGCCGGCGCCGTCAGCGTGGCCGGCGTGCACACGAGGTAGTCGTGCACCGCCTCCGTGCGGAAGCCCGCCGCGCGCAGGGCGGGCGCCACCGCGGGCGCCGCCTCCGGCGCGAACTCCAGCCGGGGCAGCAGCCCGCGCTCCCGGAAGGCGGCGACCAGCGCGGCGACGTCGTGCGCGGACGGCTCCGCGCCGGGCAGCGGGGTGGCGTAGTTGATGTGGGGGCTGTCGGTGCCCGGGTCGAACCCCGCGACGAAACCGCCGACTTCGGTGGCGGCGGGCCTGCGGCGCAGGTGGGTGACGGCGAACTGCTGGACAAGGGTGTCGTCCATGGTGACGGGTGACCTCACGGATTCTGCGCGCGGACGTGCGCGCGCACGGGAAGGCAGGGCAAGGACGCGTCGGCGTACGCCGCCCGGACACGGTGGTCCGGGGGTACGCGGGACGCGTGGGGGTGTGCTGCCGCCGTCGCGGGGTGCTGCGCCGGAACTGCTCAGCGCGCGCGGCGGCCGGTGCGGCTCGCCGGAATCATTGGCGTTCGGTCCTTGCCGTGAGTGAGGTCGGGGGACGTGCGCCGCTCACCCTCGCACGGGGGCCCGCGGCCGTCAACGGAAAAGCGGCGATGTCAGTGGCCCCTGCCAGACTGCGGGCATGACGACCTGGGAGCGGTTCGAGGAGGAGGCGGGCGAGCTGGCGGCGGCCGTCCGCGCCCGGTTCGGTGCGGGGCAGACCCACGTCCTGGCCACCCTGCGGCGGGACGGGTCACCGCGGGTGAGCGGCACGGAGATCGACTTCCGCGGGCCCGACCTGTCGTTCGGCTCGATGCTGGGCGCGGTCAAGGCGCGCGATCTGCTGCGCGACGGGAGGTGCGCGATACACGCCCACCCGTACGGGGACGGGGACGGGGACGCGAAGGTCGCCGGTGTCGCGGTGGAGGTCTCCGGCGCGGACCGGGCCGCGTACACGACCGGCTCCGAACCCCCCGGCGGCTTCCACGCCTTCCGGCTCGACCTTCACGAGGCCGTCCTCACCCGGGTGGTGGGCGAGGAACTGGTCATCAGCGTGTGGCGGCCGGGCCGCGGGGTCGCGACGCACCGCCGGGCGTAGCCCTTTCCCGCGCGCGGGCGGGACTTCGCGGACAGGCCCTGGGCCCGGATCGCCGGTGTCCTGTTCGCCGACGGGTTGTTCGGCTTGCCCTCAACCGCGGTTGAGGTAGTGAGGTGCTCGCGATCCCGTTTCCCGAGGAAAGCGAGCAGTCGACGTGGGTGCCACCACAGATGAAACGGCCCTGTCCCGTTCCCCAGCACGTCCCTCGGCCCTGACCCTCCCGGTGGTGCTGGCCGGTGTCGTCCTGGTGGCCATGTCCATCTCCGGGACGGCGGTGGCCCTGCCGGACGTCGGCCGGGACCTGGGGACCTCCGGCCCGGCCCTGAACTGGGTGGTCGCGGGATACAACCTGGCCTTCGCGGCGATGACCCTGGTCGCGGGCTCGGCCGCGGACCGGATGGGCCGGCGCAGGACGTTCCTCGTCTCCGCACTGGTCTTCGCCTGCGGGTTCCTCGTCACCGCGGTGAGTCCCTCGATCGTCATCACCGATGTGTCGCGCATCGTTTCCGGCGCGGGAGGCGCCGGCGTCATGGCCGCGGGCGGCGCCCTCCTCGCCTCCTCCTACCAAGGAGCGGCCCGCAACCGGGCGTTCGCGCTCATGGGCACCATGGCGGGCGTCGGCATCGCCGCCGGGCCCACACTGTCCGGCCTGCTCATCTCCGCGACGGGCTGGCGGAGCAGCTTCGCGGTGTTCACGGTCGTCGGCCTGCTGATCGCCTCGGGCGCGGCCCGGATCCCGGAGTCCCGCGCGGAGAGCGGACGGGCCGACTGGCCCGGCAGCGTCCTGTTCGTGGCCGCGCTCACCCTCCTCATGTTCGCCCTGCTGGAGGCGCCCTCCCTGGGCTGGACCCACGCTGTGGTGGCGGCCACGGGTGCCGGCGGCCTGGTCGCGCTCGTCGTCTTCGCCGTCCTCCAGCGGCGCAGCGCCGCACCGGTCCTGGACCCGGCGCTGATCGCCAACCGCGGCTTCCTGGGCTGGAGTCTTGCCACGCTGACGACCTCGGTCGGCTTCCTGGGCGTCCTGGTCTTCCTCCCCACCTACCTTCAGGCCGCCGCCGGCCTCACCCCGGCGGCGGCGGGCGCGGCGATGCTCCTGCTGACCGCGCCCGTCCTGGTCACCCCGCTGGCCGCGGCGCACCTCGTCGACAGGGGTCTTCCCGCGCAGAGGCTGATCGTGTTCGCCCTCGCACTGGTCACCGTCGGCAACCTCTGGCTGGCCACACTCGGTCCCCGGCACACGGTGGTGACGGTGGCGGGTCCGCTCCTCGCGATCGGCGTCGGCATGGGCGCGTCCTTCGGCATCACCGACGGGCAGGCCATGGCACTGGTACCGGCCGATTCCGTCGGCATGGCCGCGGGCTTCCTCAACACATTGCGCGGATCAGCCGAAGCCATGGTGATCGCCGCGTTCGGAGCCTCGCTGCTCGGTCTGCTCGGCAGCCGCCTGGGCGACACCGCGCAGGCGGCGTCCGTCAGCGCCGGGCAACTGTCCGAGTCCCGCCGGCACGCCGAACTCAGCGCCCTGACCTGGGCCTGGCGCACGACGCAGGTGGGCGTCTGTCTGCTGTGCCTGCTCCTGTCGATCACGGCCGTGGTGCTCATCCGTCACCATGGTCCACGTCGCAAGACGTTCTGAAGCGCGGTACCAGGAACTTCCGGAGGCCGGCGTGCAGGTGAACCCCGACGATCTCCTCACGATCGGCGACGTGGTGCGCCGCACCGGCGTCTCCGCCTCCTCCCTGCACTTCTACGAACGCAAGCGGCTGATCTTCTCCGAACGCAGCAGCACCAACCAGCGCCGCTACCCGCGCCACATGCTCCGCCGCATCTCCTTGATCATCGTGGCCAAACGCCTCGGTATCCCGCTCGGCGACGTCGCCGCCGTCTTCACCACCCTCCCCTCCGACTGCGCCCCCACCCACGAGGACTGGCAGCGCCTGTCCCGCGCGTGGAAGGCGCAGTTGGAGGACCGACGCCGTGCGATCGAAGCCCTGGAACACGACCTCACCGGCTGCATCGGATGCGGCTGCCTGTCGATGAAGGCATGCCTGCTCCTCAACCCCGACGACTCGCTCGGCGAACAGGGCCCCGGCCCCGTCCGCCTGCAGAACGCCACTCCGCGGAGTCGGTCCTGACACCGCCCTCGGCGCGGGAGTCAGGAGGACGGGCCGGGGGATTGCGTGGCGTCGCCGGGGCTCCGTGGACATGAAGCGGGAGGCGGGCGGGGGTGTGGCGGTCCACGAGGTCTAGGGCCTGTCCCGGGTGGCCTGGACGAAGCGGAGCATGTTGCCCGACGGGTCGAGGAAGGCGCAGTCGCGCAGGCCCGCGGACCGGTCGGCGGGCTCGCGCATCACGTCGGCGCCCGCGGCGGCCAGGTGCTCGAAGACGGCGTCGCAGTCGCCGGTCCGGAAGGCGATCCGGGCCAGCAGGCCCTTCGCCGTCAGCTCGTCCAGCGCCCGCCGGTCCGGTCCGGCGGTCCCGGGCTCCGCGGCGGGCGGGACGAGCCGTATCCGCACGTCCGGCTGGGACGGCGGCGCGACGCTCACCGCCCCGCCGGGCCCGGCGTTCGCGCGCACGTCGAAGCCGAGCACCCCGTGGTAGAACGCCAGCGCCTCGCGCACGTCGCGCACGGCGAGGTCGGTCCCCGCGACCCGGAGGTTCACGCGCCCCCGCCTCCCGGGCGGGGGGCCGGGGTGAAGACGACCTCCGCCGTGGCGAGGCGGTGCTCGTCGGTGTCGATGGCGATGCGGGTGATGGCGCCGCTGTCGTCGATGGTGAAGTCGAAGACGGCCCGCGGGCGGCCGCGGTGGGACCAGACGGCGGCCGCGACACCGTCGACCAGGGCCGGGCGGGCGGCCTCCGCGCGGCCGGTGAAGAAGGCCGCGACCGCGCCCGCGCCGCGCAGTTCGCCCACCACCACGTCCGGGTCGAGGACGTCGAGCAGCGCGTCGAAGTCCCCTCCGCGGGCGGCGGCCAGGAAAGCCGCGACGACCTCCTGGCGGGCGGGCCGCGCGGGGCCGTCCGCAGCCGCGCCGCGCACCCGGCGCCGCGCCCGGCTGGCGAGCTGGCGGGCCGCCGCCGGGGAGCGGTCGATGACGGCGCCGATCTCGTCGAAGGGCACGGCGAAGACGTCGTGCAGGACGAACGCCAGCCGTTCGACCGGGCTCAGCGTGTCCAGCACCACCATCAGCGCGGCACCGACGGAGTCGGCGAGCAGCGCCTCGTCCTCCGGCCCCGCGCCGCCGGCCCTCCCCGGCGGCGGCTGCGCGGGCTCGGGCGGCAGCGCCCCCACCGCGTCCTCGGGCCGGGCGCGGCGGGCTTCGAGCATGTTCAGGCACACCCGGGCGACGATCGTGGTCAGCCAGCCGCCCGGGTTCTCCACCGCGTCGGTGTCGGCCCGGCTCACCCGCAGCCACGCCTCCTGCACCGCGTCCTCGGCCTCGCCCGCCGAGCCGAGCATCCGGTAGGCCATCGCCCGCAACCGCGCCTGGTGCTCGGCGAACCGCTCGTCGAGCCAGCTCTGCTCCGCCATCCGTCACATCCTTCCGACCGCGCCTGTCATATCCGTTTGACCGGCGCGGCGGCGCCGACGTGACGGGGCGGGTCCGAGCCCGCGCCCACCACCGCGACCATCACCAGGAGAGAACCGTGTCATTGCAGGTGAACGCCATCATGCTGGGCGTCCAGGATCTGGACCGTGCGAAGAAGTTCTACGCCGAGGGCCTCGGCTGCTCCGTCGACAAGGACACCCGCCACTTCGTCTCCCTCCACCTCGGCGAGGGCGGCCCGCAACTGGCCCTCTACGCGTGGGAGGCCGCGGCGGCGGACGCGGGGGTGCCCGCCGAGGGGTCCGGCTTCCGCGGCGCGTCCTTCCACGTCAACCCCGACACCAGGGCGGCGGTGGACGACCTGGTCCGGGCCGCGGCCGACGCGGGCGGCGCGGTGGTGCGGGAGCCCGCGGAGGCGCAGTGGGGCGGCTACTTCGGGTACTTCAGCGACCCGGACGGCTACCTGTGGAAGGTCACGACGTACGCCTCCTGAGCGTATTTCCGCCGCCGGGGCGCGGACCCGCCCGCCGACGCGCGGCCGCCCCCCGGGCGCGGGCGGCACGCTGGGCCGCGAGGGGGCGGCTCAGCGTGTTCGGCGGGGGAAGGGAAGGGAGAGGCCATGCGTTTCCGGGCGCTCGTGGAACCACCGGAGCCCATGCGGGGGCTGGAGGTTCCCGAGGACGTCGTGACCGCGCTCGGCGCGGGCAGACGGCCGCGGGTCGCCGTCACCGTGGGCGGCCACACCTGGACGACCCGGGTCGCGGTCATGCGCGGCCGCAACCTGCTCGGCTTCAGCCGGGCCAACCGCGAGGCCGCGGGCGCGGCCACCGGCGACGAGGTCGAGGTGTCCGTGGCCCTGGCCGCCGACCCGCCGCCGGTGACCGAGCCCCCCGACCTCGCCCGCGCCCTGGACGCGGACCCCGCGGCACGCGCCGCGTACGACCGCCTCTCCCCCAGCGCCCGCCGACGCCACGTGCTGGCGGTGGAGGGCGCGAAGAAGCCGGAGACGCGGGAGCGGCGCGTCGCCCAGGTGCTGGCCGCGCTGCGGGACGGCTGACGCCGGGCCCCTCCGGGGACGGGTCAGCGTCCGCCGCCTGCGCGGAGGTTCGCGCGGTCCGCCGCCGACTCGCCCTCCGACCAGCCCGCCGCGTCGCGGGCGCGCAGCCGGGAGGTGGTGGTGGACGGGAAGAGGCGGCGGGTGGTGTCCTCCACCGCGAGGGCGCGGGACGCCAGCGCCGGGAGCAGACCGGGGGCGGACGCCGCGGAGGCGGACTCCTCCGCGGCGGTCGCCTCCGTCAGACGGGCGCGGACGCGGGAGGCGTACGCGATGAGGAAGGACTCGCGGAAGTCGCGGGAGCGGGACACCCGGCCCGCGTGCAGGGCGCGGTCGGCCTGGACGAGCAGCGAGGTGTAGAGGATCTCGGCGGCGTCGAGGTCGGCGCTGTGGCCGACGACCGTCGCGAAGCCGTAGTCCGACGACCACACCGACTGGCAGCGGTTCGCCTCCGCGACGGCGTCCAGCAGCAGCGCCTTCGCCCCCTCGTACGGCCGGTCCACCCCGATCCGGCGCGCCCCCGGGCCCTCCCCGGCCGCCGCGCCGAGCAGCGCCGCGTCGATGCTGTGCCGGGCCATGAGGTGCTGCGCCTTCGCCGACAGCGCCTCGGCCTCCTCCGGGAAGCCGGTCGACTCCGCCTTCGCGAGCAGCGCCCGGATGCGGGCGAGCATCTTCCCCGTCCCCGGGGGCGCCTCCGCGCCCGGCGGCCGCAGCGCGGGCAGCCGCGGCAGCCGCCCGTACAGCCGGAGGACCTCGACGCACACGGTGGCGGCGGAGAACCGGTCGAGCCTCTCGTCGCGGGCGAAGCCGGTCATGACGCCGGGGGCGGCGTCCGATCCGGCGTTCAGCGCCGCCGCCAGCCGTTCGTGCCGGGCGCCCAGCTCGCGCGCGACCATCCGCAGCAGGTCCTGCGGCTCCCACCCGCGCCGGGCGCAGCCGCCCACGACGTCGGCGGCGCGGCGCCCGGCGGCGGCGTCCCAGTCGCCCTCGGCCGCCAGCACGGACGCGGCCGCGTCCACCTCGTCCTCGCCGCCTCCGAGCGCCCGCGCGTACGCCGCCGCGAATACGTCCTCCACCTGGCCATTGTCCCCGGCTGCCGGTCGCCGCCGCGCACACCCCACCGGATCGTCACGTTCCGCGCATATGTGACAACGGAGTGCTCACCCTTTCGCAACCACCCCGCCCCGGCCAAGGCTCAGCCCGCGTGCTCCCCCTGGGCGACCTCGATCGTGCCGTGGAGGTCGTGGGCGGCCTCCAGTGCGCAGGCCGCGGACAGGGCGAGGCAGGCGGCGAGGGCGGTGGCCGCGGTCCTGGGGGCGCGGGGGGCGCGGGGGGCGCGGGGGTGGGACAGGAGGGCGGCGACGCGGCGGGGGACGGGGCCCGCGGCCACCGGGAGGGCGGTACGGGGGCGGGCCGCGGTGGGGCGGGCGGCGAGGGCGGCGCGGCCGATGGCGCGGGCGGCGACCCGGCGGTCGCCCACGGCGGCGGCCGCGGACTCGTCGGCCCAGCGTTCGAGGGCGTACGACAGCGGCGCGCGCAGCGTCCGCAGCGCCGGGTGGCAGGCGGCGGCGAACGCGAGGGCGGTCAGGAAGTGGTGGTGGCGCCCGGTGAGGTGGGCCCGCTCGTGGGCGAGCAGCACCTCGCGTTCGGCGGGGTCGAGCGCGCGCAGCATGCCGGTCGTGACGACGATCCGCCCGGGGCGGCCGGGCAGCGCGTACGCGTCGGGCCCGTCGTCGTCGAGGACGGTGAGGTCGCCGCCCGCGGGCCCGGCGGCGTCGGCGGCGCGCCGGGCGCGCAGGGTGGTCCGTACGCGCTGCCGGTAGGTGCGGGTCACCCCGGCCCCGACCGCGCCGAGCAGCCCGGCGGCCACGCACGCGGCGGGCACCGCCACCTCGCCCCCGACGACGGGCAGCACGAGGTGGCCGAGCGCCGCGACCGGCGGCAGCCGCAGCGCCCCCGCCCCGGCAAGCAGCGCGAGGGCGGCGGTGCTGCACGCGGCGAGCGCGACGGCCGACCCGGCGAGCAGCCAGGCGGCGGCGCGCGGCGCCATCGCCTCGGCGAGCCGCCGGGCGGCGGGCGCGGCGAGCAGCGGCAGGACGAGCGGCAGCCAGACGGCGTAGTTCACCGGACCCCACCTCCGGCTGCGCCGGTGTGCCCCGGGGTCACGCGGTGCCGTCCGGCGTGTCGGGCGGGGTGGCCTGCGCCAGCAGCTCGCGCAGCAGGCGTTCGTCGGCCGGGTCGAGTTCGGAGACGAAGCGGGCCAGGACGGTACCGCGCTGGCCCTCCGCGGACTTGTCCAGCTCGGAGCGCATCCGCCGGGCGGCCAGGCCCGGCGGGTCCTGGGCGGGCAGGTAGGCGTAGCCGCGGCCCGCGCGGGTGCGGCTGACGGCGCCCTTCTCGTGGAGGCGGGCGAGGATCGTCGTGACGGTCGTCCGGGCGAGGTCGGCGCCGAGGTCGCGCTGTACGTCGGCGGGGGTCAGCGGGCGGCCGTCGGCCGCCCACAGCGCGGCGAGCACGCTCGCCTCCAGTTCGCCCGACGGGCGGCGGGCCGCGGCCGCCCGGGAGTCGGGGGAGTCGTCCCGCGACCCGCGGACCCCATACGCCTCCGGCATGGAATCGCTCCTTCCCGCTCGGTCGTCTACAGTTCTGTAGACCGACTACACGACTGTAGACGGTTGGGGTGCGGCACCGCGCCCCGGAACCCATTATGGGAGGGCTCCCCCGTCATGCTCCTGCCGATCACCGCGTCAGGCCCCCTGCCGGTGCCGCACGAGGCCGGCGCCGCACTCGCCGTCAACGTCCTCGACGCGACCTCCCTGCTGTCCTCGTTCGGCGCCCTCGGCATCGCCGTCGTCCTCTTCGCCGAGACCGGCCTGCTCGTCGGCTTCTTCCTGCCCGGCGACTCGCTGCTCTTCACCGCGGGCCTGCTGTGCGCCTCCAGCACCTCCGGCAGCGTGCACCTCACCCTGTGGCAGGTGCTCCTCGCGTCCGTCGCGGGCGCGCTGCTCGGCGCCCAGACCGGATACGTCCTCGGCCGCCGCGGCGGCCCCGCGCTGCTCGCGAGAACGAAGAACGCCCGGCTGCACGAGGGCGCGGCCCGCGCCGCCGAGCTGCTCGACCGCTACGGCCACGCCAAGGCCGTCGTCCTGGCCCGCTTCGTCCCCGTCGTCCGCACCGTGCTCAACCCGCTCGCGGGCGCGCTCGGGGTGCCCGCCCGCACGTTCGCGCTGTGGCAGGTCGTCGGCGGCGCGGTGTGGAGCGCCGGACTCGTCCTCGGCGGCTACGCGCTCGGCTCGTCCGTACCGCACGTCGACACGTACCTGCTGCCGATCGTCGCCCTGATCGTCGTCGTCTCGCTCGCACCGCTCGCCCGCGAGGTGCTGCGCGGGCGCCGCGCCGCATCCACCTCCGCCGCGGGCACCCGCGCCGATACCCCCGCCGCCCCGCCGTCCAGGGAGGACGCATGACCGCCACCTTCGACGCAGGGCTCTACCGCTGGGTCGTCGGCCTCGCCCACCGCACCCCCGCCCCGCTCGACGACCTCGTCCGCCTCTTCAGCGACTACGGGCTCGGCATCTTCGCCGCGCTCATGCTCACCGTGTGGTGGCGGGCACGGGCCGCCGACGACCGGCGCATGGCCGCGGCCCTGTGCGTACCGCTCGTCGTCGTCGCCGTCTTCCTCGTCAACGACGGCGTCAAGTCGCTCGTCGCCGAGCAGCGGCCCTGCCAGACGCTGCACGTCACCTCGACCGTCGAGACCTGCCCCGGGATCGGCGACTACGCCTTCCCCAGCAACCACTCCGCCATCGCCGCGGCCTGCGCCGTCGCCCTGCTGCTCGCCTGGCGGCGGGCCGGGATCGTGGCCGTGCCCGTCGCGCTGCTCATGGCCGCCTCCCGGGTGTGGATCGGCGTCCACTACCCGCACGACGTGCTCGCCGCACTCGTCCTCGGCGCACTCGTCGCCTGGCCGCTCGCCCTCGCCTCACGCCGCGCCGCCCCGCTCGTCGCCCGGCTGCGATCGACCCGGTGGCGCGCCCTCGTGGGCGCCCCCGCGTAGCGGCCGCCCCCGCGCAGGGGGCTCATGGACGGCGGTCCCGTCCCGGACCCGTGTCGGCGGGGCCTGGGACGGGACCGCCTCACTTCTCAGTAACGGTCCAGGATCGTCTGCGTCTTGAGGATGTCGCCGTGGTAGAGCCAGCCGTGCGCGTCCGCCACGGAGACGGCGTCGGCGTGCAGTTGGGCGGCGTCCGCGTAGTCGTCCACCTTGAAGGACACCTCGACGACGTACTCCGTGCCCGTACCCGCCGCGTTCCGCACCGGCAGCACCTCGATGCTCGCGTCGTCCGAGGACTCCCAGGCCCCCTCCCACACCTGCGAGGTGACCGGGCCGTGCACCACCGACGACTGGAGCGTGTTCTTGCCCCAGTTCGACGACTTCCAGTCCTCCAGCTTGCCCGGGACCTCGTTCACCAGCCACGACAGACCCGTGCCCGCGTCGGGCACCGACGTACCCGAGTAACCGCTGCCGCTGTGGCTCTTCTCGTCGCTGAAGCTCAGCGTCTGCTTGGAGTAGCCCCAGTCGACCTCGGCGTCGTAGTTGTCGTCGCTGCTGTCGAACCCGGCGGCGTTCGCCGTGTCGAGCGCCGCGTCGATGTCGCCGCCCGTCACCGGGAAGCGCTTCTTGTACGACTCCTCGAAGTCCTTGCCGGACTTGTGGCGCAGCCGTACGTCCCAGCCCTCGGCGTTCAGGGCCAGCCCCGACGTGTCGAAGTACTCGTAGGAACGGGCCTTGGACGAACCCGAGACCCCGAACGCGGACTTCACCGCGGACGTCGGGGCGTGGGAGGAGTCCAGGGCGGACGCGGTGAGGTCGATCTTGACCTCGTAGGTCGGCTTCGCGTTCGACGCGGCGGTTGCCGGGGCGGCGGGAACGATGGCGGCTGCGCCGCTGAGGGCGAGCAACGTCACGAGCAGGCGCCTGCGGCGGGCGTGGGAGGAAGTGGCCATGCCCGCACGGTGTCGCCTGGCGGCGAGCAGGGGGTTCACGCCGGGCACCCCCCGTATGAACGCTTCCCGTCACGACGGTGGGCTTCGCGCCTCGGGTTGCCTCTTGCGGTGGCGTCCGCGATCGTCCCGCCGTCGTGGCTTGTCGCTCCGTTCTCCCCCAGAGCTTCGCCTGGGAGGTGCCCCCACGCGCCCCTGAAAACGCTCACCCCCACCGGCAGGCAGCCGCTGGTCCGGCCTGGAGGGGGACGGTGCGGGGTGCCCCCGCAGGAATGCGCTGTCGGTGGCTCACCAACCAGGTAAGAGGCCGAACGCGCATTCCGAGGAGGTGCCCCGTGGCGGCCCCCGACCCAGCGGCGGCGGCGCCGCGTCAGGGGCGCGGGGAACTGCGTGAGCAACCCCCCACCCACCGCAAGGTCGCGCGGCGAACCGCAACAAGCACCCCCGGTGCGAACCCCCCGCGGCGGGGAAGCCGCAAGCTCCACCGCACGGGCGACCGGCGGGGGGGGTCAGCCGCGGAGAGCGGCAAGGCGGCGGAGTGCGGGGCCCGCGCCGGAGGCGAGCGCGTGGGCCTCGGCCCGGTAGTGGTCGGTGACGAGCGCGTCGACGTCCGCGTCCGTGAGGGACGGATGCAGCCGGGCCGTGAGCCGGTTCATGTCCCGGTAGGAGCCCTGGAGTTGGAAGGGCTCACCGCCCGCCCCGCGGGCCACCGCCCCGATGTACTCCGCGTTGACCGCGAGCAGCACGTCCCGTACGCGCAGCGCCTGCCGCAGCACCGCGGTGACGGCGGCGAGTTCGTCCGGCTGGTACGGGTACGCGAGCGTGTCGGCCCGCGCCAGCGGGTCGTTCGCGGCGAGCCGCAGCAGCACCGCGAGGTCGCCGCGGTCGCGCCCGGCGAGGGGCGCGAGGACGGGGTTGGCGGTGAGCGCGTTCTCGACGTAGCTCAGTGCGAAGACCTCCTCGCGCCCGCTGAGGACGTCCCCGAGGTTCCAGACGTCCGCCCGGTTCGCGAGCATGTCGGGCACCCGGAAGAGCGTGCCGGACTCGGTGTAGGGGTTGCCGGACATGCAGACGGCGAAGCGCTTGCCGCGCAGCTCGTACGTGCCGCCGGGGCCTTCGATGCGCCGGGTCGCGTCGCACAGCGGGATGAACTTCTGGAGGAGTTCGGGCGAGGTGTGCTGGATGTCGTCGAGGTGCAGCAGCACGTTCGTGCCGAGGGAGAGCGCGAGGACGAGCTTGTCGACCTCGCGGCGGGCGGTCGCGTCGGGGGCGCGCTCGGGGTCGAGGGAGGTCACGCCGGTGCCGAGGGCGGGGCCGGAGACGGTGACGAGCGCGAGCCCGAGACGGGAGGCGACGTATTCGACGAGGGTGGTCTTCCCGTAGCCGGGCGGCGACAGCAGCATGAGCAGGCCGCCCGCGGAGCCGAACTGCTTGGCGAGGCTGTCCCCGACGAGGGGGAGGTAGACCTCGTCGATGAGCCGGTTGCGGACGAATCCGGTGAGCGGGCGCGGCCGGTACGCGGCGAGTCCGAGCCGCTCGCGTTCGGCGGCGACGACGGCGGTCCGGTGCCGCTGGTACGTGCGGTACGCCGGGACGTCGTCGGCCTCGAAGCGGCGTACGCGGGTGAGAAGTTCGTCCAGGCGCAGGGTCAACGCGCCCTGCCGGACGCGGGGGTGGGAGCCGAGCAGGCCCTCGACGGTGGTCTCGACGGGGCCGCCCGCCGGGTAGCTGTCGCCGGGGCACAGGAGCGCTGCCGCGGCTTCGAGGTGGTCGCCGTAGGGCCCGGCGAAGGGGGCGAGCCAGCCGAGGGCGAGCTGCCAGCGGGCGGCGAGGTCGCCGCCGAGCGCGTCGAGGTCGCCGAGGACGTCCTTGTACGGGACGGCGTCGGTGCCGCCGAGCGCGTCCGAGAACCGCCGGGCGACCTCGTCCGCGCCGGGCCCGGCGACGAAGCCGGGCTGCTCGGCGGCGAGTTCGGCGACCAGGTATTCGCCGAGGAGGTCGGCGTCGGGGAGCGCCAGTCCGGTGGCGCCGAGGAACTCCCCGGCGGCGGAGGCGACTTCGGCGCCGAGGGCGGACAGCGCGGCCGCCCCGTCCGCGCCGGGCACGCCCGCCCCGAAGGCCGCCGCCCGGGTGAGCGAACGCGCCCGCGTCGTCCACGCGGCCCGTGACACCGGGGTGGTCCCGTACCCCCAGTAGAGCCGCGCGGCCGCCCGCACCCCCGGCGGATACCGCAGCAGCCCGGCCCCGCGCGCGAGCGCGCCGAGCGCCGCGAGCAGCAGCGCCGCGTCGTGATCGTGCACCCCGCGCTGATACCCCTCGTCCACCCGCGCGGCAACGGCGTCCCGCACGGCGGACTCGGCCTCGGCGAGCGCGTCCCCTCCGCGCGAGCCGTCCGTACCGGCCGCCGCCCCGGCTCCCGGCGCAGGCGCGCCGACCCCGAGGCCACCCCCGACCGCCCGCACGGCCCCGGACGTCGTCCCGGTCGCCGCACCCGCGCCTCGCGGTCCGGCGGCCGCCCCGCCGAAAGCGCCGCCGTCCGGGGCAGTGGGGGCGGTGGGCGAGGGTGTGTCCGCTGCTACCGCGCCGGAGGCGTTCGGCAGGGCGCGCAGCAGGAGGCTCGCCGCCAGGTATTCCGCGCGGTAGAGGGCGGGGGTCTCGGAGACGAGGGGGCGGGTCCAGAAGCGGCGGGTCTCGGCGAAGGCGGGGTCGGCGACCGGGGCGAGGTAGTCGGTGCCGGTGACCGTGAAGGCGAGGGCGTCGGCGTGCGGGACGAGGGCGAGGTCGAGGGGCTGGGTGTTGACGGCGAAGCGGTGGCGGCCGAGCCGGATGGTGGCGCCGCCGTCCTCGTAGAGGTCGGCGCGGTCGCGCAGGGTGCGGGCGGTGTCCTGGCGGGCGGCGGCGAACGACTCGGCCAGCTCCGCCGCCTTCGCCGGGTCGCCCAGCGACCGCAGCTCCTCGCCGATGCGGCGGTGTTCGGCGGCCAGCGGGTCGGCCGCGAAGAGTGTGTTGACCGCGTCGGCCGAGTCCAGGGTGGCCGCGCGGCGGCGGATCGTGTCGAGGATGCGGTCCGCGGAGGCGCCGAGCCGGGCCACGCGCTGGGCCCGTTCGTCGGCGAGGGCCTGCCGGCGGGAGGTGAGGGTCTGCTGGATCTCGTCCCGGCGTTCGGCGAGCGCGGCGATGCGGTCGGGCTCGGCGGCGAACCGGGTCGTGAGGCTCTCGACCTGGACGAGCAGCCGCCCCAGGTGCAGGTCGCACGCCTCGGGGGTGTCGGCGGCGGCGAGCGCGCCGCTCACGCTCTGGGCCAGCAGCGCGTTCTCCGCGGCGAATTCCGCGGCGCTCTCCGCGCCGAGCAGGTCGCGGCGGCGGGTGTCGAGGACGGCGCGGGCGCGGTTGACCGCGCCCAGGACGTCCGCGGCGGAGGCGAGGATGCGGGTGCGGACGGTCGCGTCGGAGATCTCCAGACCGCCCGCGGTCTGCGTGACGGTCGCCAACCCGGCGGCGAGCGCGTCGAGTTCGGCGGCGAGCGCGTCGCCGCCCGCGGCCGTTTCCAACTCGGCGGCGCGGAGGGCGAGATCGGCGGCCCGGTCGCGGAAGGAGTCGAAGGCGTGCTCGTCGGCGAAACGGTCGGCGGCGCGGGACGCGGCTTCCGCGAGTTGGGCGGTCAGGGACGCGGCCAGCTCGTCGAGGCGGCCGAGGTCGGCGTACCGCGTCTCGCGCAGGGTCACCAACCGGCCCTGCGCGGCGCGCAGTTCACCGAGCCGGTCGACCCAGTCGGCGGCGGTCGCGTCCGCGGTCTCGCCCCGCACGCGGCGGACGAGTCCGGCGACGTGCGCGGCGGCCTCCTCGACCGCCGCCGCGGCCCGCGCGGTGGCCTCCCGCACCCGCGCGTACTCGGCGAGCACGGCCCGCGCGGTGTCCCGTACGGCGAGCAGCGGCCCGGCGAGGTCGCGGACGGCGGTGCGGGCGGTGCCGGAGCCCGCGGAGGGTCCCGCGCCCGTCCCGCCGCCCGGCGCGGGGGCGGAGACCCCGCCCGTGGGCACCTGCTCCAGGCCCGTGTCCACGTCGATCGCCGCGAGCCAGTGGTGGCGGTCGAGGACGCGGTCGCAGGAGGCGGCCAGCGCCTCGTAGACGGCCGCGCCCGGGGCGGTCTCCAGGGCCGCGCGGGCCACCGACAGGGCGTCGGAGACCGCGCGGACGAGGTCGGGGTTGCCGATGCGGGCCAGCGGGCCGTCGGCGGCGGGGCGGGACGCCGCGTACATGTCGCTGACGAAGGGCGTGGTCCAGCGCTGGAGGGTGTGGACGCGCGCGGGCTCGTCGCCGTCGGCGGGGCGCAGCGTCAGGAGGGTGCCGTCGTCGTGGAGGGCCCAGCCGCGCGCGGTGAGCGGGGCGGCGACCTCCTTGCGGATGAGGTTGTACGGGAGCAGCAGCCGGCGGCCCTCGGCGTGGAAGACGTAGAGCACGTCCTCGCCGTTCGCGGCGCGCACGAGCCGCTCGAACTCCATTTGCTCGCCCCCCGTTTCGAGGTCGAACGTGCGGGTGCCGCCGGTCGCGAGGGCGTAGCCGCCGGGGAAGACGACGCCCTGCTCCTCGGGCAGCCGCAGGCACGCCTGGCCGAGCGCGTCGATGCGATCGACCTGCTCGGTGCGGGTGTTGACGGCGAAGTGCCGCGCGGTGTCCTCGTGGTAGGGGCGCACGCGCAGCAGCAACAGCGGTTCGGCGGCGGCGTAGTGGATCTCGGCGTCGGCGAGCGACTGGAGGGCGTCCTCGACGGGCTCCTCGTAGGCCGTGTCGCCGACGCCGATCGTGAGGGTGCCGCCGGTGGGGTCGACGGTGACCCCGCCGATCGCGAGGTGCGGGTGCCGGCCGGGCACGTGCGTCTCGCGCCCGGCGGGCGTCCACACGACGGTGTGGCCGCCGTCGTCGGTGGGCGTGTCGCGCGTGGTGCCCTCGTACGCGCAGGTGCCCGCGCGCTCGTCGGTGCGCCAGGCGAGCGCCTTGACGTCGGTCGCGGAGGGGCCCGTGCGGAAGACGGCGAGCAGCCGTCCCTCGGCGGCGCGCAGCCGCAGCAGCCGGGTCTGCCGGTAGTAGCGGTACAGCTCGCGGAAGTCCCGGACGAACTGCGGGTCGTCGAGCAGGCCGGGGACGGGCGCGTCGCCGTCGCGCAGCCGCAGGACGTCACCGACGTCGGTGACCTGCGCGGGGTTCGCCGCGAAGAGCAGCCGCCCGGCGACGGGGGCGATGTCCGCGGGGAGCGCGGGCTGCGCGGTCGCGACCCGCTCGCTGCCCGCGAGCCGCACCTCGCCGCCGCCGAACACCGCCTGCCGCGCGCCGTTCAGCGCCCCGGCCCGCGCGGCCAGTTCCCGCGCGGCGCCGCCCAGCCGCTCGCGCAGCACCTCGTACGCGTCCGCGTCCAGCCCGTCCCCACCGGCCCCGCCGACCCGGGCGACCCCGGCGGAGGCGGACGCCCCCGCCGTACGCGCACTGCCGGAGCCGGGCGCCTGCGCGGCGCCCGTACGGTGGGACGCGGCGCCACCGGACACCCCGGCACCCGCACCCGTACCGCCCCCGGCCGCACCCGCACCCGCACCGCCGCCCGCCAGGGCACCCGTACCGCCGCCCGCCAGGGCACCCCGCTCCTGCCCGCTCATCGTCCGCCGTCCGCCTTACTTCGTCGCCGCGGTCCCGTTGGCCGCGCCCTTGGTCAGCGGGAGCTTGGGCTCCTGGAGTTGGGCGAGGAGGTGGGCCAGCACGGTGGCCGCGTTGCCGTTGCCCGCGTTCGTGCCGTTGCCCGCCGCCAGGGCGGTCAGGACCTTCGTCGCGTCGTCGGTGAAGCTGCCGGACTCGTCGAGCCAGCCCGCGCCCAGGGTGCGTACCGTCTCGGAGTTGGCGACGAAGCTGTCCACGCTGCGTCCCGCGGAGACCGCGCCCAGCAGGCGGTCGAAGAAGACGCTGTCGCCGCCGACGATCTGGATGTCGGCCTTCTCCAGGCCGGTCGCCAGCACGGTGGCCTGCGCCTCGGCGATCTGCCGCTGCGTCTCCAGGCCCGCGAGGCGGACGTCCTTCTCGGCGGCCAGCCGCAGCCGGTACTCCTCGTGGCCGCGCGAGGCGTCGTCCAGCGCGGCCATCGCCGCGGCCTTCTCGGTCAGGCCCGCGGCCTCCGCCTTGAGGCGGCCGCCGATGAGCGCGGCCTCGGCGGCGGCCTGCGCGGTGACGCCCTCGGCCTCCGCGAGGGCCTTCGCGCGGGCGCCCTCCGCCTCGGCCTTGAGTCGGGCGGCGACACCCTGCGCCTCCGCGGCGCCGACCTTGCTGATCGCGGCCGCGCTGCGCTCCTGCACCTCGACCTCGGCGAGCCCGGCCGCGGCCGCCTCGGCGCGCACGCCCTCGGCGAGCCGGATCTTCGCGGAGGCGTCCAGCTCGGACGCGGCCTTGCGCGCCTCGGCCATGGTGAGCGCCTCGCGGGCCTTGTGCTGGGCGGCCTGCTCGGCGGCCTCGGCCGCCTTGATGTCCTTGACGAGCTGCTCCTGCGCCTGCGCCTCCGCGGTGATGACGAGCGCCTGCCGCTCCCGCTCTGCCTCCTGGACGAGCCGCAGCCCCTTGATGGACTCCTCCTGCTCGGCGACGGTCCGTTCGACGGCGATCCGCTCGCGCACCACGTCGGCGACCTCCCGGCGCTCGCCCTCGACCTCCTTCTCCTTGGAGATACGGGCGAGTTCGGTCTCCCGCTCGCGTGCGATGACCTCCAGGACCCGGTCCTTCTCGATGCGCTCGTTCTCGACGGCGATGACCCGCTCGCGGTTCTTCTGCGCGACCGCGATCTCCCGCGCCTGGTTCTCCCGCTGCACCCCGAGCTGCTCCTCGGTGCGCAGGAACGCGCCCTGGGCGCCCAGCCGTTCCTCCTCCGCGACCTTCGCGGTGGCGGCCTCCTCCTTCGCGCGCAGCGTCTCGACCTCGCGGCGCTGCCGGATCTCCGCCTCGGCCTGCCGCCGCTCCAGCTCCAGGATGGTCTCCCGGGCGTCGACGTTCTGGCGGGTGATCTCCTTCTGCTCGGTGCGCTCGTACTCGTTGGTGCGGACGTGCTCGATCGCGGTCAGCTCGGTGATCTTGCGGATGCCCTGCGCGTCCAGGATGTTGGCGGGGTCGAGCTGGGTGACGGGCGTCTGCTCCAGGTAGTCGATCGCGCAGTCCTCCAGGTGGTAGCCGTTGAGGTCGGTACCGATGACCTGGATGATCTGGTCGCGGAAGTGCTCGCGGTGGGTGTAGAGGTCGACGAAGTCCAGCTGCTTGCCGACGGTCTTGAGCGCCTCGGAGAACTTCGCGCTGAAGAGCGCCTGCAACGTCTGCTGGTGGCTGGCGCGTTCGGTGCCGATCGCCTGGGCGACCTTGATGACGTCCTCCTTCGTCTTGTTGACCCGGACGAAGAAGGTGAGGTGGATGTCCGCGCGGATGTTGTCCTGGCAGATCAGCCCCTCGCGGCCGGTGCGCTGGATCTCGATGGTCTTGACGGAGATGTCCATCAACTCGGCGTTGTGCAGCACCGGGAGGACCACGGCGCCGGTGAAGGTGACGTCCACCTGCCGGGTCCGGGAGATGATCAGCGCGCGCCCCTGCTCGACCTTGCGGAAGAGCTTGCTGATGGTGAAGAGCACGCCGACGGCGATGAGCGCGAGAACGGCGACGAGCACGCCGATCCCGATGGCAGTGGCATCCATAGTGGATCCTTCGGTTCCCTCAGACGGTCAACGGGTCGGATGACGCGCCACCCGGCACGTCGAAAGGTGCGACCCAGAAGAACTCGCCCTCGGGGTCGTAGTCGTAGAGCAGCGCGGTGCTGCCGGCGGTGAAGGTGTCGTCGCCGTGCTGGCGCACCTGGACGACGGCGGTCGAGCCGTCGGGCGCGGCGACCTCGGCCTGCCCGAAGCGCGCGGTGACGCGGCCGGTGCGGATGACGCACACCCGGCCGGTGAAGTCGGCGCGGGACGGCGGCCGTACGTCGGGGAAGAGGCGGCGCAGCGGCCGTACCAGCAGCCAGGTCGCACACCACGAGCCGACCAGCGCGGCGCCGACCACGGCTGCGTACAGCAGCGCGCGGACGGGCGCGGTCGGGACGTCGGCGGAGCGTACGGCCGCGGACCCGGCCAGGCTCAGGAACCACGCGACGGCGACGAGCAGCGACAGCACGACGGTGACGGGCACTCCGCCCAGCCCGGCGGCGGCCAGCATCCCGGCGCCGCCGCTGCCGTGGCCGGATGTGTGCTCGGACCCGTGGCCGGATGCGTGGTCGGTGAGGTCATGGCGCCCCCCGACGCCATGACCTCCGTGCCCCCCGATACCCCCATGGGCCTCCCCCAAGGCCCCGTGCTCCCCGTACCCCCCGGTTCCCCCGTGTCCACCGGCCGTGCCGTGGTGGTGCCAGGGCCCGTGCGCGTCGGCACCGCCGACCACGACCAGCCCCCAGAACGCCACCACGGCCACCAGAGCGCCCGTGAACACCACGGTCGGAAACCCCAGGACGACGTCGGTGAACTCTCCCATGTCCCCCTCCGCCTCCCCCGTGCGGTGCTTCCGATCCCCGCGGAGATCGTGGCAGGACGGGGACGGCGCGGGCATTTCCGCTTCCCGGCAGACTTCACCGGGCGATCACGTCCGGAACGTGCGGGAACCGAACGCAAAAGGCCGCCGTCCGCGTGACGACGCGGACGGCGGCCTGGTGTGCCGGAAGGCCCTGGGGCCCGGTGCGGCTCAGCCCTGGGTGGCGAGACCCGCCTCGATCTCCAGCGCGATCTTGATCTTGTCGCTGACGGCGGCCCCCGCGGCCCCGCCCGTCACACCGAACTCACCGCGGCTGATCTCGGTCGCCGCGGAGAAACCGGCCACCGGGTTGCCGTCGAAGCCCTTGCCGAAGCCGTTGAGCTCCAGGGTGAGGGTCACGGCCTTGGTCACGCCGTGCAGCGTCAGCTCGCCGTCCACCTCGAACAGCTCGGAGGTCTGCGGGCGGATGCCGGTGGAGGTGAAGGTCAGCTCCGGGTAGGTCTCGACGTCGAGGAAGTCCGCGCTGCGCACGTGGGTGTCGCGGGTCTCGTTGTTGGTCGAGACCGAGTTGGTCTTGATCACCGCGTTGACGGTGGACTCCAGCGGGTCCTCGGCGGTGACGATGGTGCCCTCGAAGGCCGCGAAGTGGCCGCGGACCTTGGAGACACCGAGGTGCCGGACGTAGAAGGACACGTCGGAGTGCACGGTGTCGATCGTCCACGTCCCGGCGACATAGCCGTCGATCACTTCGGTCTGCGTGCTCATGGCGGAACTCCTCGGGCGGATCATCGGAGCGGGTGGTGATTGAAGACTCAGTAACCATAACTCGGTGGTGTTGAGAGTTCAACCACCTTTATAGTGGAGCTATGGACGATGTGCGATGGCTGAGCGCGGACGAGCAGGACATCTGGCGGGCCTACCTGTCCGCCAGCGTCACCTTCGCCGCGCACCTGGACCGGCAGATGCGGCAGGAGGCGGGTATGCCCATGGCGTACTACGAGATCCTGGTACGCCTCTCGGAGGCGCCCCACCGCCGCCTCCGCATGAGTGAACTCGCCGACGCGTCCCTCTCTTCCCGCAGCCGCCTCTCCCACGCGGTGGCCGCGCTCGAACGCAACGGATGGGTCGAACGGCGCCCCGCGGACGGCGACCGCCGCGGATGGGTCTGCGCGCTCACGTCCGCCGGGTACGAGGCGCTCGCCGCTGCGGCGCCGGGGCATGTCACGACCGTGCGCGAGCACCTTTTCGACGTCCTGACGCCGGAGCAGCTCGCCGCCCTCCGCGAGATCGGGCAGGCCATCACGGCGGGCCTGCAACCCGCCTGCGAAGCGGCTCGCGCGGACGACTCCGACGACGCGTCGGGGCCTTGCGACGCGTAAGGCCCCGCCCCTTCACCTGTTCCACGCGAAGCGCGGGGCGGGGCGTCAGGGCCAGCCGAGGAGGCGGGCGCCGAGGGCCGCGGTTTCGAGGGTGTAGCGCTGGAGCGGGTCGTCCGGGTCGAAGCCGGTGAGCGCGGCGATGCGCTCCAGCCGGTACGCGAGCGCGCGCACGCTGAGGTCGAGGCGGCGCGCGGCCTCCGCGTTCACGTAGCCGGAGGCGGCATACGCGGAAATGGTCTCCAGCAGCGGCACGGCCCCGCCGCGCGCGTCCCGCAGCGGCCCGAGCACCGAGTGCACGAGGTCGGACATCGCGGCCCGGTCCCGCATGAGGACCGGGAAGACCAGCAGATCCGCGGCCATGAGCACGCGCAGGTCGAGCGCCAGCCGCTCCGCGAGGTCCAGCGCGCTGAGCGCCTCCTCGTAGGAGCGCACGACGCCCGCGGCCCCGCTGTGCGGGCGGCTCACCGCGACCCGGCCGCCGTCCTCCTCCGCCGCGGCGAGTTTCACGAAGGCGTCCAGCACCGGCTGCTGCCCGGTGGGGGCGACGCACACGAGCCGCCCGTCCTTGGGGGCGACGAGCGCGTCGTGGTCCCCGAAGCGGCCCGCCAGCTCGCGTTCGATCCGCCGCAGCAGCGTGTGCCGCTCGTCGTACGCCTCGCCGGACAGGGGTGCGGCCACGATCACGACGTGGCGTTCGGCGAGCCGCAGCCCGAAGCGTTCGGCCTGCTCGGCGATCCGGCCCGGGTCGCTGCGGCCGTACAGCAGGTCGTCGACGAAGGCCCGCCGTTCGGCCTCGGCGCGGCGCACCGCGTGCCGCTGGGCCCGCGCGTGGCCCTCGGCGAGGGCATTCACCCCCGCCTCCAGCGCGGCCAGCACGGCGGCGCCGGTACGGCGCAGGTCACCGGGGTCGCGGGCGCCGGTGACGCCCGGCAGCGTGGACCAGGCCCGGCGGGCGGCGGCCAGGTGCCCGGCGGTCAGCTCGCGCAGCCCTATCCCGGCGTCGGCGGCCTGCTCCCCGAGCACCCGGCGGCTCTCGCGCTCGGCCCGGGTCAGGGTGCGGCAGCTGAGGGAGACGTCGGCGAGGGCCTCGGGGAAGCCCGCGAGGAATTCCGCGGGGACGCCGTGCCCGTGCCCGTGCGTGGGCGCGCCGGCACCCGTCGTCGTGCCCGTGCCCGTGCCCGTCCCCACGTCCCCCACCCCTGCCCGTCCCATGACCGCCGGTTGCCGTAAGCCGGACACGGAGAACCTACCAACGCTGCCGGATCCCGGAAACGCCGGGGCGTTCGCCGGTTCGGCGCACCGACAGCACGGAACCCCGGACGGCCGCGGCCGTCCGGGGTTCCGGGGTGCTGCTCGGGGTGACGCGGGGCGTTACTTCGCCGTCGTCGAGGCCTGCGGGGAGGACGCCGGGGCGGCCTCCTGCGCCGTCACGACGTCGCTCGGGGTGATGGCCTCGGGCGCAGGCGTCGCGGTGGACGTCGGCGCGGCGCTCGCGGCGGCGCCGCCGTCATCCGTCTTCATGGCCTTGGCCTCGGACTTCAGGATGCGCATCGACTTGCCGAGACCGCGCGCGGCCTCGGGAAGCTTCTTGGACCCGAACAGCACGATGACGACGATCGCCACCACGATCAGGTGCCACGGCTCCAACCCGTTTCGCAACATGGGATCCTCGTTTCGCTCAGGGTCCGACTACCTCTGACGTCGGCGCCTCGACTTCGCATTGTCACCCGGAAGCCGCGCTGAACGGCACCCGGGTACTCAAAGCATGCGCAAAAAGCGCGTGAACGGGAAGACCCTCCAGGTCTGGCGTGTGCCGCGGGGATGTGTCAGACCCGCCATGTCGCGGTGGGCCGGGGCAGCGCGGACCCCACCTCGTCCCAGACCGGACTGGTGGCGATCGCCGTCAGTTCGACGTCCGTCAGGCTGTCGCGGGCGTTCGGGCTCGGGGTGATGAAGGAGTCGGTCAGCGGGGTCTCGGACAGCGCGACCTGCCACTGCCCGAGGTCGAAGGTCACGGAGAGGGTCTGCCGCGTGGCCCCGGCCGTTCCGGGCTTCCAGTTGATCGTCAGCATGCCGCCGCGTACGTCGGTGCGCCGGCAGTAGCCAAGGCGGGGCCCCTCGTCGTGGCCCGTGCAGCCCACGAGCGACGCCATGCCGACGAAGGAGTGCCGCACCACGACCTTCAGCTCGGAGCGGGCCGCGCCCGCGTCGGTCTGCTCGATCAGCTGCAGGCTGCCGGTGAAGTCCGGGGCCCAGGGTTCGCGGGGGATGCCGACGAGATAACGCTTCGGCAGCAGATCTTTCAGTATCGAGTCCATCCGCTGGGACGGGTAGGACGTGGAGCCGGTGCGATGCGCGGCGGTGGTGCCGCTGCCGCCGCGGTCGAGTACCGCGGGGCCGAGCGTCGCGCCGCAGACCGCGAGCGCGGCCGCGGCGGCGACCCCGGCCGTGGCCGCGGCGGTCCGGCGGCGGCGCATCGCCCGGCCCCGGGCGTGGCCCGCCGCCACGAGCGCCGACGGGTCGCCGGGGGTGAAGGTGTCGGCGGTGGTGCCCAGCGTCGCACTGAGGCGTTCTTCGAAATCGGTGTGCATGGGTGCCCTCACAGGGTGCGGGGAAGGGTCGGGGACGCTCAGTGCTCGATCAGGCCGGGCAGCTGGTCGCCCAGCGCCGTACGCAGCCGCTCCAGGGCCCGGGTGGACCGGGTGCGGACGGCTCCGCTGCTCACGCCGAGCGCGGTGGCGGTCTCCTCGGTGCTGCGGTCCTCCCAGTACCGCAGCACCAGGACGGCCCGGTCCTTGGGGCTGAGCTGCCCGAGGGCCTCGAGGAGGGTCACGCGCAGCGAGGCGTCGCCGGGCGCGGGCGAGGGCAGCGGTTCGGGCGGTTCGGCGGTCGGGCGCTCGCTGCTGCTGCGCCGGCGGTGGTGGGTGAGGAAGGTACGGACGAGCACGGTCCGGGCGTAGGCGGCGGGGTTGCCGACAGTGGCCCGGCGGCCCCAGACGACGTACATCCGGCCCAGCGTCTCCTGCACCAGATCCTCGGCGAGATGGGTGTCACCGCTGGTCAGCAGGCATGCCGAGCGGTAGAGGGGACCCGTTCGGGTTCTGGCGAATTCGAGGTACTCCTCGGTCTGTGCTCTGCGCACCGCGGACGGCCCCCTTCGGACGAAGCGTTCACATCCGTTTGACGCCGTGGCCCGCGGGCGGCGTTACAGGAGCCTGTCAGGCCCGCTTGCCGCTGCCCCGCAGCAGACTCGCCGTCGCCGCCAGCAGGCCCATCGCCGCGGCGGCGGTGAAGACGATGACCAGGCCGTGGTGGAAGGGGGCGGAGATGAGGTTCGGGAAGAACTCCTTGCCGGTGAGGACGGCGCGGTTGTGGGCCGGGAGGGTGGGGAGGACGCCGCTGGGTCCGAGGAGGGTCTGGACGGGGTTGATGCCGAGGAAGGCGGAGAAGACCGTCGAGACGGGCGGGAGGGCCGCGGCCTGGGCGGCGGTGGCGGCGGGGACGCCCTGGGCCTGGAGGCCGGAGGAGAGGGCGGCGGGGAGGCGGTCGGCGAGGCCGACGATGAGCAGGGAGAAGAAGATCCCGATGGACAGCGACATGCCGCTGTTCTGGAAGGTGGACCGCATCCCGGACGCGGCCCCGCGGTGCGTGTTGGGGACGCTGCTCATGATCGCCGAGGTGTTCGGCGCGGAGAACATCCCCGAGCCCATCCCGTTGCACATGATGAGCAGCGCGAACGCCCAGTACGGGAAGGTGATCGGGAGCAGCAGCAGGCCCACGAAGCTGCTGCTGAACAGGACGAGGCCGCCGGTGGTGAACAGGCGTACGCCGTAGCGGTCGGACAGCCAGCCGCACAGGGGCCCGGCGATGAGGAACCCGGCGGTGAGGGGGAGCAGGAAGATGCCCGCCCACAGCGGGGCGTCGGCGTAGTCGTAGCCGTGCAGCGGCAGCCAGATGCCCTGGAGCCAGATGATGAGCATGAACTGCAGGCCGCCGCGGGCGACGGAGGCCAGCAGCGAGGCGGCGTTGCCCGCGGTGAAGGCGCGGTTGCGGAAGAGGCCGAGGTTGAACATCGGGTCCGTGACGCGGGACTCGATGACGCAGAAGGCGAGCAGCAGCACGCTGCCGCCGATGAGCCCGGCGAGGACCTTGGGGCTGGTCCAGCCCATGGTGTGGCCGGCGTAGGGCTGGATGCCGTAGGTGATGGAGACGAGGATCGCGCCGAGTCCGGCGGCGAAGGTGAGGTTGCCCCACCAGTCGATACGGGACCTGGTCCGGGCGGAGGTCTCACGCAGCGAGCGGTACGCCCAGATGGTGCCGACGATGCCGACGGGGACGTTGACCCAGAAGACCGCGCGCCAGTCCCACGCGGACAGCAGGCCGCCGAGGACGAGTCCGATGAACTGGCCGGACAGCGCGGAGATCTGGTTGATGCCGAGGGCCATGCCGCGCTGGCGGGAGGGGAAGGCGTCGGTGATGATCGCGGCGGAGTTGGCCATGAGCATGGAGCCGCCGAGGGCCTGCACCACGCGCCAGCCGATGAGCCACAGGGCGCCGGACGGCCCGAGGAAGGGGTCGAAGGACAGCGCGACGGAGGCGAGGGTGAAGACGACGAAGCCGAGGTTGTACATCCGTACCCGGCCGACGATGTCGCCGAGCCGCCCGAGGGTGACCACCAGCACCGCGGTGACCAGCAGGTAGCCCATGATCATCCACAGCAGGTAGCTGATGTTGCCGGCCGCGAAGGGGTCGAGGTGGATGCCGCGGAAGATCGCCGGCATGGAGATGATGACGATGGAGGAGTCCACCGTGGCCATGAACATCCCGAGGCTGGTGTTGGACAGCGCGATCCACTTGTAGCGGTCGGGCCGCTGCCCGCCGTCCGTGGCGCCGCCGCTGCCGCCCTCGCCACCCTCGGCCAGGTGTATGTGCGCGGGCTCAGACACGCCGGGTGATCCTCTCCAGCAGAGGGAGGGCCGCCGCGAGGGTGGCCTGCTCCTCGGGGGTGAGTTCGTCGGTGATGGCCTGGGTGAGGCGGCGCGCCTTCTCCTGCCGGGAGCCGCGCAGGCCCGCGCGTCCGGCCTCGGAGACGGTGACGACGATGCGCCGGCCGTCGCGGGGGTCGGGCTCGCGGGTGACGAGGCCGCGCTCGTGCAGCCGGGCGACGATCGTGGCCATCGACTGCGGGCGGATGCCTTCGGCGGTGGCCAGTTCCGAGGCGGTCGCGGCGCCCTCGCGGTCCAGCCGGACGAGGGCGGAGGTCTGCGAGAGGGTCAGTTCGTCGCCGGGCTTGAACTGCCGCAGCCGCCGGACCAGGGGGCCGAGCGCGGCCCGCAGGTCGGCGGCGAGCCGGGCGGGGCTGCCGGGCTCGCCGGGGACGTCCGGTTCGGCCGGGTGCGTGTTCGAGCTGCCGCTGGGCTCCATGGTTCTCAGTATAAACTGTTCAGTCCGGCCTTATGGTAAAGATGGCCGCATGACTGAAGCCTCTGCTTCCTCCGCTCGTCCGGCCTACCCAGCCGACTTCCCGGACACCTCCGCCGGGTCCCTCTTCGCCACCACGATCACGGTCACCGGCCACGGCGGCGACGCGATCGAGGCGTACCTCGCGCGCCCCGCCGGCACCCGCAGCCGCGGCGGCGTCGTCGTCATCCACCACCTTCCCGGCTACGACCGCGGCACCAAGGAGTTCGTGCGCCGCCTCGCCGAGATGGGCTACGACGCGATCTGCCCCAACCTCTTCCACCGCGAGGCCCCCGGCGCCGCCCCCGACGACGCGGCCGCGGTGGGCCGCGCGGCGGGCGGGGTGCCGGACGAGCGGCTGGTCGGCGACGTGGCCGGCGCGGCCGCGTACCTGCGCGCGCTGCCGTACGCCAACGGCCGGATCGGTGTCATCGGCCACTGCTCCGGCGGCCGCCAGGCGGTGCTCGCCGCCTGCCGGCTGGACGACATCGACGCGGCCGTGGACTGCTACGGCGCCTTCGTCGTCGGCGAGGTGCCCGAGGGCATGAACATGAAGGTCACCCCGCTCGTCGCGGACCTGCCACGGCTCGGCGCCCCGCTGCTCGGCCTGTTCGGCGGCGAGGACAAGTACCCGAGCCCGGAACAGGTCGCCGAACTCGGCCGGATCCTCACCGAGCACGGCAAGGACTTCGAGTTCCACTCCTACGAGGGCGCGGGCCACGCGTTCTTCGCGACCCACCGCCCGAGCTACGACGTGGCCGCCGCGAACGACGGCTGGGAGCGCATCGAGGCCTTCTACGGCAAGCACCTCGCGTCGGCGGAGGGCTGAGCGGCATGTGCACGTACACCACGATCAAGGACGTCGTCGACGGGAGCGCCAAGCCCGGTCCCGACGGCGGGTGGTTCCACGTCTCGGACGTGACGGTCTACTTCGACCACCCCGTGCACGCGATGGCCGAGCACACGCTCAACATCGACTTCACCGACCCCTCGCGCGGCCCGGCCGCGCGCGTCGCGCTCGAACTCACCGCGGAGTCCGCGGTGCGCCTGGTCGAGGCGATCCAGGCCGCGCTGGCGGCCGTCCCGGCGGAGATGCGGGTCTAGCCCGGCCGCGGGCTGCGGGGTCCGGCCCGCGCGGCCCCGGGCAGCACGAAGGGGCGCGGGGAGACCTCCCCGCGCCCCCGGGGGCGCTTGCGCTGCCGCCTCAGCGGCGGGCGCTGTGCTCGGCGGCGGTCGTGCCGCGTGCCGCCGCGCGGGATCCGCGCCTGCTGCCGCCCATCATGCCGAGCCCCATCGTGGCCAGCCCGAGCGCACAGGCGACACCGCCGACGATCGCGTTGTTGACGATCGTGTGGGTGGTGGCCGCGTTGGGTCCGGCGATCGCCCAGGGCGCGACGATCGTCCACACGCCGATCGCGATGGCGCACCAGCCAAGACCCACGGTCCGCTCCAGCACGGAGCCGAAGCCCATGGCCAGGACGGCGAGCGCGATGCCGGTGATCAGGTTGCTCACGCGCAGGCCGGTGAACCCGGTGAAGTTCACCACCCACGGCGAGATCGCGAGGTAGAGACCGGTCAACAGGCACAGGCCCTCGATCAGCCCCGAGATCGGCTTCGCAGACGCCTCGGCGTAACGGCCGCGCAGGGCCATCAGGTCGGGATGGGTGTCGATCTGCGATGTCGAGTGAGTCGAATCGGTGGCCATTCCAGCCACCTCCTTCGCAGTGTGCGGAGTGCAGTTCGTTTCTGCCGACGGATGTCTCCGGGTCTCCGCCCCGAAGTGCCGCATCCATAACTCAGCGTAGGTCTGGGGAGAGCGGGGTGGCCACTTATACGGCGCATACATTCAGAATGTTTTGCCCTGGTCACGCACGGTGTGTCCCAGGCGACGCGCGGCTACCCGTTTCGTCCCCCCGCGCCCTCCCACGACTGCGCCTCCGCGATGACCGCCGAGGCCAGCCGCGCCGACCGCACCGCGATCCCCCGCGGCGGGTACGGCCGCCCCTGCTCCAGCCACCACGTGATGGACTGCACGGACAACGCGGCGAGCACCGTCGGCACGAGGCCGCCGCCCGCGTCGGGGGCCCGGCCCGCCGGGGCGGGCAGGTGCTCGGCGACCATCCCGGCGAGCGTCGCGCGCATGCGGTCGGCGAACCACGGGCTGCCGCCGCGGCCGAGCAGGGCGCCGTAGAAGCGGTGGTAGGTGTCGATGTGCTGGTAGAAGCCGATCCAGCGCTCCAGCGGCGAGCGTTCGGCCCCGTCCGTGCCGTCCTTCCCGTCCTTCCCGCGCTCCCCGTCCTCGCCGTCCTTCCCGTCCTCACCCGCCATCGCGCCGAGCATCTCCTCGACGGCCTCGTCGAAGATCGTCTCGACGAGCTGGTACTTGTCCCGGTGGCTGCGGTAGAAGGCGGCCCGGCTGACCATCGCCCGCGCGCAGATCTCGCCGACCGTGACGCGGTCGAAGCCGCGCTCCTCGATCAGCTCGATGAGCGCGTCCCGCAGCAGCTTGCGCGTCCGCCGCACCCGTACGTTCTCCACGCCACCCGAGGATGCCACCTCAACGGGCCGTGTTCAGCTCCGTGTTGAGACGGGCGGCCTGCCGCGTCAGGTGCGTGCGCTCCGGGACGGCGGCGGCCTGCCCGGCGGCCTCGGCGTAGAGCCGGGCCGCGGCGCGCAGGTCACCGGCCCGCTCGTGGAGGTACGCGGACGCGGCGGTGTAGCGGGGCAGGGCGGGGTCGAGGGCGGCGAGCGCGGCCAGCCCCGCGCGCGGGCCGTCCGCCTCGCCGACCGCGACCGCGCGGTTGAGGCGGACGACCGGGCTGCCGGTCAGCCGCTCCAGCTCGTCGTACCACTCGACGATCTGCACCCAGTCCGTCTCCCGGGCGGTCGGCGCGTCCGCGTGCAGGGCCGCGATCGCCGCCTGCGCCTGGAACTCGCCGAGCCGGTCGCGCGACAGCGCCCCCTGCAGGATCGCCACACCCTCGGCGATCGCGGCGGTGTCCCAGCGGCCGCGGTCCTGCTCGGCGAGCGGCACGAGTGCGCCGTCCGGCCCGGTACGGGACGCGCGCCGGGCGTGATGCAGCAGCATCAGCGCGAGCAGGCCCGCGACCTCGGGGTGGTCGAACGCGGCGGCCAGCTGCCGGGTGAGCCGGATCGCCTCGGCGGCGAGGTCGACGTCACCGGAGTAGCCCTCGTTGAAGACCAGGTAGAGCGTGCGCAGCACGGTGCCGACGTCACCGGGCCGGTCCAGCCGCTCGCCCGAGACGGTGCGCTTGGCGCGGCTGATGCGCTGCGCCATCGTCGCCTCGGGCACGAGGTAGGCGCCCGCGATCTGCCGGGTCGTGAGCCCGCCGACCGCGCGCAGCGTCAGCGCCACCGCCGACGAGGGGCTCAGCGCGGGGTGGGCGCACAGGAAGTAGAGCCGCAGCGTGTCGTCCGCGCCGGGCGCGGGCCCCGGCGGCGGCTCCCGGTCGACCCGGTCCTCCCGGCGGCGGCGCGCGCTCTCCGCGCGGGCCACGTCCAGGAAGCGCCGCCACGCGACGGTCACCAGCCAGCCGCGCGGATCGCGCGGCGGCTCGCCGGGCCAGACGCGCACGGCCTCCACGAGCGCGTCCTGCACCGCGTCCTCGGCCGTCGCGAAGTCCGCCCCGCGGCGGACGAGGACGGTCAGGACGTACGGGGTGAGGCTGCGCAGCAGGGCCTCGTCGAGGGGCGCGGGCGCCTCGTCGCAGGACGCCGGGCCCGCGGGCCGGGTGGGGCCCGCGGGATCCGGCGGCGTACGCCTGTCGCGCACCGTCACTCCGTGATCGTCGGGGGCTCTTCGGTCATGAACGGGCGCAGCTCCAGCCACTCGTGGATGGGCCGGCCGCCCGCGCCCGGCGCCGCGGACAGCTCGCCCGCCAGCTCGACGGCGCGCTCGTAGCTGTCGACGTCGATCACCATCCAGCCCGCGATCAGGTCCTTCGTCTCGGCGAACGGCCCGTCGGTGACCGGCGGGCGGCCCTCGCCGCCGTACTGCACCCAGGTGCCCTCGGGCGCGAGCGCCTGCGCGTCCACGAACTCGCCCGTCTCCTCCAGCTTCGCCGCGAAGTCCCGCATGAACTGGATGTGCGCGGTGACCTCCTCGGGCGTCCACCGGTCCATGCGGATGTCGTTGACCGGCGCCGGAGCACCCCGGTAGTGCTTGAGCAGCAGGTACTTGGCCATGGTGGTCTCCTCCGTGCGGTGCGGCCCATTCTGGCCGCCTTCACTCCGAGGACGGAGCCGCACCGCGGTTCTCGACATCCCCCGTGAGATTTCCCGGATTTTCTTTTCCGCCGCCCGCGGACGGCGCGAGCTGCGCGTGGTCGGCGTCCGGGAGCCAGTCGCGTCCGGGCACGTAGTCGAGCCAGCGGCGGGCCCGGGCCGCCGCGGTGAACGCGCCCAGCAGGGCGTCCAGCAGCGGGTGCCGCGGGGTGTCGCGCCAGGCCAGGGACCAGGCGTAGAGCGGTATCGGGCCGGTCAGCGGGATCGACCGCAGGCCCGCGGACGACGGCAGCGGCGCGTCCGCGGGCACCAGCGTGAAGAACCGCGGGTCGTCGCGGATGTGCTGGACGAGGTGGTCGGGGCCGAGGTTCGGGCCGCTCTGGCGCCCGGCGATGCCGAAGTCGTCGGCGAAGCGGCGCAGGAAGTCCAGCCGCGGCAGCTCCGCCGGGGCCCACAGCACGCTGTCGCGCAGGTCGGACGGGCGCAGCTCGGCCGCCCCGGCGAGCGGGTGCGCGGCGCTGACCAGCGCGTCCACCGGCTCCAGCCGCACCAGGCGGTGGGCCAGCCCCCGGTCCCGCCCGTCCGGCAGCGGGTGCACCCGCCCGAACCCCGCGTCCGCCGCCCCGCTCAGCAGCGCCTCCGCGACCGACGGCCAGTCCCGCCCCGGACCCGGCTCCAGCCGCAGCGCCGGGTCGGCCGCCGCGGCCGCGTCGGCGGCGTGCGCGACGGTGCGCATCGGGGCGTACAGATGCCCCCAGACGTCCAGCCGCAGCGCCTGCCGCCCGCCGCGCACCGCGGCCACCGCCCGCTCCCCCGCCGCCAGCGCCTCCCGCGCCGCGGGCACGAACCGCTCCCCGGCGTCGGTCAGCCGGGTGCCCCGCGCGCCGTTGTCACGATCGAGGAGGCGGGCGCCGAGCAGCGCCTCCAGCCGGGCGACCCGCTTGGACAGCGCCTGCTGGGAGATCCCGAGCCGGGCGGCGGCCTGCCCGAAGTGCAGCGTCTCGGCGGTGACGGCGAAGGCCCGGACATGGCCGAGGTCGAGATCGAGATCAGGACCGGGACCGGGAGCGACTGGGGTGGAACCGGAATCCAGGGCCTCGTCCATGGGCCTGACCATAGCCGACAACGTCCGGTTGTCGAAGGGGCCGCATGGTTGTTGGCCGGGGCGGGGGTGGTCGCGGTGGGATGGCGTCAGACGCCGAGGGCGCCGCAGAACACACCAGAAGGGGGCAGGAAGAGATGAAGGCCTACATACCCACCGGGGACGCCACCGAACCCGTCGCACTGGCCGAGGTGCCCGAGCCCGTACCGGGGCCCGGGGAGGCGCTCGTGAAGGTCGAGGCCTTCTCCGTCAACCGCGGTGAGACCTTCAAGCTGGAGGCGCCCGCGCCCGGCGACCGCCCCGGCAAGGACATCGCCGGACTCGTCGTCCAGCCCGCCGCCGACGGCACCGGCCCCGCGGGCTTCGCCCGGGTCGTCGGCCACCCGATGAGCGGCGGATGGGCGGAGTTCGCCGCCGTCCCCACCACCGCGCTCGCCGTCCTCCCCGACACCGTCACCACCCTCCAGGCCGCCGCCCTCCCCCTCGCGGGCCTCACCGCACTGCGCCTGCTGCGCGCCGCGGGCCCCGTCCCCGGCCGCCGCATCCTGCTCACCGGCGCCTCCGGAGGCGTCGGCCACTACGTCACCGAGCTGGCGGCCGCCGCCGGGGCCGAGGTCACCGCCGTCACCCGGGACGCCGAACGCGGCGCACGGCTGCGCGAACTGGGCGCCGCCGAGGTCGTCCACGACGTCACCGCCGCCCACGGCCCGTACGACGTCGTCCTCGAATCCACCGGCGGCGCCGCACTCCCCGCCGCCCTCGCCCGGCTCGCCCGCCGCGGCACCCTCATCTGGTTCGGCCAGGCCAGCCGCACCCCCGTCACCCTCGACTTCTTCGACTTCTTCGCAGGCCCCGAATCGGCGGTCATCCGCCACTTCCACTACCTCGACGCGGACACCCCGCTCGACACGGACCTCGCCGCGCTCGTCCGCCTCACCGCGGGCGGCCGCCTCCACCCGGAGATCGGCCGGGTCGCCGACTGGGCGGACACCGCCGCGACCCTCACCGACCTGCGAGAACGCCGCATCCGCGGCAAGGCCGTGCTGACCCTCGCCTGACCATCCCCTCTCCCTCTTCCCACAGAAAGGCTCCCCGCCATGAACGAGACCCCGCAGACCGCCCCGCAGACCCGCCTCACCGACCCGCGCGCCGTCGTCGTCCGCTACGTGGAGGCCGTCCGCGACGGCGACATCGACCTCATCCGCGAAAGCTTCGCGCCCGACGTCACCTGGCACTACCCCGGCTCGCTCCCCACCTCGAAGATCTGGCAGGGCCGGGACGCGATCGTCAACGACTTCCTCGGCGCCATGGGCACGGTGTTCGTGCCCGGCACCATGCGCATCGAGCTGGTGAGCACCGTCGCGGAAGGCGAACGCGTCGTCGCCGAATGGACGTCGAAGGCGCAGACGGTGCACGGGGCCGCGTACGACAACCGGTGCATCGGGATCTTCACGGTACGGGAGGGGCGCATCACCTCGGTGATCGAGTACGCCGACACGCACCACGTCGCCGCGACGCTCTTCCCGGCCGAGACCGCCGCCGGTAATTGAGGTGCCCGCCGCGGCGGGCGGTGCGTAGGTTCGCCGGATGACGCGATCCGCACACCTCCCGCCGGGCCCGGCCCCCACGCCTGAACCCGCAGACGACGAGCCGCCGCGGCTCACCTCCCTGGTCTTCCACGGACCCGTCGGCGAGGCACGCGCCGCACGCTGGGTGCAGCGCCTCGCCCCGGTACTGGCCGCCGCACCCGACGGCGGACGCGTCCTCGACATCGGATGCGGCTGGGGCGAACTCATGCTGCGCCTCCTCACCGCGGCCCCCGCGGCGCACGGCACCGGCCTCGACCTCGCCCCCGACGACCTCGCGCGCGGCCGCGCCCACGCGGCGGCCCGCGGACTCACCCCGCGGACCGACTTCGTCGAGACGGACGCGGCCACCGCCGACACCGAGCCCGCCGACGTCGTCCTCTGCCTCGGCGCGAGCCAGGCCCTCGCGGACAACCTCCCCGACGCGCTCGCCGCCCTGCGCGCCCGCGTCCGGCCCGGCGGCCGCGTGCTCCTCGGCGAGGGCTACTGGGAACGCGAGCCCACCCCCGCGGAGCTGGCGGCGTCCTGGCCGGACGCCGCCGCCACCGACCACACCGACCTCGCGACGCTCGTCGACACCGCGGCGGCCGCGGGACTGCGCCCCGTGTGGATCGAATCCGCGGACCGCGCGGAATGGGACGACTTCGAATCCGGCTACCTCGCCGACGCCGAACTGTGGCTCGCCGCCCACCCCGCCCACCCCGCGGCCCGAGCGACCCGCGAACGCCTCGACGCACACCGCTGCGCGTGGCTCCGCGGGTACCGGGCGACTCTGGGCATCGCGTACCTCACGCTCGTCCCGACGCCCTGACCTCCCCGCTGCCGCGGGCTCCGGGGGGGCGTCACCGGCCGGTGGGGGGTTGCCGACCCGGAGGGGCGATCCGGTTCGCGCCGGACCACCGGCCGGTGGGGGCTGGGCGCGCAGTTCCCCGCGCCCCTGCGGGGCCGCCGCCGGGCCGTGGGGGGTAGCCGACCCGGAGGGGCG
>NZ_JBIRPW010000002.1:43997-249357 GCF_044332905.1 Streptomyces sp. NPDC021224 | reverse complement strand
GCCGGACCACCGGCCGGTGGGGGCTGGGCGCGCAGTTCCCCGCGCCCCTGCGGGGCCGCCGCCGGGCCGTGGGGGGTAGCCGACCCGGAGGGGCGAACCGGTCCGCGCCGGACCACCGGCCGGTGGGGGCTGGGCGCGCAGTTCCCCGCGCCCCTGCGGGGCGGGCGGCGGCGGTGCGGAGGGGGCACGGGGGGGGCGGGCGGGATTGAGTATGCGTACTCATGCCGCTCGGCGGGGGGAATCGCAGACTCGGGGGATGGAACTCGACCGGTGTCCCGACTGTGGGTGGCCGCTTGGTCCGGCTGCCGCCGGATGTGGGCGGTGCGGGTTGCCGCTCGTCGGTGGCGAGGTGGTGGAACTGGGGCTCATCGCGGCGGAGTTGCGGGGGATCGCGGCGCGGCAGGCGGTGCTGGTGCAGCGGCGGGCGGCGCTGCTCGCGGTGTTGCGGGGGCGGCGCGCCGACGTCGCGGGGGTGCCGGTGCCGGATGCCGGGGCGCGGTCCGCGCAGACGCTGCTGCTCACGCTCGGCGGCTCGCTGCTCACCCTCGCCGGGCTGGTGTTCACGCTCGTGAGCTGGGGGCGCTTCGGGATCGGCGCCCGCACCGCCGTCCTGGCGGTGCTGACGCTCGCCGTACTGGCCGCGCCCTTCCCGCTGCGGCGCCGCGCCCTGGCCGCCACCGCGGAGACCGCCTCGGCGGTGGGCCTCGCGCTGGTGCTGCTCGACGCGTACGCCGCCCGGGCCGCGGGACTCGCCGGGCTCGACGGCGTACGGGCGTACGGCTACTGGGCCGCGGTCACGGGGCTCGCCGCGGCGGGAGCGGCGGCGTACGCGCGGCTCAGCCGCTCGGAGCTGCTGCCGTACGCCGCCGTGCTGCTGCTGCAACTGCCCGCCCCGCTCACCGCGGGGTACGGGCACGCCCACGCCACGGGGCTGGCGTACGCCCTGCTCGTGAGCGCGGGCGTAGACCTCGCGGTGGCGGCCCGGCTGCGGGCGCGCGTGCCGGGGCCCTTCGCGTTCGGCGCCGCCGCGGTGGGGGCGGCCGCGGGGGGCCTGCTCGCGGGCGCGGCCGCGTACTCCTTCGACTCCTACGGCCCGGCGCTGCGCGCCTGCGTCCCGCTGCTGCTCGCCGCCGCGCTGGGCCTGGCGGCGGCGGGCCTGCGCGCCGCCGCGCCGCCCGTCCGCACGGTCACGGCGGCGCTCGCGGGCCTGGCCCTGCTCGCCGCCGCCGCGGTCGCACCGCACCTCGCGCTGCCGCACGCGTGGCTCCCCCTGGCATGGGCGGGCCCGGCGGCGCTGCTGGCGGCGGTGGCCTTCGCCCTGCCGCCCCGCCGCGGCCACGGCCCCGTGGCCCTCGGACTGTCGGCGGCCGGCGCGTTCGCGCTGGCCGCCGCAGGCGTGTCCGTCCTTCCGGACCTGCTCCGCGCACTCACCGAACCCCTGCGCGGGGCACCGGACTTCCCCGGGACGTGGCATGTCACCGGAACCGTCGCGACAGTCGCCGCCCTGGTGGCGGCTGTCGCGGCGGGAGCGGCCGTACGTTTCCGCGCGGTGGCGCTGCCGCTGTGGTGCGGGGCGGCGGTGGCCACGGTGGCGGCGGCCGTGACCGCGCCCGTCGCGGCGGGCGCCCCGTACGCGGTGGCGGTCGCGGTCCCGACGGCCCTCGCGCTCGCCGCGACCGCGGCCCTGGTCCGGACCGGACCCGCGGGGCCTGCGGGCCCCCACCTCCCGCCGCCGTGGGGGGCCGGGCCCGCCGCCGCGCTCTGTGCCCTGCTCGCCGCGGGAGCGGTCGCCCTCGGCTGGTCCCTCGCGCGGGACGGCGCCGCGCTCACCGTGTGGGGGATCGCGGCCGTCGTCGCGGGCGGCGCCGCCGCGGCGCGGCGCTTCGTCCTCCCGGCGGGCACGGTGGCCGTCGCCGCACTCGGGTACGAGGCCGCGCGGGCCGCGCACGCCGCCGGGCTGCCGTCGCACCTCGCGGCGTTCGCCGTCCTGGGGATCGCGCTCGCGACCGTACCCGTGGCGGGGGCTGCCGGGGCGGGGGCGGAGTACGCCGGATACGTGCTCGGCGCGGTGGCGGTCACCGCGACCGCCGGGCACCCGCAGGAACTCAGCCTCGCGCTGGCCCTCGCCGGAGCGGGCGCCGCCGGAACCGCGCTCCGCGCCGAACGCCGCCGGGCCGCGGCGACCGCGGCCGCGCTCCTGCTCAGCGCGTCCCTGTGGGTGCAGCTCGCCCTCGCGGAGGTGCACGCCCCCGAGCCGTACACCGTCGGGCCCTCCGCCGTACTCCTCGCCCTGGGGCACCTGCGGCGCCGCCGCGCACCCGCGCTCGGCTCATGGCCCGCGTACGGGCCGGGCCTCTGCGCGACGCTGCTGCCCAGCCTGGTCGCGGTATGGGCCCAGCCGCACGGGCCCCGGCCCCTGCTGCTGGGCGCCGCGGCGCTGACGGTGACCCTGCTCGGCGCCCGGCACCGCCTCCGGGCCCCGCTCGTCACGGGCGGCCTCGTCCTGCTCGCCGACGCGGCGCACGAGCTCGCCCCGGCCGTCCTGCACTCCCTCGCGCACGTCCCCCACTGGGCGCCCGTCGCCCTGGCGGGCGGCCTCCTCGTCTACGTAGGTGCCACCTACGAACGCCGCCTCGCCGAGGCGCGCCGCCTGCGCTCCACCTTCCACTCCCTCCACTGAGCCCCTTCCCTTGGGCCCTTCGCGCTCCGGGATGCCTCTTGCGGCGGTCGCCGCGACCTTCCGCCGGTGGGGGCTTGCCGCGCCCCTGAAAAACGGGTGCCCTCCCCCGCAGCCTCGCCCAAGGACGCTCACCCCCACCGGCTGGCAGCCGCTGGTCCGGCCTGGAGGGGGACGGTGCGGGGTGCCCCCCGCAGGAATGCGCTGGGCGTAGCTCACCAACTCGGTACGAGGCCGAACGCGCATTCCGAGGAGGTGCCCCGTGGCGGCCCCCGACGCACCCCCGGACGGAAAGCGCGATGCCCCGCCGGGTACCACCCAGGGGCGCGTGGGGGCACCTCCCAGGCGAAGCCCTGGGGGAGAACTGCGCGAGCAACCACCCACCCAGCGGCCGGGATCCGGGCACCCTCGTGTCGTCCCCGTAGGATGCGGCGGGGGGCACGGCAGCGCGTACGCGTACGCGTACGGTGGCGGGGCCGGGCTCCCGTCGACCGTCCCCGACGAGAGCGAGAGCCGGTGCCGTGCTGACGGCAGGTCTTCCGACGCGGCGGCCGCTGCCCGGGTCCGGCGCCGGGGGTGCCCGGCGCGGGCTGGTGGTCGCGCTGTGCGGCTACGCGGCGGTGCGCGCCGCCGGGCTCGTCGTGCTCGCGGTCTGGTCGGCGGCGAACGGCAAGAGCGCGGTGACGCTGCTCTCCCGCCGCTGGGACTCGCTCTGGTACGTGCGGGTCGTCGACCGGGGATACGGCTACGTCCTGACCGCGCCGGACGGTCGGCGGCTGTCCGACCTGGCGTTCTTCCCGCTGCTGCCGTGGCTGGAGCGGTCGGTGTCGTGGCTGACGGGGCTGGCGGAGCCGGACGCCGGGCTGCTGGTCTCGGCGGTGGCCTCGCTCGCCGCGGCCGCGGGCATCCACGCGGTGGTGCGGCGGTCCGTCCCAAAGCGGCCGGACGTCGCGATCACCGCCGTCGTGCTGTGGGCCGCGCTGCCGGTGGGGATCGTGCAGTCGATGGCGTACAGCGAGTCGCTGTTCACCGCGCTGGCCGCGTGGTCGCTGTGCTGCGCGCTGGACCGGCGGTGGATCGCCGCGGGCCTGCTCGCGTCGGCCGCCGGGCTGACCCGGCCGATCGGGCTCGCGGTGGCGTGCGCGGTGCTGGTGGCCGCGGGGACGCACGCCCGGCGGGCCGGGGTCTCACCGCGGCTGGTGGCCGGTGCGCTGCTGGCCCCGGCGGGGGCCGCCGGGTACGTGCTGTGGGTGGGCGCCCGGCGCGGCAGCCTGTTCGGCTACCTGGACGTGCAGCGCGGGTGGGGCAACGGCTTCGACGGCGGGGCGGCCTTCGTCCGCTTCACCGGCGGGCTCGCGGCGCGCCCGCCGTACGTGGGCGGGGTGCTGCTCGCGGCCGGTGTCGGGGTGCTGCTGTGGGGGTATGTGCGGGGCTTCCGGGAGGGCGGGCCGCGGCTGCCGCTGCCCGTGCAGGTCTACACGGGGATCGTGCTCGCGCTGGCGCTGTGCTCGTCGGGCTACTTCGGCTCGAAGCCGCGGCTGCTGATGCCCGCGTTCGGCGTGCTGGTGCCGGTGGCGGCGGCGCTGGGGCGGCTGCGGGTGCGGTGGCGGGCGGCGGTGCTGGCGGTGTGCGCGTTGGGGGCCGCGGTGTACGGGGCGCTCTGGCTGAACGGGTCGGGGCCGCCCTGACCGCGCGGGCGGCGCCGCCCCCTCCGTACGGACCCGAGCGCGGGCCCGGGGCGGGGGGCGGCTCAGGCCCGGGTGCCCGCTCCCGCGATGTGGAAGTTGAAGTCCGGGTGGCCTATCACGCCGAACAGCCGCACCCACACGGGCAGCAGCATCTCCGTGCCGCGGGCGCTCGCGACGCCGCCGAGGTCGATGACGCTGGCGGGCGGCCAGCCGAAGGACTCCAGCAGCGCGGTGACCTCCTTCTTCGCGCCCGCGTCGGCGCCGCAGACGAAGACGGTGTGCTCGCCCGGCACCCGGGCCGGGTCGACCATGACGGCGGCGTTCATCGTGTTGAGCGTCTTGACGACCTTCGCGGCGGGGAAGGCCCGCTGGATCTGCTCGGCGAGGCTGTCGGTGTTGACGGGGTCGAGCGAGGGCGGCGCGCCCCGCGAGAAGTCCAGCGGGTTGGCGACGTCCACGAGCGGCTTCCCGGCGAGGTTCGCGGCACCGGCCGCGGCCAGCACGTCGAGGGTGGCGGCGCCCGAGCTGGCGTTGACGACGGCCTGCGCGCCCGCGGCCGCCTCGGCGAAGGTCGCGAGCACGACGGCCGGGTGGGCGGCGAGCCACGCGGCGAAGGGGGCGTTGCCGTAGGCGTCGGGCTCGGTGCGGGCGAGCGTCGCGCCCGGGTCGCGGGTGCCGACGACGACCTCGTGGCCGAGCGTGGCGAGCTTGCCGGCGAGGGTCCGGCCGACGATGCCGGTGCCGAGCACTGCGTAGCGCATGACGTATCCGCTTCCTGTCCTGTCGTAAGGGTGGGTGGTGGCGTACGGCGCCGTGCCCCGGGCCCGGGGCACGGGCGGGCGCTGCCGCGCCGGGTGGGCCGACTCCCTTGCGGCGGGCGGCACCTGGCCACACCGGGACCGTAAGCTTCAGTCGATTCCGCTGACCAGTACGCACTTTCGGGTGCCTGTCGCCCACCGCCGGCCGGCCCGGCACGAAGGAGTCACCCCATGCCCGACGAGACCGGACCCGGTAGCGGCCCCGGCACCGGACCCGACGGCAGCACCGGCACCAACACCCGTTTCGGCGCCGTCGGGCCGCCCGGGATCGCCGTCCCCGACGTCCTCAACCCGCACTGCGGGTCGCGCCAGGTGCTGGAGCTGGTCTCCGACAAGTGGAGCGCGCTCATCCTCTTCCTGCTGGGGCACCGCCCGCACCGGCACGCCGAGTTGATGCGCACGGTGGGCGGGATCAGCCAGAAGATGCTCACGCAGACGCTGCGCTCGCTGGAGGCGGACGGGCTGGTCCACCGGGAGGCCTTCCCGGTGGTGCCGCCGCACGTCGAGTATTCGCTGACGCCGCTCGGGGAGTCGCTGTCCCCGCTGCTGCACGGGCTGTGCCGGTGGGCGGAGGCGCACCACGCCGACATCGAGGCGGCGCGCGCGAGGGCGGCCTCCTGACCGTACGGTCCGGGTCCGCCGGGGCCCAGCCGGGGCTCAGGCCCAGGGGCCGCCGCAGGCCGCGGCCGTCCAGCCGCCCGCGCCGCGCAGCACGAGCGCGGCGAGCGCCTCGGGGGCGCCGGGGCGGCCGCGCAGGCCGGGGAAGGCGTTGACGTCCACGACGACGGGCCCCGCGGGGGTGGTGACGACGTCCACGCCGTAGACCTCCAGCCCGAAGGCGGCACCGGTGCGGCGGACCAGGTCCCGCCAGGCGGGCGGGAGCGCGGCGGGCACGGGCCCGGTGTCGGCGGTGGGGGCGGCGAGTTCGGACCGGCGGCGGGCGGTGAAGACGTGCGGGCCGACGGCGTAGAGCTTGTGGTCCCAGCCGGAGTTGGGCACGAAGTCCTGCACGACGTACGGCTCTTCGGGCGCGGTGGCCGCGAAGTCCCGTACGGCCGCGGGGCCGTCGAGCCGTACGACGGTGTCGGACTTGCGGCTGTGCCTGCTCTTCACCACGACCGGCCCGGACTGCGCCTCCCCGGCGGCGAGTGCGGCGGGCGAGGGATAGCAGCGGGTCGGCGCGAAGGGCAGCCCCGCGCCCAGGGCGTCGGCGGCCATCGCCTGGCGGTCCTGGCAACGGGCGGTCGCGGCAGCGGAGTTGAGGACCCGCGCCCCCGCGTCCTCCAGCGCGCGGGCCAGCTCCAGCGCCTGCGGTGTACGGGCCTTGAGCAGGTAGACGTCGGCGGGCTCACCCGGTGGGCGGGGGCCCGCCGGATCGAGCACCTCGACGCTCGCGCCGCCGCCCGCCAGCAGGGCCGCCGCCGCGGCGAGCAGCGGGTGGCCGGGGTCGGTCGTGACGAGCCCGACCCGCAGCGGCCGCCGCACCCGCGGCGGCGCCCCCGGAGGAGCGGCCCCGAGCGGACTGCGACTCCGGGACCGCGCGACCCGCGAGCCCGGGTCCGTCCCGAACGGCTCACCCGCCCCACCGGGGCCACGGCCCGGGTCCGTCCCGAACGGCCCCTCCGCCCCACCGGGACCACGGCCCGGGTCCGTCCCGAACGGCCCCTCCGCCCCACCGGGGCCACGGCCCGGGTCCGTCCCGAGCGGCCCCTCCGCCCCACCGGGGGTGCTCATGGGACCGGGACGGCCGTGGGGGCCGAGGTCGGGACGGGGGCGGGGCGTGGGGCCGGGGGTGCCGGGCGGCGGTCGCGGGCCAGGCCGAGGACGGCGGCGGCGACGCGCGCGGCCGCGTCGGGTACCTGCCGGAAGCTCGGGAAGTCGTTGACGTCCACGACGACCGGGCCGTCCGGGGCGAGCAGCACGTCCAGGCCGTAGAGGTCGAGCCCGTAGATCGCGCCGACGCGCGCGGCGATCGCGGCGACCTCGCGCGGCAGCGCCACCCGGCGTTCGGGCTGCGGCAGGTCGGGGTGCAGCGGGGAGCGGCGCTCGGTGGCGTAGAAGTCGTCGCGGACGCAGTAGACCTTGATGTCCACACCGGAGTTGGGCACGTACGGCTGCGCGATGAGCAGGCCCTCGCCGCGCAGTTCCGGGGCGAGGGCGGTGAGGGCGGCGGGCGTGGCGACCAGGTGCACGGCCCGCCCCGAACTGCCGTCGGCGGGCTTGACGACCAGCGGGTAGTCCGACTCGGGTATCTCGGCGAGGAGTTCGGGCCGGGCGGCCGCGTAGGTCGTCGGCATCGGCACCCCGCCGGCCCGGCCGATCGCGGCGGCGAGCGCCTTGTCCCGCACCCCGCGGATGGCCCGCGCGTCGTTGACGGTCGTGAGCCCGGCTGCCGCGGCGGCCTCCAGCAGGGTGAGGCCGGGCCCGCCGGAGACGGTCTTGAGCACCCACGCGTCGTGCGCGGCCGTACGCAGCAGGTCGGTCATCCGCAGCAGCGAGCCGCCGGGCCGTACGACGTCCACCTGGTGGCCCCACGCGGTGAGTTGCCGGATCACCTCCACCGGCATGCCGTCGTGACGGTAGTTCTCCTCCACCAGAAAGCACAGCTTCATGCGCCCCACTCCCCCCCAAGCCCCTCCCCCGGGCCGTCCTTCCGACGGTGACCGGCGGGGCGTGAAGGTCACAGGATGCCACGCGTTCCCCCGGGCCGAACGGCCACCGTCAACTACGTGCACATGAGGGGTGGTTGACGGTTGGGCGTACGGCTGCACGGGGCGCGGGCCGGGGTCGGCCCCGGGGCGGGCTGCGGCTCGGTCAGCGCGACTGCCGCAGCGGGTCGAGCTGTTCGGCCGTGACGCCGTCGACGGCCGTGGACTCGCTCAGCTGCTGCCACCGCTCGTCGGACGCGAGCAGCGCGCGGCCCGCCGCCGTGGCGTAGGCGTACGCGTCCGGACCGGCGAGCAGCCGCAGCGGCGGCTCGTCGAGGCCGACGACGTCCAGGACCAGCCGGGCGACCTTCACCGGGTCGCTCGCCGCGAGGGCCTGCGGGGAGTGGACGCGCGCCATCGCGCCGACGGTCTCCTCGTACTCCGGCCGGACGGGGTCGATCCGCATCGAGGACCCGGCCCAGTCGGTGCTCATGCCGCCCGGCTCGATGACGGTGACCTTGATGCCGAGCGGGCCGACCTCGGCGGCCAGCACCGACGAGAAGCCGCCGACCGCCCACTTCGCGGACTGGTACGCCCCGAGCCCGGGGGTCGCGAGCCGCCCGCCGACCGACGAGATCTGCACGATGTGCCCGGCGCGCTGCTCGCGCATGACCGGCAGCGCGGCCTGCGTGAGGCGGACGACGCCGAAGAGGTTGGTGTCGACCTGGGCGCGGAAGTCCTCGAAGTCGACGTCCTCGACGGAGCCGACGTTCGCGTACCCCGCGTTGTTGACCAGGACGTCGAGCCGCCCGAAGCGGTCGACCGCGGTACGGACCGCGGCGCGCGCCGCCTCGCCGTCGGTGACGTCCAGCTCGGTCACGGCGAGCCGCTCCCCGTACGCGTCCGCGAGGTCGTCGAGCGCTCCGGCCTTGCGGACCCCGGCGACGACCCGGTGCCCGGCGGCCAGCGCGGCCGCCGCGATCTCCCGCCCGAGGCCGCGCGAGGCGCCGCTGACCAGGAGGACGAGGGGTGTGGTGGTGGTGTTCTGCTCAGGCATCTGCTCCGGCATGACTGTCTCCTTGCGCACCGGCCGACACTTCTTACTAACCGGTTGATTAGCAACGTCTCCCATGGAACCTCGCCCGAGGAGTGTTGTCAACTGATCGGTTAGTTGATAAGCGCGTGTCGCCCCGCGCGGCCCCCGGACACGGGCCCGGGATGCGCAGGAGGGCCCGGGAGGCCCCTTCGGTCAGGTCACCAGATGACGATGCCGCCGCCCACGCCCCGGGCCCGTTCGGCGGCCGCGACGATGTTGGCGAAGCGCGCGCGCACGTAGTCCGGGAGGTAGCCGCCGCGTTCGGCCAGGTCGTCCAGGTGCGGCCGCAGCAGGGCGCACTCGGCGAGGAAGTCCGCGATGTCGTCCCGCTCCACGTAGAGATCCTCGCGCGCGAGCCGCGGCAGGAACCGCGCCCCCAGGGCCACGACCGCCTCGCCGCCCCACAGCCGCTTCCGGGTGCTCTCGAACCCGGCCAGGTCGCGGCCGCCGTCCGGGTCGTCGAGGAAGTCGTGGCCGCCGTCGGCGTCGTAGCCGAAGGTGTGCACGGAAAGGCTCATGGCGCGATTGTCGGCGCCGCCGCCGGAAGGTGTCGACCGCGTTCCGGGGAGCGGAGGCGGGGCCGGGGAGCCGCGGCTACTCGAAGATCCTGACGTACGGGTACGCGGCCCACCCCGGGTCGCCGGTGTGCGCGAAGGCCGCCCACGCGGTCTGGACCTCGGCGGTCAGCCGGCGCAGGTCCGCCGGGTCGGCGCCCGCGAGCATCGGGGCCGGGCGCCAGGCGGGGCGGTCGGCGCCGAAGAGAAAGGGCAGCTCGACGCAGTGGCAGGGCCCGAGCGGGCTGCCGGGCGGGGCCCAGTCGAACCGGTAGGCGTGCGCGGTGGCGGCGCGGGCCGCGAGGCGGAGCGTCCCGTCGGTGAAGCGCCGGGCGGTGACGTCGGCGAGGACGGCCGCGGGCTCGTCGGGGAAGAAGGCCCGCGCCTCGTCCCGCGCGGTGCCGACCAGGAGCGGTACGCCGGTGCGCGCGGCGCCGACGGGATCGGCGGGCAGCCCGCCCGCCGCGACCAGTTGCAGCGGCGGCGTCACGGACAGCGGCTCGGCCGCCTCGCGGGCCAGGGCCTGCTGGGCGCCGAGCAGCGCGCGGACGCCGAGGGAGCGCAGCCCGGCGGCCCACGGCGGCGCGGGCCCACCCGGCTCGGGGTCCGCCTCCCCGCCCGTGTCGGGGCCGGGCGGCACGCCCGCGAGCCGCGCCAGGCGCCGCGCGCGGGCGACGGCCCGCTCCGGGGCGTCGGGCGCGACGCCCGCCGGGGCGCTCTGGAGGACGGCCCGCGCGAACAGGCCGCGCCCGGCGGGGTGGGCGAGCAGCGCGAGGACGGAGAGGGCACCCGCCGACTGCCCGGCGAGCGTGACGCGGCCCGGGTCGCCGCCGAACGCGGGCGCCGACGCCCGCACCCAGCGCAGGGCGGCGACCTGGTCGAGCAGGCCCGGGTTGACGGCCGCCTCCTGCGGCCCGAGGTGGGCGTAGCCGAAGGCGCCGAGGCGGTAGTTGACCGTCACCACGACCATGTGCCCGCGCGCGGCGAGCTGCGTGCCGTCGTAGAAGTCCTCGCCGCCGGAGCCGCTGGAGAAGCCGCCGCCGTGCAGCCAGACCAGGACGGGCAGGCCGGTGCCGCCCTCGCCGTGCAGGTCGGGCGTCCACACGTGCACCGCGAGGCAGTCCTCGCTCTGCGGGAGCCCGCCGCCGGGCCCCATGACGGGGGCGAGCCGCGAGGGCGGCTGGGGCGCGGCGGGGCCGGGCGCGGCGGCGTCCCGTACCCCTGTCCAGCCGGGCGCGTCCCGCGGCGCCGAGAACCGCCCGGCGACGGCGTACGGCACCCCGCGGTAGGCGGCGGCCCCGCCCGCGACCGTCCCCCGCAGCACCCCCTGCGGTGTACGGACGGCGGGACGGTCGGTCATCGTGCGCACCTCCGGTGCAGCGGGCGCGGGCGGGCAGCGCGCCGGGCGGGCGGCGGTCGGACAGCCACCGCCCCGGGCCCCGCTCGGACGCGGCGCCCGGCGGGACGGCGTACCGCACCGCCCGGGGACGGCACCCTCCGCGGGGCACGCGCCCTGCGCCGGCCGGGCCGGGCACCCCACGGCTGCGGGACGGGACGGGACGGGCCGGACGCGGGGCCGGGGCGGGCACGGCGCGAGGCCGAGGCAGGACCGGCACGAGCCCGGGACAGCTCGGCGCGGGGCCGGAAGCAGGCTCGGCGCGGGCGCCCGGCCCCTCCCTCCCTCTATTGTTCTGTCCCGGCGGCGCGGCGGCATCCGCTCACCCCGCGGCCTGTGGACAACCTCGTATCCGGCCTCCGGACACCCCTGTGTCAACTGTCCGGTTAGTTGATACGGTGGACGGTATGACCAAGGACGTCCCCGCCCGCGACGCGGACGCGACCCGGCGCCGCCTGCTCGACGCGGCGACCGCCGAATTCGCCGCGTACGGCATCGCGGGCGCCCGCGTCGACCGCATCGCTGCGGAGGCCCGCAGCAACAAGGCGCAGATCTACCACTACTACGGCAGCAAGGACGGCCTGTTCGACGCCGTCTTCGACGAGATGTGCCGGCAGACCCTCGACGCCGTCCCGATCGACCCCGCGAACCTCCCCGAGTACGCCGGTCGCCTGCACGACTCCTACGTCGAACGCCCCTGGGTGCAGCGCCTCGCCACCTGGTACCGGCTGGAGCGCGCGGGCAGCGGCGTGGAGCTGCCGGTCGTCGCCGAGAGCACCCGCGCGAAGGTCCGCGCGATCGAGGAGGCCCAGCACGCGGGCGTCCTGCCCGCCCGCTACTCCCCCTCCGAGCTGCTCGGCCTGGTCCTGCACCTGTCCGGTTTCTGGAGCAGCAACGTGCCCGAGTACGACGCGGTGTCCGCCCCGACGTCCGCGGCCCGGCGCCGCGAGGTCGTCGTCGCGGCGGTGGCGGCGTTGCTCGCCTGACGCGACCCGGCCCCCGGGCCTACGCTCGACGGGCGTCGTCTTTCGGCGGCCGGTCGTCGTCCGGGGGGTGTGTGCGGTGGATTCGGGGCCCGCGGGCGTGGGCGCGGCGGAGGGCGGGCTCGCCGCGGGCGGCGAGGTGACCGTCACCGCCGCGGGCTCCGGCTCCGTGGCCGCGGGCGTGATCGGGCAACTGCACCGGCATGTGCACCAGGCCCCGCGCGGCCCGGTGGTGTGGCCGCACACGGTCGGGGTCGTGCCGCCCCGGGCAGGCGCGTTCCAGGACCGAGCCGAACGGGCACGGCTGCGCGCCGCACTCGCGGGCGGCGGCACCGCGGTGCTGTGCCAGGTGCTCACCGGCATGGGCGGGGTCGGCAAGACCCAGTTGGCCGCCGACCTCGCCCGCGAGGTGTGCGGCGGGCCGGACGGCGCCGAGCTGCTGGTGTGGGTCACGGCGACCGGGCGGGACGCGGTGGTCGCCGCCTTCGCACAGGCCGGGGCCGAGGTGTGCGGGGCGGATCCGGCGGACCCGCCGCAGGCCGCCCGCACGTTTTTGGCCTGGCTGGCGACGGGCCACCGCCGGTGGCTGGTCGTCCTCGACGACGTCGCCGACCCCAACGACCTGACGGGCCTGTGGCCCCCGGCCGTCGCGACGGGCCGGACCGTCCTGACCACCCGCCGCCGGGACGCGGCCCTCAGCCGGGGCGACCGCCGCCTCATCGACGTCGGCGTCTTCACCCCGAGGGAGGCCCTGACGTACCTGACCTCGGTGCTCACCCCCACCGCCGAACCCGCCGCCGCCGACCGCGCCGGCTCCGAACCCGCCGACCCCGACTCCACCGCCGCCGACCGCGCCGGCCCCGCGCCCGTCAACGGGGAGGCCCGGCAACTGGAGGCGCTCGCCGTCGGGTTGGGGTGCCTGCCGTTGGCGTTGTCGCAGGCCGCGGCCTACATCGCGGACGCCGGGATCGGGGTGCCGGACTACCGGGAGCGGCTCGCCCGGCGGGCGCGCACGCTGGAGGACCTCAGCCCGGACGCGCTGCCGGACGACCAGGCGCACACCATGGCGGCGGCGTGGCGCCTGTCGGTGGAGTACGCCGACCAGCTCCGCCCCGCCGGGATCGCCCGGCCGATGCTGGAGCTGACCGCCTTCCTCGCGCCCGGCGGCATCCCCGCGCCCGTCCTGACCGCCGAGCCGGTGCTCGCTCACCTCGCCGGGCGCGCGGGTCGCGCGGTGACGGGGGAGGACGCGGAGGACGCTCTGCGGGCCCTGCACCGCGTCAGCCTGCTCAGCGCGCCGGGGGTGGAGGAGGAGGGGGCCGGGCGGCGGGTGCGCGTCCACCAGGTCGTGCAGCGTGCGACGCGCGAGGCCCTGTCGCCGCAGGAGTTCGGGCGGGCGGCCGACGCGGCGGCCGCCGCGCTGCGGGCGGCCTGGCCCGAGGTCGAGCGGGACACCGCGCTGGCCCAGGCGCTGCGCGACTGCGCCGCCGCGCTGATGTCCTGCACGGACGACTCCGGGTGCCTGTACGGATCCGGCGCCGACGCGGTGTTCTTCCGGGCCGGGACGAGCCTGGGCCAGGCGGGTCAACCCGGCGCGGCCACCGACTACTTCACGCATCTCGCGGCCACTGCCGCCCGTCACATCGGCGCCGACCACCGTCACACCCTGGTCGCCCGCCACAACGCAGCCTTCTGGCACGGTGAGACGGGCGACCCGGCGGGCGGCGCGGACCGACTGGCCGCTGTCGTCGCCGACATGGCGCGCGTCCTCGGGCCCGAGCACCCCGACGTCCTCACCGCGCGGCACCACGTGGCCCGCTACCGGGGGCAGGCGGGCGACTCGGCCGGGGCGGTCGCGGCCCTCGCCGACCTCGTGGCCGACCACGTCCGCGTCCTGGGTCCCGACCACCCCGGCACCCTCGCCGTCCGTGACCAGCACGCCGAGCGGCGCGGCATCGCGTCCGACTCGGCGGGCGCGGTCGAGCTGTTCACGGCCCTGCTCGCCGACCGGCTGCGCGTCCACGGCCCCGACCACCCCATGACCCTCGCCACGCGCAACAACCTCGCCCGCTGGCAGGGGCACGCGGGCGACCCGGCCCTGGCCGCCGAGATCCTCGCGGAGGTCGCCGCCGACCACGTGCGCGTCATGGGTCCGGACAGCCCCGCGACCCTCAACGCCCGCCACAACCACGCCCATTGGGTGGGCCACGCCGGGGACGCCGCGGGCGCCGTCACGGCGTACGTCGCCCTGCTCGCGGATCGGCTGCGGGTCCTCGGCCCGGATCACCCCGACACGCTCGCCACCCGGCACAACCTCGCCCAGTGGCGGGGCCGGGCGGGGGACGTCACGGGCGCCGTGGCCGACTTCACCGACGTGCTCCGCGGCCGTCTGCGGGTCCTGGGCCCGGACCACCCGGACACCCTCACGACCCGCAGCTACCTCGCCCGGTGGCGGGGGCGCGCGGGCGACCCGCGCGAGGCGGTCGCGGCCTACACCGACCTGCTCGCCGACCGGCTGCGGGTCCACGGCCCCGACCACCCCATGACCCTGGTCACCCGGGACAACCTCGCGGTGTGGCGCGGGCGTTCGGGCGACGCGGCGGGCGCCGCGCAAGCCCTCGCCGAGCTGCTCGACGACCGGGTCCGCCTCTTCGGCCCCGACCATCCGGAGACGGCGACCACCCGCCGGTTCCTCGCCCACTGGCGCACACGGGCGGCCGGGGCGGACGGCGGCTGACGGGCCTCAGGACGTGGACTCCTCACCGGGCGCGTCGGCGGGCGGGTCCGCGGGCGCGTCCGCAGGTCGGCTCGCGGGCGCATCGGCGGGCGGGCTCGCGGGCGGGACGGCGTCGCCCGAGACGAGGACGCGGTAGTAGCTCTTCTCCCGGTAGCGCACCGGGAGGGTCCACCCCACCTGGGGCAGCGCGGTGATGGGGAACTTGTGGTCGGTCTCGGTCTCGAAGCGCTCGCCGTCGGGCGGGGTCACGGCGAGGGTCATGTCGAGCACGACCATGCCGTCGTTCTGCACCTTGCGCGGGGAGAGTTTCAGGATCTCCGCGGTCGCGGCGACCCCGCGCTCCAGGATCCGCCTCCGGTTCGCGCTGTCGGCCGCCGCCGCGACGAGCGCGAGGATCATGGCCGCGCCGATGGCGCCGAAGATGTAGTAGGCGGGCGTGTTGTCCACATGACCCGTGCAGTTCGTCTGGTGGCAGTTCACTGCCAGTTGCGCGAGCATCGCGTCCCCCCTCGTTCGCGTCCCGGCACCATCATGGACCTCGTCCGCCGGTCCGAGAACGGGGGTCGGCCCGGCCCCGGGAGCGGGGTCGGGCCGACGGGCGGGAGGGGTCGGTGACGGGCGGCAGGGCCGTGGGCTCAGCAGGCCCCGAGGTCCTGCCAGACACCCCATTCGCCGGTGGTGCCGGGCTCCTCGCCCTGCGTCCACCACTTGGCCTGCCAGGTGTGGCCCTTCCAGGAGACCTGGTTGCCGCCGGTGTAGATCGCGGACGAACTCCAGGACGCGACGTGGCAGTTGCCGGTGCCGCCGGTCGTGGACCCGCCCGTGGTCGAACCGCCGGTCGTGGCGCCGCCGTTGGTGGTCGAGCCGGTGGTTCCGGAGGACGTGCCGCCGTTGGTGGTGCCGCCGCTCGTGCCGCCGGACCCGCCCGCGTACTTCAGGAAGGTGTCGGTGAACTGGAGCGGGCTCTGGCTGATCTGGCTGCACGTGGACAGCGAGTTGGCGCCGCCGCCGCACGCCTGGTCGCGGGTCACGGCCCAGAAGGCGAGGCGGCCGACGCCGTGCTGCTCGGCGAAGGTCTCGACGGTCTGGGCGTCGGCGAGGGTGAAGGTGGAGCCGTCGTCGTTCTTGCCGATCATCGGCGTGATGCCGAGGTTGGCGTAGGTGTAGCTGGAGTCGACGGACTGTATCTGGGACAGCGTGGCCTGGGCCGCGGCGACCGAGCCCTGGCCCATCTCGGTGCCGGTGCCCGTGTAGTAGTCCATCGTCATGATGTTGACGACGTCGATCTTCACGCCCGCGGTCTTCGCGGCCTTGACGATGTTGACGCCGTCGGCGGTCAGTCCGCTCGCCAGCACCGGCAGCGTGACCGAGAACTGCAGGTTCGGGTTGGACGCCTTGAGCGTCTTCATCGCCTGCATCTGGCGGGCCGCGGCCGCCGTGTCGGCGACCGCGGCGCCCTCGATGTCGAAGTCGAGCTGCGTGACGCCGTAGTCGTTGATGAGGGCCTGGTAGCCGGAGACGATCGAGCTCTGCGTGGAGCAGGTCCAGGCGAGCGGCAGGCCGCTGGCGCCGCCGGAGGAGATGATGACGGACGCGCCTTCGGACTTCGCCTTCGCGATCAGCGGGTCGGTGAAGGAGTCGTTGCCGATCGGGAGGGTGTCGCCCCAGATCTGGTTGCAGCCGGAGCCGAGCACGAAGGCCGCGGTGTAGGCCTTGAGCCCGTGGCCGGTGATGGCCTGGTCGAGCAGGCCCTCCTGGCTGTTGCTCATGTCGACGTAGGGGGCGACGGCGTAGGTGCTGGTCGCCGCGGCGTTGCCGGCGGGGGCCAGGGCGAGGACGGCGCCGGCGGTCGCGAGGGTGAGCGCGGAGGCGGAAGCCACCCATTTGGCAAGGTGCATGAAAGCCCCTCGGGCGTGAAGTGGTGGGGGGGAGGAGGAGTTCATCTCAGGCCTGAGTTGGTACATACCAAAGCGCGCGCAGGTGTACCGCGTCAAGAGGACTAGACCAACTCCCCCCTGTCCCGCCCCCTCGGCCGCCGTCAGGCGGTGTTCCCCGCCCGCAGCCAGGCGACGTAGTCGGCCGCCGCGCGCTCCGTGCCGTACTCCGGCCGGTAGCCGGTGTCCCCGGTCAGCCGGCTGATGTCGAACACCATCCGCGGGGCGTCCTCGCCCCCCGCCGGAAGGTCCACCCGGGCGTCCGGGACGGCCGCGCGCAGCGCCCGCGCGACCTCGGCGTTGGTCGTCGCCCGGCCCGAACCGACGTTGTACGTACGGTGGTTCAGGGTGTCCGCGAGCTGGAGCAGGGCGAGGGCGCGGCCGGTGTCCTTGACGTACGTCAGGTCCAGCCCGTCCCCGGCGCGGGCCGGGCCCGCGAGGTGCGACAGGTCGGGCGCGGCGCCCCGGGCGGCGGCGTGCACGAGGGCGGGCGCGGCGAAGAACGGGTCGGAGTGGCCGAGCGGCCCCCATGTGCCGGAGATGCGGTAGGTGACGATGTCGAGCCCGGTGGCGTGCGCGAGGTGGCCGCCCAGCAGTTCACCGACCTTCTTGAACGTCGGGATGGAGACGGGCCCGGCGGCGAGCGAGAGCGGGGCGTCCTCGCGCAGCGGCGCGCCGAGGGCGGTGCCCGCGTAGACGCCGATCGTGCTCGCCAGGCCGAGCCGCCGCACACCCCAACGCTGCGCCGCCTCCACGACGTTGAGCAGGCCGTCGAGGGATGTGCGGGTCGCGGCGACCGCGGTGTCCGGTGCGGTGTCCCAGGGGAAGGAGCCCGCCAGGTGCACGATGCCGGTGACGTGGTGGCGGCGGCCGACGGCGAGCAGCGCGTCGCGGTCGGCGACGTCCGCGGACTCGACGGCGATCCGGGCGGCGTCCGGGCCGTCGAGGAAGGACGGGAGCGGGCGCGGGCGGCGCTGGAGGACGACGACGTCCTCGCCGCGGTCCAGCAGTGCGCGGACGGTGTGCGAGCCGATGAAGCCGAGGCCTCCGGTGACGAGGATCATGGTGGTGCCTTTCCGGTGGGTCAGACGGCCGGTCGGACGGACGGCGCGGCGGGCTTGCCGCGCAACTCGCCCAGGCCGCCGAGGGTTTCGGGGTCCGCGGCAGCACGGGGCCAGGCGGGGTCGGCCGGGTCGAGGGCGCTGCGGAGGTAGGCGGTGCTGAGCCGCTGGATCAGACCGACGCGGGCGGGGCTCTCGTCCGTCGTCTCCGCGGCCTCGTAGCCCGGTACGCCGCCGAGCGAGTGCTCGGCGCCGTGGAGGGTGAGCAGGCTCTTCGGGCCGGGGCTGTGGACGTACCCGTCGGTGAACCAGTCCGGCCCGCGCGTGGTGAGGCGGGACAGGTCCTTGTCGCCCGCGACGATCAGCGCCGGGGCGCGCATCGCCGCGAACGAGGGCCGCATGAAGGGGAAGTGCTCGGCGGCCAGCGGTGTCGGGGCGTCCCCGAGCCCGGCGAGGGCGAGCAGCACCCCGGCGCGTACCCGCCCGTCCGTCAGGTCCTCGCCGGGCGTCGTCCCGTCGGCGCCGAGCACCCGGGCGCCGAGCAGCGTGCTGGCCGTCTGCGCACCCCACGAGTGCCCCGCGACCGCGATACGCCCCCGGTCCACCCGCCCCCGCAGGCCGGGCACCGCCTGCTCGACGGTGTCGAGCCCGTCCAGGACGCGCACGAGGTCGTCGATCCGGATGCGCCAGACGCGCGGCGTGCGCGGGTCGTCGGCGGGCACGCCGAGGGTGCGCGAGTCGAGGTGTGTGGGCTGTACGACGACGAAGCCCCGCGCGGCCCAGTGCTCGGCGAGCGGCGCGTAGCCGTGCAGGGAACTGCCGAAGCCGTGCGAGAAGAGGACGAGGGGGAGGGTGCCTTCCCCTGCTGCGGCCGGGGCGGACACCCGGACGTGGAGGTCCGTGCCCCGCCCGGGGGCCGGGACGACGACGGGCCAGGCGGAGACGACGGGGGTGGGGGCGGAGTGGGCCATGGTGGGAAACGCCTTCCGGGAGCGCGGATCCGGCGACGACTGGCCGCCGGAGGCGCGGTGTGCCACGATAAACGAAGCGGAACCACGTTCCGATTCGATGTCACCGACGATACGGAACACGGTTCCGTTTTGCAAGGCCGACCGCCGGTCGCCGCACGGAAGGAGCACCGCAGGGTGCGCGAGACCAGCCGAAGGACCACCCCGAAGGCCGCCACCACCGAGGCCGCCGCCGAGGCCGCCGCGCCCGAGGCCGCCGCCCCGGAGGGCGACACGCCCGCGCCCGGCGCCGCGCAGCCGGGCGGCTCGCGGCGCAAGGACGCGCGGCGCAACCAGCAGGCGCTGCTGGACGCCGCGGCGGAGGCGTTCGTCGCGTCCGGCGTGGACGCGCCCATGCGGGACGTCGCCGCGCGCGCGGGGGTCGGGGTCGGGACGCTCTACCGGCACTTCCCCACCCGCGCCGACCTCGTCATCGCCGTCTACCGGCACCAGGTCGACGCGTGCGCGGAGGCCGGACCCGCGCTGCTCGCCGCCGAGCCCACCCCGCACGACGCGCTCGCCCGCTGGGTGGACCTCTTCGTCGACTTCCTGGTCACCAAGCACGGGCTCGCCGCCGCGATGCAGGGCGACAGCGCCGGGTTCGAGACGCTGCACACGTACTTCCTCGACCGGCTCGTGCCCGTGTGCGACGCGCTGCTCGCCGCCGCCACCGCCGCCGGGCAGGTGCGCGCCGCGGACCTGGACGCGTACCACCTCATGCGCGGCATCGGGAATCTGTGCGTCGGGGCCGAGTCCGATCCGCGGTACGACGCCCGGCGGCTGGTGAAGGTCCTGGTCGCGGGGCTGCGGCAGCCCGTCTGAGGGCCGTGCGCGGACGGGCGGGGGTTGCCCTGGTCCGGGGCTGTCGGCTATTAATAAATGGACGTTCATTTACTCGTCCAGGGAGGTCCCCCGTGGCACGCCCGCGCGCTGTCGAGGACGCGGTGATCCTGCGCGCGACCGCCGACGTCATGGGACGGCTCGGGCCCGCCGGGCTCACCCTCGCCGCCGTCGCCCGCGAGGTCGGCCTCGTCCCCGGCACGCTCGTGCAGCGCTTCGGCTCCAAGCACGGCCTGCTGCTCGCCCTCGCCGACCGCTCGGCAGCGGAGGCCGCCGACGTCGCCGACCGGGTACGGCGCGAGCACCGCGGCGCGCTCGATGCCCTGCGGGCACTGACCGTCGAGTCGGCCGCCTCGATGGTCACCCCCGAGCGTTACGCGCACCACCTGGCCTTCCTGTGCGCGGACCTCACCGACCCCGAGCTGTACGCCCGCGCGCGGGCCGTCCACGAGGCGTACGGCCGGGCCGTCGCCGAACTGCTCGCGCGGGCCGCCGAGTCGGGCGAGCTGCGGCCCGGCACGGACGTGCCCGCGCTCGCCGACGCCGTCCGCGCGGTCACCGCGGGCGCGGGCCTGAACTGGGCCCTCGAACGCCGCGGCACCCTCGCCGAACGGCTCCGCCGGGACCTCGGCACCCTGCTCGCCCCGCATCTCCCGACACGCGACACGGAGGCATCATGACGACGCACGCAGGCCCGCCCGCAGCCCCGCTGGCCGGCCGGGTGGCCCTGGTCGCGGGCGGGACCCGCGGCGGCGGGCGCGGCATCGCGGTCCAGCTCGGCGCCGCGGGCGCCACCGTGTACGTCACCGGCCGCAGCAGCGCCACCGCCGGGCGCTCCCCGCTGGACCGCCCCGAGACCGTCGAGGAGACCGCCGAGCTGGTCACCGCCGCGGGCGGCACGGGCATCGCCGTCCGCACCGACCACAGCAGCCCGGACGACGTGCGCGCGCTCGTCGGCCGGATCGCCGTCGAGCAGCACGGACGCCTCGACGTCCTGGTCAACTGCATATGGGGCGGCGACCCGTTGACCGACTGGGACCGCCCGCTGTGGCAGCAGGACCTCGACACCGGGCTGCGGCTGCTGCGGCAGGCGGTGGAGACCCATGTGATCACCAGCCGCTACGCCCTCCCCATGCTCGTCGCCCGTGGCAGCGGCCTCGTGGTCGAGGTCACCGACGGCAACACCGCCCGCTACCGCGGCTCGTTCTTCTACGACCTCGCCAAGTCCGCCGTCATCCGCCTCGCCGTCGCCCAGGCCGCCGAACTGCGCCCGCACGGCGTCACGGCGCTCGCGATCACCCCGGGCTTCCTCCGCTCGGAGGCGATGCTGGAAGGATTCGGCGTGACCGAGGCCAACTGGCGCGACGGCGCCGCGAAGGACCCGCACTTCGCGCACTCCGAGAGCCCCGCCTACCTCGGCCGCGCCGTCGCCGCGCTCGCCGCGGACCCGCACGTCATGACCAAGTCGGGCCGCGCGCTGGCCACATGGGGGCTCTACGGGGAGTACGGCTTCACCGACACGGACGGCACGCAGCCGGACTGGGCCGCGCACTGGGCAGCCGACATGGAGGCCGAACACGGGCCGCTGGGGGCGGCGTTGTGAGGTCCGGCGGTCACTCCTCCTCGTCCGCCCGCATGCGCTCCAGGTCGTCGCGGACCTCGCGCGTCGAGGCGGCGCCGGACCCGTCGAGGCGTTCCCGGACGGCCAGCAGCCGGGCCAGGTCGCTCAGCGCGCCGGGGGTGTCGCCCGCCACATAGCGGTTGAGGGCGAGCTGGTGGCGGGTGTCGAGGGTCACCGGGTGCTCGGGGCCGAGCACCCGCACGCAGTCGACGTGCAGCTCCACGAGGGCGGTGAGCGCGCCGAGGGTGTCGGCCTGACTGCCGCGCGCGGACGCCAGCCGGAGCCGGACCCGCAGGGTGCCCGGATGCTCGGGCCCCGGCACCCGGGCACACCGGGCGGCCAGGTCGGCGAGAGCCACGAGGGCGGCGACGGGGCGGCCGGCGCGCTCGTGCGTCTCGGCCACGTCCGCGAGGAGCTGCCGTGTGCGGCGGTGGCACGCGCCGAAGACCCGCTCGGTGTCGGCGAGCAGTTCCGCGGACGTCTCCGCGAACGCGGCTGGCTCCGGGTCCGGGGAGGCGAACCTGAGCAGGCGGCCGCGGATGATCACCGTCCAGGGGTGGCCGCGCTCCCGTTCCTCCCACCGGTCGTGCATGTCGCGGAGGGTGCGTTCGAAGACCCGCCGCCCGGAGCCCGTGGCACCGGCGACGGCCACCGCGATCCGGCATTCGAGCGTCGCGGGGTGATCCGGTCCCAGCGCCCGCCGCGCGTCGGTGAAAGCGCGTGCCACCAGCGCCTGTGCCTGGGCGTGGTCACCGCCGCGGGCGCACGCGCTCGCGTGCAGCCGCATGGCCACGATGGCGAACGGATGGTCGGCCCCCACGGTCCGCAGCAGTCGGGCGTGCAAGGCGCTCGCCAGGGTCGTTTCGCTGAACCGCCGTCTGTCGTCGCCGTCGAGCAGCAGCCCGGCGGCCGCGTCGACATCGGGCACCAGCGGCTCGGTGGTCTCCCGGCCGAGCATCGCCGCGACGATCTCGCTCGCCGTGTGCAGGGTGTCGATGTGGTCGGGGCCCAGCAGCCGGATCCGGTCCGCCAGCACCGCGGCGAGTTCCGCGCGCGGAGCGGGCGCGTCCCAGCCGATCGCGGACAGCCGGGCCGCCGCGAGATCGCACCGGGTCGTGAGCAGTTCGGGATCCTCGTCGCCCAGCACCGCGCGCTGCCGGGCCGTGACGTCGGCCAGCTCGGACGCCGCGCCGAACTCGTCGCCGCGGGCGCCGCGCCAACGGGCCGCCCGTGCGAGCCCCTTGAGCATGTCGGGGTGCTCGGTCCCCAGTCTCTCGGAGTCGAGCCGGACCAGGTCGCGGAAGTACTCCTCGGCCCTCCCGTACCGGCCCCAGGCGCCGAGGCTGCGTCCGTAGCGGAAGGCGACGGGGTGCAGGCCGTCACCGCGGCTCAGATCGGCGACGGACCTGCCGTCGATCTCGGCGTCGCAGGCTCCCAGGGCCTCGGCCGTGTCCCACAGCGACCCGGCGTGCAGCAGGCTGCGTTCGACGTCCGGCCAGGCCGCAGCCACGGCGTCCAGCAGGCCCTGACGCACCGGCTCCTCGTCGTACAGCGACGGCACACCGGCCAGGCTCGCCCGCCGCGCGTACGGGACAGTGCTCACGGATCGGAAGCCGCCGGTCTCCTCCCGGTCGACCAGGCTCGTGGCATGCAGGGCGCGCAACGCAACACGTACGGCGTCCGCGTCGACCGGGACGATCCACGCCGCCGCCTCGCGGGAGATGTAGCGCTCCACGAGGGCGGCAAGGGCGGGGGCCGCCTCGACCGGCACGATCCGCGCCGCCTCGCGCGGGACGGAGCGCTCCTGGGCGGCGGGGGCGGGAGCGTCCGCGCCCAGCCACTGCGCCCCGGCGGCCCGCAGGCGGTCGCCGAGCAGGGCGATGTGCCGCAGGGCTGCCTCCGTGACGAGGATGTCCTCCGGGACACGCTCCCCGTCCAGCTGCGTGATCGTGGCGAACACCGCGCGCACCACACCGTCCGGTGCCATGGCCGCGGCGGCGTCGATGGAGCGCTGGAGGGGCGTCGGCCGGGCCTCGTCCCTGCCGGGGGCGGCGCCGCGGGACGCGAGGTACGCGTCGAGGTACGTGTCCAGGGCGAGCCCGCCGGACTCGATCTCGCCCGCCGCACGGGCGACGAAGGCCCGCACGTCGTTCCCGACCGCCCGGCGGGCGGCCGGGTTCAGCTCCAGTGCGAGTTCCAGGTAGGCGTGGGCCTCCTCGAAGGTGAACGGCCGGACGCGGACGACCTGCGGGCTGCCCGGGCCCTCGAAGTCGGCCCGGTTGCTGGTCACGAGCACGCGCCCGACCGGACTCGCGGGCGGCCACAGGCCCGTCAGGTGAGCGGGGTCGGTCACGCCGTCCAGGACGACGAGCCACGGGTGCGGCTGCGTGCCGCCCGCCGGGCGCAGCCAGTTGAGGAAGGCCTGCGCGCCGTCCGCCGCGTCGGCGTACGTACGGCCGAGGACGTCCTGGCCCGCGCGGGCGTACGCGGACAGGACCGCCTCGCGCGAGGACGCGTCGACCCACAGCAGCAGGTGCAGGTCGCCGCTGTCCCACGCGGATTCCGCATAACACGCGGCCAGTTGGGACTTGCCCGTGCCGAACATGCCCGCGAGGACGAGGGGCCGGCCGCCCACCGGCTCGGGGACGTCCCGCTCCTGGAAGGGCGAGGCGAGGGCGGGCACCCGGCCGATGCGGTACGGCAGGCGGACCGCGGTCTGCGTGACCTGGTAGTTGTTGACGATGTGCGCCTGGCCCACCGCGGCGCCGCTGCCCTGGTTCTCGACGTGGATGTCCCGCCCGGCGCGCACACCGCCGCCCGGGGAGGGGGGTTCGGTCTCGCCGACACGGCGGTGGCCGGACGGCTCGGGCACCGCCTCGTCGGCGACGGCGTGCACGGGCAGGACGCCCGTGCCGTCGTCGCCGGACCGCGCGGACTCCTCCGCCGACAGGACGCGACGGGTGGCGAGCACCCCGGCGACGGCCATCGGGCCGAGGGCGGTCGCGAGGGCCAGGTCGCGCATGGCCGCCGCGGCCCTCCCGCGCCGCTGATGCGCGGGTTCCGCCGCGGCGGCAGCCTCGCGCACGGCCTGCGCCGCGGGCTCGTGCGCGGCGGGCGCCTCGCGAGGCAGGGCCTCGGCGGCGTCCGCCGGAGAGGTCGGGCTCGTGGGTGCCGGAGCGCTCAGCCCTGGGATGCGTCCGGCGTCGGAGGGCGGGTGGCGCCCACGTGGACGTCGCCGCGGATGACGCCGGCGGCAACGGAGTTGGGGGCCGTGGCGCGGACGTGCAGGTCGCCGCCCACCGCGAGCCCGCCGTCCGACGCGTGCACCTCGGTGCGGGCGGGGAGTTCGGCGAGCAGCGTGCGCAACTCCGTTGCGGCTGTGGTCTGTTCGTCGGTGTCGAGGTCTTCGAGCAGATCCCGGATGCGGTTCGTCCACACCACGCCCGCGCGTTCCCGTACGGCCGCCAACTCCGTGCCGGGCGCGGCCTCCAGCTCGGCTGCGGTGGTGTCGAGACGTTCGAGCGTCGCCCTCTCCCGGCGTTCGCTCCCCCGGCCGAACCAGCCGGCCATCCGGGTCCGCAGCTGCGTCCAGGCGTCCGTGCCCGCCGCGGTCACGACCGCGGCTCCCCCCGATGCCGCGAGCGCGGCAAGTGCTTGCTCCAGCATGAACACCCCTGTGTGCGACGGCCCTTTCCCCCGAAGGTAGCTCTTTCCGGGCGGCTCGGGGAGCGCCTTGCGAAACGCCGGACGCGTAACTTCCGTACGGCCCGCCGTGCCCCTCCGCCCGCCCGGCTACGCGGGCGACGGGAAGCCGGGGGTGGCCCACACCTCACCGGACGCCGTCACGCCGTGCGCCTGCGTGCCGGGAAGCGACTCCAGCCAGCCGCGCGCGGCCGGGCCCATCGCGTAGCCCGCCGTCGCGCACACGTCCGCGTCGGACAGGGAGGCGGTGACGACGGTCAGCGAGGCGGCCGCGCCGCACGGGGGGCGGCCGGTGTGGGGGTCGAGGATGTGCGCGCCGCGTTCGGCGGGACCCGAGGTGGCGACGGCCAGCGACCCGCCCGGCGGGGCGAGGACGACCCCGGCGAGGGCGTCGGGCAGCAGCGGGTGGGCCAGGCCGATGCGCCAGGGGCCGCCGTGCGTCTGGATGTCGCCGCCGCCGTTGACGCACACCGCCTCCGCGCCGGACGCGGCGATCATCGCCGCCGCCCGCTCCACCGCCCAGCCCTTGACGAGGCCGGTCGGGTCGAAGCCGGGGCCGCCGGCGTACCGCGCGCTGAAGTAGCCGCGGGTGCGGCGCTCCGCCGCGTCGCACAGCCGCATCACCTCCCACACCTCGGGCGAGCACGCCGACAGCGCGAGGGTGCCCGCCGCGAGGCGGCTGATCTGGCTCTGCGGGCGGTAGGTCGAGAAGACCTCGTCCACGTGCTCCAGCCACGCCCCGGCGGCGTCCAGCGCGGCCCGGGTCCGCGGGTCACCGGCACCGCGGACGTCGAGCGAGAAGACCGTCCCCATGGTGCGGACGACGCTCACCGTGCGCGCGGGTTCAGCCGCCATGGGCCTTGTCCAGCGCGCTCTGCAGGGACCGCACGTAGCCGTCGCTCGTGTAGGTGGCCCCCGACACCGCGTCGATCCCCGCGCTCTGCGCCGCCAGCGCCTCCTGGGTGAGCTGGGGGACGGAGAAGGAGGTGATCTCCTGGTCGCGGCCGTTGCCCTGCGGGGCCCGGAGGACGTCCACGCCGGTGAGCCGGCCGCCGGTGAGGGTGATCCGCACCTGGACGGGACCGTAGCGCGTCTGGACGGTGTCCCCGTCGATCTTCTGCGTCCCCTTCGCCCCGCCGGTGGCCGTGGGCTGCGGGCCGGTGCCCGCCGCCGGGGTCCGCGGCGCACCCTGGGGGGCCGGGGCCGCCGTCACCGCGGGGGCGTTGGTGTGCGGTTTGAGCGCCAGCAGCGCGAGCACGCCGGACGCCGTGGCGGCGGTGGCCAGCGCGATCCGCGCGCCGGGCGCCAGCAGGGGCATGCCACTCATGAGCGGGCCTTTCTCCGGTCGACGGCGGGGTCAATGGTGGGGCCGGGGCCGCGGTCGTCGGCGGTCACAGCGCGAAGGACTCGTGGTGGATACGGCGCGCGGGCACGCCCGCGGCCCGCAGTTGCGTGTACGCCGCCCGGGTCAGGGCGGGCGGCCCGCACAGGTACACGTCGTGCACCGCGATGTCGGGCAGCGCGGCCCGCAGCCCTGCCGCGGTGAGGTCGGGGCGGCGGCCGTCCGGGGCGTTGACGGCGAGGAAGAGTCGGGCGCCGCGGGCGTGGGCGATCGCCTCCAGTTCGGAGCGCAGCGCCAGGTCGGCCGGGGTGCGGGCGCGGTAGATGAGGGAGAGGTCGCCGGGGCGGCCGGGCAGCGCCTCGAAGAGCGCCCGCAGCGGTGTGACACCCACGCCCCCGGCGAGCAGCAGCACCTTCTGCCTCCGGCGGCGGTCGGCGGTGAGGGCGCCGTAGGGGCCCTCGGCCCACACGCGGGTGCCGGGGCGGAGCCGGGCGAGGGCGGCGCTGTGGCCGCCGACCGCCTTGACGGTGATGCGCAGGGCGTCGCCGCGCGGCGGCGCGGACAGCGAGTACGGGCCGGAGGTCCAGCGCAGGCCGGGCGCGAGGAAGCGCCACCGCAGGAACTGGCCGGGGCGGGCGCGCAGTTCGCCGAGGCGCCGCCCCTGGACGAAGACGGACACCACGCCGGGCGCCTCGCGCACGACGGAGGACACCCGCAGCCGGTGGCGCAGGTTGAGCCGCAGCGGGACGAGCAGGCGGTACCAGAGGACGGCTGCGGCGGCGGCGCCGTAGAGGACGTACCAGCCGGTGCGGGCGCCGGAGCCGCCGGGGAGGTCCGCGCCGAGCGCGAGCTGGTGCCAGAAGGCGAGGTAGAGGGCGAGGTAGGTGAGCAGGTGCAGGTGGTACCACGTCTCGTAGCGCATCCGGCGGCGCGCGGCCCGTACCGACAGCGCGCCCACGGCCAGCAGCAGGAGGCCGCCGGCCGCGCCCTTGAGCATGTCGGGGTAGGTCGTGACGACGGTCCACGTCTCGTACGCGATGTCCGTGTGCGCCTGCGCGCTGTAGCCCGCGAGCACGCAGGTGACGTGCACCAGCAGCAGGCACACGACGTAGCGGCCGGCCATGGCGTGCCAGCGGGCGACGCGGTCGCTGCCGACGGCGTTCTCCAGGGCGGGCACGCGCGCCATGAGCAGGACGAGCAGCGCGCAGCCGTACCCGCACAGCAGGCCCGCGATGCGCCCGGCGCCGAGCAGCCAGCCGTCGGCGCCGACGACCGAGCCGGTGTCCTGCCACCACAGGGCGAGCACCGCCGCGGCCCCCGCCCAGCCGAGCGCGAGCACGACCGCGGCGGCGGAGACGCCGTCCACGGGGGTGGCGGGGGGCGCGGCGGCCTGGTGACGGGGCGGCGCGGCGCGGGAGGCGCTGGTCATCGGGGTTCCTCTCGTACGTGTACGCCTGCCACTGTCGGGCCCGAACCTCTGAATGACCTCTGAGTACGACCGGCCCCGCCCCGGTACGGGCCCGCTCCCGCCGGTCCACGGCGCACGGCGCGCGGGCGGCCGCCCCCCGATCCACAGCAAACGCAGAGGCGGCCGGGCGCGCCGCGGACGGACCGGCGCGCGATGCTGGGGGGACGATGAGATCCACGCCCTCCGCTTCCGCCCCGCCGCCCCTGGCGCATCCCGACGGCACCCCCGTGCGGGTGCTGGTCGTCGACGACGAGCCCGACCTCGCCGAGGTGCTGTCCGGGGCGCTGGCCTACGAGGGCTGGCAGGTGCGGACGGCGGGCGACGCGGCCGGCGCGGTCGCCGAGGCCGCGGCCTTCCGGCCGGACGCCGTCGTGCTGGACGTGGTGCTGCCGGACGGGGACGGTCTCGCGGTGCTGCGCAGGCTGCGGGCGGCGCAGCCGGACGTGTGCGTGCTCTTCCTCACCGCGCGCGACACCGTCGAGGACCGTATCGCCGGGATCACCGCGGGCGGCGACGACTACGTGACCAAGCCCTTCTCGCTGGAGGAGGTGCTCGCCCGGCTGCGCGGCCTGCTGCGCCGCGCGGGGATGACCCGGGCGCGCGGCGACGCGGCGCTCCTGGTGGTCGGCGACCTGCTGATGGACGAGGACGCGCGCGAGGTCAGCCGGGGCGGCGAGCCGGTGGAGCTGTCGCCGACGGAGTTCGAGCTGCTGCGCTACCTGATGCGCAACCCGCGCAGGGTGCTCAGCAAGGGCCAGATCCTCGACCACGTGTGGTCGTACGACTTCGGCGGCCAGGCGCATGTGGTGGAGCTGTACATCTCCTACCTGCGGCGCAAGATCGACACCGGCCGCCCGCCGATGATCCACACCGTCCGCGGCGCGGGCTACGTCATCCGGGCCGCGGTGTGAGCGGACGCTCCCCGCGGTGGGCACCGCGGACGCTGCGCGGGCGGCTGATCTGCGGGCTGGTCGTGCTGCTCGCGCTCAGCTGCGCCGCTGTCGGGATCGCCGCCGTGCTCACGCTGCGCTCCTACCTCACCGGGCAGCTCGACCAGCAGCTCGCCGCCGCGGGCGGGCGCTTCCCCGCGAGTCTGGAGCACCCCGGGCGCGGCGAACCGGACGGCGACAACGCCCACGCCGACACCCGCCGCCAGGCCCCCGGCACCTTCGGCGCCCGGCTGCTCGGCGGCAAGGTCACCGACGCCGCCGTCGTCCGCTCCGGGACGGACACCTCCGTGACGCTGTCGGCGGGCGACCGCGCCGCCCTCGCCGGGCTGCACCCCGACGGGCGCCCGCACGGCCTGGACCTCTCCGCGCTCGGCGACTACCGGGTCGTGGCCGTGACGGGCGACGACGGCGACGTGCTCGTCACCGGGCTGCCGCTGGAACGGGTGGAGGCCGCCGCGCGGCGGCTGGTGATCGTCGAGGCGGTCGTCTTCGGGGTCGCGCTCGCCGGGGCGGGGACCGCGGGCGCGTTCTGGGTGCGCTGGTCGCTGCGGCCGCTGCGCCGGGTGGCCGCGACCGCCGCCGCCGTCACCGCGACCCCGCTGGCCAGCGGTGCGGTGGAGCTGCCGGACCGGGTACCGCAGGCCTACACCGACCCGCGCACCGAGGTCGGGCAGGTCGGGGCCGCGCTCAACCTCATGCTCGGGCACGTCGAGGACGCGCTCGCCCGGCGGCACAGCAGCGAGGAGCGGCTGCGCCGCTTCGCCGCCGACGCCAGCCACGAGCTGCGCACCCCCGTCGCGTCGATCCGGGGGCACGCCGAACTGGCGCTCCGCCGGACCGAGCCCGTACCGCCCGGGGTGCGCCGGGCGCTGGAGCGCATCGGGGCGGAGTCCGCGCGGATGGGCGGCATGGTGGACGACCTGCTGCTGCTCGCCCGGCTCGACGAGGGGGTGCCGCAGGCCAGCGAGCCGGTGGACCTCACCCTGCTGGTCCTGGCCGCCGTCGAGGACGCGCGGGCCGCGGGTCCCGGCCACCGCTGGCTGCTGGACCTGCCCGAGTCGCCGGTCACGGTGACGGGCGACGGGGCGCGGCTGCACCAGGTGCTCGCCAACCTGCTGGCCAACGCCCGCGTCCACACCCCGCCGGGCACGCACGTCACCGTGCGCCTGCGCCGGACCGCGTCGGGCGGCGCGCGGCTGGTCGTCTCGGACGACGGGCCCGGTGTGCCGGAGGCCGTCCGCGACACCGTCTTCGAGCGCTTCACCCGCGGGGCGCGGGCGGAGGGCACGCCCTCCGGCGGCGCCGGGCTCGGCCTCGCGATCGTCGCGGCCGTGACCGCCGCGCACGGCGGCACGCTGACGCTGGCGTCGCGTCCGGGCGCGACGGCCTTCACCGTCACCCTGCCGTCGCGCGGGGCCCCTTCGTGACGGGCGCGGCCGCGCGCCGGGGCGGGGCCGGGCGGCCCGCGGCGGCCCAGGCGCGCAGGGAGCGCGCGCGGGTGTGGCCGTAGTAGATGCGCGGGACGCGGAAGTAGGTCCAGGGCAGGGCCCCGGCGTAGCCGTCGGCCGCGCGGAAGTGGACGACGGCCTCGGTGTGGCGGCCCGCGTGGGCGAGCGCGTACGCGAGAGTGAGGTGGACGCGGGGCAGCAGCAGGTGCCCGGCCGGGGCCGCCTCGACCGCGTCCATCGTCGCGTCGATCGCGGCCCGCCCGCGCGTCGTGCCCCAGCGGCGGTCGGGCTCGGCGTCGTCCGTGCGGCGCTCGTACAGCTCGTGCAGGCGCAGCACCGGGAGCAGGCTTCCGGCGGGCGCGCCGGCGATCGCCTGCTCGGCGAACTCGCGGGCGAGCTGGTCGGAGCCGCGCCACTTCGCGCACCAGTACTGGAGCGCGCCGGCGTGCCCGAGGAAGGTGTGCGGGTCGCGCGCGGTGATCTCCGCCCACAGCGCGCGGAAGCGCTCGTGCGACCAGCCCTGGCCGTAGGGCCTGTCGTGTGGATCTCCGCGGCGTCGCGTGCCCCGGCACGCACATCTGCCGCGTTGTCGTCGGTCGACAACGCTCCGCGTTGCCTCCCTCCTCCGCCTTGCAGCTGCACGCGCCGGACCCCGCTCCTTCCTCCACGGAGATCCACACGACAGGCCCTAGGCGAGCGGGATCTGCGCGACGAGCGGGGACGGGTCGCCGGGCGCGCGGCGGGCGGCCTCCTGGAGGGCGGGGAGGGCGCGGTCGAGCTGGACGGCGAAGTTCTCGAACTGCTCGCGGGAGGTGTTCTTCGCGAAGCCGTCGCCGCGCGCCGCCCATGCCTTGTGGATGAGGGAGCTGCCGCGTACCAGGGCCGCGCCCGCGTCGTCGGGGCGGGCGGTGAGCCACGCGGTGAGCCAGGCACCGCCCCGCGCGGCCTCCTCGCCGAGCACGCCCGCGCGGCGGCCGCGCTCGTCCCAGGAGGTGTCGGTGCCGGGGGCGCCGCTGCCGTCTGCGTGCGCGAGGAAGTCCGCGGCGTGCTGCCAGTCACCGGCGCGGACGGCCTTGAGGGCGGCGTCGCCCGCCGGGTCGGGGGCGGCCCGTTCGGGGTCGGTCCGCCGGGCGGGCGTGAGGCCGAACTTCCGGGCGGGGTCGCGGGAGACGGGGATCTTGTGGCGGTTGCGCAGGAGCACGGAGAGGACGACGACGGTGACGAGCGGGGTGAAGGGGAGCATCGGGACCTTCGGGTGGGCCTGGTGGCGGCGCGCTGCCGCGCACGGGCGGAACCGGTGACAAGGGGAGGGAATCGGCGGTAAACGGCGGTCATGGGCGGACACCGGGGGAAATCACCGCAGAAGCGTCGGCCGATCCGAACATCCGTCCCCCGGCGGAGCGGCATCGTATCCGACCCGGGAAGCGGAAGAACAGCAGGTCGCGGCCTTTTCGAGGAGTTGGACGAAGGGTTGCGCCGCCCCGCCCGCCGAAGCCCCGGAGAGGGCCCGTACGATGGCGCGCAGGAGCCGAAAGTTTCGAGACGTTTCCGTAGTGCGGCCGTTCACGGCGGCACACCGCGGGCGCCCCGTACGCCTCATGCGCATCTCGACCCAACTGACGCCGCCGCGTGCCCGACCGGTCTCGCGACGTGGTCGCGGAACGGGATACCGCGGGGCAATGCGGCGGCGGTTTTACCCCCACGGCCATTGACTGCACGTCACCGAAATCGTACGTTCCTCGGCACGTAAACTTTCGCTAGTTTCCCCGATCGGGTCGGAAAAGTCCGGGTCCCGAAGGAGTGTGTACGCACCATGAAGCGCCTCGTGTCCCTGCGGGCGACGGCCGCGGTGGCCACCGTGACCGTGCTCGCCCTGACCGCGTCCGCGTGCGGCGGTATCGGCAACGGTGCCTCGGGGACCGACAGCCCGGTGACCGTGTGGACGCTGTCGAACGACGCGCTCAACCCGCTCCAGAGGCAGTCGATCACGTCCTACAACACCTCGCAGAAGGCGAAGGTCAGCCTCAAGACCTTCGAGAACGACCCGTACAAGGAAAAGCTCAAGGCCTCGCTCGGCTCGTCCGGCTCCCCCGACATCTTCCTCAACTGGGGCGGCGGCAACCTGAGCCAGTACGTCAAGCAGGGCCATGTCGCCGACCTGACGGGCATGCTGAGCACCGACTTCAAGAACGAGTTCCTGCCCAGCGTGCTGGCCGGCGGAACGGTCGACGGCAAGGTCTACGCCGTGCCGATGGAGGGTGTGCAGCCCGTCGCGCTCTTCTACAACAAGGACGTCTTCAAGGACGCCGGCATCGACGCGCCGCCGGCCACCTGGAAGGACCTCCTCAAGGACGTCGACAAGATCAAGGCGCAGGGCGTCACCCCGATCGCGCTGGCCGGTTCGCAGGCCTGGACCGAACTGATGTGGCTGGAATACCTGCTGGACCGCGTCGGCGGCCCGCAGTCCTTCGCCGCCATCGAGTCGGGCAAGGCGGGCGCGTGGGACGACCCGGCGGTCGAGACGTCCCTCGGCATGATCCGCGACCTGGTCGACCGGGGCGCCTTCGGCACGAAGTACGGCAAGGTCAACCAGGACGCGGGCGGCACCAACGCGCTGGTCTCGCAGGGCAAGGCCGGCATGCTGCTGATGGGCTCGTGGGAATACGCCGACATGCTCGCCGCCGCCCCGAAGTTCGTGAACGCGGGCAAGCTCGGATTCGCGCCCTTCCCGACCGTCGCGGGCGGTGTCGGCGACCCGAAGAACGTCGTCGGCAACCCGTCCAACTACTTCTCGGTGACGGACAGCTCGAAGAACAAGTCGGGTGCGGTCGATTTCATGACCAAGACCCTCGACCAGCCGTCCTACATCGCCGACCTGCTCTCCATCGGCCACGTCCCCGCCATCGCCGGTATCAAGGGCCAGCTGATGGGCGCGCTCAACCCCGAATACACCGGATTCATCTACGACATGGTCGCCGACGCCCCGACCTTCACCCAGTCCTGGGACCAGGCGCTCGATCCGGACACCTCGGTGCTGATGCTGGCCAATCTGCAGAAGGTCTTCAACAAGCAGATGACGCCCAAGGAATTCGTGCAGTCGATGGACTCCGCCCGCTGAGTTCCCCTGCGCCCGCTCCCCGCCCCCTTTCCGTCTCCTTCGCGTCCGGTTTCCGCCGGGCCCGCCCGCGAGGTTCGCCGTTTCCGGGACCGGCCCCCGCGGGCCGGTCTACGATCCCCCTTCCGAGCGGTGCCCCGGCGGACGGGCCCGCGGGGAGGACGACGGGGGTCGTGGACAGGTGGCAGAAGGCGGCGGGCTGAGGCTGCACGGGCGGGAAAGAGTCGTGGGTTACGTCCGCGGCGCGCTCGTACGCCGCGGTGTGCCCGCCGAGCCGAGCCCGGTCGTGCTGCTCGCCGGGCCGCGCGGCTCGGGCGGCACCGTGCTGCTGGACGCGATGTGGCAGGAGTTCGCCGACGACTGCCTGAGCGTGCGGCTCGACCTGCGCTCCGCACAGGGCGTCGAGGACATCGCGCTGGCGGCCGTCCGAGGGCTGGGCCGCCGCATCCCCGGCATCCGGCCGGTCGACTTCCCGCGCACCGCGATGCTGCTCAAGGCGCTCAGCTTCGTCGACACCGGCGGCGGCCGCACCGCCTTCGAGGCCTACTTACGGGCCCGGGCGCAGGACGCCGCCGTGCAGTCCGCGCTCACCGACTGGAGCAACCGGGCCGCCCCGCTGCTCAGCCCCGAGCACCGCGGCCTGCTGGACGTCCTGACCGGCCTGCTGGGCGCCCTGCACTCCGCCGTCGGCCGGCACAAGGACACCCGGGCACTGCGCTGGCTCGCCGAACGCGGCGGCGGCGGGCGCGAGTACGACTCGCTGTGGGAGCTCTACCGGCGCCACCAGGCGCAGGACGACCCGACCGGCACCCCGCGGGTCGTCGCCCGCACCCTGTGCGCGGCCTTCCTCGCGGACCTGCGGCACGACTTCAACGACTCCTGGCCGCGGCTGCAACGCCCCCGCAACTGCCTGCTGCTACTGGACAACGCGGGCGGCCGCACCGCCGACCTCTTCCTCGAACTCCTCGCCGAGTGCCGCCGCGAGGACGCCGCCCGCGACGAACGCCCCGACCCCGCCGTGGTGGTGGCCGTGCAGCGCGGCCGGGTCCGCCCCGAGGCCGCCCGGCTGCTCGACCCGACCGACCCCGCCCTCGCCTTCGGCACCCGCCACCCGTACGCCCCCGGCGCCGCCGGGCACCCGGTGTGGTGGTACCCCGTCGCCCTCGCCGACCTCACCGGCGAGCAGGTGCTCGCGCTGTGCACCAGCAGCGTGCTGGGCCGCCACAACCGCGACGCCGACTTCCTGCACGCCCTCGCCGGCGGCCACCCCGAGGCCACCGACCGGCTCGCCCACCTGCTCGCCCGCTTCGGCCGCACACCCCCCGCCGACCCGCGCCGGGCCCCCGCCGAACTGCCCGAGCCCTTCGACCCGCGGCGGCTGCTCGGCGCGCGGCTCACCGACGACACCCGCCCGCTGCCCGCGTCCTGGCCCGCGCCGCCGCGCCCGGACACCACCGTCGAGGACTACCTGCTGCGCCGGGCGCTGGCCGACCACCTCACCGTCGCCGCCGACGGCACCCTGCGCCCCGCCGACAACACGCTCCTCAACGTCATGGCGGTGCTCGCCGCGACCCCCGGGCTGCGCCGCGGCGCCTGCAACGCCACGCTGCACTACCTGGACTGGACCGACACCGACGCCGACACCGCCCAGCTCGCCCTGACCGCCGGGATGTGGCTGGAGGAGACCGCCGACGGCGAGGCGCTGCGGCTGCACCCGCTGGCCGCGCTGCTGCTGCGCCGCTGGCTCGCCCGCGACCCGGCCGTCTGGCGCGGTACGCACACGGGTTACGCCGCCCACTACTCCGGGCGGGCCGACGCGCCGCTGCGCCACCACCACACCCTGGCCCAGGTCGAACCCGCGCGCCGCGAACCGCTCGGCGCCGTCGCCGCCTACCTGGACGAGGAGTTCGACCGGGCCGCGAGCGCCGCCGACTGGCTCGACGTGCTGGAGCGCGTCACGTCCGCCCCCAACCGCCTTGCCACGCCGCTGGATCCGCGCACCTTCGTCACCTCGCTCGCCGGTCCCGCCGAGGCCCGCAACCGGCGCCGCGCGGTCACCCGCCTCGCGGTGGCCCGCTGGCTGCACGCCGACCGGACCTTCGACCCGGCCCACCAGCTCGCCCACACCGTCGCGGGCGAGTACGAGCACCTGGCCGACATCACCGACGACAACGAGGAGCTGTACCGGCAGGCCGGCAAGTTCCGCCGGATCGAGAACTCCTGGAAGGACTGAAGGACGTGCCTCGCCCGATCGCGTTCGTCCGCCGTTACCTCGCGCATCTGCCGGTCGCCGCACGGCGCTTCCTCGCCGTGCTGAGCGTCCTCGCGCTCGCGGCCGTCGCGTACGGCGTGTACGTGCCCGTCGACCACCTGCTCAACAAGCCCTGCATGCGCAAGGGCGCCACCGCCGTGACGCACCACGGCTCGGGCGGCGAGTGCGTCGGCGTCACCGACGGCGCCTACGTCTTCGACCCGTCGCTGAAGGCCGCCGAGGACGCCATTCGCAAGGAGAACGAGCGGGTGCGGAAGGCCTATCCGACGAGTTACGTGAGCGTGGTGCTGCTGCTGCCGATATCGGCCGACAAGGGCAGCATCCTGTCGATGCCCAACGCCGTGGAGCAGCTCCAGGGCGCCTACACCGCGCAGTTCTACGCCAACCGCAACAACGTGGAGGGCAACAGCCCCTACGTCCAGCTGCTCATCGGCAGCGACGGCTACCAGGCCAACGCCTGGCAGCCCGCGGTCGCGGAGATCGAGAAGGACCGCGGCCGGCACATCGCCGCCGTCACCGGCTTCGGCCTGAGCCTGGCCGGGACGGAGAGCGCGATCCGCGACCTGACCGCGCACGACATCGCGTCCTTCGGCGCGACGCTCACCTCGGACGCCTACTCGAACATCAAGGGCTTCGTGCGGGTCTCGCCGAGCAACGTCGACAACATGGCGGCCGCGCTGTCGTACGTGCAGAAGGACTTCACCCGGGCCGTGCTCGTCGAGGACGGCAACGCCGACGACAGCTACGACGTCACGCTCGTCACCGGCTTCAAGAAGTTCTCGGCCATCAAGGGCCACCGCATCGTCGGGGTCGAGCCGTACGACACCACCGAGCGCGACCGCGACGGGCAGTCCGCGGAGGAGCGGCGCCGCCACCAGGGCGAAGTCGCCACCCGTATCAGCCAGATGACCACCAACATCTGCGCCGCGCAGCCCGCGGTGGTGCTCTTCGCGGGGCGCGGGCAGGACCTCGGCGTGCTCGTGCACGCCTTCTCCGACACCTGCCTGGACAAGAAGATCAGGATCGTCAGCGGCGACGACACCACCAACCTGCCCGACAGCCCGCAACTGCGGGCCGACCTCGCCTCCGGCCACGTCACCGTCGACTACGCCGGGGTCGCCCACCCGGGCGAGTGGGCCGCCGACGCCGGGCACGACCCCGGCCACGAGCGGGAGCAGGCCACCGGCGCGCGCGGCTACGCACGCTTCCAGCGCACCTACCAGCAGCTCTTCCCCAAGGGCTACCTCGGCGACGGCAACGCGATGATGGCCCACGACGCGACGCTCACCGCGACCGCCGCGATTCGCCTCACCCAGCAGACGCAGCCGCTGCCCGACGCGGTGCTCAACGAACTGGGCGCCCTCCAGGGCGAGTACGCCGTCGAAGGGGCCAGCGGGCCGATCCAGTTCACCGCCAACTACCAGACCAGCCGGACCGGTTCGAACCCGGTGGGCAAGCCCATCCCGATCATCCGGCTCACCGCGCAGGGCACCCCGCGGGTGCTGACCGTCAAGTGGCCCGGGCAGGCACCGCCGGTGGGCTGAGCCGTGCGGCCGCCGTTCCGCTGCTGCGGCGCGGCGGCGTCGGCTAGGGTACGGCCGGGGGCACACCCGAGAGCGGGAGTCGGCCCGGACCCGACCCGGTGGCACCGGGCGGCGCACCGGCCGGAAGGGGAGGCACGGTGGGCGCCGGCACGCGCGAGTGGCAGGCGGACGGACCCGCGGTCCCGTCCGCCCTCACATCGGTCGTGGTGTACGCGGCGGGCGCCGTCTGCACGCGCCGCGCCCGTCTCACGCTGCCGCCCGGCGACGGACCCGTGACCGTACGCGTCACCGGCTTCTCCCCCGCCCTGCTGGAGCAGTCCCTGCGGTGCCGCGTCAGTGCGGACGAGGAGATACGCGTCGCCGACATCCGCGTCGGCCACGGCGCGACGCTGCGCCGCGGCGACGAACTCCCCCGGCTGCGGCTGGACCTGGAGGACGCGGAGGACCGGCAGAGCAGGCTGCGGGAGCGCACCGCGCGCCTGCGGACCGAGATCGCCGAGACCGCCGCGCTGCGCGCCGAGCCCCCGGCCCCGCGCCGCGGCGACCCGCCCCGCTGGGCCCCCGTCGAGTCCATCCTCGCCCTCGCGAGCTTCGTCGACGCCCGCCTCACCACCCTCCACCGGCGGCTGCGCGCCGCCGAGCAGGAGGAACGGGACGCCGACCACGCGGTGGACGTCCTCCTGCACCGCCTGGCGGAGACCTCCACCGCCGAGGACCACTCCCGTACCACCCCCACGGCGACGGCGTACGTGACGCTGACCCGGGGCGGCGGCGACGCGGGCCCGTCGTCGGACGACGGCTCCCCCGGTGACGGCACCACGGTCTCTCCCGCGGGCGACGGCGCCGAGCCGGACGCGGGCGGCCCCGGCGACGGGGTGGAGGTCGAGCTGGACGTCGAGTACCAGGTGCCCGGCGCGTGCTGGGTGCCCGTCTACCAGCTGCGGCTGGACGGGCGCAGCGGTGCGGGCGGGCTCGTGCTGCGGGCGATGGTCGCGCAGCGGACCGGCGAGGACTGGACCGGCGTGCGGCTCGCGCTGTCCACCGCGGACCTGCTGCGCCGCACCGACCTGCCCGAGCTGCGCTCGCTGCGGATCGGCCGGCGGCAGGCGCCCCCCGCCGGGCTGAGCTGGCGCGAACCGCCCCCGGGGCTGGGCGAGTTGTTCGCGGGCTACGACGCGGCCCGCCGCCCCCGTACCGCTGGTGCGCCGCCCGCGACGATCGGGGCCGCGGCCGCCGAGGTGGGCGGGTACGGCTACGCGGAGGAGGGGGAGGAGACCGAGGACGACCTCGCCTTCGGCGCGCCGATCGCCGTGTCCGCGGCGCCCCTGCCCCCGCCGCCCCCGCCCGCGCCCGGCGGACCCCCGCGCCCGATGGCCCCGGCGGCGGCGCCCATGGCCCGCTCCCGGGTGAGCCGCGGCTTCGCGCCCGCCGGGGCCGGCGCCGCGGACGGCTACGGGGCCCCGCAGGCGGAGCCCGTAGCGCCGCCGACCGGCCCGGCCGCGCCGGGTGCGGACCTGCTCGACTACGCCCGGCTGACCCTCGCGGGCCCGGAGTCCGCCGAGGAGCAGCGCGGCACGCTCCAGCCGTCGTCCCCCGCGCTCGGCGCGGTCGGCAGCGAGTACCGCGGCCGCGCGGACCGGGTCGCCGGGCTCGCCCGCCCCGCCCACGCGGTGGACGTGCGCACGTCGGCCGGCTCGTTCGACTACCGCTTCGACACCGCCGCGCCCGCCGACGTCGCCGCGGACGGCCGCTGGCACACCGTGCCGGTCAACGAGATCCCGGTGACCGCCGACTTCGTGTACGTGTCGGTGCCGTCCGAGGACCCCGCGGTCTTCAGCACGGTGTGGCTGACGAACACCTCGGCGCACGCGCTGCTCGCCGGCCCGGTGGACGTCCTGGTGGACGGCGACTTCGTGCTGACCGCGCCGCTGCCGACGCTCGCACCGGGGCAGCGGCAGTCGGTGGGGCTGGGCGTCGCGGAGAGCGTGAAGGTCGCGCGCCGCACACACATGCGCGAGTCGACGGCGGGGCTGCGCGGCGGCACGACGGTGCTGGACCACACCGTGGAGATCGACGTCGCCAACCGGCTGCCGTACCCGGTCGCCGTCCGGATACGCGAGCGCGTGCCGGTGTCCGCCGACAAGGACGTGCGGATCGACGAGCACAAGGCCGTCCCGCCGTGGCAGGCGGCCACCGCCCCGGTGGAGGGCCAGGAGGAGAGCTGGGCGGCCGGTGTACGCACCTGGCACGTCGAGCTGGAGCCGGGCGGCACCACGACTCTCAGCGGCGGTTACGCGATACGCCTGCCCGCGGGCAAGGCCGTCGTCGGCGGCAACAGGAGGAACTGACCGTGCACGAGGACCCGTCCCGGCCCGGGACCACGCCCGCCGCATCCGGTCCCGGCATGACCGCGCTGCCGATCACGGCCGTCACGTGCATGGAGGACCGCGCGCAGGTCCAGCGCACCGGACGCGTCGAACTGCCCGCGGGCGTCAGCCGGTTGCGGATCGGCCCGGTCACCCCGCTGACCGTCGACCGCTCGCTGCGCGCCGACGTCACCGCGACCGACGAGGGCGTCGGCGCGCGCGTCGTGGACGCCCGGGTCGTACGCCGCTACGCGCCCCTCCCGCCCGGTGAACCCGGCCCGGACGCCTCCGCGCTGCGCCGCGAGGTGCACGCCCTGGAGGAGGAGCTGGCCGACGCCAAGCTGCTGGGGCAGCGGCTGGAGAGCGCCCTCGCGGTCGTCGCCCAGGCCAGGACGGACCTCTACCGGGACATCACGCAGGGCGCGGGCGGCGGCGACGCCGACCCCGAGCGCTGGGCGGACCGGCTGGACCGCGTCGAGAGCGAGGCCGAGCCACGGCTCGCCGAACTGCACAAGCTGCGCCGCCGCCGGCACGACATCGAGTCCGAACTGCGCGAGGCACGCCTTGCGTTGAGCGTGTACGAGAGCACGCAGGACACCCTCGCGGCGCACCTGGAGCTGGTCGTCGAGGCGGACGCTCCCGGCGCCGCGGAGCTGCGGGTGTCCGCGCTGGTGCCGTGCGCGCTGTGGCGGCCCGGCTACCGGGCGACGCTCACCTCCCAGCCGGGGCCGCAGCCGCACACCGTACGGCTGGAGACCGACGCCTTCGTGTGGCAGGACACCGGCGAGGACTGGTCCGGCGTGCGGCTCACGCTGTCCACCGCGCGCCCCACCCTCGCCGCGAGCCCGCCCGAACTCGCCGACGACGTCCTGACGTTGCGGGACCGCTCGGCCGAGGAGCGGCGCACGGTCGAGGTGGATCTGCGCGAGGAGGAGATCCGCCGGGTCGGCGCCCCCGCCGGGCCCACCGCGCTGCCCGGCCTGAACGACGGCGGCGACGTGCGGGTGCTGCACGCCCCGCACCCGGTGAGCGTCCCGTCCGACGGCCGCCCGCACCGCGTGCACCTGACGTCCTTCACCGCCCCCTGCGAGGTCGAGCACACCTGCGCGCCCGAGCTGTCCCCGCTCGTCGTGACGGTCGCCCGGCTCGTCAACCAGGCCGGGCACGTGCTGCTCGCCGGTCCCGTCGACCTGGTGCGCGGCAGCGGCTTCACGGGCCGCGGCACGCTCGAATTCACCGCCGCGGGCGAGGAGTTCACGATCGCCTTCGGCAGCGAGGACACCTTCCGGGTGGTCCGGCACACCGAGGAGAGCCGCGACACCACGGGCCTGGCCGCGATCAACCAGCGCACCGTGGTGACCCGGCGCGTCCGCCTCTTCGTCTCCCGCCTCGACGCGGCCCCCGGCACCCCCGACCGCACCATCACCCTGCGCGAGCGCGTCCCGGTCTCCGAGGTCTCCGCGGTCGAGGTCGCGCTGCGCTCCGCCGACACCACCCCCGCCCCCGACACCCTCGACGCCGAGGGCGTCGCCCGCTGGACCCTGACCCTCCCGGCGGGCGCCCGGGAGGAGATCGCCCTCGCCTACGACATCACGGCGGCCAGTTCGGTCACCGGGCTGTGAGCGGGACGCGGTGAGCGGGGGTTCCGTCCCGGGCCGGGCGGAGGGGCGGAATCCGGAAAGGCTCGGGGAGCATTGCCAGACATCCGGCCCGTCGATTACATTTCCGGTGTGCACACAGGCATGAGGCTGGTTTCGCGCCGCCACGTCGACCTTCTGCGGTCGGCGAGCGCGCTGTGTCCGCGCTGACGCGCACAGCGCCCCTTCCTCTTTTCCCCGCCACGCGCTGATTCCCGCCACCCGCCGAGCGCGTCGCGTCCTCTCTCCCGCCCACCGGGCCCCACCTGCGTCTTCACCGAGGACGCGGCTTCGGCGTGCCGCCGGATCGACGGCCGGTCCCGCGCTGGGCGCAATTCCCGCACGGCCGAATCCCGGCGGCGTACGCGAATGCCCGCCGCCCTTTTTACGTATCGGAGTCCCGGAAATGGCTCACGAATTCCTCTGGTACATCCCCAACACCGTCGAGCCGGGCCACCGCGGCGACGACACGACGACCGGGTGGGGCACCCTGGACTACTCCACCGAGCTGGCGCTCGCCGCCGAGGCGCACGGGTGGGGCGGCGCGCTGCTCGGCACGGGGTGGGGGCGGCCGGACACCTTCACCGTCGCGACCGCGCTCGCCGCCCGCACCACCACCTTCCAGCCGCTCGTGGCGATCCGGCCCGGCTACTGGCAGCCCGCGCACTTCGCGAGCGCCGCCGCGACCCTGGACCGGCTCAGCGGCGGACGGCTGCTGGTCAACATCGTCAGCGGCCTCGACAACGCGGCGGCGTACGGCGACGGCCAGACCGACCAGGCCCGCCGTTACGACCGCACCCGCGAATTCCTCCAGCTCGTCCGGCGGTTGTGGACGGAGGAGGACGTCACCTTCACCGGCGACTTCTTCCGCGTCGAGGGCTCCACCGTCCGCCCGCGCCCGCACGGCGCCGACCGGGGCCGCACCCCGCGGCTCTACTTCGGCGGAGCCTCCGCCGCCGCCGAACGGGTGTCGGCCGCCGAGGCGGACGTCCAGCTCTTCTGGGGCGAGCCGCTGGACGGTGTCGCCGAACGCATCGCCCGGCTGCGCGAGTTGACGTCCGAGGTGGAACGGCGGCACGCCCCGCTGGAGTTCGGGCTGCGGATCACCACGCTCGTGCGCGACACCTCCGAGGAGGCCTGGCGCGAGGCGGAGGCGAAGGTCGCGGCGATGGCCGAGAAGCAGGGCGACGACGCGACGTTCACCGCCCAGCGCCGCCGCGCGGTCGGCCAGCAGCGCCTGCACGACCTGGCCGAGCGCGGCGAGGTGCTGGACACCTGCCTGTACACCGCCCCGGGCCGCTTCGGCGGCGGCGGCGCGGGCACCACCTGGCTCGTCGGCTCCGCCGACGAGGTCGCCTCGGCCCTGCGCGCCTACGCGGACCTGGGCGTCACGCACTTCGTCCTGTCCGACACCCCCTACCGCTCCGAGATCGCCCGCGTGGGCGACGCCCTGCTGCCCCTGCTCCGGGACCGGCTGCGCGAGCCCGCGCCCGCGGTCTAGGAAGGCGGCGAGGCGCCCGCCCCCGGACGTGCGGTCGGGGGCGGGCGCCGGTGTGTGCCGCGCGGGTCACTTCCAGTCGAAGCGGTACGCCCGGTAGCTGATCACGCCGTTCGGCCACTGGGCGTTGAAGCGCAGGTCGCCGGTGCGGCCGAACTCCGAGACGTACGGCTGGGCGCCCCAGCCGACGAGGCGGCCGCCGGTCGGCAGGGGCTGGGCGTTGCCCTGCGAGGAGGCGACGAGGCCGGAGGGCTGGTCGTCGGAGGCGACGAGCGTGGCGGTGTGCCTGCGGAAGTCGAGCTGGACGGTGACCGCGCGGCTGTAGGGCAGTTCGTCGACCGCGCCCGTGCCGGTGTTGGCGATGCCCGCGGACTCGTTGTCGAAGAAGCTGTAGCGGCCGCCGCCCAGCGGCTCCGGGTCGTGCTGCCAGGCGACGATGGCGTCTTTGGTGTTCAGCACCTGGCCGGGGGCGGCCTTGAGGGCGAAGTCGCTGCTCTTGCCGCCCAGTTGCCACTGCACCGCGCCGGTGCGGCCGGAGATCTCGTACGCGGCCCAGGTGTTGCGGGAGTCGACGATCAGGTTGCCGCCCGTGTCGGGCTTGACGGCGTTGATGTGGAACCAGTCCCACGGGGTGTCGGGGGAGGCGGGCAGCGGCTGGCGGCTCTCGGAGTACGGCACGTGGTCGGCGCTGTTCCACTCGAAGAGCACCTTGCCGGTGCGGATGTCGACCTCCTGCACGACGCCGTCGATGACCTTCTGGTGGTCGGAGCCGCCGAGCGAGGTGAGGTCGGCGGTCGCGACGCCGTAGGCGAGGATCAGCGCGGTGTCGCGCCGTGTGATGAGGAACTCGTGCCCGTCGGCGGAGTAGCCGTTGCCCGTGCGGACCTCGGCGATCTTGCGGTAGTGGTCGTCGTAGACGTAGTCGACGCCCTGCGCGACACCGCCGAGGCCGGTGCCCTGCCACCAGGTAAGGACGGGCTTGCCGTGGTAGGTCTGCTTGCGGAAGTCGGCGGCGGTCTGCCCCGCGGGCACCGCGTGCGACCACACGGTGTGCCGCCCGTCGTGGCTGAGGATCTCCACGCCGCTCGCATATGTGCCGTCGCCTCCGTAGGGGGCCACGAACAGGTCGCCGCTCGCGGTGCCGGGCTTCGCGGTCAGGACGTCGAGCGGTGGCAGCGGCAGCGCGCCCGCCGTCGTACCGGATGCGGCGGCGGCGCCGTTCACCGGCAGCACGGCGGCGAGCGCGGCCAGGGCGGCGGCGGAAACGGCGTGACGGGACCAGGACTTCACGGACATGGGACTCCTCCGGGCATGGCGGATCCGCCGGGCGGCGCGCGCGAGGCGGCGAACACCCGGACGGAAGGGGGGACTTACGCGGTCGACGAATGCGTCGGGACGCGCGCCGTCACCGCACGGCGGCCCGCGGGCGGCCGTGCGTCATCGCAGGGAAGGAGCGGCGTGGTTCAGGCGTCCTCGACGCGAGCGGAAGCGCTCAGCAGGGACGACAGGCAGCAGAGCAGACCCGCATGAGGTCGACGTGACCGCGGGTCGTGAGGGTGCGCAGGTAGGGCCGCTGCATGCCGAGCAAGCTAACTGCTTGTCCTGTACACCGTCAACGCCCGTCCGCATCGTGGCGGCCGGGCGCGCGGGGACGGGCGGGGCACCCGTCCGTGGGGTGCCCCGCCCGTTCGGCAGACCGCGAACGCCCTTATGCGGCGCCGCCGTTGACGTACAGCGTCTGCCCGTTGGTCCAGCGTCCGTGCGGGCCGGCCAGGAAGGACACGGAGTCGGCGATGTCCTCGGGGCTGCCCAGCCGCTGCATCGGGTTGAGGCCCGCGATGTGGTCGACCAGCTCCTGCGGCTTGCCCTCCAGGAAGAGCGGGGTCGCGGTGGGCCCGGGGGCGACGGTGTTGACGGTGACGTCCCGCCCGCGCAGTTCGCGCGCGAGGATCAGCGTCATCGCCTCGACCGCCCCCTTGGCCGCGGCGTAGGCGGCGTATCCGGGCTGCTGGAGCCGCGTCACGGAGGTCGAGAAGTTGACGAGCGCGCCGCCCGCCCGCAGCCGCCGCGCGGCGAGCTGGGAGACGACGAAGGTGCCGCGGATGTTGACCCGGTGCATACGGTCCAGGTCGGCGAGGTCCAGCTCCGCGACGGGCGCGAGGAGCATGACGCCCGCGGTGTTCACGACGACGTCGATCCCGCCCAGCTCCCGCTCGACGCGGTCGAAGACGGCGGCCATCTCCGTCTCGTCGGCGATGTCGGCGGCCAGCGCGAGCGCCTTCCCGCCGCGGCCCGCGGCGGCCGCGGCCTTCTCGACGGCGGCGAGCGCCTCGGCGGCGCGTCGCGTGCCGCCGCCGTAGAGCAGGACGACGGACTGCCCGTCGGCGGCCAGCCGCTCGGCGACGGCCCGGCCGATACCGCCCGAGCCTCCGGTGACGAGCGCGACCCGGCTGCCGGTGGCGTTGCTCTCGGGTGTGGTGGTCATGGCGGTCTCCTCTGGCTCGCACGGTGGTCCACTGCTTTTGTGGACTGTCCGTCCACATCAAGAAATGTAGACTGATCGTCCATATAATGCAACCAGGACCAGCCCCCGGGAGGCCCGCCATGCCCGACCGTCCGCACGACGTCCACCCCGACGACGGCTTGTCCGGCGGCCACCCCGGCGGCCCTTCCGGCGGCCCGTCCGGCGGCCCCTCCGACAGCGCCGCCGACCCGCACGCCGCCGGGCGTCCCGCGCGGCCCGGGCGCGGGCGCCGGCCCGCCGCCGAGGTCCGCGCCGCCGTGCTCACCGCGACGGCCGCGATGCTGCGCGAGAGCGGCCTGCGCGACATCACCTTCGAGAAGGTGGCCGCGCGCGCCGGGGCCAGCAAGATGACGCTGTACAAGTGGTGGCCCTCCCCCGGCGCGCTCGCCCTCGACGCCTATTTCGCCGCGACCGAGGAGACCCTCGCCTTCGCCGACACCGGCGACCTCGCCGCCGACCTCACCGCCCAGCTGCACGCCTTCGTCGACCTGCTCACCCGGGAGGGCAGCGGCCCCGTCATCGCCCAGCTCGTCGGCGCCGCGCAGACCGACCCGGACCTCGCCGCCGCCCTCGACGAGCACTACACGCGGCCGCGCCGCGCCCTCGCCGTCGAGCGGCTGGGCGGCGCCCTGCGGGCCGGGCAGCTGCGGCCCGGCACCGACCTGGAGAGCCTCGTCGACCAGCTGTGGGGCGCCTGCTACCACCGTCTGCTGCTGCCCGCCCGCCCGCTGGACCGCGCCTTCGCCGACACACTCGTCCGCAATCTGCTCGGCGGCGTCGCGAACCCGTGCTGATCCGCCCGCCGATTCGCGTCACCGGCTTGACAGGTGACGCAGGTGGTGGGAACGTGAGGTACGGCACAGCCAGGACCACTGAGCGGAGGCCCGCGATGAGCACGGTGACGAGCACTGCGGTGAGCGTGAAGGTCGTACGGCAGGCCCACGACGGGGAGGGAGCACAGGGGGAGCAGGCCTCGGCGGCGGCCCGGCAGGCGCGGTTCGGCCACCTGCCCGAGCGCGTACGGTTCGCGGACATGGTCCAGGAGCAGGTCGAGCCGCGGGATCCGGCTCGCGACGCGTACAACGCGGCGGGCTCCCTCATCTCCTTCAACTGCCTCGCCCTCGACCTGGGCCTCTGACCCCCGCCGCACACGAAACGGTTCGCCAGTGGCGGGCACCATTCGGCCACCGTGAAACTCTGGCTTCGGCCCCCGGGTCCTGATGGACTCGGGGGATGACACCTGCGACTCCCCCGGTCTACGACAGCATCGGCGTCGGCTACCGCGACGTCCGCCGCCCCGACCCCCGGCTGCACGCCCTGATCAGCACGACCCTCAAGGGCGCGGAGACGGTCGTCAACGTCGGTGCGGGCGCGGGCTCCTACGAGCCGCAGCACGCGGCGGTGACCGCCGTCGAGCCCTCGCAGGTGATGCTCGACCAGCACCCCGGCCGCCGCAAGGTCAGGGCGGGCGCGACCGAACTGCCCTTCGCGGACGGCGCGTTCGACGCGGCGATGGCCGTCATGACAGTCCACCACTGGCCCGACCTCGCCCGCGGACTCGCCGAACTGCGGCGCGTCTCCCGCCGCCAGGTCGTCTTCACATGGGACCCCGCGCACGAGCCGCGGCTGTGGCTCATCGACGAGTACGTCCCCGAGATCCGCGCGATGGAGTTCGCCCGCTTCACGCCCGTCGCGGAGGTCGCCGCCGCGCTCGGCGCGCACACCGTCCTGCCCTTCCCCGTCCCCCACGACTTCACGGACGGCTTCCAGGCGGCGTACTGGCGCCGCCCCGAGCGCTACCTCGACCCCGCGGTGCGCCGCGCGAACTCGACGTTCGCGACGATGTCGCCCGCGGTCGTGGAACCCGCGATGTCCCGACTCCAGGACGACCTCGACTCCGGCGCATGGCACCGCCGCCACGCCGATCTCCTCGACCGCCCCGCCATGGACTACGGCTACCGCCTGGTGGTGGCCGGCGACTGACCCCGGCCCGCCCCCAGGGGCGGGCATGGTTGCGGCGCGGCGGCTCACCCCCCAGACTGGTGACGTGGACCTCACCCATGTCTTCGTCTGCGGCAGCCCCGCCCTGGACTTCGCCGCCACCCTCCGCGCCCGCCGCACCCTGCGGTTCGAGGCGCTGGTCTCGCCCGACCGCCTCGACGCCTGGTACGTGGAGTCGGGTGTCGTGGACGCCGTCACACCGAGCGGGCCCGCGGACCTGGTCCGCGCCCGCGAGGTCCGCGAGGCGATCTACGCGCTGGTGGGCGCCCGGCGCCGGGACGAGCCGTACGGCGCGGACGCCCTCGCGACGCTGAACGCGGCGGCCCGCGAAGCCGCCGCCGCGCCGCAGCTGACGCCCGCGGGCCGGTGGACGGCGGCGGCGCCCGCCGAGGCGCTGTCGACCGTGGCCCGGCAGGCGGTCGAGCTGCTCAGCGGACCGGACGTGCCGCTGCTGAAGGAGTGCGGCAATCCGGAGTGCACACGGATCTACGTGGACCGCTCGCACGGCATGCGGCGGCACTGGTGCGGCATGGAGTCGTGCGGCAACCGCGTGAAGGCCGCCGCGTACCGGGCCCGTAAGAAGTCCGCCGCGCAGGCGGGTTGAGCGGCGGGGGCGCCGACCGCCCCCGTGCGCTCACGGCTTGATCGCGACGCCGCCCCACGCGGAGACCTCGGTGTTCGTGAGCGCGGCGACGCGCGGACCGTCCTCCGGGTCGGGGCGCCAGGTGTGGACCATGGCGATGCCCGGCTCGATGAGGTCCAGGCCCTCGAAGAAGCGCTGCCCCTCCTCCAGGGTGCGGACCTGGCCGGGGGTGCCGCCCTGGAGGTAGATCTCCTCGATGCGCGCCCATGCCTCGGGGGCGAACTCCGGCGTGCTGTGGCTGAGGGCGAGCGCGCTGCCGGAGGGGAGCGCGTCGACGAAGCGGGAGACGAGGCCGTACGGGTCCTGGTCGTCGGGCACGAAGTGCAGGATCGCGTTGAGCGACAGCGCCACCGGCTTGCCGAGGTCCAGGACGTCGGTCACCTCGGGGGACTTGAGCAGCGCGTTCGGGTCGCGCAGATCCGCGTGGACGTACGCGGTGCGGCCGCCCGGCGCCGTACGCATCAGCCGCTCGGCGTACTTCAGGACGAGCGGGTCGTTGTCGGCGTAGACGACGCGGGCCTCGGGGGCGACGGACTGCGCGATCTGGTGCAGGTTGGGCTCGGTGGGTATGCCCGTGCCGACGTCGAGCCACTGGCGGATGCCGTGCTCACGGGCGAGCACCCGGGTGGCCCGGTGCATGAAGAACCGCAGCTCGCGCGCGCAGGTGCCGATGCCGGGGAAGACCCCGGCGATGGCCTCGGCGGCCTGCCGGTCGGCCTCGAAGTGGTCCTTGCCGCCCAGGTAGTGGTCGTACATGCGGGCGGAGTGCGGGCGGCTGGTGTCGATCACCGGTTCGGCCCCGGGCGTGCTCATGGTGGTCCTTTCGGTCAGGCGTCCGCGGCCCTCCTGCCGGAGGGAGCCGTCACGCGGCGAAGTGGTCGGCGAGCCCGTCCTTGACGCCGCGCACGAACGCGCGGATCTCGTCCGGGGTGTAGACGAGCGCGGGGCCCGCCGGGTCGGTGGACTGGCGCAACGCGACACGTCCGTCGGGGAGTTGCTTGAGCTCCACGCACTGCCCGCCGTTCGGGCCGCTCCACGGGCATTCCCAGCCGTGGTCGCCGAGTTCACGGGCGGGCATGCCGCTCCGGATGACGGCGAGGTCGGTGATCTCCGGACGGTCCTCCGAGGCGGGGCCGCGGGAGTCGGTGGGGGTCATGAGTACTCCTTCCGCATGCGGTTGAGCAGCGCGGTGCTCTCCCGGGTGGAGGTGAGCAGGGAGAGCCGGTTGTGCGCTTCGAGATGCGTCGAGACGTCGGCGCGCTGGTCGAGGTAGACGGCGGCCGACAGGATCTCGCTGTAGACGATGTCGGGGAGTTCGGGCTCGGCGAACCGGAAGTACGTGAAGGGCGCGCAGGCGCCGACGTGCGCGCCCGCGCTGAAGGGCACGATGTCGACGCTGACGTGCGGGAGTTCGTTGGCCTCCAGCAGCCGCTCGATCTGCGCGCGCATGATCGCGGCGCCGCCGACCTGGCGGTGCAGCACCGCCTCCTCCATGACGACCCACAGCGTGGGCGCGTCCTCCCGCTCCAGCAGACTCTGCCGGCGCAGCCGGAGTTCGACGCGCTGGGCGAGCGCCTCCTCGGACTCGTGGGGGAATCCGCCGCGCAGGCACGCGTGCACGTAGTCGGGCGTCTGGAGCAGTCCGGTGACGTAGTGCGGCTCGTACGTGCGCAGCGCCCGCGCGCCGGTCTCCAGGCTCACGTACGCCTTGAACCAGCCGGGCAGCACATCGCGGTACGGATACCACCAGCCGGGCTCGTTGGCCTGCTCGGCGAGCGCGCAGAACTCCTCGATCTCACGCGGCCCGGCCCCGTACGTCTGGAGCAGCTTCTCGACGTAGAGCGGCTTGAGCGCGACCTCCGCCTTCTCCAGGCGGCGGATGGTGAGCGGGGTCACCCGCAGCGACCGGGCGGCCTGCTCCAGCGACAGGCCCGCCTCCTGGCGGCGCTCCTGCAACCGGCGGCTGAGGATCATGCGCAGCACGGTGGGGGCACTGGGGCCGCCCGCGGCGGCCGGCCGCTCCTCGCTCACACGTCCCCCTGACCGGGCCCCGAGGGCTGGTTGTCCTGGTTGCTCACACCTTGCTGACCATCCGTCAACAAGCCGAGTGTCACACACAGTTGATGAGAACACCAGGTCGATCGGACGCAGGATGAAATTATCAGGAAGCGCATTGCGCGATGCGCTCCGCGGCACGATAGTGACGTGTGTGACTCACGCAACGCCGGGCGCACGGGGGCGCCGCGGGCACGGCGGCGACCCTCGGGCCGACCGCCGCGCCCTGGCCGGGACAGGAGTGGTGACGGTGGAAGACGGCATGTTCGCGTACCCGGTACCGCCGCCGGCCTACGTCATCGACCACGTCTTCAGCGGCGCGGACCACCAGCACCGCCGCGTCCAGCTGCCCGTGGAGTGCGCGGACCGCGCGGTGTCCTGGATACGCATCCAGGCCCGCACGTACGGCGCGAGCGCACCCGAGGACCACCCCATCTGGGGCTGGATCGACACCCTGCACCGCGCCACCGAACGGCAGTTACTCCTCACCGGCGCCGCCGACCTTACCTTCGAGCTGGACCAGGGGCGGGTCAGCTGGAGCATCCGGCGGGCGGTACGGGCCCGCATCGCCTGATTCCGCGCACCCCCGCGAGGGGGTGACATCGCGCGGCACGCTCGCTTATGGTGAGCGCGATGACTACTCCTTCTGTTTTCAGAACGGGGGCCCGATTCGCGCAAGGTGAGTGCTGATGGGCACTCAGACCTTCGAGCCCGCCGCCTTCGAGGGCACGGCTCGATCCGCGAATCCGGAGACCCGGCTTTCCGTGTGGCTGCACGTGCGGCGTTACGCCGTGCCGCTCCCGATGATCGACACCGCGACCGCCCGCCGCCACGCCGGCGACTGGGCGGGAGCCTGCGCCGCTGCGGGCTTCGACGTCGACTTCACCCCCCGCTCCCTCGCCCGAACGCACGGCCGCGAACTCGCCGCCCGCGTCCGCCTGGACCTGCGGCGGCTGGCGCCCGACCTGCTGCGCTGGCACATGCCCAGGACCAGCCCGGACGGGCTGCTCCGCCCCGGCGTGACCCTCGCCCTCGCGCGCTACCCCACCGCGGAGGGAGCACTCCACCTCGTCGCCCGCACACCGCCCGCACGGGCGGCCGGCCGCCAGCGCGTCCAGCTCGCGCTCCACGACGGCACCCGCGACCTGACCCGCACCCCCGCCCCCTCCTGGGGCACCCACCCGCACGCCCGCCCCGACCGCCGCTTCCGGCTCGACCTGCACCGCCACGTATGGGACGCGGAAAGGGCACACGAGCTGCGCGAACGCTCCGGCGTGACCCGCGGGTGGGACCCCCGCGCCCACCCCGCCCCGGACAGCCCCGACGACTGGGCCGCCGTACCACGGTGGGCAGACGAGGCCGCCCGGCTGCTGCACGCCGAAGGCTCCCCGGACGGCGGGGCCGTCGCCGTACGGCTCGGGCGCGGGCGGCGGCTCGTCCTGGAGATCCACACCCCGCCGGGCGCCCCGCCCCGGATCGCCGCACGGTACGCGGAGGGGGCGTACCGATGCGACACCCCTGCCGGGGAGGGGGGTTGCCGCGCCGGATGCGGGGGCTGCCTCGGCCCCGCCACCGCACACGGTGAGCCGCGCGCACTGCCCGTGCTGCCCGACGCGGCGACCTGGATCCCGCCCGACCTCGCGCTCCTCACGGCGGGGCTGATCGCACCGGAGGAGCTGCACCCGCTGGTCGCCGCCGCCCTCGCGCCCGGCCGCGCGCGGGCGGCGGGACCTCCGGGCGGCCCGCCGGGCGCGGCCGGACCCCGGTACGTCGACTGCCGGGGGGCGCGGCACCGCATCGGCCTGGTCGGCGGTGTCCTCACCGCGCTGGACCACGACGGCGAGGAAGTCCGCAGGGAGGCGCTGCTCGCCGAACTCAACGGACCCCCGCTGCCGTGCTTCCAGGCCATCGCACTCGCCCACCGCCACCCGGAGAGCCTCCCGGACGTCCGCGCCCGCCTCGCGCACGGCGACGTCCGCGGCGCGCTCGCCGAGGTCGAAGCGCTGCTCGGGCCTGCGGCGCGGCTCGGCGAAGGGGGGTTGCGGGACGCGCTCGAAGCGGCGGCCCGTGGTCGGATCGACCACGGGCTCTACCGCTCGGGCCTCGCCACGCCCGGGCCCGCGCCCGGACGGCGGGCGTTCGCCCCCTTCACCCGCGAGGAGCGGCGCCGCCGCACCGACTTCACCTCCCACCCCCGCCACGCCGCCACCCACTGACCCGCCCCCCCGGCTGGACCCGTATCTCTGCCCCGCGGGGCCCGCAAGCTCTTCGCTGCCGCGAGGGGTGACCGTTTTCCCGCCAGCGCGCGGGTGGGCAGCTCGCGCTGCCGCGCGGGGCACCCGTTCTCGGGCTGCGCGGGGCACTCGTTCTCGGGCTGCGCGTGCGGCGCGGGGGGACCCGTTCTCGGGCTGCGCGTGCCGCGCGGGGCATCCGTTTTTAGGGGCGCGGGGAACTGCGCGACCAGCCACGACGGTGGCGCGGGTCGTCACCGGCCCGAAGGGGCAGTTCGGTCCGCTCCGGACCACCGGCCGGTGGTGGGCTGAGCGCGCAGTTCTCCCCCCAGAGCTTCGCCTGGGAGGTACCCCCACGCAGCCCCTGGGGGTGCCCGGCGCGGCAGCCGCACTCCCCGCGCGGCCGGAAACGGGTGCCCCGCCCGGCAGGCGCACTCTCCGCGCGGCCGGAAAAACGGGTGCCCCCCGCCGCACCGGGAAGCCCGCCCGGCAGGGCGACCGCAAGCTCCATCGTGTCCGGCCGACCAGGCCGAACGCCTCGACCTCGAACGCAAAGGTGACCTATGACCGTTGAAAGCCCCACCGCCCCCGCCAGGGACCAGCTCGGCGTCGCCGGGGAACTCCTCGCGCTGCTCAGCGCGACCCGCACCGAGCACCGTCCCAACGACCAGCTGTCCGCCCTGACCCTCGCCGTCGCCGCCGACCTCCCCGTCCTGCTGTGGGGAGCCCCCGGCATCGGGAAGACCGCCGCGCTGACGCAGCTCGCCGCCGCGCTGGATCTGCCGCTCACGACGGTGATCGCAAGCGTCCACGAGCCGTCGGACTTCGCCGGGCTGCCCGTCGTCGGGGACGACCCGGCCGTGCAGGGCGTGCCGATGGCCCCGCCCGACTGGGCGGTGCGGCTGGTCCGCGCGGGACGCGGCCTGCTCTTCCTGGACGAGCTGTCCACCGCGCCGCCCGCCGTGCAGGCGGCCCTGCTGCGGCTGGTGCTGGAGCGCCGCATCGGCGCGCTCCAACTGCCGCCCGGTGTACGGATCGTGGCGGCGGCCAATCCGCGTTCGTCGGCGGCGGACGGCTGGGAGCTGAGCCCGCCGCTGGCGAACCGTTTCGTGCATCTGCAGTGGACGCACGAGCACGATGTCGTCGTGCGCGGTCTGGGCGGGGTGTGGCCGCGCGCTGCGCTGCCCGAGCTGGATCCGCAACGCCTCGCGGAGGCCGTCGAGTTCGCCCGACGGGCGGTGACGGGCTTCCTGCGGGCGCGGCCCAAACTCGTGCACCAGCTCCCGGCGTCGGAGACGCGCAGGGGCGGTGCGTGGCCCTCGCCCCGGAGTTGGGAGATGACGCTGCGGCTGGTGGCGTTCGCGACGGCCGCGGATTCGCCGCGCGAGGTGCTCGCGCTGCTGGCGCGCGGCACGGTCGGCGACGGCCCCGGGCTGGAACTCCTCGCCGCCATCGACCGGATGGAGCTGCCCGACCCCGAGACGCTGCTCGCCGACCCGGCCACCGCGGAGCTGCCGGAGCGGGGTGACCTGCGGCAGGCGGCGCTGGAGGCGGTGGTGACCGCCGTGCACTCCCGTCCGACCCGGGCGCGCTGGGACGCGGCGTGGGCACTGCTGGTGCGGGCCCTGGACACGGGCGCGCCCGACCTGGTGGTGGTGCCCGCGAAGACGCTGGCGGCGCTGCGCCGCGAGGACTGGGACGTCCCCGCCGCGATCGACCGGCTGAGCGGGGCGTTCACGATCTCCCGCCAGGCCTCGGCGGCCGCGGCCCGTACGGCGGCGAAGGCGGGTGCCGCCCGATGAGCACGGACCCGCGCCCGTCTGCGGGGGAGCCGCGCCCCACCCCCCGCCTCATGCCGCGCCGTACGCCGGGGCGGACCGAACTGCCCGCGCCGCCCGCCCCCGCGGACGAGCCGCCGCCCACGCTCGACCTCGACAAGCTCTACGCGGCCCGTCTGCTGGCCGCCCGCGCCCGCCCGTACCTCGCGAGCGCGCTCTTCGCGCTGCACATCGTGCCGTCCCTGCGGGTGCCGACGATGGCGGTGGACCCGTACTGGCGCTGCTATGCGGCCCCCGCCTTCGTGGCCGCGACGCCCGTCGAGGAGCTGGCGTCGGTGTGGGTGCACGAGGTGTCGCACCTGCTGCGCGACCACCAGGGCCGCGGCGACCGGTACGCGCGCGAGCACGACGAGCACGGCCCGGCCGAGCGGCTGCGCCGCAACATCGCCGCGGACTGCGAGATCAACGACGACGCCTTCGGCGACGGCCTCCCCTTCCCCGAAGGGGCGGTCACCCCGGGGTGGTTCGGGCTCCAGCCCGGTCTGCTGATGGAGGAGTACCTGGGCAAGATCCGTCTCGGGCCGCGTACCGGCGGCCTGAAGTGGCTGGACTGCGGCAGCGGCGTGGACGGCCACGGCCGGGCGTGGGACCTCGGGCCGGGCGGCTCCTGGAAGTTGAAGCCGCACGAGCGGGACGCGGTGCGCTTCCGGGTCGCCGAGGGCATCAAGGGCCGCCCCGGTGACGTACCGGAGGGCTGGCAGCGGTGGGCGGAGGAGGCCTTCCATCCGCCGCAGCCCTGGCGGCAGTTGCTCGGCGCGGCGGTACGGGCCGCGGCGGCGAGCGGCGGTACGGGCGGGGACTACACGTACGGCCGCCCCGGCCGGCGCTCGGCGAGCGTGCCGGGCGCGGTGCTGCCGAGCCTGCGCCGTACGCCGCCGCGGGTGCGCGTGATCGTGGACACCTCGGGGTCGGTGAGCGACGCCGAACTGGGCAGCGCCCTGCTGGAGATCGCGGCGATCTCCGCGGCGGTGGGCGGCCGCCGCGACCTCGTCGGCGTCCTCGCGTGCGACGCGGCGGCCGCCGCCGTCCGCCCCCTCACCACCACCCACGACATCCCGCTGATCGGCGGCGGCGGCACGGACCTGCGCGAGGGCTTCACCCGCGCCCTGCGCGCCCACCCCTCCCCCGACGTGATCGTGGCCCTCACCGACGGCCAGACCCCCTGGCCCGCCCACGCCCCGCCCTGCCGCACGGTGATCGGCCTCTTCCCCCGCCCACCCCGCATCACCGAGGACACCCCCGACCACTACCACCCCACTCCCCCACCCGACTGGGCCCGCGTGGTGACGATCGGCTGACATTGCCCCGTCCCACGGCGCCGCGCGCGGGCGCGAGGATGGGCGGATGACGAGACGTACGGTGGTCGTCCGCGGGACCAAGGCAACGCTCGTGTCCGCGGCGGCGGCGACGGCCGACTACACGGTGTGGCACCGCCTGGTGGAGTGGTCGGACGACGTGTCCGCGGCCGCCTCGGGCGCGATGGGCGCGGGCTGGTCCGAGGCCCTGCTCGCCCTGGCCGTCGGCCTGACGTCGATGCCCGTCCTGCTGTGGGCGGGCATGCGCCTGCTCGGCGAAAGGGGCAACCACCTCCTGATCCTGGCCGGCACACCCCTCTGGTGGCTGATCGGCGGGCGCGCCGTCGGGAACTCCCCCGGTCCCGCGACCACCGTCCTGCTCCTCACCCTGTTCACCCTCCTCGCGGGCCTCCTGTCCCTCCCCGAGGTCCCCGCAACCACCCCACCGCGCGCCGGATAGCCCCCGCACCCACACGGCCCTCCCCGCATCCGGGGAGGGCCGTTCTGCGATGCCACGCCGTGGGGCCGACCTTCACAGCTTCCCGGCGGCCACGCCCTTCCGGAAGGCGTCCCACTCCTCGGCGGTGTACCGCAGCGCCGGGAAGGACGGGTTCTTCGAGTCCCGCAGGGCGACGCCTCCGCCGGGGAGGTCGGTGATCTCGACGCACCCCTCGCCGCCGTTGCTGAAGGACGACTTCCGCCACGAGGCGGCGGCCAGATCGACGGCGTACAGCTCTTCCTTGTGGGGAGTCACGTCCCGCAGATTCTCCTGGCTGACCACGGTCGGCCACGGGCCAGGGAAGCGAACGACCTCGAACAGACCGAGCAGCCCGGGGTGCGGGGGCGCACGCAGGTCCATCACCTGGATCGTGACATCGGGGAGGGCGGCCATGTCCAGCAGGTGGCGCAACTGCGCCCGCATCGGGCGCCGTTCCGGTGCGTCACGCGGTGGGGCCGGGTGCGGAGGGTCGCTTGGTGGTGTCCCGCCGGGAGATGGCCTCCGCCACCTCGTCGAGGGCGGTGCGCACGAGGGCACCGTATGCCTCCTGAGGGAGGTGGGGGGCGTGCTCGTTGGCCGCGTCGATGTGTTCCGTGGCTGCGTCGAAGGACCCCAGTCGCCGGTAGTCGTCGGCCAGGTTGAGGTGGAGGGAGGGGTAGAACCCGGCGATGTGGAGGCCGGCGTGGTGGTCCTGGACGCGCTGTTCGGTCACGGCGTCGGCGGCGTCCAGGGCCCGCACGTCCCAGGCGAGAGCCTGCGCGGGATCTTCGTAGAGATCTGCCAGGTGGTGGGCGAGTGAGCAACGGTGCAGCGGGTCGCCGGTGACGCCGATCGTCGACCACAGGTCCAGGAGCTTGCGGCGGGCGGTACGTGTGCTGCCCGTTCGGCCTTCGGCGACGGCCCGGCCGATGGCCTCCATGGTCGGGTCAGGGCCGGCGGGTGCGGTAGGCATGACGTGTTCCTCGTCGTCGTTCTCAGGCTGGGTGGTCGGACGGGACGGGCATGGCCAGGGTGACGAGATCGCCGCGGTCGGCGGAGCGGATCGTGACAGGTCGGTCGTGTCCCCTCAGGTCGAACATCACGTCGGGGCCGATGGCCGTGCTCACGGCGGGATAGAGCGTGGTCACCTCGAACCGGATCTCGAGGGCCGGGCCCGTCACGGTGGCGGGGATCCGAACGCCGGGACTCTCGTCGTTCGGGGACCCAACGCTCACCGCCTGCGCGGAGATGTGCAACGCGGCATGTTCACCAAGGTGTTCTTCGACGGCACGCAGCAGAAGATCCTTCGGGACCGTCACGCGGGTGGCGACCTCGCCCAGGGAAGCGAGCATCAGCCGGTGATCTGGGTAGTCCTCGGTCAGCAACCGGCAGTGCCGGTCTTGCTGTTCGGGCATGCGCAGCCAGATCCCGTGCGGTACCGCCTCGATGCGGACCAGCGCACTGCGCCGGACCGCGGCGACCGCGGCCCGCAGGTCGTCGCCGTCAACCGTGCCGGCCCACGTCTGCTGTGCGGGCCGTGCCGGCACCAGGGTCCGGGTGGAGAGCCGGTACCGGTCGGTTGCCGTCAGGGCGAGCGCCTCATGACTCGCCTCGACGTGCACGCCGGCGAGCACCGCGATACCCGGCCCGTATGCCGTCGCGGTCAGGATCTGATCGACCGCGTCCGCCAGTACGGGTCCCTTCAGCGTGACGATCGGCAGACCGGGCGCGCTCGCGCCGAGCGCGGACTTGATGACCGCGGCCTTCTGCCGTGCCGACGCCGCATCCTCGACGATCTTGGCGACATGCTCGTCGAGCAGCCGCGCCGCCTCGTCGGCCCCAGCCTCCAGGACCGCCTCCACCTCAGCCAGGGGCATGGCGATCTCGCGGAGCTGACGCAGCGCGGTCGCCCGTGCCCTCTGTTCGGTGCCGTAGTAGCGGTAACCGGAGACCGGGTCCACTTCGGCAGGGGGTAGCAGCCCGGAGTCGGCGTAGAACCGCAACGCGCTGGCGGTCAGACCGGTGTGCTGGGCGAAGACCCCGATAGGCATCAACTCGGAATGCGGCACCTCGCCATCATCGAGCTTCAACCAACTCGAAGGTCAACATCGACGTGGGCGTCACCCGCCTCGTGGTCGGCAACGCCTAAGTCGTCTTCAGTGGCTCCCGGAACGACTTGCGGAAGACCGGGCCCGCGAAGGGGATGATCGTGGACAGCACCTTCGCCGTCAGCGTCGTCGGGTGGCGCTGGAGTTCGATGTCGATGCGGGTGCCGTCGCCGTCCGGGGTGAGGTCGAAGACCCAGCCGCCCGGGCCGAAGGGCTTGGACTCGCGGGTGGTGACGGTGACCTTGCGGGCGGCCGGGTCCCATTCGTAGCGGGCCCGTTCGAACGACTTCTCGTTGCCCTCGGTCACCTCGGCCCAGGTGTCGCCGCGTTCGTGGACCTCGAAGTGGTCCGCGTCGATCGAGGGCCACTCGTCGACCCGGGCCGGGCTGAAGTCGGTCAGCACCCCCATCACCTCGGAGGGGCTCATGGACGATGTCAGCTGGAGATGCAGAGCGGGCACGGCCTGCTCCCTTCCGCGGGAGGCCCCGGTTTCCGCGATCCGCCGGTCCTGGGCCGCACGGCACCGCGGGCAGGGCGTCCGCCACCGCCTCCCAGCATGCGCCGGGGCGGCGGCGGGCGCATGCCGGAAGGCCGCGCGATCGGGTAGCGTGCGCGGCCATGGGTGAGCTGATGGTGATCCGGCACGGCCAGACCGAGTGGAGCCTGTCGGGCCGGCACGCCGGACGGACCGATGTCGCGCTGACCGCGGCGGGCGAGGCCGCGGCCGGTGCGCTCGCGCCGCGGCTGGCCCGCCGCAGCCTGGTCGCGGTGTTCACCAGCCCGCTGAGCCGGGCGGTGCGCACGGCCGAGCTGGCCGGGCTGACCGGCGCCGAGCCCGATCCCGACCTGCTGGAGTGGGACTACGGCGGCTACGAGGGCCTGACCGCCGAGCAGATCCGCGCGGCCCGCCCCGGCTGGGACCTGTGGCGCGACGGTGTGGTGCCGGGCGACGCCGAGCACCCCGGGGAGCGGCTCGCCGAAGTGGCCGCGCGCACGGACGCGGTGCTGGACCGGATCCGTCCGCTGCTGGACGAGGGGGACGTCGCCGTCGTCGCGCACGGCCACCTCGCCCGCGTCCTCACCGTCCGCTGGCTCGGCCTGGACCCGTCCGCGAGCCGCCTGCTCGCCCACCCGCACCCGGGCACCCTGAGCTTCCTCGCCACGGAGGACGGACAGCCGGTCCTGTCCGCCTGGAACGTTCCCTAGCCACGAAAGACGCGGTCGAATTCCGTGGCGGAGATCATCCGAATACGCCCGCCGTCATATGAGCGGGGGTATTCACAAGAGGCCCGCCCGCTTACTCTCCGCTTCGAAACATTTCGGTCCACCGAATATCTCGCACATACTCCCACCAGGGCATTTACCCGGGAAATCGCAGTGAGTAGATTCGTCGGGAGAGCACGGCGCGGCACGCGCGTACGCGACGAGACGGGAAATTCCGTGACGATGGACACGACGACCGAGGTGCATGCGGCCTGGCTTCCGCCGGAGGCTTTTCGGGCGGTCGGGACGCGGCGGGTGCGGGTGGACGCGGCCGGCGGGGTCGCCGGTGGCGTGGCGGACACCGTGCGGGCGGAGGTGGAGCGGGCGTGCGGGGAGTACGGGGGCAGCGCCGACGGCGGTGACGGGTGCGACCTGGTGCTGGCGCTCGGCGGTGACGCCGGGGCGGAGGGCTATGTGCTGGAGCGGCGGGACGGGGTCACCCGGGTCGTGGCCGAGGAGGCGGCGGGGCTGCTGTACGGGTTCTTCCATGTCGTCCGGCTCGGGGAGGACGCGTTCGGTGACGACTTCGGGGCGACGACGCACCGGCCCGCGCTGCGCACCCGCATGCTGGACCACTGGGACAACCTGACCGTCCACCCGGTCATGGGCGCGGTGGAGCGCGGGTATTCCGGGGGGTCGATCTTCTGGCGGGACGGCGAGCCGCTGCGGGACTTCCCGCGGGTGCGGGCGTACGCGCGGCTGCTGGCGGCGAGCGGGATCAACGCGGTCGCCGTCAACAACGTCAACGTGCACGCTGCGGAGACCCGGCTGCTCACCGAACGGCTCGGTGACGTGGCCGAGTTGGCGGACGTCTTCCGGCCGTACGGGATCCGGCTGCATCTGTCGGTGAACTTCGCCGCGCCCGTCGTCCTCGGCGATCTCAGCACCGCCGATCCGCTGGACGGGACGGTCAGGGACTGGTGGGCCACCGCGGCCGCGCGCGTCTACGACGCCGTCCCGGACTTCGGCGGCTTCGTCGTGAAGGCCGACTCCGAGGGCCAGCCGGGGCCGTTCGCGTACGGCCGCACGCACGCGGACGGCGCGAACATGCTGGGCGCGGCCCTCGCACCGCACGGCGGCGAGGTGCACTGGCGGGCGTTTGTCTACAACCACCAGCAGGACTGGCGGGACCGTTCGACGGACCGGGCGCGCGCCGCGTACGACCATTTCGCCCCGCAGGACGGGGAGTTCGCGGACAACGTGGTGCTCCAGGTCAAGTACGGTCCGATCGACTTCCAGACCCGCGAGCCGGTCTCGCCGGTCGTCGCGGCGATGCCGCGCACGAAGCTCGCGGTGGAGCTGCAGGTCACGCAGGAGTACACCGGGCAGCAGCGGCACGTGTGCTACCTCGGCCCGATGTGGAGCGAGGTGCTGGGCTTCCGGCCGTGGGGCGAGGCGGGCCGGTCGGTGGCGGACCTGGCCGCGGACCCGGTGACCGGCGGCGGCCTGGTGGCCGTCTCCAACGTGGGCGACGACCCGTACTGGACGGGGCACCCGCTCGCGCAGGCCAACCTCTACGCGTTCGGCCGCCTCGCATGGGATCCGGCGGCGGATCCGCTGGCGCTGCTGGACGAGTGGATCGGCCTGACGTTCGTGCCGTTGCTGTCGCGCGAGCGCGACCCGCGGGTGCTGCGCCGCACGCTGCACGCGCTGATGGACGGTTCGTGGCGGACGTACGAGCGCTACACCGCGCCGCTCGGCGTCGGTTTCATGGTCCGGCCGGGCAACCACTACGGGCCGGACGTCGACGGCTACGAGTACCAGCCGTGGGGCACCTACCACTTCGCCGACCGCGACGGCATCGGCGTGGACCGCACCCGCGCGACCGGCACCGGCTACACCGGGCAGTACCCGCGGCCCTGGTCGGACGTCTACGAGGACCTGGCGACCTGCCCGGACGAGCTGCTGCTGTTCTTCCACCATGTGCCGTACGGGCATGTGCTGCACAGCGGGGTGACCGTCGTCCAGCACATCTACGACACGCACTTCGCGGGCGCCGACGAGGCGGCGGCGATGCGCGAGCGGTGGACGGAGCTGGCGGGTACGGGACTTGTCGACGCGGCCCTGTACGCCCGGGTGCTGGAGCGGCTGGACGAGCAGGTGCGGTGCGCCGGGGAGTGGCGCGACCAGGTGAACGCGTACTTCCTGCGCAAGTCGGGGGTGCCGGACGCGCACGGCCGGCTCATCCCGTAGCCGGGAGGACGGAGCACGACGCCGCCGCCCCCGGCAGGAGGGGGCGGCGGCGTCAAGGGGCCGTGGAGCGCGGGGAGTCAGTGCTCGCGCAGCACCCGCACTCCGTGGCCGTCGAGGGGGATCTGCTCGCCGGTGGCGAAGGTGTCGCCGGTGAGCAGGTCGGTGCCGCCGGTCGCGGCCGGTGCGGTGACCGGCTGGTCGGAGTGGTTGAGCAGGAAGAGCAGCCGGGTGCCGTCGGGGGCGACGCGGACGGCGGTCTCCAGGTGCGGCAGCCCGGGGTGGCGGGTGGCGACCCCGGCGGTGTCCAGCACCTGGCGGACGACCCAGTCGACACCGGTCTGGTCGAGCCCGGCGGCGACGTACCAACCCCAGCCGGAGCCGTGGGAGTTGCGGGTCACGGCGGGGGTGCCCGCGTAGAAGTCGGCCCGGTAGCTGCCGACCGGCTCGGCGCCCTGCGGGATGACCAGCTCGAAGACCAGCCGGGCCGCGGACTCCACGGCGTCCGGGCCGCTGCCGAGCAGCACCGGGTTGCTGAACTCCGGCTCGCGGGCGTCCCATTCGTCGATGCGGATGCCCATGAGCGGGGCGAGCGGGCCGGGCACGTCGGCGAGGAAGGCGTTGTCGCTCTCGTCGACCCGGCCGGACAGGTAGCTCGCGAGCACCGAGCCGCCGCGCCGGGCGACGGCTTCGAGGCGCTCGGCGAGGTCGCCCTTGACCATGTGCAGGGCGGGGGCCACGACCACGTCGTAGCCGTCGAGTGCGGCGGTCACGGGGACCACGTCGACATCGACGCCGGCCTCCCACAGCGCCCGGTAGTAGCTCAGCACGACCTGCGGGTAGCGGACGTGGCGGTTGGGGCCGTCGGAGATCTCCAGCGTCCACCAGCTGTCCCAGTCGAAGAGCAGCGCGACCTTCGCCGGGGTGCGGGCGCCCAGTGCGACGGGGCCGAAGTCCGCCAACTCCCGGCCGAGCGCGGCCACTTCGCGGAAGACCCGGGTGTCGTCCCGTCCGGCGTGGTTGACGACCGCGCCGAAGAGTTTCTCGCTCGCGCCGCGCGAGGCCCGCATCTGGAAGTACAGGACGGCGTCGGCGCCGTGCGCGATCGCCTGCCAGCTCCACAGCCGCATCACGCCGGGCCGCTTGACGGGGTTGACGTCGCGGCACGCGGTCGTGGTGGGGGCCTGCTCCATGAGCCAGAACGGCTGGCCGCCCTTGAGGCCGCGCATCAGGTCGTGGCTCAGGCCCATCCACGCCGGGGTGGTGTTCTCCGGCGGGTAGTTGTCCCAGGACGCGAAGTCCAGGTGCTCGGCCCAGCGGTGGTAGTCGATCGGCCGGTACATGCCCATGAAGTTGGTGGTGACCGGCAGGTCGGGGCTGAAGCGGCGGATCGCGGCCTTCTCGTCGCGGAAGTTGGCGAGCATCGCGTCGGACATGAAGCGCAGGTAGTCCAGGGTGATGCCCTGGAAGGCGGTGTGGTCGGGGCCACGCCAGTGCTCGGTGAGCGCGGACGGCGGCTCGATCTCGTCCCAGTCGTAGAAGGTGTGCGACCAGAAGTCGGTGTACCAGGCGGTGTTGAGCGCCTCCAGCGTCCCGTACCGCTCGCGCAGCCAGTCGCGGAAGCCCGCCGCGCACAGGTCGCAGTAGCAGGCGCCGCCGTACTCGTTGCCGATGTGCCAGGCGATGACCGAGGGCCGTCCCGCGTAGCGCTCGGCGACGCGGGCGGCGAGTTCGGCGGACAGGCGGCGGAAGGCCGGGGAGCTGGGGCAGGAGTTGTGGCGCTGGCCGAAGCGGTGCTTGCGGCCCTCGAAGTCGGTGCGGGTCACGTCGGGGTGGGCGCGGGCGAGCCACGCGGGGTGCGCGCCGGTACCGGTGGCCAGGCAGATCCGGCGGCCGTGCGCCTCGGCCTCGTCCACGGCGCGGTCCAGGACGGTGAAGTCGTAGGTGTCCTCGGCCGGTTGGGTCTTGGCCCAGACGAAGACGCCGAGGGTGACGGTGTCGATGTGCGCGGCGTCGAAGAGCCGGTAGTCGTCCTTCCACACGTGCTCCGGCCACTGCTCGGGGTTGTAGTCCCCGCCGAAGGGCGTGCTGGGCGTGACGGGCAGGCTCATGCGGTGAATTCCTCGCGGATCGCGTCGATCATCGGTCGGCTGTTGACGAGTGTCGCGGCGGCGACGACCGACGCGAGCAGGAAGGGCAGCAGCTGCGCGCCGGCCAGGGTGACGGCGAAGGCCGCGGCCAGCACGCACAGGTTGCCGACCGTGGCCTTGAAGCCGCGCACCAGGAAGAAGGCGGCGAGCCGGGCGGTGTCGCGGGTGCGGAAGCTGAACAGGGCGCTGATCACCAGGGCGTTGACCATCCACAGCGCGGACACGGCGGCGAAGACGGCGAGCAGCGCGGTCCACCAGCCCGGCACGCCCGCTGCGTCGCGGTGGGTGAGGACGGTGGCCACGAGCGCCATCGCGACCAGCCAGGGCGTGAACACCTTCAGCGCGTCGGCCGCGTTGGCGCGGTAGCCGCGCCGGAAGGCGCGCGCCGGGTGCAGTTCGGTGAGGTCGCGGCTGCGCCGCTGCCACGCGTAGAGCCCGGCGGACCAGGCCGGTCCGGCGGGCAGCGCGCACAGCGCGGCGAGCGGCACGTTGCTCGCGTCGCGGTCGAGCAGCCCGAGCACGAGCAGGCCGGGGGCCACCGCGACCAGCAGCAGCACCTCGATCACCAGCAGGCTGTAGACGAGGGCGGCGGCGCGGGCCAGCGGGCCCTCGCCGAATTCCTTGCGGGCTGCGGACGCGGCGCTCATGCCGGGCCTCCCGTCGAGTCGGCGGCGGGGTCGAGGCCGAGCATCCGGCGCTCTTCCCACCACTGCGGGGTGTGGTCGGTGACCGGGGTCAGCTCCAGCAGGGTGACCTCGTGGCGGCCCAGGACGAGGTCGGCCTCGACCCTCCCGCCGGCAACGGGCAGCGAGCGGTGGATGCGGGACGGCTCGGCGGCCTCCCGCAAAGCTGCCAGTTGCCGGCGGTCGGGCGACAGGGGGCGGCCCATCTCGGCCCACGCGGCGTACGCGTTGCCCGCGTCCTCGGAGACCGAGGAGCGGTGTGCGTAGACGGTGGCGTCCGGGGGGCCGCCGACCGGGACGGACAGCCGTACGGTGTGGCCGTCGGTGACGTCCCCGGTGCCGGTGTGGTCCACGGGGGCCCAGGCCAGGACGGTGACCCGGCCGTCGGGGTGCCGGGTGACGAGGTGGTCGGCGCCGCGCGCGAGGACGTCGTCGCCCATCCGGGCCATGAAGGCGTACAGGTGGTAGGTGGGCTTCTTGATCTGCCGGTGGGTGAGCAGCCCGAAACCGCCGTGGAAGAGCGCGGTGGGGATGCCGACCTCCTCGAACATGTCGCTGAAGGTCCAGTAGGAGAAGGAGTCCACCAGCTCGCCGCCGCCCGCCAGCACGGGCGCGAGGTACGCGGCGTGCAGCGCGGTGTCGTGCACCGGGTTGTCGGGGCGGTAGGAGGAGTTGAACTCCGTGATGTGCACGGGCAGTTCGGCGAGCTTGCTGCCCGCGAGCTGCTCGCGCGGCGCCGCGAACTGCTCCAGCAGCATCGCGGCGGGGCCGAGCGTCTGGTGCACCCCGAAGGGGACGTGCTGGGCGGGGCCGGTGGAGTAGGCGTGCCGGCTGACGAAGTCGCAGGGGGCGCCGCTGGATTCGACGAAGTCGGCGAAACCGGTCATCCAGTGCGGCTGGTAGCCGGGCGCCAGCGAGGGCCCGCCGACCTGGAGTCCGGCGTCCACCTCCTTCACCGCCGCGGCGCTGATCTCGTAGAGGCGGTGGTAGGCGTCCTGGTCGGCGCCCTGCCAGAAGTCGGGGAGGTTGGGCTCGTTCCACACCTCGATGGGCCAGGTGCGCACCTCGTCGAGGCCGTAGCGGTCGACGAGGTGCGCGACCGTGCCGCGGACCAGGTCCGCCCATTCGCGCCAGTCGCGCGGCGGGGTGACATTGCCCTTCCACCAGAAGACCGTCTGCTCGCCGGAGGCCAACCCCTGCGGCATGAAGCCGAGTTCGACGAAGGGCTTGACGCCGAGGTCGAGGTAGGCGTCGACGACCTGGTCGACGTAGGTGAAGGAGTGCCGTACGTGCCGCTTCCCGGCGTGCTCGTAGGGGCGGTGCACACCGGTCTGGTCGCTCAGCAGGCCGTGGCCGCGGATGTGCCGGAAGCCGATGTCCTGCTGGACGAGGGCGAGCGAGTCCTGGTAGTCGCGCCGCAGGGCGAGGTCGAACCGGCCGGTCCCGACGCAGAAGCGCCACGCGTCCGTCAGGTGTCCTGAGGGCTGGTCGGGTACTGGGATCCGCACAGTGGTGGTCCTTTGCGAGGGTGCGTTCGTGGCGTCGGTGGCCGGCCGGTCCGGTGGGAGAGTCCCCGCCTGACGGCACATCACAGGAGCGTCAGCTCTTGTCGGAGCCGTTCTTCTTGCTCTTGTAGCGGTCGTAGGCGCCGTTGACGAGGCTCAGGTACTGGTCGCCGTTCTTGCCCTTGAGCTCGCTCTTGAACTTGTCCCAGTCGCTGAGGGAGCGCTTGCCGAGGATGAAGTCCAGGGTCTGCTGCTGGACGTAGTCCGTCAGCGGTGCCTCGTAGAGCGAGAACTGCTCCTGCTCGTCGGAGTTGAGCGGGTGCGGGGGCGGCACGGGCAGGGTCTTGCGGGCGGTCATGACCTTCTGGAACTCCTTCTCCTCGTCGGAGAAGACGGACTCCAGCAGCTGGGTGCTGCCGCCGTACGCGAAGTTGCCGTTGGCGAAGCCGAAGTCGACGTTCAGCTTCTTGGTCCCGCTGGGGTTGAGGCCGATGTAGTCGACGTCCTTGGTGAGCTTGAAGTTGCCGGCCGCGTCCTTGGTGTAGGTGACGCCCTCGACACCCCACTTGGCGAAGACCTGGCCCTCGTCGGAGTAGAAGAGCCAGTCCACGAACTGCATCATCGCGACGAAGTCCTTGGAGTCGCGCGCCTTCTTGGAGATCATCAGGCCGTTCTCCAGGCGCGTGCCGACCTTGACGTCGCCCGCCGGGCCGATCGGTACCGGCATCTTGGTGACCTTGGCGGCGGGCACGGACTTGGCCAGGCCCGGACGGTAGGTGTTGACCAGCTCCTGCGCGTTGGTGGAGATCACGAACGACTTGCCCGCGGTGAACTTGGCGTTGGCCTGGTCGTCGGTCTGCGTGAAGCTCTCCGGGTCGAGCAGCTTCTCCTTCACCAGCTTCGCGACGAACTCCAGCATCGCCTTGTACTGGTCCATCGCGCCGGTCAGCACGAACTTGTCGGAGGCGCTGTCGTAGGTGGCGTTGGCGTAGCCCCAGCCGCCGCCGTATCCGGCGCCGAAGGCCTGGCCGAAGGTCTGGAGCATGGCGCCGCCCGGGTGGGGCTGGCTCCAGCGGTCCGACATCGGGTAGAGGTCCGGGTGCGCGGCCTTCATCGCCTTGAGGACGTTGTAGAAGTCGTCGAGCGTCTTGGGCATCTGCAGACCCAGCGCGTCCAGGATGTCGGTGCGGATCGCGAAGGTGTAGTCGATCCAGACGTCCTCGTGCAGGCCCGGCAGCACGTAGTACTTGCCGTCGTCCTGGATGACGGTGTCGACGTCACCCTGGAGGTTCCACTTCTTGATCTTGTCCTGGTAGTTGGGCATCAGGTCGACGTAGTCGCTGACCGGCAGGATCGCACCGGAGGAGACGAAGGTCGCCTCCTGGCCCGGGTAGGTCTTGGGGATCAGGTACGGCGCGTCGCCGGCGCCGATGATGACGCTGCGCTTGTTCTCGTAGTCGCTCAAGGGGACGACGGTCGGCTTGAGCGTGACGTTGGTGCGCTTGGCCAGCTCCGTCCAGAACAGCCAGTTGCCCTTCTCCGGGTAGCCGGGGTTGTCGTTGAGCAGAGTGGTGAGGGTGAACGGCTTGCTCGCCTTGAACTGGTCGCCGACGCCGAACTTGTCCATGGCGTCTTCTCTGTTCTTCGACAGGTCCGAGCTCTTCTTGTCGTCGCCGCTGTCGCTGCTGCACGCGCTCAGTCCGAGCGTCGCGGCGCCGAGGGTGGCGCCCAGCGAGATCAGCATCGACCGCCGGGAGATGTTGTTCATGGGGGACTCCATTCCCGCGTGGCGCGGGAGTTCGGGGTAGGGGGTGGTACGGGACGGGTGTGGCAGGGCTTGTCGTACGGAGCCGCGGTGGCGGCCCGCGGCGGCGCTCGCGGGGGTCAGCCCTTGACGGCGCCGAGCGTGACCCCGGAGACGAAGTAGCGCTGGACGAAGGGGTAGACGGCCAGGATCGGAAGGGTGGTGAGGACGATCGTCACGGCCTGGATGTTGGCGCCGATCGCGGTCGCGTCCGCCTCCGAGAAGCCCACCGAGGTGCCGCCCGTGGCACCGGCGATCATGTTGCGGAGGTAGACGGTGACCGGCATCAGGTCGGAGTGGTCCATGTAGAGGAAGGCCGTGAACCACGAGTTCCAGAACGACACCGCGTAGAAGAGCACCATCGTGGCCAGCACCGCCTTGGACAGCGGGAGCACGACGCGCCACAGGATGCCGTACGTGTTCAGGCCGTCGATCGCGGCGGCCTCCTCCAGCTCCACCGGCAGACCCTCGAAGAAGGCCTTCATCACCAGCAGGTTGAACACGCTGATCGCGTTGGGCAGTGCGATGGCCCACACGCTGTTCTTCAGCCCCAGCGTGGTCACCAGCACGTAGTTGGGGATCAGGCCGCCGGTGAAGAACATCGTGAAGACGGCGATCCCGACCAGCACCCCGCGGCCGCGCAGGTCCTTCTTGGACAGCACGTACGCGTAGCAGGTGGTGAGCACCATCGCGACGACCGTGGCGACGACGGTGTAGACGACCGTGTTGCGATAGTCCGTCCAGAACAGCGAGTTGCTCATCACGGCCTTGTAGGTCGTGACGTTGAAGCCGCGCGGCCACAGGTTGACCTTGCCCGACCGGATGTAGCCGTCCTCGCTGAAGGAGCGGGCCACGATGTTGACCACCGGGTAGAGCGTCACGACGACGACGCCGAGCAGGATCAGCGTGTTGACCACCTGGAAGACCCGGTAGCCGCGGCTGACGCGGATCCCGTCCGGCCGCATCGACGGCCGGTCCTCGGTGGCGGTTGTGTCCAGGGCTACCACAGGCTCGTCCCCACTGTGCGACGCGAAATCCGGTTGGCCGAGACGATCAGCACCAGCCCGATCAGGGACTCGAACAGCCCGATCGCGGCGGCGTAGCTGAAGTTGTTGGAGACGACGCCCATCCGGTACAGGTACGTGGAGATGACATCCGCCGTCGGGTACGTCAGCGGGTTGTAGAGGAGCAGGATCTTCTCGAAGCCGACCGCCATGAACGTGCCGATGTTGAGGATCAGCAGCGTGACCATCGTGGGCCGGATGCCCGGCAGCGTGACGTGCCAGGTCTGCTTCCACCGGTTGGCGCCGTCGATCCGCGCGGCCTCGTAGAGGTTGTCGTCGATCGCGGTGAGCGCGGCCAGGTAGAGGATCGTGCCCCAGCCGACCGTCTGCCACAGCTCGGACGACACGTAGATGGAGCGGAACCAGCCGGGCTCCTGGATGAACAGGATCGGCTTGTGCCCGAAGTGCTTGACCGCCTGGTTGACCGGGCCGTCGGCGGCCAGGAACTGCATGACCACGCCGGCCACGATGACCGTGGACAGGAAGTGCGGCAGGTAGGAGACCGACTGCACGATCTTCTTGAACTTGCGGCTGCGCACCTCGTTCAGCAGCAGCGCCAGCACGATCGGCATCGGGAAGGCGAAGACCAGCGTCAGCACGCCCATGAGCAGGGTGTTCGTGAAGACGTGCCAGAACTGCGGGTCGTGCCAGAAGAGCTTGAAGTAGCGCAAGCCCACCCACTGGTCGCCGAACATGCTGCCGCCGGGGTGATATCGCCGGAAGGCGATGACATTCCCGAGCATCGGCAGATAGCGGAAGACCGCGAAGAACAGCAGCGGCAGTACCGCGAGCGAATAGAGCTGCCAGTCGCGGCGCAGCGACTGCCGCCAGGACCGTTTTGCCCCCTTGGCAGTCTTACGGCCTTTGGGGCGGGTCCGGGCGGATTTCCGCCCGCCCGCGCCAGAGGCTTCGGACGGCAGGTCCACCGTCCCCATCGTGCTCATCGTCGGGCCTCCGTGCGGTGGATGGGCGACGCACGCCCACGTCGCCTGGCGCTGGTTCGGCCATGCGCAGGACCGGGCCGACCTCCAGGAGGCGGCAGGAAAAGAGCGGGCGGAGTCGAAACTTTCGAAACTCTTGCTTAATGTGTCGGGCAGCCTAAGGACGTGGCAGAACGGGTGTCAATAGTCGGGACAGCAGCTTTTGAGCCTGGTCTGGGCCCTCTCCGTGCCGTATATTCGCCATCTGCCCACCCCATGGGCACAGCTAGTTTCAGTAGATGTGTCGAAACTTTCGACACCCCGCAGCTAGGGCACCTCCGTGACCAGTACCGATCCAGCAGGCGGGCAGCGGGCCGCGACGATCGCCACCATCGCCAGCGAGGTGGGCGTCTCGGTGGCGACCGTCTCCAAGGTCCTCAACGGACGCGCGGACGTCGCCGACGAGACCCGGGCACGCGTCGAGGCCAGCCTCGAACGCCACCGCTACCGGCGCAGAAGCCGCCGGTCGAGCGAGCCGAGCAGCCAAATCCACCTGGTCTTCCACGAGTTCGACTCGGCGTGGGCCATGGAGATCATCCGCGGCGTGGAGGAGGCGGTCGCCAGCGCTGGCGTCGAACTGGTGCTCACCCAGCTCGGCGGGGTGCACCGCCCGCAGGACACCTGGCTGGACCGGATCGTCGGCCGCCGCCCGCTCGGCGTGCTCCTCGTCCAGTGCGGCCTCGCCGAGGCACAGCAGGAGAAGCTGCGCCGCCAGCGCGTCCCCTTCGTCGCCGTCGACACCGACAGCGCCACCCCCGCCGCCGTACCCACCGTCGGCTCCAACAACTGGAACGGCGGCCTCATCGCCGCCCGCCACCTGCTCGAACTCGGCCACCGCCGGATCGCCGTCATCGCCGGCCCGGAGGACCTGCTGTGCAGCCGCGCCCGCGTCGCCGGCTTCAGCAGCGCCCACGACGAAGCCGGGCTCACCATGGACCCCGGCCTCGTCCGGCACGGCAACTTCTACCTCGACGCCGGATACGAGCACGGCATGCAGCTGCTCCAGCTCCCCGACCCGCCCACCGCGATCTTCGCCGGATCCGACGCCCAGGCCATGGGAGTCCTGCGCGCCGCACGGCAGTTGGGCCTGCGCCTGCCCGACGACCTGTCCGTCGTCGGCTACGACAACCTGCCGGTCGCCGCCTGGATGGAACCCGCGCTCACCACCGTCCACCAGCCGCTGCACGACATGGCCGCCGCCGCCACCCGCATGCTGCTGGACCTCGCGGCCGGTGTGGACGTCCCCACCAAACGCATCGACCTGGGCACCGAACTGGTCGTCCGGGAGAGCACGGCGCCGCCCCGACCCGGGCCCTGACCGGCCCCGTACGCGCGGCCGCCCCGCCGCCCCGGACCCCTTCCCTTCTCCCGCTGGAGGACCCCCGTGGCCCTGTTCGACCTCCCGATCGGCGAGCTGCACCGCTACACGCCCGACGTGCGCGAGCCCGACGACTTCGACGCGTTCTGGGCCACCACCCTCAAGCAGTCCGACACCGCGCCCGTCCTCCTCGACGTCCGCCGCGCCGACACCGGCCTCAGCCTCGTCGAGACCTTCGACGTCACCTTCGCCGGCTTCGGCGGCCACCCCGTCCGCGGCTGGTTCACCCGCCCCGCAAGCGACCCCGCCCCCCTCCCCGCCGTCGTCGAATACCTCGGCTACGGGCGCGGCCGCGGCCTCCCGCACGAACGCCTCACCTGGGCCGCCGCCGGATACGCCCACCTGCTCATGGACACCCGCGGCCAGGGCGACCTCTACGGCAACGGCGGCGACACCCCCGACCCCGGCGCCGGCCCCCTCGGCGGCCCCGGCGCCGTCGTCCGCGGCGTCCTCGACCCCCACGACTACTACTACCGCCGCCTGATCACCGACGCGGTGCGCGCGGTCACGGCGGTACGGGCGCTGCCCGGCGTCGATCCGCGGCGCGTCGCCGCGGTCGGCAACAGCCAGGGCGGCGGACTCGCCCTCGCCGTCGCCGGCCTCGTCCCCGACCTCGCCGCCCTCATGATCGCCGCGCCCTTCCTCTGCCACGTCCAGCGCGCGATCGACATCACCGACGCGGACCCGTACGGCGAGGTCGTGCGCTACCTCGCCGTGCACCGCGAGGCGGAGGAGCGCGTGCGCACGACGCTGTCGTACGTGGACGGCGTCAACTTCGCGCGCCGTGCCACCGCGCCGGTCCACGTGGGCGTGGGCCTGCGCGACACGGTGTGCCCGCCGAGCACGGTGTTCGCGGCGTACAACCACTACGGTGCGGGGGCCGCTGCCGCGGGGGGTGAGGGGGTGGAGCGGGCGCTCCACGTCTATCCGTTCAACCACCACGAAGGCGGGGAGGCGTTGCACGCCGCCCGCCAACTCGCCTGGCTTCGCGTCCGGTTGGCGCCCTGACCTTCCTGCTGCGCAGGGCCTGCGCCCCCGGGGCGGGGGACGCTGCGGCTGCGCCGCTGGGCACGCGTTTTTTAGGGGCGCGTGGGGGTGCCCCCAGGCGAAGCTCTGGGGGAGAACGGAGCGCTCAGCCCCCACCGGGGCGCGGGTCGGATACCGACCCAAGGGGTCTCTTCGGTCCGATCCGGACCACCGGCCGGTGGGGGCGGGCCGCGCAGTTCCCCGCGCCCCTAAAATCGCGTGCCCAGCGGCACAATGGGCCAGCTCACCCGCTAGCGGGAAAAACGAGTGCCCCGGCGCAAAGGGCAGCTCACCCGCGCATCCGAAAAACGGGCGCCCTCGGCGCAAGGAGCGGCTCGCGCGCGGGTGAGGATGGGGGCATGACGAGGATCCACGGGGAGGCCGCTCCCCGATTCGGCGGCGTCGAAGCCGCATTCGCGGAGAACTTCAGGGAGCGCGGGGACGTCGGCGCCGCGTTGTGCGTGTATGTCGGCGGGGAGCCGGTCGTCGATGTGTGGGGCGGTCTCGCCGACGCCGCGGCGGGGCGGCCGTGGCAGCGGGACACCCTCCAGCTCGTGTACTCCGCGACGAAGGGCGCGGTCGCGACCGCCGCCCATATGCTCGCCGAGCGCGGCGCGCTGGACCTCGACGCGCCGGTCGCCGATTACTGGCCCGAATTCGCCGCCCACGGCAAGAGCCGCATCCCGGTGCGCTGGCTGCTCTCGCACCGCGCGGGCCTCGTCGCGCTCGACACGCCCGTGCCGCTCGCGGACGCGCTCGCGTGGACGCCGATGGTGGCGGCGCTGGCCGCGCAGAAGCCGCAGTGGGAGCCGGGGACGGCGCACGGTTACCACGGGCGGACGTTCGGGTGGCTGGTCGGCGAGGTGATCCGCCGGGTGTCGGGGCGTACGCCGGGGCGGTTCGTCGCCGAGGAGATCGCGGCGCCGCTGGGCGGGCTGGACTTCCACATCGGCCTGCCGCCGGCCGCGCGGGAGCGGGTGAGCGTCATGTCGTACCCCGCGCCGGAGGTCGATCTCGCGTCGCTGCCGCCGGAGTCGCTGCCCGCGGAGATCCGTACGGCGGTGGCGATGTGGGCGGATCCGGGGTCGCTGGCGAACCGCGCGTTCGCGGTGACGGACCCGGCGGACGTGGACTTCGGGTCGGTGGAGGTGCAGGCCGCGGAGGTCCCGTCGTCGAACGGCATCGGCACCGCCCGCGCGCTCGCGCGGATGTACGCGGCGCTGGTCGGCGAGGTGGACGGGGTGCGGCTGCTGGCGCCGGGGACGGTGGCGGCGGCGACCGTGCAGCAGTCGTCGGGGCCCGACCTGGTCACGGGGCTGCCGAGCCGTTTCGGTTCGGGCTTCCAACTGCCGACCCTGCTCAGCCCGTTGACCGGCCCCGCCGCCTTCGGGCACCAGGGGCGGGGCGGTTCGCTGGCCTTCGCCGACCCCGAACGGGGGCTGGCGTTCTGCTACGTGGTGAACCGCATCGTGGAGCGCGCCGACGACCGGCGGGCCGCGACGCTGGTCAACGCGGTGCGTGCCGCGCTGAGGTGACCGTCACGTCCGGCGGGCGGCGGTGGCCCACAGGTCGGCGTTGCCCGCGACGAGGACGCGGCCGCCCGCGAGGGTGACGGCGGTGGTCGGCGGGTTCTCGGAGCAGCCGAGGCCGCCGCGCCGCCACTTCGCGGTGTCGGCGGTGCCGTCCCCGATCCACACGGTGGCGCAGTAGACGGAGCGGTCCTCGGGCCTGGACCTGGGCCGGGCGGCGGTACCGACGAGTACGGGGTGCCCGGCGCCGTCCACGGTCGCGGTGACGATCTGGCCGCTGCCCATCGCGTCGTTGTCGACGCGTGTCCAGTGCAGGCCGTCGGTGCTGGTGAGGACGTACGGCAGGGAGTCGTAGACCGCTCCCTTCGCCGCGCGGCCGCCCACCGCGTACCACCGCCCGGACGCGTGCAGGACGCCGCGGATCCGGGTGCCCGGGGGTGTGCCGGTGACCTGGCCCGCGATCCAGCTCGTGCCGGAGTCCGTGCTGTACCAGAACGGCAGGGTGCCCGCGTCCGTGTGGTAGTCGTAGGCGTTGCCGGCCTCCATGCCGACGGCGACGACCCGCGTGCCGTCCACCGCCAACCCGCCCACGGGGGTGGGGGGTTGCAGCCCGTTCACGGTCGGCAGCGGCACCCGCCGCACGGTGCGTCCGGCGTCGTCGGAGGCGAGGACGTACGGCGTCTCGACCTTGCTGACGTACTCCCCGCCGCCGATGAGCAGCCGGTCACCCACCGTGACGGCGGTGTTGATTGAGGCGTCGTCGGACGTCTCCTGCGCCGGGTCGGTGCGGAAGGTCAACGGCAGGGTGGCCAGGGCGGTTTGCGAGCCGTCCGGGTCCTGGCGGGTGATGGTGCCGCCGATGCCGAGGACGGAGCCGCCGGTCCACGGCACCGCGACCTCGGCGCGCAGACCGCCGCCGTGCCAGCCGCTGCGCATCGAGTACGGCTTGTCGTCCTCCTTCGCCTGCCCCGGTCGCGGGGTGATCGCGAAGGACGTACAGCCCTTGGACGCCGTCCAGTTGACGTCCACGTACTGGTATCCGTTGGCGTACGTACCGATGCCGAAGGCGCAGTTGCCCAGCGGGACGAGCTGCCGCAGGCCCTCGCCCGGGGCCACGTACGCCTTCTCGTTGCCGTAGTCCTGCGCCGCGTACTCGACGGCGTTCGCGTACCGGGTGAAGCCCAGCTTCGTCGCGCTCGTGTCGCCGCCCCCGCCGCGTTCGGTCCCGCACCCGGTCAGTGTCGCCGCGGCGCACGCCGTGAGGCCCGCGAGGATCGCGAGCCGCCCCCCTCGTCGTGTCATGCGGTCCACGCTAGCCGAGCGGTTCCGGCATCCGGCCCGGGGATAGCCTCCTGTCATGACCAGCACCTACACCCCCGCGGCGGACGCCGAGGTCGCGGCCGCCGCCGCCAAGGCGGGCGCCGACGTGGTCCGCGCGCTGTACGGGACGCGGCTGGACCGCGTGGACAAGGGCGGCGGCGACTTCGCGACCGCCGCGGACATCGAGGCGGAGAAGACGATCCTGGGCGTCGTCCGCGCCGCCCGCCCCGACGACGCCTTCCTCGGCGAGGAGTTCGGGCGGCAGGGCGGCGCGGCGGGCACGCAGCGCGAATGGCTCGTCGACCCGCTGTGCGGCACGCTCAACTACGCGTCCGGCACGATGCTGGTGGCCGTCAACGTCGCGCTGCGCGGCGGGGCCGCGGCCGTCGCCGACCCCTTCGCGGGCGAGGTCTTCTGCACGGACGGCGGCACGGCCTGGCTCCGCACCAACGGCGCCGTCTCCGCGCCCCTGGAGCCGTCGTCCGCGACCCGCCTCGTCGATGTCAACCTCGACCCGCTGGCCCGCGGCCCGTACGGCTTCCGGGCCCTCGACATGATGGCCGACCCCGCGTTCGACCAGCACTTCCGCACCCGCGTCGGCTCCACATCGCTGGCCCTCGCGTGGGTCGCCGCGGGCCGCCGCGCCGCCTACGTCACCGACGGCGGCGACATGGCCTCCAGCGTCCACTTCGCCGCGGGCATCGCCCTGTGCCGGGCCGCGGGCTGCGTCGTGACCGCCCTGGACGGTTCCCCCCTCGGCCCCACCACCCGCGGCCTCCTCGCGGCGGCGGACGCCCCCACCCACACCCGGCTGCTCGGCATCATCGCGGCGACCCACTGGACCCGGCCCCGCGCCGGCGGGGCAATCGGGTCAGGGGGTCAGGGCCAGGCGGCCGAAGACCTCGCCCGCGTCCATGGCGTGGTGGGCCGACGCCGCCTGGGCCAGGGGCAGGACGGCGTGGACGACGGGGAGGAGTTCGCCGCGGGCGGCCTCGGCGAAGTGGGCGGTGCGGACGGTGCGGCGGGCGGGGGCGGGGACGGTGTCGGAGCTGAAGGTCGCGAAGGAGAGGGACTTGCGGAAGGCGGCCATCAGGTGGGTGCCGAAGTCCGCGGGCGGGGGCCCCGCGACCACGCCGACGCAGACGTAGCGGCCGTTGGGGGCGAGGCGGTCGAGGAAGGCGGGGAGGCGGGGGCCGCCCACGACGTCGATCACCACGTCGAAGTCGGCCGGTGCGCCGGGGCCGCCGCCCGCGCCGGAGCGGTCCAGGACGTGGGTGGCGCCCAGCGCGCGCAGCCGGGCGCCGCGTTCGGGCGAGGCGGTGGTGACCGCGACCGCCGAGGCGCCGCCCCGGGCCGCGAGCTGGACGGCCAGGACGCCGATACCGCCCGCCGCGCCGCGTACGAGCACCCGCTCGCCGGGTCCGGAACGCGCACGGCTCAGGGCGAAGTGCGCGACCACGCCGCTGCCGCCCAGGGTGACCGCGTCGACGGCGGTCAGGGCGTCGGGCAGCGGGAGGACGTCCTCGACCGCGGCGACGGCGTGCTCGGCGTACCCGCCCGACAGGCCGGTGAACGCCCACACCCGTCGTCCCGTCCACGAGGCGTCCACGCCCTCGCCGACCGCCGTGACCCTTCCCGCGACCTCGCTGCCGAGCAGGTGGCCCTCCCGGAAACCGTAGCCGCCGAGCGTGCCCCGGCGGATGACGGCGTCCACACCGCCCACCCCGATCGCCTCGGCGGCGACCCGTACCTGCCCCGGACCGGGTACGGGCACGGGGAGGTCGACGACCTCCAGCCCGGTGGGGTCCCCGAACGTCCTGACGACGACGGCTTTCATCGCATGCTCCGGCTTCTGCTCGTACGGATCGGCCTTACCGCTGCCGGAACGTAACGGCCGGGCGCGGCCCGCTGGCTAAAGTGGGAGGGCATGACGGCCCATGTGTCTCACGTGCTGCGCTCGGACGCCCGGGACAACCGCGCCCGCATCCTGGCGGCCGCGCGGACGGTCTTCGCCGAGGCGGGCCTGGGCGCGCCCGTACGGGAGGTGGCCCGGCGCGCGGAGGTCGGCCCGGCCACGCTCTACCGGCACTTCCCGACCAAGCGGGAGCTGATCCACGCGGCGTACGCCGACCAGCGGCGGGCCTGCCGGGAGGTGGTCCGCGACGCCCTCGCCGACGCCGACCCGTGGCGCGGATTCCGCGGTGTGGTGACGCGGATCTGCGAACTGCACGCCCACAGCCGCGGGTTCGCTGACGTCTTCGCGGCGGCCTTCCCCGAGGCCATGGACTTCGCGGCGGACCGCGAGCAGACCCTGCGCGCGGTCGGGGAGCTGACCCGCCGCGCGCAGCGGACGGGTGCGCTGCGCCCCGACTTCGTCGTCGACGACCTGATCCTGATGCTCATGGCGCACCGCGGCGCGCAGGACGCCCCGCCCGCCGTCCGCCTCGCGGCGTCCCGCCGCTTCGCCGCCTACGTGATCGAGGCGTTCCGCGCCGCGCCGCCGTCGCCGCCGCTCCCGCGGGCCCCGCGCCTGCACGCGGGACCGCCGCGGGCCGGGGGGTCTTGACAACTCCCGCTGCCCGCCACGTACGTTCGTCCCGCACCGTCAACACGGATCACGCGGCCGGGGACGTCCCCGGGGCCGCGGAGCAGTGCCCGGCCCTCGGGGCCCGGCCGATCGGAGTGGTCGTGAAGGGTTCGCGCGTCGTACCGGCCGGGGTCGCGGTTCCGCGGCCCGGCTGTACGAAGCGTCGGCACGTCGACCTGTGCCGTACCCACACCGCGCTCTGTCGCTGACGCACCGCCGTCCCTGACGGCCCCCCTCACCCCTTTTTCCGCTCGCGCGCCGCCGTGCCCGCGAGCCCCGGCGGCCGCCCGCGCCCGCGCGCGCACCGCCGACGCCGAACCCCAGGCCCAGCCCCAGCCCCAGCCCCACGACGCCACCGGTGCCCCCGGCACCGGCCGAGAAGGGACGCCCCCGTGAGCGCGAAACCCCCCAGGACGCTGAAGACCGTGACCGGAGCCGGCGGTGTGTCGGAGACGTACGGCCTCGCGCTCGACCCGCAGCGGTCCACCCTCGACACCGCGCTGCGGGTCGCGGCGCTCGCCGAGGCCGCGCGGATCGACGCGCTGTTCACCGCCGACCTGCTGAGCTTCGGCGCGCAGGGCGCGATCGGCTCGCAGGAGGCGCTGGTGTTCGTGTCCGCGCTGAGCGCGGTGACCTCGCGGATCGGCCTGATCGCGACCGTGTCGAGCACCTTCCACCACCCGTACAACCTGGCGCGGCTGTTCGGCACGCTCGATCACGTCAGCAACGGACGGGCCGCGTGGAACCTGGTGACGTCCTCGCTCGGCGAGGAGAACTTCGGACCCGGCGAACTGCCGAGCCCGGAGGAGCGGTACGCGCGCGCCGCCGAGACGCTGGACGTCGTCAACGCGCTGTGGGACAGCTGGCGGCCGGGCGCGCTGACCCGCGGGCCGGACGGCACCGCGGTGCTGGACCCGGCGAAGGTCCGGCCCATCGACCACCACGGGCGCTACTTCTCGGTGGCGGGCCCGCTGAACATCCCGCCGCTGCCGCAGGGCCGCCCGGTGCAGTTCCAGGCCGGGCAGTCCGACGCGGGCCGCACGCTGGGCGCGCGGTACGCCGAGGTGGTGTTCACCTCGCTGCCCACACTGGACGTCGCGCTCGACTTCACCCGCAAGATCCGCAGCCAGGCCGAGGAGTTCGGCCGGCCCGGCGGGCTGCCGCTGATCTTCAGCTCCTTCCACGCCACCTACGGCGCCACGGAGGAGGAGGCGCGGCGGCTGGTGCGCGAGCGGCGCGAGGCGATCGACTTTGAACGCGGCCGCGCCCAGGTGGCCGACATGCTCGGCGGCGGCCTCGACCTCTCCGGGCTGCCGCTGGACGCGAAGCTGCCCGAGAGCCTGCTGCCGGACGTCACATCGGTGAACCGGCGGCGCGGCCGCGTCGACATCTTCGCCGGGTACGCACGGCAGGGCTACACGCTGCGCGAGCTGATCGTCGCCGCGCAGGACACCGGCCACTGGGCGGCCGCGGGCACACCGGAGCAGCTGGCCGACGCGGTGGAGGAGCGCTTCAGGGCCGGGGTGCTCGACGTCGTCCTCGTCGGCGGGCTGGACGACCCGCGCCAGCACGACTTCGCCGTCAACGGCCTCCTGCACGAGCTGCGCAAACGGAAGATCGTCGCCGCCGACTACGCCGGTACGACGCTGCGCGAGAACCTCGGCCTCGACCTGCCGCCCGCGGGCACCTGACCACCCCGCCCCCCGAAGAACCCCCTCCCACCCCACCACGAAAGGCTTCGCCATGCCCGTCGAATTCCTCGGTATCGCCGCCACCAACGACGGCTCCGAGACCACCGCACGCAGCGGCTCCTCCTTCGACAAGGACTACACGCTGCGGCTGGCCCGCGCCCACGAGGACCACGGCTGGGACCGGGTGCTGTTCGCGTACAGCTCCGCCTCGCCGGAGCCGGGCACAGCGGCGGCGTACCTCGCGGCGCGCACCGAGCGCCTGCAGATCCTGCTGGCGCACCGCCCCAACGTGTCCTACCCGACCTTCGCGGCACGGGAGTTCGCGACCCTCGACCAGATCAGCGAGGGCCGCCTCGCGGTGCACTTCATCACCGGCGGCAGCGACCACGAGCAGCAGCGCGAGGGCGACGTGCTGGCCAAGGACGAGCGCTACGCGCGCACCCGGGAGTACATCGAGATCGTCAAGCGGGTGTGGACCGAGCACGAGGCGTTCGACCACGAGGGCGCGCACTACCGCTTCCACGACTACGTCTCCGACGTCTTCCCGGTCCGGCAGCCGCACCCCGACGTCTCGTTCGGCGGCTCGTCGCCCGCCGCGTACGCCGCCGGTGGCGCGGTCGCCGACATCTACGCACTGTGGGGCGAGCCGCTGGCGGAGACCGCCCAGCAGATCGCGGCGGTCAAGGCCGCCGCACTGGCCGCGGGCCGCAGCACCCCGCCGCGGATCCAGGTCGCCTTCCGGCCGATCGTCGCCGCGACGGAGGAACTGGCCTGGGAGAAGGCGGACCGCACGGTCGCCGCCATCGAGCGGCGCAAGGCGGCGGGCACGTGGCGGCGGCGCGGCGGCGACGCCCCGCAGAACACCGGCTCGCAGCGGCTGATCGGCATCGCCGAGCAGGGCGAGCGCTACGACCGCGCGCTGTGGACCCGCACCGCCGCGGTCACGGGCGGCGCGGGCAACTCCAACGCCCTGGTCGGCACCCCGGAGACGGTGGCCCAGGCGCTGCTGGACTACATCGACCTCGGCGTCGACATCATCTCGGCCCGCGGCTACGACCTGCTCGGCGACGCCATCGACTTCGGCCGCCACGTCATCCCGCTGGTCCGCGCGGAGGTCGCCCGCCGGGACGCCGAACGGGCGGCGAAGGACGCGCGGGAGGCCCGGCCGGTGGCGGAAGCGGCGCAGCGGTGACGGCGGCGCCGGGAACGACGGCGGGCCCCGCCGGGCCCCGCGTCGAACTGCGGGTGGCGACGCTGGCGGACCCGCTGGCCCAGCCGCTGCTGCGGGAGCTGGAGTACGAGTACAGCACCCGCTACCCCTCGCCCGGCGGAGCCGGCCGGGAGCTGGCGCGCTACCCGGTGGAGGAGTTCGAGCCGCGGCGCGGCGGGCTGCTGCTCCTGCTGCTGCGGGACGGCGAACCGGTCGCGGGCGGCGCCTTCCGCCGCTTCGACGAGCGGACCGCGGAGCTCAAACGCATCTGGACGCACAGCGGGCACCGCCGCCAGGGGCTGGGGCGGCGCGTGGTGGCCGCGCTGGAACGGGCCGCCGCCGAGGCCGGCTACCGGCGGGTCTACCTGACCACCGGGACGCGCCAGCCCGAGGCCCGCGGCCTGTACCTGGTCACCGGCTACACCCCGCTGTTCGACGTCACCGCCGACCCCGGGTCGCTGACCGGCCCGCTGCCCTTCGCCAAGCGGCTGGTGGGCGACGAGCCGATCCGCCCGGACGAGTTCCCGCCGCCGCGCCGCCACCCGTACACGCCCGGGGCCGGGTCCGGGGCCGGGTCCGGGTCCGGGTCCGACCTGCCGCGTACCGACCCCGGGGCCCGTTCACCGGGGGAAAGGACGCGGTGACACGGCCTCACACCACGTTGACACGACCGCAAAGCGCGTTGACACAGCCTTCATGAACCTGCAAAAACCACCGCCTTGCCCCGCTCGTCGCCGCGGAGCTACGTTTTGTGCCGCGGCCGCACCGTGTCGGACCGCGACATTCGACGAGCGCGGAACGGGCGGGCGGCATGTGCCGCCGAGTGGGGGTGGCGGGGGATGGCCGAGCGGCCGACATCGCTGTCCTGCGGCAAGCCCTCCGCCTTCCGCGGCTGCTGCCGCCGGCACGTCGACCTCGGGCACATAGCCGCCGCCCTCTGTCCGGGGCAGCCCGCCGGTCACTGAGCCGGGCCGCCGGTCACCGAACCGGCCGCCCGGCCCCCTCCGCCGTACCGCGGTCCGCCCGGCCCGCGCCGCGGCGCCCTCCCGCTGATCCCCGGCAGCACGCCACGCCCGCGCCCCGCGTGCGTACGTCCACGCGTACGCACGCGGTGCCGCCTTCCCCGGCCGTGGCACCGGGCCGTCCCGCCAACCGATCCCAGGATGTGCGAACGATGAGTGACGACCTTCCCGCTTCCCCCGAGCACGAGCACGAGCCCGACCACGACCGCGAGCCCGACCGCGAGCCCACTCCCGAACCCGCCGCCGAACCCGCTCCCGGGCCCGGAGGCGGCACCCCGCTCGTCGAGGCGAACGTCGACCTCGACGACGCCTCCGGCCTCTCGCGCCGCCGCCTGCTCTCGCTCGGCGGTGTCGGCCTCGGCGTCGCGGCCGCCGCTGGCCTGGGCAGCTGGGCCTTCCTGCGGCGCGGCGGGGCCGACGACAGCAAGGCGGACGGCCTGACCGTCACCAAGTCCTGGGCGGGCCGCCAGATCCGGGTCACCGCGCCCAGCGGTGTCTGCGACGCGCCGCTGATCGCCGCGTACGAGAACGGCTTCTTCAAGGAGGCGGGGCTCGACGTCGTCCTGAAGAAGACCGGTACGGACGAGGACGTCGCCGCGGCGGTCGGCTCCGGCAAGTACACCGCGAGCAACGGGATCTTCTTCAACTTCCTCGGCCCCATCTACAACGGCGCCCCCGTCAAGCTGTCCGGCGGCCTGCACCACGGCTGCCTCGACCTCTACGTGCGCAACGACGGCTCCGTGGCCTCCGTCGCCGCCCTCAAGGGGCGCCGGATCGGCGTCAGCAACCTCCAGGGCTCGGCCACCAACTTCTTCTCTCTGGACCTGCTGGACGCCGGGATCAACTCCAGCCCGGCCGCCAAGCAGGTCGAATGGGTGGTCATCGAGCAGGACCTGCTGCCCAAGGCGCTCAAGGACGGCAAGGTCGACGCCATCGCGACGGCGGGCGGCTTCCTGCCGATCATCCAGGGCGTCAAGGACGGCTGGGCGCGCGAGGTGTCGAACAACCGCGACCTCAGCCGCAACGCCTCGTACCCGTGCTGCGCGGTCGCCCTCAACCAGACCTTCGTCTCCGAGGACCCGGTCACCGCCGCCAAGCTCGTCAACGCGTGGGCGCGCGGCTCGCGCTGGGTGGGGAGCAACCTGGAGAAGACCGCCGAGATCGAGTCCGCGAAGAACTACGTCCCCGACAAGCCCGCGAACATCCTCCCGGTGCTGCGCACCCTCACCTTCGACCCGTCGCCCAGGAACCTCCAGGAGGCCCTGCGGCCGGGCATCGCGAAGTTCATCCACACCGGCTTCCTGCCGTCGGCCACCGATGCCGCGGCGCTGGCCGACAAGGTCTTCGTCAACCTCGGCCTGGACTTCTGAGGACGCCCGTGACCACGACCCCGCTCACCGGCCCGCCCGCGGCAGCCCCCGAGGCGCGGCCGGCCGAACCGCCTCCGGCGGAGAAGACCGTGCAGGGCGCCGCCCGTATCCACGCCGCCCTGCAGAAGACCACCCACCCGGTCCGTATCAACCCCGTCATCACCGCGGCCGGCATCCTCGGCTGGGCCGCTTTCGGCGTGCTCACCTGGACGCTGTCCGACAGCCCCCGGCTGCCGCCGCCCGACCTCGCCGCCGTCCGGCACACCACGCCCTTCACCGTGGTCACCGGGCTGGCCGTCGCCGGTCTGGCCGCAGTGTTCTGGGCGGTGGCCGCGACCGGCGGCCGGCTCGGGGCGCGCGCGGCGGCCCGGGTCGCGCACGGTTCGCCCTGGCTGGTCGGCTCCGCGGCCTGGGCGGTCTTCTGGGAGCTGTCCACCGCGAAGACGCAGGCGCTCGAAACGCCGTACTTCGCCGCCCCGCAGGAGATCTTCGAGCACCTGTGGAGCGACCGGCGGATCCTCGCCGAGAGCCTGGGCAACTCCCTCCAGCTGCTCGCGCTCGGCTTCGCGCTCGGCCTGGTCGCGGGCCTCGCGACCGGTGTGACGATCGGCTGGTGGCAGCAGGCCAACTACTGGGTGCACCCGGTGCTGATGTTCCTCGGGCCCGTGCCCACGCTGGCCTGGGTCCCGGTGATCTTCGCGCTCTTCCCGAGCGCCTACAGCGGCGCGGTCTTCCTGATCGCGGTCAGCGTGTGGTTCCCCATCACCGTCCTGACCAGGGCGGGCATCGTGAGCGTGCCGCGCTCGTACTACGACGTCACACAGACCCTGGGCGCCAGGAGCTGGTTCCTGGTGCTGCGGGTGAGCCTGCCGGCCGCGCTGCCGAGCATCTTCACCGGGGCCTTCATGGCGCTCGGCTCGTCCTTCGTGAGCCTCACGGTGGCGGAGAACTTCGGCGTCAACTCCGGGCTCGGCTGGTACCTCAACTGGCAGAAGGGCTGGGGCGACTTCCCCGCGCTGTACGCGGGCATCGTCGTCCTCGTCGGTGTCTGCGGCCTGCTGCTGACCCTGCTGTTCCGGCTGCGCGGCTGGGTGCTGCGCTGGGAGAAGGAGCTGACCCGATGGTGACCGGCCACGGCGCCGCCGTCGACATCCGCAACGTCACGCAGGCCTTCCGCGCCGCCGACGGCGACCTCGCGGTCCTCGACGACATCTCGCTGTCGGTAGGGCCGGGCGAGTTCGTCGCCCTGGTCGGGCCGAGCGGCTCGGGCAAGTCGACGCTGATCCGGCTGCTCGCCGGGCTCGACCGGCCGCTGTTCGGCACCGTGCAGGTCGGCGGCGCCCGGGTGACCGGGCCCGACCCGAGCCGCGCGCTGGTCTTCCAGGACCCGACGCTGCTGCCCTGGCGGACGGTCCGCGGAAACGTGGCGATCGGCCCGCAGGCCCGCCGCGCCCTGGCGTCGTCCCGGCAGCGCATCGACGACGCGCTCGCGCTCGTCGGCCTGACCGACTTCGCCGACGCCTGGCCCGCGCAGCTGTCCGGCGGCATGGCACAGCGGGCCGCGCTGGCCCGCGCGCTGGTCAACGACCCCTCGGTGCTGCTGCTCGACGAACCGCTGGGCAAGCTCGACGCGCTGACCCGCCGGGTGCTCCAGGGCGAGCTGCTGCGGCTGTGGCAGGAGCGGGGCTTCACCGCGGTCCTCATCACCCACGACGTCAGCGAGGCGCTGGTGCTCGCCGACCGGCTGGTGGTGCTGTCGCCGCGCCCCGCCCGTATCCGCGAGGTCGTCGAGGTCGGGCTCGACCGCCCGCGCGAGCAGTCCGCCCCCGCGTTCGTCGCCCTGCGCGCGCGGATCCTCGCGCTGCTCGACGAGGAGGCCACCACGCAGCCCGACGAGCTCGAACAGACAGGACGGACCTGATGACGTACGCCAGAGCGGTCGCCGGTACGGCCGGGGCCGCGGCCCTGCTGCTCGCGGCGGCCTGGCCGGCCGCCGCGCACGTCACCGTGACGGCGTCGGACACGACGGGCGGCGGCAGCGCCGTGCTCACCTTCAAGGTGCCCGTCGAGTCGCAGACCGCCCGCACGGTGGGGCTGACCGTGCACCTGCCGGCCGCCACCCCGCTGACCTCGGTGCTGAGCGAGCCCGTGCCCGGCTGGCGCGTGCAGCTCACCCGTAGCGCCCTCGCGACGCCGGGCAAGGACGACGACGGGCGGGCCGTCACCTCGGCCGTCACCGCGGTGACCTGGACGGCGACCGGGGAGGGGCTGGCGCCGGGGCAGTTCGGGCGGTTCGCGCTGTCGGTGGGCCCGCTGCCCGCCCGCGGCACGCTCTACCTGCCGACCGTGCAGCGCTACTCCGACGGCACCGAGGTCGACTGGGTGCAGCAGGCGCAGGGCGGGGCCGAGCCCGAGCACCCGGCGCCCAGTGTGACCGTCACCCCGGCGGCGGCCCCCGGCGCGTCCTCGCCGGAGAGCGCGGCGGACTCCGGGCGGGGCACCTGGCTCGGCGTCACCGGCATCGTGCTGGCCCTGGGGGCAGGGGCGGTGGGCGGCGCCGCGCTGACCAGGGCCCGCCGCTCCGCGGCCGTACCGCCCGCGGCCGAGGCGAGCAGCCGGGAGCCGGAGCGTACGCCTTCGTGACCGGGCCCTGGAGGCGGCGCTGCGCGCTCACCCTCCTCGCCCTGCTCGGCGCCCTGACCGGCCTGGTGCGCACGGCGCCGCCCGCCGCCGCGCACGCGTACACGGTCGCCACCACCCCCGCGAACGGTGCGCGGGTCGCCGCGCCCCCGACGCAGGTGCGGGTGACCTTCGACGAGCCCGTCACGCTGCCCGCCGCACAGCACCCGGCCGGGGTGGTGGACGCGGCGGGCCGGGAGGTCGGCTCCGGCCCGGTGCGGCTCACCGGCGGGCACCGCACCCTGGTCATCGGGCTGCGGGCCGGGCTCGCCAAGGGCACGTACATCGCCAGCTGGTCGGTCGTCTCCGCCGACACCCACCCGGTGGGCGGCTCGATCGAGTTCGGCTACGGCGTGCCCGCGCAGGCCGCCGCCGCGCCGCCCGCCCCGCGGCCCAGCGCCGGGCTGCAACTGCTGGCCGGAGCCGTCAAGGGCCTGCTCTACCTGGGGCTCGTCGCCGCCTTCGGCCTGCTGCCCGCCGGACTCGTGCTCGGCGCCGACCCCGGCGAGCGCCGGCTGCTGCGCCGGGCCGCCGCCGCGGGCCTGCTGCTGGCGCTGCTCGCCTCGGCGCTCCAGGTGGTGGCGCAGTACCTGTGGGACGCCTCCGCGGTGCCGGGCGGCGCGACCTGGACGGGCCTGCGCGCCTTCGCCGGATCGGACTACGCCCGGGCGGTGTACGTGCGGGCCGGGCTGCTCGCGGCGGCCCTCGCTCTGCTGCCGCGGCTGCGCGCCGCCGGGGGGACGGTGCTCGCGCTCGCCGCGCTGGCCACCGTGGTCCGCAACGGGCACGGCGGTACGGGCGCGTGGTGGCACTTCCCGCTCACGCTGGCCCACGTGGCGGCCGTCACGGCATGGCTGGGCGGCCTCGCCGTCCTCGGCTGGCTGCTGCTGCGGCGCCGCCTGACCCCCGCCCGGCTCGCCCGACTGCCCCGCTGGTCGCGTTACGCGGCGTCCGCCGTCGCCGTGCTCGCGCTCACCGGCCTGGTCCAGGCGCTCGTCCAGGTGCGGTACGTGCCCGCGCTGGTGGGCACGACCTACGGGTGGATACTCCTGGTGAAGCTCGCGCTCGTGGCCGGTGCCCTGCTGCTGGGGTGGCGCGGCCACCGCTGGGTGGGCCGCCGGGGTGCCGGTCCGGGCACCGTGCCGCCGGGGGAGACCGCGCGGCTGCGCGGGCGGGTGCGGGCCGAGGCCGGGATCGGCGCGGTGATCGTCGTCGTCTCCGGTGTGCTGTCCTCCGTCGCGCCCGCGGCCGCCGCGTACGCCCCGGCCAGGGTCGTGCACACGGTGGCCGGCCCGTACACCGTGACCTTCGAGGTCGCCCCCGCCCGGCGCGGCCCGCAGAGTTTCCGGGTGACCGCGCGGGGCGCGAGCGACGCCACCGCGCTGCCGCGGTCGGTGCAGCTCGACGTCGGGCAGGGCGCCGGGGGCGTCCGGGACGTGCGGGTCGCCTTCCCGTACCGGCTGCCGGGTCCGGTCCTTCCGGGCCGGGCCACGGCGTTCACCTTCGTCAGCTCCTCGGTCGTCGTCCCCGCCGCGGGACGCTGGACCGCGACACTCACCGTCGTCGCCGGTCCGACCGAGCAGTACACCACCGCACTCCACTACCGGGTCCTGTGAACCGCCCGCCCCGGCGCACCGCCTGACCGACCGCCCGTCCGAGGAGACCCCATGGCCAGCTACGAGTCCTTGCTCGACGCCGTCGGCGGGACGCCGCTCATCCGGCTCACCCGCGCCGCGCAGGGCCTGCGCCCGCGCGTGTACGTCAAGCCCGAGTGGCAGAACCCCGGCGCGAGCGTCAAGGACCGGGCGGCGTTGTCGATGATCCGCCGGGCCGAGGCGGACGGCTCACTGCGCCCCGGAGGCACCGTCGTCGAGGTCACCAGCGGCAACACCGGCATCGGCCTCGCGCTCGCCGCCGCCCACCTCGGCTACCGCGCGGTGGTCTTCACCAGCTCCTCGACCTCCCGGGAGAAGCGGGACCAGCTCGCCGCGTACGGCGCCGACGTGCGCCTCGTCGACGCCTTCGTGCCCCGCGACCACCCCGGCAGCATGCGCTCCCAGGGCATGCGCTTCGCCGCCGCGACGCCCGGCGCCTGGTTCGCCGACCAGTACGACAACCCCGCCAACCCGGCCGCCCACTACACGACCACCGGACCCGAGATCTGGACCGACACCGAGGGCGCCGTCACCCACTTCGTGGCCACCGTCGGCACCGGCGGGACGGTCACCGGAACGGGCCGCTTCCTGAAGGAGGCGAGCGGCGGCCGGGTCCGGGTGATCGGCGCGGACCCCGTCACGTCCCTCTACTCCGGCGGCGACGGCAGCCAGAAGTACATCGAGGGCGCGGGCCACTTCCTCCACCCCGACGCCGCCGAGGACACCTGGCCGCAGGCACTCGACACCGGTGTGATCGACCACTACGTCGCCGTCGAGGACCAGGACGCGATCGACGCGGTACGCCGGCTGGCCCGCACCGAGGGCATCCTCGCGGGCGGCTCCTCGGGCGTCGCCCTCGCCGCGGCGCTGCGCGTGGCGCGCGACCTCACGGAGGACGACACGGTGGTGGTGCTGCTGCCGGACTCCGGGCGTGCCTACCTGTCGACGTACTTCAACGACCGGTGGCTCGCGGAGAACGGCTTCCACGGCGGCGAGCCCGCCGCGGGCCCGCTCGTCGGCGACCGCGCCGCCCCGGCGCCGCTGGTGGAGCGGGACGAGGACGCCGCCGAGGCGGCCCGGCGGCTCACCGCGGCCGGGGCGGGCGAGGACGACGTGGTACTGGCCGCGTACCCGCGCGGCGGGCGCCGGCTCGCCCCGCACCCCACGGACCTCCTCGGCTGGACCACCCCGGGGCTGCTGCGCGCGGCGCCCTCCGTGACCGGCGCGGTACGGCCGTTCGGCCCGCGCCTGGGCGCCGGGCTGCCGCTGGCCGACCCGGCGGTGACGAGGTGGGACGCGGCGGACGGGGAGGTCGCCCAGGTCCTCCACCGCGGCCGGGTGACGGGCACGGTGCGGTGGCACGCCGTACGGGCGGACCCGCCGGCCGCACGGCCCGCGTCCGCGCCCGGCCCCGCCGCCGAACCCGCGTCCCCGGCCGCGCAGCCCACGCCCGCGTCCCCGGCGTCGCAGCCCGCGCCGCCCCTGCGCCTCTCCGGGCAGGAGCGCGAGGCGATCGCCGGGCTGCTGCGCTTCCCGCTGCTCGCGGCCGTCAACGGGCGGCGCTCGCGGCGTTTCCCGGTCGGCGGCCGCATCCCCTCCGGCGAACTGGCCTTCACCAGCACCAGGCCCGTCCAGCCGCTCAGCGAGGCCGAGCGGGCGCTCGTCCTCGCCGTCGTCACCGGCGTGACCGGCTGGAACTTCGGCATCTCGCACCACCCCGGCTACGCCCCGGCCCTCCCCAACTACCCGGGCTCCGCGGTCGGCCGCACCTTCCCCTCCGCGGCCGGCTTCCACACCACCGACTTCTTCTTCACCGACGACTCGGGCACGTACTTCCTCTCCACCCGCGACGCCGCCCCGGCGGGCGAGACCGGCCCCGGCACCGAACCCGGCACCGAACCCGACATCGACGCCTGGCTGAACGCCACCACCGCCCGTTACCGCAAGCTGTCCGCGCAACGCCTGTGGCTGCCCCGCGAGGAGCCGTATCTGGAGGGCCACAACACCTGGATCGCCAACCACCCCGGCTCCCTGCTCGTCGTCCCGGTCGCCGACCTGGCCCAGCACCTCATCGCCAACCTGGCCTTCTTCCTCCAGAACGGCTACGGCGTCTACGACGACGTCAACGGCCGCCCGCTGCCCGGCGCGCACGACCCGTCCCTGCGGCACGCGGGCGACCCCTTCCCGCTGTCCTTCGTGGAGCAGTACACCCTGGCCGAGGCGAGCGCCGAGCTGATCACCGGCGTCTACAACGGCCATCTGCTGCTGGGCGCGATGGGCCTGGGCGGCTGGACCTTCGACGGCATCGACCGGCTCTCGGTGCTCGGCGCCTCCGGCCGCCCGGACGTGCCCGGCCTCGGCTTCCACGTCCAGCACGACGAGCGCTGGGCGCTGCCCAACCCGACCGGCCTCACCGGCGTCTTCGAGACGCTGTCCCGCCCGCACGTCGCGGACGCCGCCGAGGCCGTACAGCGCTTCACCGAGCGCAAGTTCGGTCCCGGCGGCCCCTTCCACCCCGCCACCCCGGGCCCGTGGCGCGACACCCGCGGCGTCCGCGCCTCCGCCGCCCCGTACGACGAGCGCTTCGTGCGGCTGCTGACCGGCCAGGTGCGCTACATCGACGAGACCTTCGGCAAGATCCCCGGCACCGTCCCCACCGTCCACATCCTCAACTACCTCCAGGCCCAGCACCTCGACCCGGACTTCTACGACCACCACTTCACCCCCGCCGCCTACCTCCCCACCCACCGCGACCACCCGTCCACCTGGCACTGACCGCCCCGCCGCCCGGTCCCGCGGGGCTAGGGTTGCGGGGAAGCGGAGACGGAGGGGGGCCTCGTGGCGGCGGGAGCCGGTGAGCGACGCCGTATGGCCGAGGTCGTGCGGTTCTGGCGGGCGGTCGAGCTCTTCAGCCCGCAGAAGGTGCCCGACGTCCGGCCGCGCGAGCACGTCGTCGCGGTCAAGCGGGGCGTCCCGCTGCCGTGGGAGGAGGGCGGCGCTCTGCCGCGGCCGCGCAAGGACTGCGTCTGGCAGCACACCGTTTACTGCGGGGTCTTCCCGGTGGAGCGGGTACGGGACGTGCTCGCCGAGGTCTTCCCGGACGCGGCCGCCGAGGACCGCGACGGGCGGCTCGGCGGCTCCAGCGCGCTGCTGTCCTTCACCGTCAACGAGGACGGGCTGCTGCTGGCCGACTCCGTGTGCGTGTCGTCGTGCGCGTGGGCGGTCGGGCGCACCCGCTCCCCGGGGCCGGGTGACGCGCGGTGGCTGGACGGCTTCGACGCCGCTGCCGCCGAGTACGAACGGTGCCTCCAGGAGCTGGGCGACGGGCGGCTCACCGTACGCGGGGCCCGGCCCGGCGCCGGGGGCCTGCTGGCCGCGGCGGGCACGCTGGTCGCCGACTCGGTGACCGGGGGCGCCGTCACGGGCCTCGGCACGCTGGCGCGGGGCCTGGTGGGGGAGGCGGTCGGGGGCGTCGTCGGGCAGGCCGCGCAGGCCGCCGCCGGGGAGACGGCGGAATCCCTGGCCCGGGGGGCCTTCGACCGGCTCCGGGGCGGCGGGGCGGCCTCGAACGAGGACGAGGACGAGGACGAGGACGACGGCGAACCGCCCTCCCGCTTCGGCACCCGCCCGGTGACCTTCGACGGGATCGCCGCCTTCACCGCATGGCTCGCCGCCCGCCTCCACGTCACGGAGGACCTGGTGCCGGACGCGGCCCGCGTGCAGAGCGTCCAGGTCAGGGAGGACCGTGCGGACGAGGCCGCGAACGAGGGCTTCCTCAACAGCTTCATCGCCGACGACCTCGACCGGATCGCGGACGAGCTCGCGGCCAAGGGCGCGGGCCGCCCGCTGACCACCTACCTCACGGACGCGGCCCGGATCGACACCGGGCAGCGCCGGGACGTCCGGGACCGCCCGGCGGAGGTGCTGGCGGAGGTCGGTCCCGACCGGATCCCGCTGGGACGCTGGCCCTCGGCGTCCGGCCACTCGCTCGTCCTGAGCCAGCAGTTCGCGGTCAACCGGATGCTCGCCGAACTCGGCACGCAGGGCGGCGTCTTCTCCGTCAACGGACCGCCCGGCACGGGCAAGACCACCCTGCTGCGCGACGTCATCGCCGCCCTGGTCACCCAGCGGGCCTGCGCGCTCGCCGAAGTGGCCGACCCGCGCGACGCGTTCGGGAAGGCGCACACCTGGCGCGGCGAGCAGTACACGCGCACCGTGCACGAGCTGAAGCCGCGGCTGGCCGGTTACGAGATGGTCGTCGCCTCGGCCAACAACGGGGCGGTGGAGAACATCACCAGCGAGATCCCGTCCCTCGGCGCCATCGCCCCCCAGTGGCACGACGAAGCCGGCTACCTGACCGAGCAGGCGAGCCTCATGCTCGGCGGGGAGCCCGCGTGGGGAGCCGTCGCCGCCCGGCTCGGCAACCGGAAGAACCGCGGCGAGTTCGTCCAGAGCTTCTGGTGGGGCAGCAGGCGCACCCCGGCCGCGAGCGGCGCCCCCGGCCGGTCCGTCCCCACCGACGAGGGGCTGTGGCACGTCCTGAGCGGCCGGGGCGCCCATGCGCCCGCGCCGGTCGACTGGGCCGGGGCCCGGCGGCGCTTCCAGGCCGCCCGGCGCCTGGTCGAGCGGCTCCGCACGGAGCGCCGACAGGTGGCCGACGCGCTCGCCGCCCTGCCCGCGGCCCGCGGGGAGCTGGCCGACGCGGTGGCGAGCGCCGCCGTGGCCTCGGGCGCCGTACCGGAGCTGCGGCGGCAGGAGGCCGAGGCGGCCCGGGAGGCCGAACGGGCGGCGGACAGCGAGCACGGCCACCGCGACCACCTCCGCGCGCACCTCGCCGCGAAGCCCGCCGGTCTGCGGAATCTGCTGGGCGCGGGCCGCGCCCACCGCACCTGGCAGGAGACGTACGAGCGGCTGTCCGCGGCCGCCGAACGCGCCGGTCAGGACGCCGCCGCGGCCCGCGACCGGCACCGGCGGGCCGCCGACACGCTGGCCGCCGCGGAGCGCATGGCCGAGGCGGCGGACGTCCGGCGGGGCGCCGTCGAGGCCCTGGAGGCGACCGTCCGCACGGCCCGTGAGCGCTGGGGGGACGCCGTCCCGGACCCGGCGGACTTCACCGAGGACGCCGACGACGCCGCCGCGGAGCGCCGGGAGAAGTCCGCGCCCTGGTCCGACACCGCCTTCGCCGAGGCCCGCACCCGGCTCTTCCTGGAGGCGCTGCGGCTGCACCGCGCCTTCCTGGGCGCCGCGGGCGACGTCATGCGCCGGAACCTCCAGGCCGCCATGGAGGTCGTCGGGGGCGGCGCCCCGAAGGACCTCGCGCCCGAGGCGGTGCGCGCGGCCTGGCAGAGCCTCTTCCTCACCGTCCCGGTGGTCTCCACCACCTTCGCCTCCTACGACCGGCTCTTCACCGGCCTCGGCGGCGGCGACCTGGGCTGGCTCTTCGTCGACGAGGCCGGGCAGGCCTCACCGCAGATGCCGGTGGGCGCGCTGTGGCGGACCCGCCGCGCCGTCCTCGTCGGCGACCCGCTGCAACTGGAGCCGGTCGTCGTGCTGCCGTGGACCGCCCAGCAGCGGCTGCGCGAACACCACGGCGCCGCCCAGGAATGGGCGCCGTCCTGGACGTCCGCCCAGCAGGTCGCGGACCGCCTCGGCCGGTGGGGCACGACCCTGCCCGCGCAGCTCCCGGACGGCTCCACGCAGGTGTGGGTCGGCGCGCCGCTGCGTGTCCACCGCCGCTGCGACGAGCCGATGTTCACCGTCAGCAACACCATCGCGTACGCCGGGCTCATGGTCCACGGCACCGGCGACCGGGGCGACTTCCGGCCGCCCCGGGAGAGCTTCTGGTGGCATGTGCGCTCCCCGCAGGCCGAGGGCAAGTGGGTGCCCGCCGAGGGCCGCGCGCTGACCGCGACCGTGGAGCGGCTCCTCGCCGAGGGCCTGACCGCCGACCGGCTCTACGTCATCAGCCCCTTCCGGGAGGTCGCGACCCGCGCGGCGCAGCAACTGCGGGGCCTGGTCCCGTGGGAGCGGGTGGGCACCGTCCACACCGCGCAGGGCAAGGAGGCCGACGTGGTGGTCCTCGTCCTCGGCACCCACCCGGACGCGGCCGGGTCCCGCCGCTGGGCGGCCGCGAAGCCCAACCTCCTCAACGTCGCCGTCAGCCGCGCCAGGCGCCGCCTGGTCGTCATCGGCGACCACGAGTCCTGGCGCGGCCACACGCACTTCTCCGTGCTCGCCGGGCAGCTGCGGCGCGTCGACTACCAGGAGCACCGGGACTGAACCCCCGCCGACCGCCCCGGCGTCGTCGGGTCCGTCAGGACGCGGTCGCCGCGTCCGGCGACCGCGCCGGGTCACCCGGCGGCTCGGCAACCGGCGCGCGGACCGCGGGGTGCGCCGTCGTCAGCAGGGCCAGCGCGGCGAGCCATGCCGTGGAGGCCCAGACCAGGGGGTGCGCCCCCAGCGAGGAGAGCAGGAAGCCGCCCGCCAGCGTGCCCGCGGACAGCGCCCCCGTCGTGAGGGTGGAGACCGCGGCCGACACCCGCCCGCGCAGCGCGTCCGGCGTGGCACGGAGCTGGTGCGTGGTCATGGCCACCATGTACACGGGGGCCACGACGGATTCCGCCGCCGCGACGGCCGCGAGGGCGAGGGGGCCGGGCGCGAGCGCGTACAGCGGGAACATCAGCGCCTCGGACCACAGCATCACGACCGCGATCCGCCCGAGCGGGAAGCGGCGGACGGCCCGCTGGGAGACGAGCGCGCCGGCCATCGTGCCCGCGGCGGCGCCGCCGAAGATGACGCCGATCCACAGCGGGGAGGCGCCCGCCTGCCGGGCGAGGGTCACGATGAGCAGGTAGCCGGCGCCGTAGCGGATCTTGTCGGCGGCGTTGACGAGGGTGAGGAAGCGGAGGACGGGCCGGTCCCACAGCCACCGCAGGCCCTCGCGGATGTCGGCGGCGAGCCGGCCGGGCCGCGGGGAGGCCGCCGCCGCGGGCCGGAAGTCCGCGCGCAGCAGCCGCAGCGCGAGCGCCGACCCGGCGAAGGAGACCGCGTTGACGGCGAAGGGCACGACGCGCCCGGCCGCGTACAGCGCGCCCGCGAGCGGCGCGCCGAGGACACCGACCGCGCCCGTCGCGGTCTGCGACCAGCCGAGTGCGGCGGCCAGCCGCCGCGGGCCGACGACGGCGGGCAGCGCGGCGGTGCTCGCGGTCTGGAACAGCGTGGTGAGCATGCCGGACAGCACGGCCGTGGCGTACAGCTGCGGCATGCCCAGCACGCCCCGCCACAGTGCGACGGCGACGCCCGCGGTGAGCAGGGCGCGCCCGGCGTCGCACCACACCATCAGCGCGCGCCGGTCGCAGCGGTCGGCGAGCGCCCCGGCGACGAGCCCGAAGACGAGGAAGGACAGGGTGCTCAGGCCGAGGACGAGCCCGGCGCGGGCGGCCGAGCCGGTGAGGGCCAGGACGACGAGCGGCAGGGCCATGCCCTGCGCCTGGTCGCCGACGGACGAGACGATCTGGCCGCTCAGCAGCAGCGGGAGATTCCGGTCACGCAACGGACCGGTCTGACGAGGGGTGTTCACGTGGATACGCTCCGTGGTCGCTCATGGGCACAAGGGCGGTGTCGCGCTTGGTGCCGAGCTACGAGACCCGGGGCGTGGTGAACACCCGCGGATGTTCCCGTGCCGAACCGGCTGACCGCAACCGAATTCGGGCCAGAAGTCGCGCGGTGCGCAACTCCCGGCGGACCCGGAGCGTCGCCGAGTGTGGCGCCCGCACGGGGGATGCGGTTGACTCCGCTACGCCAGCGTCGGGGAGGCCGGTTGGGGCAGGAGCGTCGGGGGTGATCCTGAATGCTGGACGAGATGGTCTACCGCAGCGAGGACGTGCCGGTCGCCGACCGGTTCGACGTCTGGCACGACCTGATGAGCAGCACCCACGCCCCGATGGACCTCACGAGCGACTACGCCGCCGACTTCCGCGGGACGCTGCGGCTGATGGACCTCGGCGGGATGACGCTGTGGCCCGCGAACTTCCCGCAGCTGACCTTCCACCGCACCCCGCGCCGCATCCGCCAGTCCGACCCGGAGACGGTCAACCTGTCGCTCGTCGTGCAGGGCGAGGCGTCGACCCGGTGGCCGGACCGTCCGCAACGGGACCTCCGGACCGGGGACTTCCACATGAACGTCTCGTCGGTGCCGATGAGCGTCGCCGGCGCCGGGCCGTGGATCGAGATGATCGGGGTCGAGGTGCCCCGCCGCGCGCTGAGCCTGCCGTGGGACCGGGTGCGTGACGTCGTCGGGCGCGACCTGCCGGGGCGGACGGGCATCGGCGCCCTGGTCGCGCAGTTCCTCACCCAGGTGACCTCGCACACGAGCGAGTACCGGCAGGCCGACGCCCCGCGCCTGGGGCGGGTCCTCGCCGACCTGGTGAGCGCGCAGTTCGCGCACGTCCTCGACGCCGAGGACGGCCTCCCGCCGGAGACCCGCACCCGCGCCCTCACGCTGGAGCTGATGGCCTTCATCCGCGGCCACCTCGCCGACGGCGACCTCACGCCGAGCAGCGTCGCCGCCGCCCGGCACATCTCCCGCAGCCACCTGCACCGGCTCTTCCAGGCCCAGGGCACGACGGTGGCCGCGTACATCCGCGAGCAGCGGCTCGAAGGCGCCCGCCGCGAACTCGCCGACACCGCACGGGAGTCCGTGCCCGTCCACGCGATCGCCGCGCGCTGGGGCTTCAAGGACCACGCGACCTTCAGCCGCAGTTTCCGTGCCGCCTACGGCGTCACCCCGCGCGACTTCCGGCACGCCGCCCACCTCCTCCCCCATCCCGAGGGACGCTGACTCCCCGCCCCGGCAGCCGCGACCGAGCCGCTCCACCAGCCGGTACCGCCCGGCGAGCGTCCGCCCGCCCGGGACCCCCGTCCCGTCCGCCGCGGACTCCCCCGGGCCGGTCCGGGGCCGGCGCCGGGACTACTCGCACGGCCCACAGCGGGGTGCGCCGATCGGATGTACGGGGGGCGTGCCCCCGGCCGGTCCGGAGGGTTCGCGATGCGCGCTGCCTACGGTCGCGGGCATGCGCAAACCACTCTTCGCCACCGCCGGTCTCACCGTGTGCACGTGCGGTCTCGCCGTCGCCGGGCTCGTCGCCATGCCCTCCGTTCCCGCCGCGGTCGCCGCCACCCGCGCCGTCGGGAACCCCGTCGTCGGCAACCAGGGCTTCGGGACCGTCGTCGAGCACGACGCCCTGCTCGGCACCACCGAGACCGAGGGGACGGTCGCCCTCGGCGGCGACCTGTCCTTCGGCCCCGGATACAACGTCGCGCTGCACACCACCGGCACCTTCGTCGACGACGGTGACGCCGAGCCCACCGCGCTGCTGGTCGGTGGCCGTGTGCTGCCAGGAGCGAGCGACCCGGCGGGGGTGCTCCAGGTGCTGAACAACGGCTACGTCAAGATCGGCGACCCCACCGGGGTGGACGTCCTCGACCGGGACGCGAACGGCGCGAGCGTCAGCACACAGGTCGTCCCCGAAGGCGCGGGTTACGGGGCCACCCCCCGCATCCAGCTCACCACCGACCAGCCGCCCGCCTCCGTGGCCCCGAAGCCCGGCCTCATCGACTTCACGACGCTCTTCGCCGACTACCGCGCCCGCGCCGACGCGATGGCCACGTGCGACGCCAACGTGGTGCTGGAGGACGCGAACGGCGACCCGCTCGACCCGCAGACCGGCTTCCCGGCCGGGACGAACGCGTACGTCCGCCTCGTCCCCGGGCGGACCAACGTCCTGCACGTCACCGGTGACGACCTCAACCGCATCGGCACCCTGACCTTCCGCGACCAGCCGACCGCCGACACGCCCTTCCTGGTCGTCGTGGACACCACGGCCACCGGCGGACAGTACACGTGGGACGTACCGACGCTCGCGGGCGTCGACGGGGACCAGGCTCCGTACATGCTCTGGGACTTCCCCGACGCCACGGACATCGAACTCGCCACCGGGGACAGCCTCGAAGGCACGATCTTCGCCCCCCGCGCCCACCTCACCGACACCGACGCCTCCAACATCGAGGGCGACATCGTCGTACGCCGACTGACCGCGGGCCCGCAGCTCGCCGACGGCACCTGGGTCAACGCGGGCGAGATCCACGACTTCCCCTTCGACGCCTCGATCGACTGCGGCACCGTCCCGCCGACGACCCCACCGACCACCCCGCCCACCACCGGGCCCACAACCCCGCCGACGACGCCCCCGACCACACCGCCCACGACCCCGCCCACCACACCGCCCACCACACCCCCCACCACACCTCCGACCACACCCCCTACGACTCCCCCCACGACTCCGCCCACCACACCCCCGACCACACCCCCCACGACTCCCCCCACCACCGCTCCGCCCACCGGTGAGCCGAGCCCGTCCCCGTCCACCAGTTGCCCGCCGAGCACCGAGCCGCCGACCTACGGGCAGGGCTACGGCGGCTGAGGCCCGCACACCGCCACCGCGTACGGGATACCGGCGCGGCCCGCGGCTCCGCACATGTGGCGGGCCACGGGCCGCAGGTCCTGCGCCAGGTACCGCCACCGGACCCCGGCATCGATCAGCTCTTGAGCGCCTGGTCCACCAACGGGCCAGCCGCGCCCGTGTAGTTCGCCGGCTCCAGCAGGGAGGCCAGCTGCGTCGCGTCCAGCAGGCCCTGGAGCTGCGGCTCTTCGGCCAGCACGTCGGCGAGCGGACGGCCCTCGGCGGCGGCGCGCAGCGAGGCCGCACCCAGCAGTTCCTTCGCCGCGGCCTTGCCGAGGGCCGGGGCCAGCACCGCCGAGACGCGCTCGGAGGCGATCTGCCCGCCGGTCGCGGCGAGGTTGGCGCGCATCCGCTCCGGGTGGACGGTGAGGCCGCGTACCAGCTCGACCGCGGTGTACGCGGCCCCGCCCGCCAGCCGCAGGCACTCGCGCAGCGGCTGCCACTCGGCGTGCCAGACGCCCGCCGACCGCTCGTCCTCCGTGACCAGGCAGGACACCAACACGCCTGCGAGCGCGGGCACTTGGATCGCCGCCGAGCGGATGAGCGTGGCCAGCACCGGGTTGCGCTTGTGCGGCATCGCGGAGGACGCGCCGCGGCCCGCGCCGCCCGGCTCCGCGGCCTCGGCGACTTCCGTGCGGGCCAGCACCAGCACGTCCGCGGCGATCTTGCCGAGCGCCCCCGTGGTGTGCGCGAGCGCGGCGCCGAGGTCGGCGAGCGGGGTGCGCAGCGCGTGCCAGGGCAGGGCGGGCACGGCCAGGCCCGTCTCGGCGGCGAAGGCGGCCACCAGGTCGAGCACGGCGGCCGGTTCGGCGCCCTCCCCCGCGTACTGGTGGTAGCCCGCGAGGGTGCCCGCGGCGCCGCCCAGCGACACCGGCAGCCCGCGGTCGGCGACCGCGCCGATCCGCTCGGCCGCCTCCAGCACCAACTGCCGCCAGCCCGCGGCCTTCAGCCCGAAGGTGGTGGGCACGGCGTGCAGGGCGAGGGTGCGGCCGGCCATCACCGTGTCGCGGTGCTCGGCGGCGAGCACCGCGAGGGTGTCGGCGACCGTGTGCAGGTCCGCGCGGATCAGCCGCAGCGCCCGCGCGGCGACCAGCATCGCACCGGTGTCCAGGATGTCCTGGCTGGTGGAGCCGCGGTGCACGAACTCCGCCGCCTCCGGCGCCCTTTGTGCCACCACGGCGGTGAGCGCGGCGACCAGTCCGACGACCGGGTTGGCCGTCTCCCGCGCGGCGAGCGCGAGATGGCGGACGTCCAGGTGCTCGGCCCGCGCCGCCGCCGTGATCGCCTCGGCGGCGGCCGCGGGCACGGTCCCGCAGCGCACCTGCGCCCGTACCAGCGCCGCTTCGGCGTCCAGCATCGCCTGGAGCCAGGCGGCGTCGCCGACCGCGGCCTCGGCGGGGGTACCGGCCCGTACCGGCGAGAGCAACCCCAGGTCGGCCCAGGCGGGTTGGTGCTCCCCGTAGCTCATGCGCGCTCTCCTCGTCCCGTCATCCCGGTGTCCCAGCGGTCTTCACCGTACGGTCGCGCCTGTCGGCCGGCTCCGGCAACCTGCCCTGCGGGAGGCCGGGTTCGGGCAGCGCCAGGACGGCCGCGGCGATGTCGTCGGACTCCTCCAGCGTCACCGAGCCCACCCCCGGGCGGATGCCCGCCGCCGTCACCCAGTGCACCGATTCCGTCGGCACCCCGTACGCGAAGCGCCGCGGGTGCGCGGCGCCGTGCGCGTCGAGCAGGCGGCACGGGCGGCGGGAGACGGCGAGACCGCCGGTCTCGTAGTCCGTGCCGTCCGTGCCGGGGACGCGGTAGGTGCGGCACTGGCCGGTCCGCAGCAGGTGCGTCATCAGCGGGTCGGCGGTACGGCGCAGGTCGATGTCCGGCAGCCGGGCCTCGATCAGCGCGGTGGCCCGCACCCGCACGTCGGGGATCTCCGTGGAGGTCGCCACGAAGCACGGGCCGCCGTCCGCCGGGTCCGCCGCGATGCCGACCCGCAGGCCGGGACCGGTGACGTCCAGGATCCCGGCGTCGATCAGCGCGGCCATCTCCTCGATCCGGGAGGCGGGCGGGCCGATCGACAGATAGGCGTTGAGCGGGGTGTACCAGCCGTCCAGTTCGTCGCGGTGCGAGGCCGCGTCGAGCCCGCCGTGATCGACCGCGAGCCGCACCTCGTTGCGCAGGTCGCGCAGGATGTCCAGGGCCGCCTTGAACGGCCCGTCCACATTGCCCTCGTGGGCCTTGCGCACATCGTCGTCCAGATAGCCGCGCAGCCACGCCCGGAAGGCGGCGGCGTCCCGCAACTCCGGTGCTCCGTAGGGGCGTTCCAGCCGCTCCCAGTCCCAGCGGTCCGCCGGGGCGATCCCCGCCTCGTCCAGCAGCCGCCGCTGGTCCTCGCCGGGCGCGGCGCTCAGGTAGCGGGCCGCGAAGTCCGCCGCCACCGCGGGGGTGTCACGGTGCGCGAGCAGCGTCTCGTAGTAGACGCACTGCACCTCCATCGCGATCAGCGCCCACAGCCCGGTGCCGAAGCGCACCGGCTCGCGCGCGGTGGCCGGGGTGCGCAGCGCCGCGACGTACTCGGCGGTCAGCAGACGCGGGGTGTAACGCCCGTGCGCGCCCTTCTGGTTGTCGCCGCGCGCCTGGTACGGCACACCGCGGCGCGAACCCGCCACCATGTGCGGCTCCTTGCCCGACGCCCGGTACACCAGCTTGCCGCCGCTGCGCTCGAACACCCCGCCGCGGGCGTGCGTGAAGAGCGCCATGTAGTCGAAGAAGCCCAGCCCCAGACCGCGCAGCAGCACCGTCTCGCCGGGCGCGACCGCCGACACGTCGGTGTCCGCCGGATTCGCGGGCGGGACGTACGTGAGCCGGTGCCGGTCGGCGAACGCCGCCAACTCCCGCTCCGTGCTCGTCGGATGGACCGGCACATGGCCCTGCGCCAGCAGCACCGCGCCGAGCCCGGTCAGCCGGGTGCCGTCCTCCAGCGTGACGGTCTGCGGCCCGTGCGGGCCGAGGGCACCGTCCCCGTCGTCCAGCGCGACCGCCCGCGACGCGTGCACCCGCACCCGGACGTGCGCGGGGGCGTCCGCGGCGACGTGCCGGAACGCCCACGTCAGGTACTGCCCGTAGAGCGCGCGCGTCGGATACGTGTCCGGCCCGAGCGCGCGGGCCTCGCACAGCGCCGCGTCGTCCGGTCCCGTCGCACCCGACGCGTCCGCGATGTCGGCGAGCGCCTTCGCCCACTCGTACAGGCTCGGGCCGCGCTCCAACGGCCCCTCGATACTGACGCTCGCGTCCGTGAAGACGGTGACCTGGCTCGCGACGGTGTTCATGAGCAGATGCCGCGACTGGTCCAGCCGCCACACCCGGCCCGCGCCCGGCGGGTCCGGATCCACGACGTGCAGCGTGAGCCGCTGCCACCGCGGGTGCCGCCGCTCACGGGCGACGAGCCGTTCGAGCAGTGAGAGGCCGCGCGGGCCGGCCCCCACGACGCACACCTCCAACCCGCGCGCCGGGCCCCCCGCCCCCGCCGTTCCGCCGGGCCGCGGTTCGCCCCCGGAGTACGTCATCCGGGCCAGCTCCTCTCCCAGGTGAGTGCATAACTTTACGGACTACGCCCACCTTTGGTCTGCCGCCTTGCCGCGCACTATCCGCGCCCTTGGCGCGCTGGTAGCCCCCCTCGCGCCACCGCCCGGGGCACCCGTTCCCCACCCGCGCGAAGCCCGCGCCGGGCACGTTTCGCGCTGCCGCGCGGGGGAGGTCGCGCCTGCCGCGCCGGGCGAGCGTTTTCAGGGGCGCGGGGAACTGCGCTCCCCCAGAGCTTCGCCTGGGAGGTGCCCCCAGCCCCCATCGGGGCGCGGGTCGGATACCGACCCAAGGGGTCTCTTCGGTCCGATCCGGACCACCGGCCGGTGGGGGCGGGCCGCGCAGTTCCCCGCGCCCCTGAAAACGAGTGCTCAGCGCGGCACGCGCGCCCTGAAAACGAGTGCCCCGCGCAGCATGCGCACCCCGCGAAATGCGTGCCCGGCGCGGCATGCGCACCCCGCGTGGGGGTCAGCGGAGGGCCCCGTGTGCGGAGCGGCGAGCGTATTCGCGGGCGTACTCCCAGCGGAGCTGGGCGACCCATCGTGCCTGCTCATCCTCGGGGAGCCCGCCGAGCACACGCAGGACGACGCTCAGCGCGACGTTCTGGTCCGGCTCGAACCAGACCGCCTCGAAGAGCAGCGCGTGGTTGGCCGGGTCGGCGAGGGCCGCCTCGTACAGCGGCCAGTGGTCGTCGGCACCGCCGACGTCCGCGTCCGCCTCCCCCACCGGGAGCCCGGTTCGGCCGGCCAGCTCGTCGAGGACCTCGGCGAGCCGGCCTTCTTCGTCCCGTCTTCCGTCGTCCATCCCCCATCGCCCCCCTGTCATGAGTCCCCCTCCACGGACGGGCGCGTGCGGCCTCCCCCGGCGCTCCGCCGCTGGTACGGCCGGTGCCCCCCCCGCAGCCGACCGGACAAATGACCATACGCCCATCAGGCCGGATCCGGCCCCAGATGATTCAGCCATGAACAAGTCTGCGGAGGCACACCCGTCACGGGCGCGACCGGCGCGCGCTCCGGCGCGCACGGCGGATAGGGCCCAGGACACGCCTAGGTCCGGTCGACGAGGGCCTGGACACCGTCGAGGACGCGGTCGAGTCCGAAGCCGAGGGGGTCGTCGCGATGGCGTGCGGGGCTGCCGGGCCCGCGCGCCGGTTCTTCGACGAAGTGAGCGCCCCCGTCAAGGACTTCGCCCTGATCGGGGACGCCAGCCACTTCGCGTCCTTCCGCCGCCCGGGACGTCTTCCTGGACCCGATGCTGTCCCGGGTCGGCCCCGTGGTCGGCGACGCGGCCCGCGCGCGGTGAACGCCGGGCCCGTGGGCCCTACTTGCCGTGGTAGACGTACGGCCAGTAGACCGGCATGCAGCCTTCCTCGGCGCCGTTGACCACCTGGGCGGACTTCGGGATGCCGCCCGCCTTGGGGGCGGTCTTCGCGTAGTCGGTGCCGGTGCGCCAGTCCGCGCCGACCGTGAGGGTGATGTGCTCGGCGTCGGCGGACGCCCGCACTCCGCTCACCGGGATCTTGAGGGCGCTCGCGACCGCCGTCGCGTCGGCCTTCGCCTGCGCGCCGCCGCTCGTCGGGTAGACGACGGTCGTGGCGGGGCTGGGCGCGGCGTGCTTGTCGTAGTCCGCCTGCGTGTAACCCGCCGCCTTGAGCGCGTCGGCGATGTCGCCCGCGCGGCCCGGGACGGCCTGACCGGTCGCGTTGCCCGCCGTGCCGTTGACGACCGAGACGGCGACGGTCGCCGGGGCGGCCGCGGGCGGACCCGAGGGCTTGGGCGAAGTCGTCGGCGAGGCGGTGGACTTGGGCTTGCCGTTGGGGTCCATCTCGGTGTCGTTGCGCAGCATCGCCCAGACGGTCTCGGCATCCTTGGACGGGATGTAGTGGGCCTTGGGGGCCTCGGGGTCGGCGTCGTGCGGCATCGTCGCCATCGAGATGCGGTCCGGCGGCACGGTCTTGAGCTGCATCCCCAGGTCGTACAGCTTCTTCGGGGTACCGATCTCCTCGGAGACGACGAAGGCCGACATCGCCGTCGTGGCGATGTCGTTGAGCTTGGCCGGGTTGCCGAAGAGGTTCTCGCCGCGCAGCTTGCGGATGAGCGAGTTCATGTACATGTGCTGGGCCTTGGCGCGGCCCGCGTCGTCCATGAAGGGGTGCCGGGCGCGCAGCCAGGCGAGCGCCATCTTCGGGTCGGTGATGGTCTGCTTGCCGGCCTTCTTCAGCAGCAGGTGGGAGCTGCCGGGCGCGCTCGGCGTCGGGTGGTCGTAGACGGGCTTCTCCACGCAGACGTCCACTCCGCCGACGACGCGGGCCATGTCCACCACGCCGTGGAAGCGGATCATCATCCAGTGGTCGATGTAGACCTTGGTGAGGTTCTGCACGGTCGCGAGCGTGCAGCCCGCGCCGCCGCGGGTGAGGGAGGCGTTGATGATGTCCTCCGTCGGCGCGTACACGTGGTGCGTCTTGGGGTCGGTGCACTCCGGTATCTGCACCCGGGTGTCGCGCGGGATGCTCACGACCGACATGTTGCTGCGGTCCGCGGACAGGTGGGCGATCATGATGACGTCCGCGCGCTCGCCCTTGGCGTCCTTCGCGCCGCCGAGCTTGGCGTCCTCGGGGTCGTCGCGGTTGTCGGAGCCGATGATGAGGATGTTCATCGCGCTCGTGCCGTCGGCGTTGGCCTTCGCCTTCTGGACGGTGCTCTTGCCGCTGACGCGCTCGCCCTTCTGGATCTTGCCGGCGAGGTACTCGTAGTAGCCGAACGCGGCGCCCGCGGTGCCGAGGACGACGACGCAGGTGCCGATGGCGGTCCACTTGAGGACCTTACGGCGACGGCTGACCGGCTTCTTCCGGCCACGGGCGCCGCCCCGGCGGTGGCCGCCGCCGGGCTGCGGGGTGACGCCGGGCTGCGGCCCGTCGCCGTCGTGGGGGCCGCCGCCTCCGGACTCAGGCTCCGGCTCCGGCTCCGGGTCGGGCTCGGGGTGACGCGGGCCGGGGACACCGGGGTGACCGGAATAGCCGGGGTAGCCGGAGGGGTCGGGGCGGCCGGGGTGCCCGGGACGGCCGGAGTAACCGGTGTCCGCGCCAGGACCGGGACCGGGGCCGTAACCGTGTCCGGGACCCGCGCCCGTACCGCCGTCCGGCCAGGGGCCGCCGCCGCCCTCCGTCGTGTCGCCGTACATCCGTAACCATCCCCCATGTCATGGGCGTTCGCCCGTGGCGCAGCCGGGCGGGACAGTCCCCCGACGCCCGGTAAGACGGTCACGGACGGCCGAAAGTTGTAGGCCGGTTGATCATTCGCGCCCAACTTCCCCCACAACCGCACCCGTTGCGTACGCCCGGGCCGCCGCCCGCGCCCCGTCCGCCCCCCCTGCGGCACCGGCCGCCTCCGAGCCGTTGACAAGAAACTCAACAGGCGTAGAGTTCTGCGCGGCACAAAGAACTCAACACGCGAGGAGTTATTCATGTCCGCCGCAACTCCCGCCGCCGGAGACGGAGTCACCGCCGCCGGCGCCCGGCTCGCCGCCAGGCGCGGCCACCGCGCGCTCGCGCTGGTGGTGGTCCTTTCGGCCGTCTTCATGCAGCTGCTCGACACGACGATCGTCACCGTCGCGATCCCGTCGATCCAGGACGACCTCGGCGCCGGCTTCGGCACCGTGCAGCTCGTCCTGGCCGGCTACAGCCTCACCTTCGCCTGCACCCTCGTCACCGGCGGCCGGCTCGGCGACAGCCACGGCCGGCGCCGCCTCTTCCTCATCGGGATGCTCGGCTTCGTCCTCACCTCCGCGCTGTGCGGCGCGGCGCCCGACGCCACGACCCTCGTCGTCGCGCGGCTCGTGCAGGGCATGTGCTCGGGCCTGATGTTCCCGCAGGTCCTGGCCATCATCCAGAGCCTGTACGACGAGCGCAGCCGCCCGAAGGCGCTCGGCGCGTACGGCGCCTCGATCGGCCTGGCGACCATCTCCGGGCCCGTCCTCGGCGGCGCCCTCATCGCGGCCGACGTCCTCGGTACGGGCTGGCGCGCGATCTTCTACCTCAACCTGCCCATCGGCGCCCTCGCCCTCGTCGGCGCGCTGCGCATCCTCCCCGAGACGTACGGCGACCGCGGCCGCCGCCTCGACCTCGCGGGCGCGCCGCTCGTCACCGGCGGGCTCTTCCTGCTGGTGCTGCCGCTCGTGGTGGGCCGCGACCAGGGCTGGCCGGTGTGGGCATGGGTGCTGCTCGCGCTCAGCGTGCCCGTGCTCGGCGCCTTCGCCGCGCAGCAGCGGCGGCTCGGACGGCACGCGGACGCCGACCCGCTGATCCGGCCCGGCCTCTTCGGCCGCCGCTCCTTCAGCGTCGGACTGGCCGTCAACCTGGTCTTCTTCGCCGGGATCCCGAGCTTCTTCTTCCTCTTCATCCTCACCCTCCAGGCGGGCTTCGGCTACAGCGCGGTCGGCGCGGGCACGGTCACGCTCGGATTCGCCGTCTTCGTCGCGCTCGCCTCGGCCCGCTCCAGCGCGGTCGTCCGCCGCCTGGGCACCCGGACGCTCTCGCTCGGCACCGCGCTGCTCGTCGCCGGCATGACCGGCGTGCTGCTCACCCTGCACGCCGCGGGCACCGGCCTGCACGGCTACCAGCTGCTGCCCTCGCTCGCCGTCGCCGGCGTCGGCGCCGGGCTCTTCCTCGCCCCCGTCACCGGCGTCATCACCGCGGGGCTGCCGCAGCGCGACGCCGGATCCGCCTCGGGCGTGCTGGCCACCGCGCAGCAGGTCGGCGCGGCGCTCGGCATCGCGGTGGCGGGTGTCGTCTTCTTCGGCCTGCTCGGCGGGAACGCGCAGCGCTCGGTCGACGCCGTCACCCCGGATCTGCGCCAGCGGCTCACCGCGGCCCACCTCACCGCGGACCAGCAGCGCGACGTGCTCACCGGCTTCACCGCCTGCTTCACCGACCGCGCCCACGCCACCGACCCCGCGGCCACCCCCGCGAGCTGCGCCCGTATGGACGCCCGTGCCGGGGCCGCCCCCGCGGACGTACGGGCGGCGGTCCGGCGGGCCGTCCTCGCCGAGGCCCTGCCGCAGGCCCGGCGGCACGACTTCAGCCGCACGCTCCAGCAGGCGCTGGGCTGGCAGGTGGGCGTCTTCGCCCTCTCCTTCCTGCTGGTGGCGGCGCTGCCGCGGGTCCGCGGCGGAGACGTCTCGAGCCTCCCGGCGGCATGACCCCCGAGCCGCCGTCACCGGCCCCCGCGGCTCCGCGAGCCGCCAGGCCCTCACCGGCCCCGCCTATACTTCTCGCCGTGCCCACCTCCGCCCCCCAGCCGCCCGCCCGGCGCAAGGGGGGGCGGCGCGGGGGCGACGCCGACACCCGCGGGGACATCCTGCGGGCGGCGCGCGAGCAGTTCGCGCACGGCTACGAGGCGACGAGCGTGCGGGCGGTCGCGCGGGCCGCGGACGTCGACCCGTCGCTGATCGTGCAGTATTTCGGCGGCAAGGACGGCCTGTTCAAGGCGGTGCTCGACGGGGCGGTGCAGCCGCACGAGGGCGTGGGACGCGTCCTGGCCGCGGGCGGCCGCGGCAGCGGCGCGGACGGCCTCGGGCACGCGCTCGCCGCGTACTTCTTCGGCATCTGGGAGGACCCGGAGCGCCGCCACCCCTTCCAGGCGATGCTCGTCTCGGCCGCCTCCAACGAGGCCGCCGCCACGGTGCTCCGCGACTTCGTACGGGGCGAGGTCATCGCACGTGTCGGCGCGATGCTGGAGGGCGACGACGCCGAACTGCGCGCGGAACTCGCCGGTTCGCAGCTCATCGGCGCCGCCCTCGTGCGGTACGTCTACCGCATCCCGCCGCTGTGCGACGCGCCGCTGGAGGACGTCGTCGGCCGTATCGGACGCGCCGTCCAGGGCTACCTGGCCGGCTGACCCGGCCCCGTACCGCGCCCGTACCGCCCGCCGGTCCGGCGGCTCTCAGCGCAGCGCCCGCCCCACGAAGGCGATCGCGTCCGCCGTGCGCGCGTCCGACTCGGGGCCGACGTGCCCGGCGCCGGGCACCAGCCGGTAGGTGTGCGCGACGCCGAGCGTGTCGAGCACCCCGTGCAGGTACTCCGCTCCTTCGTGCAGGCCGAACTCGTCCGCCCCGCCGCAGTCGACGAGGACGGGGAGCCGGGCGGCGCGGATGCGGTCGGCGTGCGCGCGGGCCCGTCCGTGGACGCTGTTGGCCGTGTAGACGGCGCGGTCGCCGCTGCCCAGCGACATCGCCGCGTGCAGCTCGCCGAGCAGCGAGGGCAGGGCGCGGGCCGGGACGCCGTCCGGCGTCTCGCCGGGGAAGACGACGGGCGAGAGCGCGGCGACGGCCGCCCAGCGCTCGGGTTCGGCGAAGGCGAGCTTGAGCACGCCGTAGCCGCCCATGGACGAGCCGATGAGCGCGGTCGGGCCCAGCGGCCCGAGGTGCGCGGCGAGATGGGCGGGGAAGTCCGCGGCGACGACCGACTCCCAGCGCCCGCCGGGCCCGTCGATGTAGAAGCCGCCCTGCGTCGGGGTGCTCACGCACGCGACGACCGCGCGCGGGAGGTCGCCGCGGCCGACCGCCGCGTCGTAGAGGGGCCGCAGCAGCTCCAGGGACGCCGCCGAGGACCTCGCCCCGTGCAGGTGGAGCACGAGCGGCAGCCGCTCGCCGGGGGCGCGGTCGGCGGGGAGCAGGACGCGGTAGTCGACCGTACGGTCCGCGGAGGCGGCATGGAAGGAGCCTGAGACCAGCGCGGTCTCGAAAGTTTCCATCATGATAATATTTCTACCATGGCAGGTTTGAGGGAGCGCAAGCAGGCGGAGACCCGGCAGCGGATCTCGGACCATGCGACCCGGCTGTTCGAACGGCAGGGCTTCGAGAACGTCACGCTCGCGCAGGTCGCGGCGGCCGCCGGGGTGTCCGTCAAGACCGTGACGAACTACTTCGGCGCGAAGGACGAGCTGTTCTTCGACACCGAGCCCGCCGTCCTCGACCACCTCGTCACGACGGTCCGCGGCCTCACCCCCGCCGCCGCCACCGCGGCACTGCGCCCGCTCGTCCTCGACGGCCCGCTCCTCGCCGGGCCCTGCCGCTGGGACACGGTCGACGCGGCGACGTGGGAGGCGATGCGGGTGTGGGCGCGCTGCGAGCGCGACTCGCCCGCCCTGACCGTACGCCGGGCCGCCCTCACCCAGGGGTGGTCGCACCCGCTCGCCGAGGCGGTGGGCTCGCGCGCGTGGGGTGCGCTGGCGGCGGGCACGCTGGCGCTGCGGCAGGACGTCGCCCAGTCCGGCCTGGTCGCGGACCACCCGCCGGAGCGCGTCGGGGCGGACGTCCGGGCGGCGGCGGGGGCGGCGCTGGACGCGCTGGAGCGGGGATTCGCCTGAGAGCGGCGGGCCCCGCTCAGGTGCCGGGGCCCGCGGTGGCGGGTCAGCCGCGGCGCAGCCGCCGGGCCGCCCGGCGCAGGGCGGCGGCGGGGGTACGGGTCACCGAGTGGCGGACGCGGGCGGTCTGCCGGGCGAAGGCGCGCGAGCGGCGCGAGGCGTCGAGGTCGGCGAAGAGGGCCTCGTACGCGGCGACGATGCGCTCGGGGTCGTAGCGGTGCGCGGATTCGAGCGCGGCCCGGCCCATCCGGCGCCGGGCGGACTCGTCGGCGACGAGCTCCAGCAGCGCGGCGGCCAGCGCGTCCCGGTCGCCCACGGGCACCAGACGGCCGTCGGTCCCGTCGGTGATGATCTCGGCGGGGCCGAGCGGGCAGTCGGTCGAGACCACCGGCAGACCGCAGCGCATCGCCTCGACGAGCGTCATGCCGAAGGACTCCGCCTCCGAGGCGGACGCCACGATCGACGCCTTCGCGAACTCCCCCTCGATCGGCGAGACGACCCCCATCAGCACCGCCCGGCCGCTCAGCCCGCGGTCGTCGATGATCTGCTGGATCGCCGCCTTCTCCGGGCCGACGCCGTAGATCCGCAGCGTCCAGTCCGGGTACTTGGCGGCGACGTCGCCGAACGCGTCGATGAGCAGGTCGTACCGCTTGCCGCGGGCCAGCCGCCCGGCGGCGGCGATGATCTTGGCGGTGCCGTCCGCGGGCGGGACACCGATGTCGGGCACGGAGTTCGGGATCGCCAGCACGCGCAGGCCGGGCAGGCTCATACGCGCCCGGTAGACCGCTGCGTCCGCCTCGGTGATGGTGACCAGGGCGTCCAGCCGCCGGTAGAACCGGGCGAGCTGCGCGCGCAGCCTGCCGCCGTGGCTCTCGAACGTCAGGTGCTCCTGCGCGATCCGCAGGGCCGTGGGCCGGCCGAAGCGCGCGAGGTAGACGTTGAGGCCGGGCCGGGTGCCGATGACGACGTCGGCGTCACAGTCGCGCAGGTACTCCTCGACCCGGCGGTCGATGAGCCGGCTGTACTGGTGCAGCCGCTTCTCGGCCTGCGGGAAGGCCGTCGAAGGCTCCGCCGTCAGCGGGTCGGCCCGGTCGTCGGACCCGGCCCGCGCGTCCACCAGCGGCACGACCGTCAGGCGCGGGTCTATCTCGAACTCCGGCTCCGTGCGGTGCCGCCGCACGGACACGATCGTCACGGTGTGCCGCTCGGCGAACGCGGCGGCGAGGTTGAGCGTCGTCCGGTTGGTCCCGCCGAGCCCGTAAAGGTCATGAATCAAGAACGTGATCTTCACGCCTGCCGCTCCCCCACACCTCGCTCCGCTCGGACCGGCCCCGGACTGCCCCTCAGCGGGCGCGCGCTCAGCACTTCCCGGAGCCGATGGACAACCTCATGGGTGACTCGTCCCGGAACCCATGGAGAACCTATGAAAAAAACTAGCTGAACGCCAACCGTCCTCCTGCTCCAACCGCTCCAGTACCTCCTTCCCCGACCGCAGTGCCTCGCGCCACCGGGACACGACGTGTGGATCGCCGAGCGCCCGCCACCCGCGGGTCCCGATCGCCACGCCGCCTGCCGGCGCCCGAAGTATTTCGATCACCGAGCAGTCACGCAGCGACGCAAATCCTGCTGAATGAAAAACTATTTCTCATATCGTCGACAGTTTCGTCGACCGTCAGAGCCTGACGACATCCGCCTGGCAGAGTCAGCTCAACAACTTGCGTACAACAGATCCAGCCATTCCCAGGGGAGAGCCGGACATGACAGAGATCGAAAGCCCGGCGCTGATCGAGGTACAGCGCGGAAGGGCCATGGCGTCGACCACCCTCACCCCCGCACAACTGCGCACCGCGACGAACATCGACGCCTACGATCCGGAACGGGGAAACGACCCCGCCAATGGATACCAGCGACGCGGGGCCGTGAGCCGTATGGCCCAGGCAGCCTCCTTCTACGGCGAAGGCGAGGAGAAGCGTCAGGGCAGGGTCTTCCAGGACCGCCACGGCTTGATGCCGAATCCGATCATCGCCAATATCCGCCCGGCAGAGGACGGGGAGCCCGTCGACGACCTGGGGCTCGGCCTGCCCGCGGGCGTCACCCTCACGTTCGCTTCCGCCGAAGACCGTGAGAACGTCATGTCGGCGCTAGCTGATGGTGGCAGTGCGACGGCGACGGGGACGATCACGCTCGGTGAGGAGATCGTCATGTGGCTCGTGGACGGGCAGCACCGCAGCGGTGCTATCCGCATGCTGATCGACCGGAAGCGGCTCGGGGAGGATTTCCCCGTTCCCGTCAAGCTCATGCTCGGATTCGAACGCACCGAGGAGATCAAGCAGTTCTACTACATCAACCGCGAAGCAAAAAACGTCCCCACGGACCTGACCGCCGAACTGCTGCTTCGGATGGCGCGGCAGGACAGCCACGAGGCGGAGTATCTCAGCGAGCGCAAGAACAGGGGCAGCCTTCTCGCGGGTGCCGCAATCTACGACGCGCTGGTGAGCAAGAGGAGTCCGTGGCTCACCCGTATCCGCAAGCCCAACGAGAAGATCTCCAAGGACACGTCCATCGCGGTCTCCCAGTTCATCAGCAGCCTGAAGCCCCTGCAGACGGCCCAGATGCCGCGGGACCTCAACCCGCATGAGTGGGCGCTGATCATCGACTCGTTCTGGGAAGCGATCGCCCGCCTGCTGCCTACGCCGTTCGATCCGACCGAGCAGCCCGGGGACTGGGTACTCCTGAAAGCCACGGGCGTGAACACGATGCACCGCGTACTGGCCGACTGCCTGCCCATCGTGATCCAACGCGGTACGCGACTCTCCGACGCACTGCAGTACGAGAACCTGCTGGCCGACCTGCCGAAGCTCTCCGGCATCATGATCGACCCCGACACCGGCGTGGAGTACCAGGTCGACGGATCCGATTTCTGGCGCTCCGCGTCGCTCGCCTCCCAGTACACCGGCCGCTACGGAACCGACCGTCTCGTGGGCATGATCCGCGGACTCATCTCGAAGACGAACAGCGCCATCGTCGTATGACAGTCGGCGCGCTTCCTTCCTCCGGGTAGCAACTGTGCGCCCGTACGCAGGCACCCGGAATTGTTTCCCAGGTGTTCTCTGTTTTTATTTTTTCTGCGAACAGAGAACACCTTACAAGCTACCCCGGTCTGTGCAACGCTGCCTCCCACGAGGGCGGCAGTCTCTGACGAGCCCCAGGCATTCGCCCATCGCCCTCGTACCCGACCGTCGGCTGAACGCCACCGCAAAGATCGTTGGAGTCGTGGAAGATGGAGCATGGTTTCGGCAGCGAACTCCGCAGGACGCGCAAAGAACAGGGAATCGGACTGAATGAATTCGCTCGCAAAATCGCCTGGAGCAGGAGCCATCTCAGCATGGTGGAGAGGGGTTTGACGCCTGCGAGCAGCGAATTTGCCGAAATCTGCGACCAGGTTCTGGACGCCGACGGCAGGCTGGCGGCGCTCGCACGGACTGAAGTTGCCGAATCGGAGGGACGGCCGGACGGAGAAAATCTCCTCACGCTTCCGCCAAGGCCCCATCACTGCTACGGGCGGCCGAAAGAGCTGGACCATATCACGCAGTTCCTTACGGGCGTCTCCACGGACCAGCTCTGCGTGATCAGTGGATTTCCGGGCACCGGTAAGACGACCATGGCGCTCTGCGCCGCCTGGCACGTCGCGGCTGATTTCCCCGACGGATGCTTCTTCTTCGATCTCGGGGAGCAATCCCCAGGAGGAACGCGGGACATCCTGGACGCACTGCTCCGCCATCTTCGCGTAACCGAAAGCAAGATTCCGTCACGGCTGGACGCGATGGCCGGCTTGTGGCGCAGCCGCCTTGCGGGCAAGCGAATTCTCCTCGTTCTCGACGATGTCCGACGCGCGGCCGACGTCCTTCCGTTGCTGTCGTCCGAGCCGGGATGCAAGATCGTCGTCACGAGCCGGAAGCGGCTGAGCGCTCTCGACGAGGCTGTCCACGTGCCGGTCGGCATCCTCGACGGTCCAGGCGCAGAAGCGGTATTCCGCGCGGTCGGCGGAGAAGGTGCCGCGCTTGCGCCGGACAGCGCCGTGCGCGCGGTCGTCGACAGTTGCGGAAGGTTGCCGCTCGCGGTACGCATCGCAGCCGCTCGGCTCCGCAGAGGGCCGATGGCCACCGTGGGGGAGCTCGCGGAACGGCTCTCGTACGCCACGCACCGGCTCGAGCTCCTCGACGACGGGGACCGCAGTGTGGCCGCGGCCCTGACGGTGACATGCGAGGAACTGACCGCCGAGCAGCGCCGCGTCCTCGCACTGCTGGCCCTGTATCCCGGGACCACCCCGGACCTCTACAGCATCGCGGCGTTGGCGGACGTCGACCGCTTCCGGGCGTCCCTTCTCGTGGACGGGCTCGCCGACGTACATCTCGTGGACTACGAGTCGTCGTTCCGCGTCAGCATGCACAGCCTCGTCCGCGAGTTCTCCGCGCTCGTTCTCCTGCCGCAGATTCCGTTGGAGGAGCGCCGGGACGCCGTCCGGCGGGTGCTGGAACACGGACTGCACTTCGCGGTGGCGGCCGACAAGCTGCTGACCCCCCAGCGCTACCGGCCGCCAGTCATCCTCGATGACTTCGGCAGAGCAGCGGTACCGTTCGACGACCGGGTGACGGCCCTGGCCTGGTTCGAGAGGGAGTGGCCCAGTCTGGTGGCGCTGTGCCACTGCGCCGCGGACAGCGGGCTCTCCTCCCTGTGCTGGCAGCTCGCCTTCGCCATGCGGGACTTCTTCTTTCTCACCAAACGGTGGGGGCCGTGGGTGGAGAGCCACCGCCGGGCCATCGAGTGCGCGCGGGCGGCCGGTGCGCGCGCGTGGCTGGCGATGAGCCTGAGCAACCTCGGCGTCGCCCACTCGGACCGCGGTGATCTGACCGTCGCGGTCGACTGCTTCAAGCAGTCGCTCTCCGTGTACCAGGAGCTGGGCGACGACCACGGCATCGTCAACGCCATCTCCAATCTGGCCTGGACCGAGCTCTACCTGGGCAACCACGAGGCGTCCATGGACGGGCTCCGTACGGCGCTGAGGTACTACCGGTTGATGCGGAACAAGCGGAACGCCGCCATCACGCTGCGCGGCATCGCGCTTCTGGAGGCGGAGCTGGGAATGGGACCGGCTGCGGTACGGCACGCGCAGGAAGCCCGCGCCGAGTTCCAGGCGCTGGGCCTGGAGCTGGACGCGGTGATGTCCGTGAACTGCGCCGCCTGGGCGCATTTCCGGGAGGGCGACCATCCCGCCGCCCGTGCCTGCTACGACGAGGCGCTGGCGCTGGCCGGCCGGTGCGCCAGCCGGTACGAGCAGGCCCGCGCGCTGACCGGGCTCGGCAACATCCACCGCGCCGCGGGCGAGGACGAGAAGGCGGCGGAGCTGTGGAGCCACGCCGATGCCCTCTACGGCGGACTCGAACCGATCATGCTCGGGGAAGCGCGTGTCCGCCTTGCGTCATGACGGGACGGAGCACCGTCCCGGCCCGGCGCCACTGCCCACGGTCACGGAGGTGCAGGCGGAACTCAAGTCCCTCCGCAGAGGCCTCGGCATCGACGATCCCCGCGCTGTGGAACGGACCGGTCCCACGCTCCGCCACGTCGCGGGAATCACCGACGATGACGGCGCCGCGGCGGTACGGGTCAAGCTCAGAAGCCGCCTGCTCGAACTGGCGGGCGCGCTGCCTCCGATGATGGCCCGGCTCGCGACGGACGCGCTGGGCCTGGACTCTTGCGGCACCGAACGGTTCGAACAGCGGCTGACCGGCATCTCCGCGCGCCTGGACCGCCATCCGCGTACCGCCCGCAGATGGGTGGACGCGGCTCTCGGGCGCCTCGCGGAGGAGGCCGTGTCGCACAGCGACCCGCCCGCGGAGCGCTCCGTATCCCGGGCCCGGTCAGCCGACCGGGGGCAGGAACCGGTCCGCGCGGCTGCTCTCGGCCTCCGCTTCCCAGGCGGCTGCTGCCGCCTCCCGGAGGGCCTGTGGCTGCGCGGGGCCGCCTCCCCCGCACTCGAGCAACAGCTGCGGGTCCGCTGCGAGAATGTCCGCCGGCGAGGTCAGGCCTTTCCGGGCCAGCGCGATATAGACGGAACGGCGGAACTGGGGCTCCGCGTGCCTGGCCACAGGAACCAGGCCCGCGGCGATTCCCAGGTCCAGCTGGTGGGGAAGAACGTCCGGCAAACTGCCGAGGTCCGCGGTCGGGTGGACATGGTGGGCGATCTCGATGACGGTGTCGATCACGTCGGCGGTGCGCTGCACCGCATGCTGGACAGGGCCGGGAACCTCCCGCCGCGTGGCCATCGCTCCGTCCGCGATCGCCCTTTCGATATTGGCGAGTGCGATTCCTTCCGCCCACATCAGGCAGGCGATGCTCCGCCGCGCCCGGCCGAAGTCGACGCCGTCCCTGGATGGGGAGCCCATCAACCGGGCCAGCACCTGCTCGGCGGCACCACGAGCCCTCAGCGCTGCCATAAGGCGCTTGCGCTCTGCGTAGGCAGACTGCGGGAGCTGCTGGAAGCGGCTGTCCGCCAGCTCGGCCATGAGCTGGGCGGCACAGACCAGGGTGGCTGCGCCGATCCGGTCGGCCGCGACCGCGCCCAGCGCTTCCACCACTGCGGTAACGGAGTCGACGCCGAGGCCGCTGCGGACGGTGAGCCTACCCAGGTCCGTCAGCACGAGCCGGCACGGCGCTGCCTGCGATCCCGTCACGGTCCTCTTCAGGAAGCCGCCGTCGACCAGCTCGTCGATCCGTCGGCGGACGTCCGCGTCACGGAACGGGCCGGAAAGGCCGCTGCTCCGCGACTGGTGCGCAGCGAAGGTGGCCTCCAGGAAACAATCGACGTCCGAGCCCGACCGGCCGGGGGCGAATGCCACCGGTTCAGCCAGACCGGCCAGGATCACGGCGCGGATGTCGGCGCCGGAGTCGAACAGCACCGACCGCACAGGTTCCGGCTCCCCCAGGACGTACCGCCGCCACTTCTCCTCTGCCGCGGCGCTGCCCCTCGCCACGATGACCGCGCGCCCCTCCCGCCTCCCCATGCCGGTACGGCCCGCCCGGCCCGCCATGTTCTTGTACTCGGCGACGGAGTACGGCAGGCCCGCCGCGGAGGGGTGAGTGAGATCCCCGATGATGACGGAGTCCGCGGGCAGGTTGACGCCCTGGGCCAGTGTCGTGGTGGCCACGAGGACACGTACCTCGCTGTGCGGGCTCCGGAAGGACTTTTCCAGCGCCGACCGCTCCTCGAGTGTCAGGTCCGCGAGATGGAACGCCACTCCGTGCTCCAGGCAGGCCCGCAGCAGGTCCGTGGTACGACCGCTGTCACCTCCGTCCAGGGAGGCGAGGAGACCGACGGCAGGGGGCAGCCCCAGCGTGCGGGCGAGTTCCTGAGCAAGCCCACGCGCCCCACCACGGGTGGAGCGGAAGACGATGACCTGTTGTCCCCACGCGACCAGTTTGCCGGTCAGGCGGACCATCAGCCGCTCCGTGCCGCTGAATTCGGCAGTGCCGAACCCGGGAGCAGCCTCGGGTTCCAGCAGTTCCTCGATCGACTCCTCCCCGTCCCGGCCCCGATGGCGATAGCGGCCGTCCGCCCACAGGACACCTTCGAGCAACGGGACGCTCCGGCGCCCACCGGGCACGTGGCTCGCACCGAGCCACCGGGCCAACTCGGCGGGATTTCCGAGGGCCGCGGACAGCCCCACGATCTGCGGAGTGGCGCTGCGTCCCTTCCTCATCCTCAGCCAGGTGAGAAGCGTCTCCAGCAGAGGACCGCGCTCGGCGAGCGCGAGGGAGTGGATCTCGTCGATGACCAGGACTCCCGCGTTCAGCAGGCCGGGAATCCTGGACAGCAGGCCGACGAACTTCTCGTACGTGAGAACAGCGATGTCGAAGTCTCCGCTGATCAGTTTACGCAGGTGGTTGCGCAGTTCGCCCGTGGCACGGATGACGTCGATACCGAGAGGTCCGTAGTCGCCCTGAAATCTCTCGTACTGCTCGTTGACGAGAGCGCGGGTAGGAAGCAGAAACACCGCCTTCTTGCCCTGAGCCACAGACCGCAACGCACTTATTTCGCCCACCATGGTCTTCCCGGTCGACGTGGGAGCACTCACCAGTACGTTCACACCCTCCAGCAGGGCGCCTTCGTTGACGGCGTCCCTTTGGAGCTGATTGAGTTTTCCGATACGGCGTTTCCACATCTCCAGGACCGGACCGGGAATCCCGTACGACGCCAGCGTCGCGATGTCGGACGTCACGTTGCCGAGCTGCTTTCCGTCGGCTGTCTCCAGATATCGGGGCCCGCCGATGAAGACGGGCAGCGAGAAATTCGAGATGCTACCGACGAGCACGGGATCCTGATTCCTCCCGGGGACGCCCTGCCCGTAGGCACTCACGCTGGTGAAGACGTAGTGGGCCAACTGGAGAATGTGAACCCTGCCGTTCTCGGTGGTGCCGGCGCGCCCGAGCAGTCCTTCGATCAGGTAGTGGCTGAGCAGGCCGTGCCGGAACCGCGGTTCCTCGCGAGCCTCCTGGTCGTGGTCGGCGGCGGCGATGACGGCGTACTCCTTGCGACGCAGCACGTCCAGCCTGCCGGAGATCGAAGCGGAACCGTCGCGGCTTGTGCAACCGGCCCCCGGGGCGTTGACGGTCCGTTCCGCGGCGTTCCCCGCGAAGCAGCAGTCCAGCACGAGAACGAGGGCCTTCGCACGGATATGGCCGACCAGCCGGACGAGCTCGTCGAGCGGGAGCGAGCCGGGGTCCGGATCCTTCGCCGAAACGTCGGACAGGGCGAGCGCGCCGCCGGGAAGGCCGTGCCCGGAGAAAGTGATCACCACGAAATCCTCCGCGGCGGCGACCTCGGCGAGGTGGCGAATCTCTGCCACGAATCTCTCCTTGGTGGCATCGCCGTCGACGAGCAGCGTCGTGTCCCCACCGAGGTTGTCCTGAAAAATAGCGTCGAGCACGACGGCGTCCCGTCGCGCAAATCGCAAGCGCGTCAGATCGGGACCGTAAGAATCGATCCCGACGAAGAGTCCGCGAAAGTTCATTCCACCCCCTCTGCGATGCAGCCGCCCACGCGAGAACATACCGCAAAAACCCGCGGGAGGCTGCGAGATGAGAACACTACGGCAATCCCGGGTGAGGCGAAAGCACGATCCTCGGAAACCCGGACATCCGCACGTTCGGGGGAACTTCAATGCTTCAGGAGTCGCGAGACTTCAGGGGGGAAAATGACAGGAAATCCGCCTGACGCCCTGGAAGTACCGGCAGGCAGCGATCTCGTGCGCATCCGGCCTTTCGATGTGCGACGCCGGGAGAACGAATGTCCGGAGGGACTTGCGGTGCGAGTACGCCCCAGACCACTCGCCGTCCTCCGCGAGGACAGGCCTGCGCCGACGAGCCGGGCGCTGGGCCCCCTGCACGACGTCCTGGACCTCATCGAATTCGGACGACTCGGCACGGAGGAAGCCCTGATCAAATGGGAGGCGGCGCCCAAACGCCCGGTTCACCCCGCGCTCGTCCAGTGGACGGAGCACGCCGTCCGCGGCTACCTCGCCGCGACGGCCGCGCTGCCGGCCGCGCCCGGCATTCCGCCCGATGTGCCGCTGGAACCCTTCTCACGTGTGTGGGCCCGGCAGCGGGGGCCGCTCAGGCCGGGTGACCCGGACAGGTACGAGGAGATCGTGCTCGACCGTCGTTACGCCGGGCACGGTGTCCGCGAGCTGCGCCTGGTCCGCGCGGGATCGGTCGAGAAGAACCCCCCGGACGACATGGAGATCGCCGTGGCCGCGGGCGTTCTGGCCGGCGGCAGACCGGTCCTGAGCTCCCGGTGGGCAGCGACTCCGCTCGTGCTCGGCGGCTACGAACCACCGCGGTTCGTGCGGCTCGTGGAGATCGGCTGCGCCGACGGCTCCCACCGCGTCCTCTTCGAAGGTCCCCCCGCGGAGGCCTACGCCCGCTACACCCCCGAAGTCGAGGCACACGTCGGGCGGATCGTCGCCGGCGGCTCGTACCGCCCGGGCAAGAACTGCGGCCGCTGCGCCGCCGTCGCCGACTGCCCCGCGGTCGTGTCCGCGCCCGGCCTCCTCGCTGTCGCCGCGCCCGGCGCGCCTCGTCGCTCCTGGTCGGTCACGACGGGGCGCTCCTACCGCCGTTGCCCGGCGCGCTCCCACCTGGAGGGCCTCTTCCTGCCGCGGGAGACCGCGGCCGAGGACACCGAGGCTGTCATACGCGGCAGGGCCGTACACGCGTGGATCGAGAGCCGCCACCGCCGCAGCCCGCAGCAGCCGTGCACACCGGACGACGTACCCGGGCCGCCCGAGGCGTGGCGCTACCAGGAATGGTCGCTGTCGGGTCTACAGGCAAGGCTCGGCATCCAGATGATCGCCGACCACGCCCTCGTCTGCCCGCTGCAAAACCGCCCGGCCGACACGGAGGTCCATCCGGAACGGACGGTCGTCGCCTACGACCCCACCGCCGGCGTCGTCGTCCTCGCCAAGTCGGACCTGCTCTACCGTGTGGCAGACCGGTGGACCCTGCGCGAGACGAAGACGGCCCGCGTGCCGGACGAAGGCAACCTGCTCGCCCAGCATCCGCAGTTGGCACTGGCCGTGCTGCTCTCCCACGCCGGAGTCCTGCCGGGCAGGCACTGCGGGGTGGAGCTGGAACGGCTGACCGGCACCGGCCCGATCGTCACAAGGTTCGACGTCGCTGCCCCGGATGTGGCCGCGGAAGCGCGAACGGTCATGGCCGAGTACATCGCCCCATGGCGCGCCGACTCCCAGTTCACGACCGCCCCGGGCGCCGCGTGCACGGACTGCCCGTTCACACGGTGGTGCCCCGACGCGGCCGCGGGAGGCAGTCGATGACCGAATGGCCGACCCGCCGGTGGGACGACCCGGCCGAACGGGCTGACCGCGTCGTGGCCGCTTCCCTGCGGGCCGCGTACGCATGGACGGTCCGGCACCGGCACCACGACGCCATGCGGGAAGTCGCGCGCATGACCGGCGTCGTCATGGAAGTTCACGGGCCTGGCCGCGGGCCGACCACGCCGCTGGAACTTGTCGACTGCCTCAAGCGACGCCTCGGCACGATACCGGCTCTGGCTGCCGGACCGGACGGGGACATCGCACGCGTGGCGCTCCTCGACAGCAATGGGCTGCTGACCACGGAGGCGTACGACCTCGCGGGCGAGTACGCCCTACCGGTGAGCCACCGCCCCGGCTCCACTTCGTGGATGCCTGCGTGGACCTGGATGCACGCCGATCGCCTCCGCAGCGAGGCCTTCCAGGTCTTGGCCGAAGAAAGGAACCAGGAGCTGTACGTGGCGTCGCGACGGTTTCTGATCGACCACCCGGCAGGCGATCTCTCCGAGCTGCGCCGCCTGATCGGGGAGAGCGGTGTGAAACCTCCCGCGGGCGGCTACGGCGACATACCCGCGGAGCACGTGCACCGGTCGCCTGACGGTGAGCAATGGTGGTGGCCCTGCCCCTTCTGCCGTTGGCCGATGGCAGTGCGAGGTACGACCGTGCGCTGCCGCTACGGCCCGCACGCCGCGGTCTACCGGCTGGCGGCGGGTCGGACCCCCGGGGCCCTCCCCCGACTGAGCCGTGTCGACGAGGGGCGGCCGCGGATGGCCACGCCGACGGCTCGCCCGACAAGCGGCTCCGTGTGTGTGGACTTCGGTGTCTGGCGATTTGTCGTGGTACCGGGAGCGAGTGAGACGAGGATCATGGAGCGGCTCGTGAAGCAGGGTGCGACGGTAGAGCTCTGGCCGGAGATCGACAGATACGACCTGCGCGTGCTGGCAGGAAGCCGAGAGTTCCGGGTCGACGTCAAGGAGTACCGCTCGGCGCATCGTCTGATCGCCGACCTGCGGGCCGAGCCGCCCCAGGCTCGGGTCCTCCTGCCCCGAACGCACGAGCACCAGCGCGGCGCCCTGACGACAGCGGTGCCCTCGCTCCAGGTCACTACCGAGACCGCGTTCGTCAGCGAGGTACGCCGAGCGCTGAGGGCACGGTGAGCGGCCTCGCTTCCGGGGCCGAGCAGGTCTTCCCGGCCGTCATGGGTGCCGCCGCCGGACTGACCGCATTGTTCTTCCCCTGCGGTGACGCTGGTGAATCCGGCCGGACGATCACCCGGGACGACCTCCTCTACGTCCTGGACGGCCACATCGCCGACTGGTCGGGCTGGCAGAGGTTGTCCCACGCCGACGCCCGCCGCTTCACCAGGCTGCTCCGTCGGCGCCCCAATCAGCTGGCCAACGCGGAGGCGGCCGGCGGGGTCCTCGACAGGCTGCGGCGCGACGCACGGATCCCTGGCTGTACCACGGCCGACGACGAGGACATGCCCGGAATGATCACCGTACGCCCGGGAATGCCGCTGGCCGCCTACGTCGACGGCCTTCTGCAACGGCTGGACGAGCTCCACGCCGCCAGGAATCGCGTGCTTCCGCCTGCCCGAACCGGGGCCCACGTGACCACGACAGGAGTGGCCGGGGAAGGCGACCGGCAGCAGGTCTTCGTCGACTTCCACTACGACATCCACCCCCACCATCTCGACGCCGGACAACCGCCACCAGTCATCGCCGATGCCCCCGAACTCCCCGAACGCCACGTGCCCTTCGATGAATTGCGCGAGATCGCGCGGCTGATCGACCAAGGCGAGCGCGAACACGGCAGGAGCGGCCACCGGGAGGACGCCGTCGACCGCTTCGGCAGGCAGATCCGCTCGCAGAACAACGAGCTTCTGGACGGGCTCGACCTCACGACCGGAAACCTCAACGAACTTCTCGCCTACACCGGATTCGGCAAGTCGGTCGTCCTCATCGAGACCTTCGCGTGCTGGGCGGTCCGCCACCGGATCCCGGTGGCGTTCGTCCTGCCGACCAACGCCGACGTCGTCCGCTCAGTCCACGCCATCGAGCGCGCGCTGGACATGTGCGGAGAGCAGCCGGTAGGCGGCGTCGTACCGCTCGTCTCGCCTCGGGCTCTGATCGATGTGGCGGAGACGGCGGCCTCCCGCTCCACCGACGGTGGTCCGGACGCGGACTGGGTCTGGGAGCGGTTCGGCTACGGCTGCGCCCTGTCTGCTACAGCGGGGAGCGACGACGGCGTCGACCGGTGGCAGCCGGGCAGCGAGCCTTGCGCGAAGCTGCGCAAGGCTGCCCGACGCAACCGGAAGAAACAGGCCTTCGCGTGCCCCTGGCGAACGAGCTGTGGGCGCTTCCGGGGCACTCGGCAGGCCTGCACCGCGGACGTCATCGTCACCTCGCACGCGAACCTTCTCGCCGGAGTGCTCCAGGCCCCCGTGAACGACGGCCACGGAGTCACCGACCGACTGACGGTCGAGGAGCTGCTGATGCGACGCTGCCAGATCGTCGTCATCGACGAGGTCGACGTGTTCCAGAGCGCCGCGATCGACCGGGCCGGTCGTCACCTCGTACTCGACCACGCGGGAAGAACCAATACCCCTCTGCGGCGGTTCGACCGGGACTTCGCCGAGGCATTCGGCCGTCTCCAGGACGAGGTCGACGCGAGCGTCCGCGACGCCTACTTCACTCTCCGCTATCTGTCCGAGACGTATGTGAGCCATCTGACCTACGAGCGCCTCGGCGGAGCGCCCCCCAGCAAAGGACGGCGTCCACGCGGGCCCGGGCGCTATTGGATAGTGCCCCGCCGCTGGGACAACTGGCTGACCGCCCGGTTGTTCGGCCGCGACGTGAAAAAGATCTCGTCCGACGACCTGAACGCGTTCCGCTCGCTCTTCCTGGGCGAATCGGAGCCACCCGCCAACGACCCTCCGGGCTTCGCCGAGGCGCGGCAGCACCTCGCGGCGGTCGTCACCGGTGGTTCCGGCGGCCTGTCCCTGCCGAGGGCACGGGCCGCCCTGGAGCGCCTCGTCGAAAAGGCGCCCGAGGAGGACAGGACCAAGGCCGTCAACCGGATCCTGCGGCGGGCCATCCTCGAACGTATCCGGATCTTCCTGCACCAGCTGATGGCCAGCAGCGCCCAGCTCGTCGACATCGGTATCGAGTCCGCCCAGGAGATCGCGGACGCGCTCGGCACATACGGGCACTGGCAGGTGACCCCGACCGGCCCCCTGGGACGGCTGGTCTTCGCCTTCACCGAGTACTACGACGACACCGGGGGCGCGCCGGCCCGCCTGTCCACAGCAGCGTTCGGCGGCGATCCGCACACCTACACGGTCGGGCTCGGCGACACCACCGCGCTGGGCCACGCAGGTGTCCGCCGCATCGTCCTCGGCATGTCGGCGACGTCGTATTTCCCCGGCGCGCCGCACCACCACATCCACACACTGCCGAAGTGGTGGGTCGCGGACGACCAGCCGGATACCGTACGCGTCCGCGCCGCTCGAATCGACGACGAGGAAGGACGACCACGCCGCATCTCGGGCCTGCAAGGGCCCGAACGCGCGGCCGCCACCCGGCGGATCGCCAAGGAGCTGTGGGACAGGTACCTGCGGAACGAGCTGGAGCAGCTGGAAATCCACAAGAAGGACCGTGCTCGCGTCCTGCTGGCCACGACGTCGTACGAAGCCGCACGGCACGTGGCGGAAGGCCTCGCGGCAGCCGGAGTGGATCCCGCCCGCATATGTCTCGCTGTACGGCCTGCCTCCCACCAGGGCGAGCAGCAGGCGGCCGTTCACACCGGGCACTGGTGGGAGCTACCCGCCGACCGGTTGGAGAGCTTCCCGGCAATCCACCGAGCGAACATCTTGATCGCGCCGCTGGCCAGAGTGCAGCGGGGGGTGAACATCATCGGGGAGGGAAACAAGTCCGCCTTGGGGTCGGTGTGGCTGATCGTGCGGCCGATCCCCCTGATCGACGAGCCGGCGGAGCTCGTCGCGCACATCCAGGCCCGGGCACTGGCCGAGCACCGCGGCCCCACAAGCGATCCCCGGGCACTGCTCGCCAAGCGCCGGCAGGTGGCCGGGCAGTACTTCGATGAGATCGTCCGTTGCCCGCCGTACTTCCAGGCCCAACCGCTCGACGTCCGGCTCGGAGTGCTGGCGGAGATCCTCAACGGCGCCGTCCAGCTCATCGGGCGGGCCCGACGCGGAGGAACGGACGCGACGCTCCATCTCGTGGATGGCGCCCTGCTCGACACTTCCGGTGGCACCGATCTCGCCACGCTCATCCTGCAACTGCGGGACAAGTGGCGGCGTGACGGCACGCTGCCCGCCATGCGGCAGTACTACGGCACCACGCTCGACGCCTTCCTGGCCTACGCGGAGCACCCGCTGGAGGACGAACCCCTGTGCTGATCACGCTCGCCTACCGCCTCCCGAGGCAGGACCTGGACTCCCTGCTCGGCACGATCACCGCCTATCCGCTCACCGAGGAGTTTGCGGCAGCCTGGAAAGGCCTGCCCTCGCGGGAAGGCCAGCGCGGTCCCCGCTACTCCGCCCTGGCCACCGGGCTCGTCGCCGCCACCGGTCAGCCCGTCAGGCTTTTCGGTGAGTGGGAACTCGCCGAGGAGGAACAGTCGGCGGGCAGCCGGATGCTCCTCCTGACCAGCGGCGGGTCCTTCGACGACCGCGTGCACGTCGCTGTACGGGCTTGGGAGGGACACGTCCGGGACGGCAAGGGGACCGCCGTCCTCGCGGGGCTGCTTCCCGCGCCTGAAGCAGCTCGCCCCTTCGCCGATTTCGTAAAATTTCGTCCCGGCCAGGTTCCGGTCATGCCTGGCTGGGTGTTCCGCACCGCGGAATGGCAGGTGATGCGGCGGCTGGCGAAGGTGCCGATGACGGTGGACGGCCGGTCACCGGTCCCGCTGACGATGGATACCGACGGGGCGCTACTGGCCTGGAACCCGGACGACCTTGTGGTCAGTCGGTCCGGAAAGGCGTTCAGCATGCACCGGGTGACCGCACGGCTGACCACGCGGGTCGGCATCGCTGACCCCGTGCTCTGCTTCGACGCGCATCTGTCGAGGATCTCTCCCGACGGCAGCTGGTCAAAGAGCATCTGGATCGACCGCGAAAGAAACGGCAGCCCCGTCCTGCGACTTCCGCTGAGGCGCCGCAAGGTCAAGGACACCGGCGAATGGCGCAGCCACCTCGACCCGGCTGTCGTCAAGATCCTTGAGGCGTGCCAGCTGTCGCCACTGGACATCCCGGCGGAACTCCCCTCAGTTCCAGGGCAGTTCCGGCCGCAGCTCGCGAGCGCCCGCTTCCCCGCGCTCGGCAGCGGCCCGGGGCCCCGGTTCATGCTGCGGCTGCACGAGCACATCGTGTCGGTCCTTCCCGCCCTCGAGCCGCTGCCCTACACGGAGGACCGCGAGATCAAACTGGCCACCCGCGTCACGCACTACCCGGTCGGCGGCCTCCCCCCGGAAGCGGTCGATCCGAGTGGGTTCCGCAAGGTCACCCTCGTCTGCGCCTACGCGACACCGACGGGGCGCGACCGGATGCTCGCCGAGATCTCCGAGCTCGCGGGCCGGACGGTGAGACCGGACGCAGACGGTCCACCCGCTGCTGTCAACGCACGTCTGGACGTCGTCGCGCGCTACTGTCCGGGACTCCTCGCCCACGACACCGTCAACCGAGCGGCCCATCTCGCCCGCCTGGAACTGCCCGCTCCCGGCGAAGGGCTGACCGCCGCCTGGCTGGAGACTGAGTACCACCCCCAAGGCGCGAGTCCCGAACTCGACGCCAAGCCGCATCTGCGGCGTCTGCTGGGGCATATGGGGATACCGGCGCAGTTTCTCGCCACCGAGCCCACCCTCCTGCCTCCGACAGCTACAACGGCCAGCACCAAGACGAAGAAGCATGCCGCCCGCGCCGCCCTACGGGACTTGCTGCGCGCCGCAGGAGTTCTGGATCACCGGTTGCTGGACGCGGTGAATGCGGGTGGACGTTCGCCCAAGCTCGCGAAGAGGGCCCTGCTCGTCGGTATTCACGCCCGCAGGCAGCAAACCGGAACGGAAGGCAAACCGCTGATCCTGACCATGGTCGCACTCCACGTCGATCCCGACGACCTGGCCGGGTGCCGACTCCTCGTCCACAGCGATCGACGGCAGGCCTGGGTGCGTGGAGCCGACGGCACGGCGGAATTCCACGCCGGCGCCATCGGGACCACCCGCTTCGGGCGCACGGGAGACAAGGCCGAGCTGACACGTGCCGTCGTGGAGGCGAGGCTCGAAGCCCTTCTCGCTGCCGTGCATCCGGATCGTCCGACCGGGCCGGACGGCACGCCGATGGTGGTCTTCGTCGATACACAGGAGACTCGGACCATCTGGCCCGGGCTTCAGAACGTCCGGCTGGGCGACGGCCCGCTGCCCGGGGATTCGTTGCGGGCCGCCGGCGCCGACGTCGCGGTCGTACGTCTGAACACCGAAATCGGAGAGATCGGTCGCCCCGTCACGCGGAGGGAGAAGGCCAATATGCCGAGCGATCCGGCCAAACCGGCCGCCCCTGATCGGAAGGTGTACCGGCTCACCCAAGCGAGCGGCCATTGCTGGCTCTTCGCCGGCCGATCCCGGTCGATCAAGGCGAAGGGTGGTGACCGGGGCGCCCACTACACTCGGTGGACCCTCCCTTCCGAACTCTCCTCCCAGCTCGCCGTCCCCTGGCACTCGTACACGGCCAAGGAAATATGCGTGGTGCGGACGGGATCCTGGCTCCCCGTGCAGCTGGCCGGGCTCACGGCCGGTCTGTGCGAACAGGCTCTCGCCTGGGACGACCGCACGCAGGTGCCCGTCCCGCTGCACCTCGCGAGCGTCCTCGACGAGGACCATCCGGACTACCGGGTCGCAGGGGACGGAGAGTCCTGACAGATGGCCCCCGGCTGCGGGTCAGAACTCGTCGTCCTCCAAGGGATCGACGACGTCGGGCGGCAGCGTGCCGAGTGTTGGCCGGGAGTAGCGGGGAACTCCCGTCATCGCCCGCAGCAGATCGTTGATGCCGTCGGAGGTCAACTTCTCCACCTCGTAGTGGTCCGTCGTCCACGGCTGCAGGATCTCGGGGATGTTGTCCACCGACTCGTGCGGCAGGACGACCGGCAGCACCTTGGCCGTCCACACGTCACGGTGAGCGTGCAGCTTCTCCTTGATCAGTTGGGCCTCGCTGCGGATTCCTGGGTGGTCTGGACCGTGAAGCCCGCCGTCGAACGCCTTGCGGCAGATAGGAGAGGCAAGGACGACGACGTAGTCCACCTCGTTGATGAGCTTGAGCGCCCACACGGACCATTCCTTGCGACCGTCGTCGTCCCACTGGTCCATGTGCGCGTCGACACCGCTCTTCACCAGCAGGGTGCCGAACTGCCGAGCCATGTACTTGTGGTGCGGCGAATCGTGGGCGTAGCAGATGAACACCGAGGGCGCGCGCCTCCCTGCCCGTTCCCCGTTCGCCGCGGAGGGCCACGGCGTGACGGCGGGCACGGGCGCTGCGCGTTCGCCGAGGTCGAGAACGAAGGAGGCCGGAGACTGCACCGGCACATAGGCGTCATCCGGCCCCGCCGAGCGGTCATAACGGACTGAGAACTCCACCTCCTGCTCGACACGGCCGCCGGGCGTGAGCAGCACCGCCCACGCGGCGTAGGAACCCTGGCGGACGCCGGACTCGCCGTGCTCCACATGCCGCCAGCGCACGCCGGGCCCACCGATTCCGAACGTGTCGATCCGGTCGGCGGACGCGGGCAGGAAGGCATGCGCACCGGCACCGTCCGCGCTCGGCACGAAGTTCAGGTACTGATTCAGCACGTAGGCCCTGGAGACGTCCGTCGGTGCCACGCGCCCAGGAAGGGCGTCCACGACCACGGCCTGCCCCTCCCCCTCGGGGGAGGGGAACCGGCAGGAGATCTCGAACCAGGGCATCCGGGAGAAGCCGGGCCGGAGTTCCAGTTCGTAGTTGATCTTGATCAGATGCAGATCGGACCCGCCAAAGGTGTGTACCGGCGGTTCGATGCGATCGACCTGCCAATTCCACAGGCGCACGGCACCGAACACGGCATCGCCAGGCGCCGAATCCATTCGCCGTCCACCCTCACGAACGAGGGTGAGGTCGATGCGCACGTTCCTCTGACCTTGCGGTTTCACGGGTCCGCCTTTCGCAGCACTTCACGGTGAAACCACGCTAGGTACGCCGGCACACGCACGCGGGCCGGAGCGGAACACCGTCAGACAATTGTCAACTTCCGCTGTGGAAAAACGGGGTTGATTCGGCACTCGCCGCCCTCCGAACGGGGCCCCGAGGAAGGTCGACCGGTGTCGCCCCGCCGCGTGTGCCCCGTTCAGCCTCTCCGTGGCCGGTGGCATGGAGGCGCTGGACGGACGGAGACCGCTGTCAGCTGTCCGCCGTCGTGGGGGCCCATGCCTCGCCGTTGTAGAAGTAGGCCGGATCGCCCTTGAGGCCGACCGTGCGGAAGGGGTGGCCGCCGTCGTCGACGGTGAGCCTGCCGGAGCGGTCGCCGCTGCTCCAGGACAGCTCCAGGTACCAGCTGACGTCGCGGTCGGCGGTGCCCGCGTCCACGTCCAGGACCTGGGGGTCGGTCGCGGAGATCCGGTACGGGAATGTGCTGAGGGTCCGCGTCCGGCCGTCGTCGGCGAAGCCGCGGACCGGCGTGGTGCGCGGGGTCGTCGCGTCGAGGTCGACGGCGAAGTACGCCGGGTCCAGGGCGCCGCCGCAGCCGGAGCCGGGGGTGTAGACGGTGCCCTTCTGCGCCGGCTTGCTGCTCACGACGTGGACGTAGAGCGCGTGCAGCACGATCGGCTGCGTCGCCCCGGTCTGCGCGGTCAGCTCCAGCCGCAGGTGCCCCGCCGGGACGCCGCCCAGCGCCGCCGCCCACGCGTCCGTCTGCTCCAGCGACGGCGGCGGGGGCACCTTGCCGGGCTGCTGCGGCATCCGGAACCACTGCCCGCACTGCGAGTTCCAGTTGTCGGCCATCACATTGACCGTGAAGGGCGCCGGGCCCGTGCCGGGGGCGTGGGTGGCGGGCGCGGTGGGCGCGGTCGCCGTGGGGGACGCCGTCGTGGGGGTGGCGGACGCCGAGGTCACGACGGGGGACGGCGTCGCCGTCGGCGGAGCGGCGGTCAGGCTGTGCGTCGCCGGGAGCGGCGAGGGCGGGCCGCTGCCGCGGTCGCCGTCGCCCCGCCCGTGCAGCGCGAGCGGCAGCGTGGCGACGGCCGCGATCGCCGCGACGGCCCCCAGGACCAGCACGGTGCGGCGCGCCCGCCGCGGCGGCCGGCCCGCGGCGGCACCGGGCTCGGCGGTGACGTCGGGTCCGGGCTCGGCGGGGGTGCCGGACCCGGCGGCGGTCTCGGGCTCGGGTCCGAGTTCGGGCTCGGCGGCGGGCCGCGGGTCCTCCGCGCGGTCCGCGGCCGGCTCGGCGGCCGGTCCCGCGGCCGGCTCGGCAGCCGGCTCCGCGACCGGCCCCGTCAAGGGCGCGGGCCGCGGCTCCCCCGGTCGGTCGGTTTCGCGGCGTGTTGCGTCCGCGAGCACCCAGCTGCGGTGAAGTGTGAGCAGTTCTTCGGACGTAGCGCCGCAAAGCCGGGCGAAGCGTTCGACGGGGGCGTAGTCGGTCGGTACGGCCGCGCCGTTGCAGTAGCGGTGCAGAGTGGAGGTGCTGAGGTGCAGCCGAGTGGCCAGCTGGCCGTAACTGCGCCCCGAGCGCTCCTTCAGCTCGCGCAGCCGCCCCGCGAACTCCTCGACGTGCGTGGTCATGCCCCAGTCCCTCCCCGTCCCGGAACGGCGTTCCAGGTGGGTACATCATCGCAGCTCAGAGGGGCTGGAATGTCCCAGCGTCCCGGACTGTCGCGAGATTGTGGCGGACGGGACGGGCCACGCCCGACGGTGATGACGCAAGCCAGTCAGCGAATCACCCAGTGATCCACACGAAGGGCGGCCACCATGCCGACGAAGCCCGCTTTCCTGTCCGCCGCGTCCCTCACCTCCGTCCGGGCGCTCGCGTCCGCCGCCGTCCTCGGACTCGGCGTGCTCACGCTCACGGCGTGCCAGTCGGACGACACGGCAGGGGCCCCGTCCACGACGGCGTCGAGCACCGCCGCCCCGGGCGCCTCCACCGCGGCCCCCTCCGCCGACCCCGCGTCCCCCGCGCCGGCCGCCTCGCACTCCGGCGACGGCAAGAGCAGCGGCGGCAGCGGCAACGGCACCACCGGCGGGAACGGCAACGGGAACGGCAGCAGCAGCGGCGCGAAGGGCACCGGGTCGCAGGGCAGCAGCGCGAAGGGCGGCGGTGACGCGACCAGCGACAGCTACGCCTTCACCCACCCCTGCACGCCGCAGCAGCTCTCGGTGCATGTGACGGGCCGCTCCGGCGCCCCCTCCCAGCGGGTCATCGAGGTGCACAACACCGGGAAGCGCTCGTGCGGCCTGAGCTACTACCCGCTCGTCTACCTCGACAACGCGAAGGCCCCGAACGGTGACAAGGCCGTCCACCCGCTGATCCCCAGCGGCCTCGGCGGCGCCCCGGCCTACCCGGTGTACGCGGGCGGCACCGCCTACGCCGTGATCGACCTCGACCCGAGCGGCGCGACCACCGGCACCGTCCCCGGCATCGACGAGCTGAACGTCCTCGCCGACGGCGACCACATGCCCAACGCGGCCACCCTCAACTTCCCGCTCCCCGCCTCCACCCCCGTCCTGCACCCCAAGCTCGGCCTCTACCGCACCACGGTCTCCGACGCGGTGTCCTCCATGAAGACCGCCGACTACCAGTCCTGACCCGGACCCTCCCTGACCTGGCGCAGCAGCCCCTCCCCACGGGAAAGGACACCCGCGGGGTGGGGTTTTCTGTAGTCCGGGATCCGGATACTGGCTGCATGTCCGGGGGATCCGGGGGTCCGTAGCGTCGTCGGTGTCGGAAAACACCGGCACGGACGGCGGGAGGACGGGGCAGTGGACGGGACACGCGGTGGCGCCGGGGAGGCGCTGCGGATGGTGGACGTGGTCAAGGTGTACGGGGGCGACGGGGAGCCGGTGACCGCGCTGGACGGGGTGTCGCTGGGCCTCGCGGCGGGGACGTTCACGTCGGTCATGGGGCCGTCGGGGTCGGGCAAGAGCACGCTGCTGCAGTGCGCGGCGGGGCTGGACCGGCCGACCTCGGGGCGGGTGCTGGTCGGCGGGGTGGAGCTGCCGGGCGGCGGGGAGTCGGAGCTGACGCGCTTCCGCCGGTCGCGCATCGGCTTCGTCTTCCAGCACTACAACCTCGTGCCGTACCTCACCGTGCGGCAGAACGTGCTGCTGCCGCAGTCGCTCGCCGGGCGGCGCGGGCGCCGGGTGGGCGCGGAGGCGGCGGCGGTGCTGGAGCGGCTGGGCATCGCGGACCTCGCGGAGCGGCGGCCGGCGGAGCTGTCGGGCGGGCAGCAGCAGCGGGTGGCGGTCGCCCGCGCACTGGCGACGCGGCCCGCGGTGCTGTTCGCGGACGAGCCGACCGGCGCGCTGGACACGGTGAGCAGCCGGCAGGTGCTGGCGCTGCTGCGGGAGAGCGCGGACGCGTTCGGGCAGACGGTCGTCATGGTCACGCACGACCCGGTGGCGGCGGCCTACGCCGACACCGTCCTCTTCCTCGCCGACGGCCGGCTGGTCGACGAGCTGCGCTCCCCGGACGCGGCGCAGACCGCGCGCCGGATGGCCGCCCTGGACGTCGGAGCGGGCGCCTCCGCCGCGTCCGCGGGCGCCCGCACCGCCGCCGCGCCCCGGACGGAGGTCGCGTGATGGCCCGCGGACTCGCCCGCGCGTCGGTACGGCACCGGCGCGGCAGCTTCCTCGCCGCCTTCCTCGCGGTCTTCCTGGGCGCGGCGATCCTGATGTCCTTCGCCGCGCTGCTGGACACCGCGGGCGGCCCGCACGTCACGGGCACGGACCGGGACACGCTCACGATCATGGCCTCGGTCGTCGGCGGCTGGGGCGTGCTCGTCGTCACCTCCGCCGTGGCCACGACGCTGGCGGTCGCGGCCCGGCAGCGGGCGGGCGAGCTGGCGCTGCTGCGCTCGCTGGGCGCCACGCCCGCGCAGACCGTCCGGCTGGTCGTCGGCGAGACGGCCCTGGTGGGGCTCGCGGGTGTGCTGCTCGCGCTGCCGGTCGGCTACGGCGGCGGCTGGACGCTGCTGCACCTGCTCCAGGACACCGGCCAGGTCGGCGACGCGGTGGGCTTCCGGTTCGGCGCCTCCGCGCTCGCGGTCGGGGCGGGCGGCAGTCTGCTGGCCGCGCTCGCCGCCTCGTTCGGCACGGCGCGGCGGGCGGCCCGCCGCCGGGCGGTGGAGGCGCACCGGCAGGCCGCCGCCGGGGGCCGCCGCACCAGCCGCTTCCGGCTGGCCGCGGGGGTGCTGCTGGTGGTGGCCGGGACGAGCTGCGCGGTGGTGACGGCGACCGCGGTGGACGGCTCGAAGATCGACGCGCAGTCCGTCGCGGGCGAGGGCGCGGTGCTGTCCGCGCTGGGCTTCGCGCTGCTGGCGCCGGTCCTGCTGCGGGCGGTGGCGGCGGCGCTGGCCCCGCTGCTGGGGGCGTTCGGGGCGCCGGGGCGGCTCGGTGTGCTGGCGGTGCGGCAGCGCGTCCAGCGGGCGGCGACCGCGGTGATGCCGGTCGTGCTGTGCACGGCGATCTCCACGGGGACGCTCGCGATGCAGTCGGTGTGGAATTCCGCGCACCCGCACCTGTCCGCGGACGACAAGGGCACGGCGACGCTCAACTACGTCGTCGTCGGCATGCTCGCGGTCTTCTCCGCGGTGATGCTGGTGAACCTGGTGGTGGCCGAGACGGCCGCCCGGCAGGGCGAGTTCGCCCAACTGCGGCTGGCCGGGGCGACCCCGCGGCAGGTGCTGCGGCAGGTCGCCGCCGAGACCGCGCTGACGCTGGTGACGGGGCTGCTGTTCGGCACGCTCGCGGCCGTGGCGTCCGCGGTCCCGTACAGCCTGGCCGTGACGGGCGAGGTCCTGCCGGGCGCGGCGGTCGGCATCCACGCCGCGGTGGTCGCCGGGGTCGCGGTGCTGGGGCTGGGCGCGGCGCTCGCTGCGGCCCACCGCGCGGGGCGCGCCCCCGCGACGGTCGCCCTGCGGACGGCGGCGGCCGCGTGAGCGCGGGGCGCCAACTCCCCCGACCGGGCCGGCGGTTGCGCTGGCCCGGTTGGGGCGTGTTCCTGGTGTGGCAGGCCGTCGCCTCGGCCGTCATCGGGGCCGTGGACACGCTGGTGTGGGCGCAGTTGCGGCCGATGTACTTCTGGCCGCGCTGGGTGTGGTTCGGGCTCGGCGTCAACCTGGCGCTCCAGTACGGGCTGCGCTGGGCGCTGCGCAAACCGCGCGGGCGGCGGCGCGCGTTCGCGCTCCAACTGGCCCTGAGCGCGGTGTGGGTGGGCATCGACATCGTGTCGTGGGCGCTGTCCGGCGGCGGCTTCTTCTGGCCCGTCTTCAGTACGCCCGTGGTGGCCGTCGCCCTCGTGGTGCACGCGTGGTGGCTGCAACGGCTGCCCCCGGCCCGCGAGCAGGAGCTGACCGCGCGGGTGGCCGCGCTGCACCGCACCCGCAGCGGCGTACTCGACGTGCAGGCGGCCGAGTTGAAGCGGATCGAACGGGATCTGCACGACGGGGCGCAGGCCCGCATGGTGTCGCTGGCGATGAACCTGGGGCTCGCGAGCGAGCTGCTGCGCCGCGACCCGGACGCCGTCGCGGCGCTGCTGGCGGAGGCGCGGGCGACGACGCTGACCGCGCTGGAGGAGCTGCGCACCGTCATGGAGGGGATCCAGCCGCCCGTGCTGGCCGACCGCGGACTGGCCGGCGCGGTGCAGGCGGTGGCGCTGGACCTGGCGCTGCCGGTCACCGTCGCGGCGGACGTACCGGGGCGGCTGGAGGCGCCGGTGGAGTCCGCAGTGTACTTCGCGACGACGGAGTGCCTGGCCAACGTCGTCAAGCACGCCGGGGCGAGCCGGGCGTGGGTGGAGCTGGCGCACCGCGCCGGTACGCTGACGGTCGTCGTCGGGGACGACGGTTCCGGCGGTGCCTCCACGGGCGCCGGGAGCGGGCTGAGCGGGGTGGCGCGCCGGCTGGAGGTCTTCGACGGCACGCTCGCCGTGGACAGCCCGCCCGGGGGCCCGACCCGGGTGACGATGGAGGTGCCGTGCGCGTTGTCATCGCCGAAGACCTCGCCCTCCTCCGGGACGGCCTGACCCGCCTGCTGGAGGCGCACGACTTCGAGGTGGTGGCCGCGGTCGGCGACCCGGAGGCGCTGTCGGAGGCGCTGGCCCGCGCGGAGGTGGACGTCGCGGTCGTGGACGTCCGGATGCCGCCGACCTTCAGCAACGAGGGCCTGGTCGCCGCCCTCGCCGCCCGCGAACGCCGCCCGGGACTCCCCGTGGTGGTGCTCAGCCAGTACGTCGAGCAGCTCTACGCCCGGGAGTTGCTCAGCTCGGGCGAGGGCGCGATCGGCTACCTGCTCAAGGACCGGGTCGGCAACGTCCCGGACTTCGTGGACGCGGTCCGGCAGGTGGCCAGGGGCGCGACGGTGCTCGACCCGAAGGTCGTCTCGGCGATGGTCTCCCGGCTGGGCGGCAGCGGGCCGATGTCCCGGCTCACCCCGCGCGAGCGCGAGGTGCTGTCCCTGATGGCGCAGGGCCGCTCCAACGCGGGCGTCGCCGCGGCCCTGGTCGTCACGGAGAACGCCGTGAGCAAGCACATCAACAGCATCTTCGCGAAACTGGACCTGCCGACCGCGCCGGACGACAACCGCCGGGTGCTCGCGGTCCTGGAATACCTGCGGACGGAGGGCGGGAGCCCTCAGACCCCTTCCTGAACGGCGGGCCGCCGCCCGGCGAGCGGGGCGGCCGTCGCGATGCCGACGCGGTTCCAGGCGTTGACGGCCGCGACCGTCCAGATCACCCGGGCCGCCGCCGCGTCCCCCAGGTGCCGGGCGGCCTCCGCGTGCACGTCCTCGGGCACCGCGCCGCCGGACGGCCGCGTGAGGTGCTCGGCGAGACCGAGGGCGGCGCGCTCGCCGGGCGTGAAGTCGGGCGAGTCCGCCCAGCGGGCCAACGCCTCCAGCTTGAGCGCCGGTTGACCCGCGGCCAGGGCCCCGTCGCGGTGCAGGCCGGTGCAGTAGACGCAGCCGTTGAGCTGGGAGACGTGCAGGCTGACGAGCTGCGCGAGCGCGGGCGGCAGGCCCTCGGCGGAGGCGGAGGACAGCTCGGTGAGCGCGGCCAGCGCGTCGGGCGCGGCGGCGATGGGGTTGGTACGCGTCATGGGGGGGCTCCTGGCGGGTGCGGTGGTACGGGTCGGGTCCTGCGGCGTGGGGTCGTACGCGCGTGGGGCCGTACGGCACCGGTTCCTACGGTGTGGGCGGCGCGGTGAGCGGCGACTGCTCGAAGCTGACCGGGAGTTCGGGCGCGAGCCGCAGATCGGCCCCGGTCACGGGGGCGTCCGCGCGGATGACGATGTTGTAGTGGTCCGGGAAGTGGCAGGCGTCGAAGCCGAGGACGGTGCCGACGCGCCGCCCCCCGATCCGTACGGTGTCGCCACGGTCCACGACCCCGCCGCAGGCCAGTTCGACGAAGCCGAGGAAGCCGACGCGGTCGATCCGGGCGCCGGGCGCGGTGTCGTCGTGGTCGGTGGTGACCAGTTCGTGCACCTCACCCGCGCGCACGCACCGGCTGGCGTGCGGTTCGAGGGTCATGCCGCGGTCGTCCCCGCGGTGGAGGAGCACCTTGACGAGCGGGCCGTGCACGATGCGCTTGCGGCCGTCCTCGGGAACGGCGGGGCGCGGCAGGGATGCGGGCGATGCGGGCGAGGTCAGCACGGGAGCGCCTCCGGTACGGGTTCGGGTCCGTCTGTGGATTCGGGTGCGTCGTCTGGGCAGGCGCGGGTCACGGGGGCGGGGCGGTGTGCGCGGGGCTCTGCGCCGGGCGGGCGGGCGGCGGGACGCGGGGGACGTCGTCGGCGGGCGCGGACCGGAAGGCCGCGAGCAGCCGGGGAACGGTGGCCGCGAACGCGTCCAGCTCCGTCAGTTCGGCGAACTCCCCTTCCGCGTGGGCCCGGTTGGTGTCGAGACGGCCGGGGCCCAGCACGACGGTGTGCGCGCCGGGCACGCCGGACATCCAGATCGCGTCGCACGTGAACCCGGGCTCGGCGGCGGGCCACAGCGGCACCCCCGCGCGGTGCAGCAGCGGCGCGAGCCACGACGGGTCGCCGTCGAGCACGGGCAGGCCGCGTTTGAGCCAGTCCAGCCGGACGATGTCGGCGGCGTCGGCGGCGGTCCGGCCGAACCGCGGGCTCGCCGCGAACTCCGCCCGGAAGGATCGCAGTCCGCCCGCGACCGCGGCGGACACCAGCCGCTCCAGCCGCTGCCCGGCGGCCGCGGAGCCGTAGGAGAGGTTGAGCAGCAACTGCCCCTCCCCGTAGACGCGGTTGTGCAGGGTGCCGGTGTGCAGTCCGGCCACGCACACCTGGCCCTCGGCCGGGTCGAGCCGGGGGTCGAGCGCGGCGGCCAGGTGCGCGGCGAGGTGGCCGAGCAGGACGGTGGCGTTGTGGCCGGTGCCGGGCCGGTCGTCGATCGCGTCCCGGCCGTGCACCCGGATGCGCGCGGTCATGGCGGCGGTGCACCGCAACAGCGCGCGCCCGCCGGTGGGTTCGCAGAAGACGTTGAGCCGCCCGTGGTGCCCGGCCTCGACGAGCAGGCGCGTCCCGAAGGTGCCGAGGGCGCCGCCCTCCTCGCCCGAGACGGCCTGCACGAGCACGCGCGTGTCCCGCGGCAGCCCCGGCTGCTCCCGGAGCGCCTGCCGCAACCCGGCCAGCAGTGCGACGGCCGGCCCCTTCGCGTCGATCGCGCCCCGGCCGTGGAAGCGGGCACCGTCGAAGGAGACGGGCCCGGCCCCCGCGACGGTGTCGAGGTGCACGTTGAACATCACCGTCCGCCCGGCGGGCGCCGCCGTGGGCCCGAGGGCCAGCACGAGACCGGGCTGGCAGTCGAGGAAGTCCGCCCGCGTGGCCGCTGCCTCGCGTACGGGAAGGGGTACGTCCGCGCGCGCGAGGCACCCGGGCGGCGGCGCCGCGTGGTGCACGACCGCGAACCCCAGCCCGGCGGCGGCCTCCGCGTAACGCCGTTGCGCCTCCCACAGCGCGGGGGCAGGCGCCCCCGGCCCCCCTTCGAGCGGCCCGGCGGTCGGCAGGGCGAGCAGGTCCAGGAGCAGATCCCGGTCGGCGGCACCGAACACGCTCACGGCAGCGGCTCCCGCCGCACGGGGCCGGGCAGGGGCGCGACGCCCGCGCGGCCGGCCAGGTCGGAGCCCGCACCGGTCGTACGGCCGGGGCTCCCCTCCGTGCCCGGCGGCCCGCCCGCGCCGTCCCGTACGGGCAGCAGCCGCCCGGCCGCGCGCACCGCGCCGCCCCACACCCCCGCCGCCGGGCGCGGCAGCCGGGCCGCACCCTCCGGCATGCCTTGGCCCGCGACCCGGGCCGTACCGTACGACGCGCCCGCCCCCGCCCCCGTCTCGTCCAGCAGCCGGGTCAGCGCCAGCCCGCAGCGGTGGAAGGCCGCGGCGCAGCGGTCCTCCGGGGCGCGGTGGGCCTCGTGGGGGCGCACCGCGATGTGCGGCTCGATCGAGAGGGCGCCGCGGTAGCCGTGGGCGAGCAGAAGGCGCAGGGTCTCGGCCACGCGGAGGTCGCCCGTGCCGGGTTCGCAGTAGCGGGGCGGGCGGCCGGGGGCCGTCAGCGCGTCCTTGACGTGGACGTGGGCGATGCGGTCGGCGTAGGGGAGCAGGCGGGTCAGCAGGGCGAAGGCGTCGTAGCCGTACGCGGGGCCGTTGCCGGTGTCGTGGAGGAGGGCGAGGGCGGGCCCGGCCGCGTCCAGCAGGCGCAGCATCCGGGCGGGGTCGGCGCCCGCCCACCCGGCGCAGTTCTCGTGCAGCAGCGTGACGCCCAACGCCTGGGCCCGGCGGGCGAGTTCAGCGAATCGGCGGAGCACCTCGCGCTCCCACTCCGCGGCGCCGAGCCCGTCGTTCGGGAAGGACATGACGCGGACGCGGGACGCGCCGAGCCGGGCGCATCGCCGTGCCAGGACGTCGAGTTCGGCGAGGTCGGCGGTGAAGTCGGCGGTGACGGGGCGGGCCCAGCCGCCGATCCGGGCGTCCACCGCGCTGACCGCGACCCCGGCGTCGGCGAGCGTGCCCGCCGCGCGGTCGAAGTCGGCGCGCGAGAGGTCGGCGACGGGCGTGCCGTCGATCGTGCGCAGCTCGACCGACCGCCAGCCCAGCGCCGTGACGGCCGCGATCTGGCCCGCGACGCCGAGCGCGGCCTCGTCGCCGATCCCGGTCAGGACGGGGCGGACGGCGGCTCCCACGGGGGGCTCAGCGGACACCGGCCAACTCCTCTTGCGCCTCGGCCCCTTCGGGCGCTTCGTGCGGGAAGGCCAGCTCCTTCGCCTCGCTCAGCAGCCCGACCACGCGCGCCTGCTCCGCGAAGGCGGCGCTGTCGGTTCCCCCGGTGGCGAAGCCGGTGTAGGAGCGCAGCATGACCTCCGTGAGCGCGTCGTCGCGGAAGACCGCGCGCGGTGCGACCGGTGCGTCCCGGACGAGCAGGCGCAGTTGGGCGTAGTGGTCGGAGGCCTCGGCCGGGTAGTGGCCGATCGCGGTGCCCTGGTCGAAGCGCAGGGTGATGCGGCGTTCGCGCACGGGCGAGGTGAGGTCCGAGCGGATGACGCTGCGGACTCCGCCGTGGTGCGCCAGGCGCAGCGTCGCGCCGCCGATCCGCGGCAGCCGCCGCCCGTTGACGTCCAGGTCGGCGCAGGTGGCGCCCGCCACGTCGGCGTCCCCGGCGAGCCGCAGCAGGACGCCCATCGCGTGCGGGACCTCGACGTCGAAGGCGGTGGGGTGCCCGGTGGTGGCGAGCGAACGGCGGAAGCGCGGCTTGTTCTGGACGACGGAGATCTGCCGCAGCCTGCCCAGCGCGGACCGCTCCCGGACGAGTCCGGTCAGCCGGTCGGTCAGCGTGCTGGCCAGCCAGGGGGCCACCACCGCGGCCTGGACACCGGGGCGGCGCAGCAGGTCGAGCAGCCGGGCGAGGTCGCGCGGGCCGGAGGCGAGAGGTTTCTCCACCAGCAGTCTGCGGAAGCCCCGTTCGAGCAGTTCCTCGACGAGCGCGACCCGCGCGACGGGCGGCGTGCAGACGTGCACGACGGTCCGTTCGGGGTCCATCTCCCGCGCGGCGTGCGCGAGCGAGGCCACCGTGCGCAGGCCCTCGGCGGCGTGGCAGGCACGGGCCACGGCGTCCTGGTCGTAGGCGACCACGGGGTCGGGCGCGAACCATTCCGGCTGCCGCTCCCGGGCCTTGGCGAGGACCGGCAGGTGGAGGCCCGCCCCCGCCCGGCCCAGGCCGACGACCAACGTGCGCAGCTTCTCCGGCATGTCCGGCAACAACCTTCCGTCCTGTCCGCCGTCGTACGGGCGGTGTTTCCGTCTTCTGCGTTCGGCGTTCGGTGTCCCGTCGAACGGGTACGCCCCGGATCCGGCGGATCCGGGGCAACGCGGGCCAGCCTGCGCGCCGGAACCGGACGAAGTCAACGAAACGCGCCGGTCGCGCCCTTTTCGCGTGAAACACCGCAAGGGGCCCGCCGCGTCCCGGTGTTCGCCGCCCCGCACGCCGTAGCGTCACCGTGCGACCCCGGACCGGAGAGGCGGAGATGGACCTCCAGCAGACCGTGCAGCCGCAGCGCGAACGGCCGCCCGGCGTCCCGTTCTTCCCGCAGGCCAACCGCTGCCGTGCCGGCCCGCGTTCGCTCCGTTTGCCGACCCCGGCGGCTTCTGGCCCGCCGCCGGACACGCGGGCCGGCGCATCCTGTCGCCGCCGGTCCACCCCCATCCGACCGACGGGCACGTGGAGTTCATCGCCGACGCGGTACGGGAGTTCGCCCCGGCAGGCTGACGCGGTCCGACGCGTGCCGTATGTCAGAGCCGTACGACGCCCTCGCCCGCCATCTTCCCGGTGGTGTCGAACAGCAGCCGCGCGGTGGCCGCGAGCGCGCCCAGGTCGTAGGCGTGGTGCGCCTGGAGCAGCACCACGAGGTCCGCGTCCGCCGCGGCGCGCAGCGCGTCGTCGTACCGCCGCAGCCGGGTGTCGTCGAGCGGCGGGGCGGTCGCGTGCGGGTCGTGCCAGCCGACGCCGACGCCGAGTTCCAGCAGCCCGCGCGCGACGTCCCGCGCGGGCGACTCGCGCAGGTCGTCCGTGTCGGGCTTGTACGAGGTGCCCAGCAGCACGACGCGCGCGCCCGGCAGCGCGAGACCGCCGTCCCGCAGCAACCGCGCGGCCCGGCCCACGACATGGTCCGGCATGACGCGGTTGGCGCGCAGCGCGGCCCGTACGACGGGGAAGGAGTCGGCGGGGGCGCCGTGCAGCAGGTAGACCGGGTCGACGGGGATGCAGTGGCCGCCCACGCCCGGACCGGGCCGGAAGGACTGGAAGCCGAACGGCTTGGTCGACGCGCACGCCACCACGTCCCACACGTCCGCGCCCACCTCGTGGCAGTAGCGGGCGAATTCGTTGACCAGCGCGATGTTCACGCTGCGGTAGGTGTTCTCCAGCAGCTTGGCCAGCTCCGCCTCCCGCGTGCCGCGCGCGACGATCACGCGCTCGACGAAGTGCTCGTAGAGCGCGGCACACTGCTTCGCGCACACCTGCGTCACACCGGAGACGACCTTGGGCGTGTTCCCGATGTCGAAGAACCGGTTCGCCGGATCGACCCGCTCGGGCGAGTAGCCCAGGTGGAAGTCCGTCCCCGCGACGAGTCCCGACGTCTCCAGCAGCGGCCGCACCAGCTCCTCGGTCGTCCCGGGGAAGGACGTCGACTCGACGACGACCAGCATCCCGGGCCGCAGATACCGCGCGACCGTACGGCACGCGGCCGTGAGCGGGCCGAGGTCGGGCCGCCCGTCCGCGGTGAGGCCGGTGGGCACGCACACGGCGACGGCCTGCGCGTCCGCGAGCAGCCCCGGGTCGGTGTCGGCGGTGAAGCCCGCGCGGAGCATACGGGCCACGTCCGCGTCGCTGACGTCGCGCACCGTCGAACGCCCCGCGCGCAGCGCCGCGACCGTGTCGGGGGCGATGTCGTACCCGGCGACGGCGAGCCCCGCGTCCCCGGCCGCGCGGGCGAGCGGCAGCCCGACGTACCCCAGGCCCACGATCAGCAGATCGAACGTCATGACCGAAACTCCCCTGACGGCGGCGGTGGGCGCTGCACGAACCGTGCCGGGCGGCCGCCCGCGGTGCGCTCACCCCGCGCATCTTGCCCAGTCGCCCGCACGACCCGCAGGCACTGCCGCCGCGCGCTGCTCAAGCGAGTGAATTCTTCACTCCCCCGGCCCTCACCCCCGCGCCCCTGCGCTAGGCGGCCGAGTGAGGCCCGCGTCCGCCGCTCGCCCGGGCAAGTCCCGTGCAGCGGCCCGGGGTTCGCGCGGGCCCCACGGCACCGGTGCCTGCAAGGGGGTGCGGAAGGCGGCGTCCGGGGCCGCAACTGGTGCGCCCGGCGCGCGGTCAAGGCGCCTGGAGGGTCCACGCCGCCGTTCGACGCACCTGGCCTGGTGGCCTCCTGATCGAGGCCGAGTTCCGCGCTGCAGGGTGGCATGCCCGCCGCCGGCGGCATCTGGGCGGAGCCTATGCCGCGCCGGTGTTCATCCGCCATGTCATCTGGGTCCTCGACGGTCAGCTGACCTTCCACGAGGGCGCCACCGTCCACGAACTCGACGCCGGTGACACCCTGGAACTCGCAGAGCCCGCGCCATGCGCTTTCCACGACACCACCGAGGCCGAGTGCCGCTACGCGGTCATCGTCACCCGCACACCCCAGCCACGACAGCCACCCACCCCTCGCCTCTGAACAGCTGTCGCCGCACGGTCACGCGTAGGTCGAAAAGCCCCTCGACGAGGGCTTCCCATGGCCAGAGAGAACGAAAGCCCCAGGTCAGTGGCCTGACCTGGGGTTTGCCGAGAGCGCCTTCGGGATTCGAACCCGAGACCTACGCATGACGAGTACGGCTCCGGCCATGCCACCAGGGAGAAAACCCCGCCCAACTGCTTGCCAACCCATCGCCACGGTGGACTGCTCCCCCCCTACGAGAACCACGTGTTGCTCTTCGACAATGGCCGACGGGCGTGTCACGTTGGCCGAGTGATGTGGCAGCACCCGGACCCGTGCTACTTGGTGGCGCTCTCGAAGACCTCAACCGCGCACTTTGCCGCGCCGCTGCGGTCGATGCGGGCGTCGCAGGTGACGAGGGGGCTGCCGAGCGCTTCGGCGAGGGCGACGTATTGGGCGTCGTAGGCGCTCAGGTTGGCGTGAAGCCTTTGGATTCGGTCCCAGAAGGGCAGCGTCTCCCGCTTGGTGATCGGCAGCAGCCGGTAGGCGGCGATCGCCTTACCGACCTCCTTTTCGGTGAGCTTTCCGCCGCGCCGCATACCGAGGAGGGCTGACTGGACCTCGTAGTCGAGAAGGGTGGGAGCGTACACCTCGGTGGCTTGGGCGACGCGAGTGCGGATCAGGTCGCCTTCGGCGTTGTGGGCGCTGAGGACAGCGACGAGCGCAGAGCAGTCGAGGACGATCAACGGCCCGCCCGGCCTTCGTCGATGGCGCTGAGGATGTCGGCGGTGCTGATGTCGGCGGTGGTTTCGCGGTTGAGTCGTTCCATCATCTCCGCCATGGTGGGCTTCGCCGTCTCGCGTTCGATGAGGTCGAGGAAGTATGCCTGGAGAGACTTTCCGGCCTGGGCTGCGCGGATCTTCAGGGTCTGGATCTGGTCTTCAGGGACGTCCCGGATGGTGAGTGCGCTCATGCTTTTAATCTAGCAGCAATGCATGCACTTTGCAGATTCACTCCGGGTTGTCGATCCGTGAGTGCGCTGCGGTTGCGATTTCCCGCCGTGCAGGGCGGCGGCTCTCACCCCACTGTCAGGGACCGACGGAGTGGACGACCGGGTCGGTGAGGTAGCGGCGGACCAGGAGGTCGACGTTCCGGTCGAGGGTGGCGGAGAACAGCATCCGCCGGCCCGCGGGCAGAACCGTTCCAGGAGTGCCGTGACCTGGGGCACGAAGCCCATGCCGGCCATCTGGTCGGCCTCGTCCGGCACGGTGATCGCGACCTGGTCCAGTCGGCAGTCACCAGGGCCAGCGGCTGACGGGGCTCGGCGCGCCGCCCGGCGGTACGCGCCGGCAGGGCCAGGCCGAGGGCGAGGGTCTTGCCGGAGCCGGTGCGCCCCCGGCCGACCCCTGGGAACGGCTCGGGGCGGCTGAGCCGAAGCGGCTTCCCCGGCCCGTACCGGCGCCAGAGCCGAAAGGGGCCCCGGCGTTACGGCTGCGCGAAGTGCGGGAAGTGCGGCTGCTCGGACGAAGAGCACATGGTGCTCCTCGACGGTGCCGAACCGCCCGCCCTGTTTCAGGAGCCGCTCGTTCCGCCGTGCTGAGTGGTAAGCGTCGCAGGCGTGTAGTCGAACCAGTCGAAGGCGACGCTGCCCTCGATGGCGTACATGCCGATCACACGACCGGTGAAGCCGGTGCTGAGCTGGGTCGAGAGGTAACGCCCGTCGAGTTCCGCCAGCAGTGCCGTGTCAGTGCCGACGACCGAGAAGGCAAGCGTGTCCGGCCCGGCGGCTTCTCCGCCGCTGACTTCGAGTTCGTAGTGGTGCGCCTCGTCCATGCGTACACACAAACCGCCGCGGCCCGAGCCCGGATCGATACGGGCGGAGACTCGGCAGTCCAGGTGCTGCTGGCGGCGTCCGACGGAGGTGTACCCGGGGCGGTCGAGGCTCGGGCCGGCCGCACGGAGCGTCGGCCACCCCGGCCGGTCGTCCAGTGACCACGACGCGTCCGGCAGGCTGCGGGGGGGGAGATCCAGCCTGGTGACAGCGCGGTGGTGTCGAAGTCGTCCCGGGCGGGACGAGATCGGCGTGCCCGGTGCTCTGGATCGGCAGATCGGTGCCGCGGTGACTCAGGAACGGATTCGAAGGGCACGGCTCGAACGGCCCGCGGGGGGGCGGCTGCGCGCGATGGAGACGGCGTGCCCGTCGCCCGTACCGCCCTCGGAGACCAGCAGGTACCACCAGCCGTCGATGCGGTGAAGGTGCGGCGCCTCCGGATACTGCCCACCGGATCCCGACCATGTCCGCCACGGGCCCTCCAGCACCGCCCCTGTCGACGGGTCGATGCGCGCCATACGGACGCCGGAGGTGCTGCACCAGCACGTGCCGTCGTCGTCCCAGGCCGGGTCGGGGTCGACACCGGGCGTATCGACGTGAACGGGTTCGGACCACGGACCTTCCGGCCGCTCGCTGGTGACGATCAGGTGCCCGGCGGGGACTCCGCCGGCACCGACCCGGGAAGTGATCACGTGGAACAGGCCGTCGTGATGCCGGATCGTCGGTGCGTAGATACCGCGGGAGGACGGTATGTCATCCGTCAGGAGCAGTTGGCCCGGCCGGTCCAGGACGTTGCCGATCTGCCGCCGGTGCACCAGGTCGCGGCTGTGGAAAAGGGGCACTCCGGGGAAGTACTCGAAGCTCGAACTCACCGCGTAGTAATCATCGCCGACCCGGCACACGCTCGGGTCTGGGTAGAAGCCACTGATCACCGGGTTGTCGTACATCTGCAATGGGGGAGCTGATCTTCCTCGGTTCGGTCGCCGCGTATCCCGGCGGATGCCGGGGTACGCGGCGGGTCGTGCGTCTCGGTCGCGTGGTCGCCGGCGGGCCACCGGTCGGCTCGCGGTTCGCCGCCGGCCCTGGCCGCCGTCGCGGGTCCACACAACGATCTTCGCCCCGTTCACGGGCCCGGCGTCAGAGGCTTCCGGCCGCAGTCCGGGCCACGCGTGGGTGGCGGTGGTGCCACTCGTCAGCCGGCGGTGGTGCAGGTGCCGCCGTTCAGGACGAAGGCGGTCGGGGCGGGGTTGGTGCCACCCTGGTTGGCAAGGAAGCCGATGGTGACGGAGCCGCCGGCCGGGATGGCGCGGGTGTAGTCCGCCGGGGTCACGGTCACCGCGCTCCCGTTCTGCGCGGGTGTGCCGCCCCACATCTGGGTGATGGTCTGGCCGGCGGTGAAGGAGAAGGCCAGGGTCCAGCCGTCGAGGGGGGTGCTGCTCGTGTTGCTGATGACGATCTCGCCCTGGAAGCCGCCGCTCCAGCTGTTCGTCACCTGGTAGCCGATCCCGCAGGTGCCGGTCGGGGTGCCGGTGGTGGTGGTGACGGTCGTGGTGGTGCTGCGGGAGGAACGGTTGCCGGCGGCGTCGCGGGCGTAGACCGCGAAGGTGTAGGCCGTGCCGGCGGTCAGGCCGGTGACAACGGCCTGGTTGGTGGTGGAGGACGCGGCGGCGGTCTCGGTGCTGCCGCTGACGCGTACGACGTCGTAGCCGGTCACGCCCACGTTGTCGGTGGCGGCCGTCCAGCTGAGGGTGACGGAGCCGGACGTGACCGCGGAGGCGGTGGGGGCGCCGGGGGCGGTCGGCGCCTGGGTGTCACCACCGGAGGAGCCGCCGACGGGGACGACGTAGGTGGTGATGCTCTGGGCAGGCAGCGAGGCGGTGAAGGTGCCGCCGGACATGCCGGGGCCGGTGGTCGCCGCGACGTTCCTGGAGCCGTCGGTGACGTAGGCGGACACGCTCCCGGACGTGGCACCGGAGACCGTGAACTGCTGGCTGACGGTGGAGGTGGCCGTGTTGACCGCCACGATCACGACCTTGGATCCGTCGGCGTAGGCGTAGGCGGAGGTGTAGACGTTGGTCTGCGGGTTGGCCGTGATAGTGAGGCGTACGCAGCCGGGGCGGACGAACCTGGCGAACTGGGCCATGACGGCGCCGCGCTTGCTGATCTGGCCGTCCTCGCGCAGGGGCCCGTAGGAGCGGCGGATGTACCACCACACGTACGCCTGGAACTCGGCGTCCACCATGGCGTGGTGCATGTGTTCTCCGACGCCGAGCGCGGCGGGCCACAGGTCCGCCGAGTCGGTGCTGTTGGGGTAGTAGACCTCCGTCATCCACAGTTCCTTGCCCTGCCCCTTCTGCTGGAACAGGGGGTAGGGGAAGTTGGAGTACGCGGTGCCGTAGAGGTGGGCGCCGAGGATGTCCAGGTTGGCCAGGGCGGTGGCGTCGTTGAGGATCGGGTCGGACATGCTCTTGACGTACTGGAACGACTCCGGGGCGATCACCTTGGTGCCGATGGAGCCGGCGTTGTTCCGCAGGAAGGTGACGATCTCGCTCGCCGTCCACCAGGTCCAGGTCGAGGCGTAGTCCGGCTCGTTCTGGACGGAGATGGCGTACAGGTCGACGCCGTTGCTCTTCATGAAAGTGCAGAAGTCGTTGAGGTGCTGCGCGTAGGCCCCGTACATGTCGTACCGCAGGCGCTTGGCGTCGGTCTGGCTGCCGCGGGTGAACGTCTCGGTCATACTCGCAGGGGGATTCCACGGCGACGCGAAGACGAGCGCCCCGTGTGCGACCGCCGCCTGCGCGGTCGCCACCTCCTTGCTCCAGTTGGCCTTGTCCTCGTCCACGTGGATTCGCAGGATCGAGAAGCCCAGCTGCCCCGTGCCGCTACCGAACGCCGTGTCACGCTGAGCCGCGGTCAGGTCGCCCGCCCATTCCGGGTGGTTCATGCCGCCGAAGCCCCGGATCGTCTGCCGTCGCGCGGCCGGATCCACCGCCACTGCGGCCGCCGCACTCGCACGAGGTGTCGCGACGGAGAGGACCGGCAGCGCACCCAGCGCGACCAGCACCGCTCTGCGGCTCGGAGATTTCCGTCCTGCGGGCTTGTGTTCGTCCTGCCGTGCTGTCATGGCTCTCTCCTGGATCTCGGTGAGGTCTGGAAGATGAAAGCGGGTGGGTTGGCGTACCGCACCCAGTCGGCGGCTTCCTGGGGGGTGCCCGAGCCGTAGTTCGCGATGACGATGGGCTGGGCGCCGGCGGCTTTGACCGTTCCCATGTAGGCGTCGAAGTCGGTGTTGGGGGCGACGTAGCCACCCTCGGTGGTGTTGGTCTGCCAGTGGTGGATGTCGGCGTAGGAACCGCCGGGGTAGCGGATCGTCCTGATGCCCGCGGCGCTGAGCAGGCCCGGGACGGCCGACTGGTTCATGTTCCCGTCGTAGACGGCGACGTTCGTTCCGACGCCGGTTGCCGGCATCGTCGCGAGCTTCGCGTCGGCGTTGGCGGAAACCGAGGCGGTGACGGCGGCCGAGGCCTCGGGGACCACCGCCACGCCCGCGCCCAGGAGGGCGAAGAGTCCGGCCGCGGCCAGCAGAACGGGCGGTGACAAAATGGACGCACGGGTCTGCGCACGGTTTCCTCCGGGATGTGGGGTCGGGGAATGGCGGAAGGACGGTCTGCCGCACCAAGCCCCTCCGTGCGCACCCGGACTGCAACGCCGACGGTCCGTGAAGCGACAGGGGGCCGGCTGACGCTGGACACCTGCTTGTCGGCAATGGACGATCAACCGCGCGCGCCGGGCGGCCGATGAAGTGGGTATGTCCGGCCGGTACAAGAGCCGTCCTGCCGGTCATCACGTTCACCGGTGACGCGCGTGGGAGAGAACTTCCCGCGTACTGGCGGCGTGCCGTCGCCGAAGTACGCGGCAGCGCTGTCGAACTCCGCTTGCACTCGGGGTCCTACGAGTCCGGCTCGGACGGTGCCAGCGTCGGCGAGTGCCTCAACGGCGGACGCGGGCCGGGTGACATCTCGAGTCGGATTCCCCGGTCGAGTTCGGACTTCGGGCGTTCACGCGGGTTCTCCTTGCAGTGGGGGGTGGGCAAGGGCGGCGCGAGGAGGGGGAAACGTTAGCGCTAACATTCCCGATGGGGAGATTGCCGGGCCGTCGGCCCGACACCAACGACGGCACCTTGCACCTCGCCCGTGCGTGGTGTCAACACCTGCCACCGCGGCCCCGGCGAGCCCGCAGGAGTCGTCGACCGCAGTGGGCCGGACGCGAACCCGGCACGTCGACTCGCGCCCCGCGGGCGCGTCACGGGTCTTGTCGAGGTCCTCGCAGACTGCATACGGTGTGGCATATGGGAGCGCTCCCACCCGGGAGTGGCAACTTCCGCACCTCCGAACGTCCTTGAGTTCGTGCCCGAAGGAGCTGGCCGACACCCCGACACGCGAGGAGCACCAGACCGTGACAACCCCTGGATTGACCCGCAGGCAGTTGATGGCAGCGGCGCTGGGCGCCCCAGCAGTTGGCCTTGCCGCGGATCCACGGGCCTCAGCGGTCACGCCGCCCCACGCGAAGCCCGGCTGGGACCGGTACAGCTTCCGGAACGTCAGGATCGGCGGCACGGGTTTCGTGACGGGCATCGTCTTCAGCCATGCACAGAAGGACCTGGCCTACGCGCGTACCGATGTCGGCGGCATGTACCGCCGGGATCAGGCCGCCGGGGCGTGGCAGCCCCTGCTGGACTGGGTGGACTGGGACCACTGGGGCTACATGGGCGTGGCGGCCATCGCCGCCAGTCCTTCCCACGCGTCCAAGGTCTGGGCCGCGGTGGGGATGTACACCAACGGTGTGGACCCCAACAACGGTGCCGTCCTGCGCTCGTGCGACAGGGGCGCCACCTGGGAGACCGCGGTCCTTCCGTTCACCTTGGGCGGCAACATGAACGGTCGCGGCATGGGCGAGCGGCTGGCGGTCGACCCGAACGACGACCGTGTCCTCTATCTGGGCGCACCCAGCGGACACGGCCTGTGGCGCAGCAGCGACGGCGGCGCGACGTGGGGACAGGTGACCGGCTTCCCCACCTCCGGTGACGACCCGGGGACACCCGGCACCGCGGAGGACCCGGGTCTGGTGTGGGTGGCGTTCGACAAGAGCACCGGAAGGCCGGGCCACCTCACGAAGACCGTCTACGTCGGGGTCGCCGACCGGGACGACCCGGTGTACCGCAGCACGGACGGCGGCGCGACCTGGGCCCCGCTGCCCGGCGCGCCGACCGGCTACTTGCCGCACAAGGGAGTCGTGGACCCGGACAACCGCCTGCTGTACATCGCCACCAGCGACGACGTCGGGCCCTTCGGCGGCGGCAAGGGCGACGTGTGGAAGTACGACGCCACCGCGGATACGTGGACGCGGATCAGCCCTCTGCCCTCGTCGAGCGACGACGACTACTTCGGCTACTCAGGCCTGACCGTCGACCGGCAGCGCCCGGGCACGCTCATGGTGGGCACACAGGTCTCCTGGTGGCCGGACGGGAACATCTTCCGCAGCACCGACTCCGGCGCCTCCTGGACACGCATCTGGGACTGGGGGTCCTGGCCCGACCGCACCCTGCGCTACCACTTCGACATCACCGCCACCCCCTGGTACACCATGGGAGGGCAGTCCGCCCCGCCGATACTGGTGCCCAAACTCGGCCAAGCCCTCTCGGCGATGGAGATCGACCCGTTCGACTCCGACCACATGCTGTTCAACGGTGGCCCCGGCATCGCCGGCACGAACAACCTGACCGCCTGGGACACCGGCGGCACCGTCGAGATCACACCCGTGGTGCGGGGCCTGGAGGAAGGCGCGGTCCAGGGCCTCGTCAAGCCCCCGGGCGGAGCGCTGGTCAGCGCCATGGGCGATGTGGGGGGCTTCCGCCACGACGACCTCGGCACGGCACCGTCGACGGTCTTCACCTCACCGGTCTTCAGCACCACGACGGGCATCGACTACGCCCAGCTCAACCCGAAGGTCCTCGTACGGGCGGGATACCTCGCCGACTCCGGGAACGGCGACAGCCACGCGGCGTTCTCCACCGACGGGGGCACCACCTGGTTCGAGGGCGGCGAGCCCGAGGGAGTCACCGTCGGCGGCAGCATCGCCGCGGCGGCCGACGGCAGCCGCTTCCTGTGGGCGCCGGGCGACGCGGGCGTGCCGGTGGTCCTCTCGACCGGCTTCGGCAGCACCTGGACCGCGTCCACCGGGGTGCCGGCCAACGCCCTCGTGGCCTCCGACCGGGTCGATCCGACGACCTTCTACGCCTACTCCAACGGCACCTTCTACGTCAGCACCGACGGCGGCGCCACCTTCACCGCCTCCCCCGCCACCGGTCTGCCGGCCACCAACTGGGGCGTGCGCTTCAAGGCCGTACCCGGACACGGGGGCGACATCTGGCTGGCCGGCGGCGCCTCCTGGACCTCCTACGGACTGTGGCGCTCGACCGACTCCGGAGCGACGTTCGCCCGGGTGACCACCGTCGGCCAGGCAGACAACATCGGCTTCGGCAAGCCGGCACCCGGGAGGACCTACCCCGCCCTGTACACCGCCGCGACGATCGGCGGACAGCGCGGCGTCTACCGCTCCGACGACACCGCGAAGACCTGGACCCGCATCAACGACGACCGCCACCAGTACGGCGGATCCCCGGACGTCCTCACCGGGGACCCCGACACGTACGGCCGCGTCTACCTCAGCGGATACGGCCGAGGTGTCATCTACGGCGACCCCGCCCGCATCCACCACTGACAAGCTGACGGCCGCGCCGGCGACACCCTGTCGCGTATCGGCGGGTGTCGCCCGACGCCGAACAGCATGTACCGGCCCGCTGTTCGGCGAGGGTGTCGGCGTCGGCTTTGACGACGTAGACCTCCCAGGGCTCGTCGCCGGGGCCGTGCACCCAGACCTTGTCCTGGACGGCGTAGCAGCACGCTGTGTCGTTCTCCACGGCGGTGTCCAGGCCCTCCGCCGCGAGTCGGGTCATGGCGGCGTTGACGGCGTCGGTGGTGTCCACCTCGACCCCGAGGTGGCCCATGCGGGTGTCCTCACCGTCGGCACCCTGGACCAGGACCAGCTCCAGCGGGGGTTCGGCGATGGCGGAGTTGGCGTAGCCGTCACGGAGCTCGGCGGGCTCGATGCCGAAGAGCCGGGAGTGGAAGGCCGATGGACGCCTCAAGGTCGGGGACGCGCAGCGCGAGTTGGACGCGGGACATGACGACCTCCTGCTGCGTGCGGACGAGGATCAGCAGCAGCCGCCGGAAGCCGGCGCGCTGACGCCGAGCTGGATGAGTTGGGGTGCGGGCGTGCAGCACCCGCCACCGCTCTGCCCGGCGGCCGCGGGGTCGTCGAAGAGGCCGGAGCCGCCGCAGACGCCCGTTTCGGGGAGGGTGAGTTCGACGCGGTCGGCGGCGTCGAGGTCGCCCGCGATGGCGGCGGCCACCGAGCGGGCCTGCTCGTAGCCGGTCATGGCCAGGAAGGTCGGGGCTCGGCCGTAGGACTTCATGCCGACCAGGTACAGACCGGCCTCGGGCTGTGCGAGTTCACGGTGGCCGTGGGGGCGGACGCTGCCGCAGGAGTGCAGGTTGGGGTCGATCTCCGCGGCGAGGGCGGTCGGGGCCTGGAGGCGGCCGTCGAGGTCGAGGCGCAGTTCGCCGAGGAAGGACAGGTCGGGGCGCAGTCCGGTGAGCACGATGATCTCGTCGACCGGGTCGAGGCGGCGTCCGTCGTCACCGACCAGGACCAGCTGCTCGCCGTCGCACTCGATGGCGGCTGTGCGGAAGCCGGTGACGGCGTCGGCCTGGCCGTCGTCGACCGCGGCCTTCGCCGCCAGGCCGAGGGCGCCGCGGGCGGGGAGCTGGTCGGCGGTGCCGCCGCCGAAGGTGGAGCCGCTGATGCCGCGGCGCAGGATCCAGGTGCTGTGGGTCCCGGGAGCGCCCTCGGCCAGGTCGGCGAGCGAGGCGAGGGCGGTGAAGGCGGAGGCTCCCGAGCCGATCACGGCGGTGCGCTTGCCTGCGTACCGGGCTCGTACGGCCGGGTCGCCCAGGTCCGGGACGCGGTAGGAGATGCGGTCGGCCGCGGCGCGCTCACCCAGCGCGGGCAGGCCGTTGGCGCCAGCGGGGGAGGGCTGGTTCCAGGTGCCGGAGGCGTCGATCACCGCGTGGGCCAGGACGCGCTGCTCGCGGCCGTCGGGGGTGGTGTGGTCGACCGTGAAGGGCTGGGTGTCGCGGTCGGCGTCCACGACGCGGTCGCGGCCGAGGCGGGAGACGCCGGTGACGGTGGCGCCGTAGCGCACGGCGTCGCCAAGGACGTCGGCGAGCGGCTGGAGGTACCGCTCGGCCCAGTCGGCGCCGGTCGGGTACGTGCCCGCGTCCGGCTTCACCCATCCGGTGGGGGCGAGCAGCTTCTCGGCGGCGGGGTCGGTCAGCTCGGCCCAGGTCGAGAACAGCCGCACGTGACCCCAGGCCCGTACCGCGGCCGCCGCGCGGCTTCCACCTTCGAGGACCACGACGTCCTGGCCGCGTTCGACCAGGTGGGCGGCTGCGGCAAGACCAGCGGGGCCGGCCCCGATCACCACGATGGGCAGGGCGGGTGTGGACGGACTCACGATACTTCCCCTCTGCTTGCTGATTCGACCTTCGTCGATGGCTCGTGCTGCCAGCATGGCAACTGATTAGACAAGCGTCAACTTAGACAGTTATCGAAATCAGGGAGTTGATCACGGAGCAACTGGACGCGGCAGTCACCGGAGGCGACCAGGCGGGGCTCGCGGCAGCGCACGAGCTGCGCTGCGTCGGCCGGGACACCCGACGCGTCGCCCGGGTGCTGCGCAACCGCCTGGACGGCACGCATTGATTCGACATGTGTCAACATAGAAGTATGTCGAACGCCGAGCTGCTGCCCGTACTCGAACCGGACGTCGCGCCGTGCTGCCCGCCGCTGACCGAGCGCCCGCTGACGGCGGAAGAGGCCGAGCGGACAGCCGTGATGTTCAAGGCGCTCGGCGACCCGGTACGGCTGCGGCTGTTCTCCCTGGTGGCCTCGCACGCGGGCGGCGAGGCGTGCGTATGCGACATCTCCGACGTGGGCGTCTCGCAGCCGACCGTCTCCCACCACCTGAAGAAGCTCCGCGAGGCCGGCCTGCTCACCTCCGAGCGCCGCGGCACCTGGGTCTACTACAAGGTCGCCCCCTCCGTGCTGGCCGCTATGGGGAACCTGCTGACCGCCGGACACTGACCCCTGCCCGGGCTGAGCGATACAGCATGCCGCGGTGGGAGTCCGACCGTCTCAGGGGGACCGGAGTTGCCGCCGCCGACGATCACCACGTCGGCGCGCCGGGTCACGCCACCGACTCGGCCTGCCCGGCAGGCTGCGACGCCGGGCCGGCGAAGCGTCCGCGCCAGGCGAGGGAGACGTACACCAGAGCGATGAGCACGGGAACCTCGATGAGGGGGCCGACCACGCCGGACAGGGCCTGGCCGCTGGTGACGCCGAAGGTTCCGATGGCGACGGCGATGGCGAGTTCGAAGTTGTTTCCGGCCGCGGTGAACGCCAGTGTCGCGGTGCGGTCGTAGGGCAGGCCGACGCCCTTGCCGAGCGCGAACGTGCCGAACCACATGATCGCGAAGTATGCCAGCAGCGGCAGGGCGATGCGCGCGACGTCGCCGGGCTGGTGGGTGATCGTCCTTCCCTGCAGCGCGAACAGGACGATGATCGTGAACAGCAGCCCGTACAGCGCCCAGGGACCGATCCGCGGCAGCACCTTGGCCTCGTAGGCGTCACGGCCCATCCTCTGCTCGCCGATACGGCGGGTCAGGAACCCAGCGACCAGCGGGATGCCGAGGAAGACGACGACGTTCAGGGCGATTCTGCCGACGGAGATGTGCAGATGCTCGCCGTTGCCGAGGCCGAGCCACTTGGGCAGCAGGTCCAGGTAGAACCAGCCGAGCAGGCCGAAGGCGACAACCTGGAAGACGGAGTTCAGGGCGACCAGGACGGCGGCGGCCTCGCGGTCGCCGCACGCGAGGTCGTTCCAGATGATCACCATGGCAATGCAGCGGGCCAGGCCGACGATGATCAGGCCGGTGCGGTAGGCGGGCAGGTCGGACAGGAACACCCAGGCCAGGGTGAACATCACCGCGGGGCCGACGATCCAGTTGATCAGCAGAGAGGTGACCAGCAACCTGCGGTCGCCGGTCACCGTGTCGAGCCTGTCGTACCGGACCTTGGCCAGGACCGGGTACATCATGATCAGCAGGCCGAGGGCGATCGGCAGGGAGATGCCGCCGACGTCGAGCTCGGCCAGACCGCTGTCGAGGCTGGGGATGGCGCGGCCCAGGCCGATGCCGACGCCCATGGCGATCAGGATCCAGACGGCCAGGAAGCGGTCCAGGGTGGAGAGGTTCGCGACGATCGAGGGCTCCTCGACGGGCGCGGGCGCTTCGGTGCGGGTCACGGGCAGGCCCTTTTCGTGTCGGCGGTGGCGCGTGCCGTGACGGCGAGCTCGGCGAAGGACGCCGCGAGGCTTTCGATGACATCCGGGCGGAGCTTGTAGTACGTGAACCGGCCGCACGGCTCGGTCTCCACCACGCCGGCCTCGCGCAGCACCTTCAGATGGTTGGAGAGGTTGGTCTGCCGGGCGCCCGTCTCCTCCACGAGGTGAGTGGTGCACAGCGTCTCGCGGGACAGCAGGGTCACGATCCGGAGCCTGAGCGGGTCCGCGAGAACGCGGATCAGTTCAGTGTCGACTGACGTCATCATGGACTGATAATCTCACATCAGCGGTGACTGACGTCACCGGGAGCTGATGTTAACCGTGCTTGATATGTCATTTCGATCAGAGAGCCTCGAACATGTCCGACAAGCCGTCCGTGCTGTTCGTCTGTGTCCACAACGCCGGCCGCTCCCAGATGGCCGCCGCGTGGCTGACCCACCTGGCCGGGGACCGCGTCGAGGTCCGCTCCGCCGGCTCCACCCCGGCCGACCAGGTCAACCCCGCCGTCGTCGAGGCGATGAACGAGGTCGGCATCGACATCTCCGCCCAGACGCCGAAGGTGCTGACGGTCGAGGCGGTCCGCGCGTCGGACGTGTGCATCACCATGGGCTGCGGCGACGCCTGCCCCGTTTTCCCCGGCAAGCGCTACCTCGACTGGAAACTCGACGACCCCGCCGGTCAGGGTGTCGAGGCCGTACGGCCCATCCGGGACGCGATCAAGGGCCTCATCGAGGGCCTGATCGCGGAGATCGCCCCGGAGCCCGCCGTATGAGCACCACCGGCGACGTGCGCGAGGTCATCGTCACAGGCCCGGGCCCGGCCGACTGCACCGCCGCTCTCCACACCGCCCGCGCCCAGCTCAAGCCCCCGCTGTTCGGCAGCTCGATCGTCGTCGGCGACTCCCTGACCACGACGACCGAGGCCGAGAACTTCCCGGGCTTCCCGGACGGCGTCGACGGCCCCGACCTGATGGCGAACCTGCGCGGTCGGCGAAGTCCTGGTGGACGTCACCTCCCCGGGCCCATGACGGCCCTCGGGAGAGCGCGCAGCGCCGTGACGCGCGAGAGGGGCGTGAGGTTCCGCTGCCGTGGCCGGGCAGCGGGACCTCACGCCCCTCAGGGGCGATCCCGGATCAGTCCATGGCGTTGGCCGTGACGTCGCTCGGGTTGTTGAGGCTGCCGGTCAGCGGCAGGTTACGCGAGCTGTTGCCGACCAGGATCTGGTAATTGCCCGCCGAGGCGATCCAGTTGCTCGACGCGGTGTCCCAGTGCGCGAGGTCGTGCGCGGTCACCGTGAACGTGACCGTGCCGGACGCGCCGGGGTTCAGCGTGATCCGCTGGAAGCCCTTGAGCTGGTGCGGTGGCTCGCCGGCCGAGGCCGGATCGCCGACGTACAACTGGGCCACCTCGGTCCCGGCCCGGCTTCCGGTGTTGGTGACGGTGGCCGTCACCGTTGCCTGACCGCCGCTCAGCGCCCCGACCTTGAGGTTGCTGAACGAGAAGTTGGTGTAGGACAGACCGAAGCCGAACGGGAACAGCGGCGTGACGTTGTTCGCGTCGTACCAGCGGTATCCGATCTTCAGCCCTTCCGAGTACTGCACGGTGCCGTTGACGCCCGGCCACTGCGCGGCCGTGTTCGCCGGCACCTGCGCGAGCGAGGCCGGGAAGGTGATCGGAAGGTGCCCGGACGGGTTCACGTCGCCGAACAGCAGCTCAGCGATTGCCTGGCCGAACTCCTGGCCCTGGTAGAAGGTCTCGAACACGCCCGCGACCTGGTTCAGCCACGGCATCATGATCGCCGAGTTGTCGCTGAGCACCACGATCGTGTTCGGGTTCGCCGCCGCGACCGCGGAGATCAGCGCGTCCTGGTTGTTCGGCAGGTTGAGCGTGGGGTTGTCGGACTCCTCGTGGCCGTAGTTGTCGGCCGCGAAGACGATCGCGACGTTCGAGGACTTCGCCAGCGCGGCCGCGCTGCTCTGGTTGGTCCCGTCGTCGTAGGCGACCTTGACGTTGGTGCCGGCGGTGCGCTGCTGGATCCCGTACAGCGGGTTGTAGGTGCCGGTGCTGGTGCTGGTGCCACTGCCGCCGCCGGCGGTGATCACGCCGGCGCCGGCGTTGGTGCCGATGACCGCGACGGACTCGCTGCCGTTCGGGTCGAGCGGCAGCACGCCGTTGTTCTTCAACAGGACGGAGCCCTCCTCGTCACCGCGCAGCGCGACCGCGCGGTGTGCGGGAGTGGCCACGATGGCGGTGGTGGAGCCGCTGGGCGCCTTGTCGAACATGCCGAAGCGGAACATCTGGGTCAGCACCCTGGACACCATGGTGTCGAAGGTGGCCTGGGTGACCTGGCCCGCGGCGACGGCCTGCTCCAGGTTGGCTCCGAAGAACCCGCCGAACGGCATCTCGATCGTCTCGCCGGCGTTGGCCGACGGCGCGGTGGAGTGGATGCCGCCCCAGTCCGAGCAGATGAAGCCCTGGAACCCGGCCTGCTGGTACATCGGCACGTTCTCGATCTGCGGGTTCTGGCAGGAATAGGCGCCGTTCACCATGCTGTATCCGCACATCAGCGCCGCCGCGCCGCCCTTCTCGATGGCGGTCTGGAAGCCGGGCAGGTAGATCTCCTGCAGGGTGCGGCTGTCCACGACCTCGTTTCCGGGCGCCGACGGCTGCTCGATGTTGTACGCGGCCGCGTGCTTGACCATGGCCATCACGCCCTGGCTCTGCATGCCCTGCACGTCGGCGCTGACGATCTCGCCGGTGAGGTACGGATCCTCGCCGAAGGTCTCGTAGGACCGGCCCCAGCGCGGGTCGCGCACCATGTTGATCGTCGGGCCGAGCGAGACGTTGACGCCCTTGCCGGCGAACTCCTGGCCCACTGCAACGCCGAAGTCGTGCTCGTAGGCGGGGTCGAAGGTGGCCGCGGAGGTCTCGCCGTCGGGGAACTGAGTGACGCCCCCGAGGCCGTCGCCCACGCCGGTCGGCCCGTCCTCCAGGTTGACGTCCGGGATGCAGAGCGAGGGCTGCCCGGCGATCTGCCCGATGTAGACGCTCGAACCGTCGCCGTGCAGCATCCCGGCCTTCTGGTCCTGCGTCATCGCGCCCATCAGCTGGGCGACGCGGGTCGAGACGGCCACGTTGGGCTTGTTGATCCAGGGGCAGTTGCCCGGGGCGGGCTGAGACGGGGGCGGCGGGATGGTGACCGTCTGGTTCCCGACCGTGCGGACGGCGAACTCCCACAGCGAGTAGCCGTAGCCGGTGGCCCGGGCCGTGCCGTACATCCGCACGTAGCGGCCGGTTCCCGTGACGTTGACGGTCTGGGTGCCGCCGGTTCCGGTGGTGGTGGAGTAGATCGTGGTCCAGTTGGTCTTGTCGGTCGAGGTCTGGAGCTGGAATCCGGAGGCGTAGGCGTTCTCCCACTGGAGCACCACCTGACACACCGGCAGGCTGCCGCCGAGGTCCACCATGATCCACTGCGGATCGGATATCGCACTCGACCAGCGGGTCAGGGTGCTGCCGTCGGTGGCGTAGAACGGGTCGTAGGCCGGGTTGTCGTCCTGTGTCGACGAGGCCGTGGCGGGGTGGCCGAGGGCCGCGTTGGTGGTGCCGCAATCGCCGGTGGGCGGCGGTGTGCCGCCGCCGGTTCCACCCGTTCCACCCGTTCCACCCGTTCCGCCCGTTCCGCCGGTGAAGACCTGGAACTCCCACAGCGAGTAGCCGTAGCCGGTGGCCCGGGCCGTGCCGTACATCCGCACGTAGCGGCCGGTTCCCGTGACGTTGAGGGTCTGGGTGCCACCGGTTCCGGCGGTGGTGGAGTAGATCGTGGTCCAGTTGGTGTTGTCGGTCGAGGTCTGGAGCTGGAACGCGGTGGCGTAGGCGGCCTCCCAACTGAGGGTGGCTTTACAGATCGTCAGTGTGGAGCCCAGGTCGACGTCGAGCCACTGCGGGTCGGCGGCGGCGCTCGACCAGCGGGTGCCGTTGTTGCCGTCGACCGCCGCGGCGGCGGGGGTGCCGGCGTTCTCGGTGGAGGAGGCGGTCGCCGGCTGGTTCAGCGCCGCGTTCTGCGTGCCGCAGGTCGTGCCGCCGCCACCGGTCCCCGAGGCGCCGAAGACCTGGAACTCCCAGAGGGAGTAGCCGTAGCCGGTGTTGCGCGCGGTGCCGTACATCCGCACGTAGCGGCCGGTCCCGCTGACGTTCAGGGTCTCGGTCCCGCCAGGACCGGTGGTGGTCGAGTAGACCGGGGTCCAGGTCGACCCGTCGGTCGAGACCTGGATCTGGTACGCCTTGGCGTAGGCGGTCTCCCACTGAAGCACGATCTGACTGATCGTCGCGGTCGAGCCCAGGTCCACCTGCAGCCACTGCGGGTCGCTCCAGGCGCTCTCCCAGCGGGTGCCGGTGTTGCCGTCGACCGCGTTGGCGGCGGCGTTGCCGCCGTTCACGGAGGAGGCGGTGACGGCCTTGCCCTGCGAGAGCAGCGTGGGGGCCGCGTTCGCGGTGGTCGCGCCGGAGGCGAGCAGGGCGGTGATCAGCGCCAGGACGGCGAGAGCCGCCGTCCAGAGGGTTCTGCCGGTCTTACGGGGCACGGGAGCGAACCCCGGAGGATGGTGGGGGCGGCCTTGCGTTCGTGTGTACACGGCTCTCCTATGGCTGCTGCTGGTCGGGGTGGGGGGTCCGGCGTCCGCTCAGTGGAGGCGGCCTGCCCGGCCGCTGGGCGTCATGAGCAGCTACCCGCTGTCCCGCCGGGTGCCGTACATGCGGGCATGACGCCCGGAAGCGTTTACGGGAAGCGTCTGGGCGCCACCGGTCCCGGTTCTCGCGGAGTGGACATCGGTCCAGGTCGCGCCGTCGTCCGGGGTCCGGGTCGTGACACCGCCGACCGCGGCACGCAGGAGCGATGTCGGTGCGGCCACGGCCGGCGCGCCGGCACGGGACATCGGCGTTCCCATCGACTCTCCTGACGGAGGAGTGGGGCATGGACGGGCGCTCAAGGAGAGCGCTCTCCCAAAGCCGCTGCGCGATCGTGGGCCCGAGGACAACGCTGTGTCAAGAGATGTGACGCCGCGAGTGCCGACGAGTTGGCCCAGGGGACGGCGGGCCCGCTGGAGCGGTGCCGGTGAACACGATGACCGGGACCTGACGAAGCCCTGACCAGCAGAGCCATGTCCGTCCGCCGGAGAGGCAGCGGCACAGAGCGCTGGCGACCTGGCCGTAGTCGACCGCTCGTCGACTCCAGCAGGTTCTCTCGTTCGAAGCTCTGGATCGGTCTGTCGGGTCTGGTGCAGGGGTGGGTGACCCCAGCGGCAGGCCGCCACTACGGACCCCGAGTTGCGGCCGACGTACCCACCGTCCGGGCGCCCCGGGCCGGCCTCGGCACGCGGCGGGAAGCTCAAGCTGCCGGCCCCAGTACTTGTGCAGCGGCGGGGGCCAGTGGTTGCTGCCGGAGCGGATCGCGGTCGGCGGGTCGGGGTAGGTGATGTCGTCGACGACGTCGGGCCGGCCGAAGAGCTTCGGTGCGCTCTTACCCGCCTTCGGACAGGAGCGGCGGTCGGCCTTGAGGCAGTGGTTCGCGGTGCGCACCAGGCCGTTCGCGGACTGCCCGATGGCCCGCACGGCCGGGGAGATCGTCCGGAAGAGCGCCTTGGCCGCCGGGTCGTAGTGCTGCGCGAACTGCTTGCCGTACGTGTCGTCGCCGGCCATGCCCGCCGCATCCCGCAGCGCGTCGCCGAGGGTGTCGGCGATCCCATCGGGACGGGACTGGCCGCCGGCGAAGGTCGTCGCTGCCGCGTCCAGGGCGACCGGACTCGGAGGAAAAGCAAAAACCCCAGGTCACGGGCTATGTGACCTAGGGTTTCGTGGAGCCGCCTTCGGGATTCGAACCCGAGACCTACGCATTACGAGTGCGTTGCTCTGGCCAACTGAGCTAAGGCGGCGTGCTGCGCGCGTAGGGCCAAGGTTGGCAGGCGCAGCGGGGGAAAGTCTACAGGGTTCCGGGGGGTGGTCGTGACCGGGTGGAGGGGCTGGTCAGGTGCACTTCTTGTGGGCGGGGGGGACGGTGCCGGACAGGAGGTAGGCGTTGACCGCGGAGTCGATGCAGGTGGAGCCGCGGGCGTAGGCGGTGTGGCCGTCGCCGTCGTAGGTGAGGAGGGTGCCGGAGGTGAGCTGGGAGGCGAGGGACTGGGCCCAGGCGTAGGGGGTGGCCGGGTCGCGGATCGTGCCGACGACGAGGATCGGGGCGGCGCCCTTGGCGGGGATGCGCTCGGGGTGGCCGGTGGCCGGGAGGGGCCAGTAGCCGCAGACCAGGGAGGACCAGGCCAGGGTCTTGCCGAAGTGCGGGGAGGCGGCGCGGAAGGACGCCACCGCCTTGTCGACGTCGGCCGGGGAGCGGAAGGCCGGGGGGAGGTCGAGGCAGTTCACGGCGGCGTTGGCGTACATCAGGTTGCTGTACTTACCGGTGTCGTCCCGCTCGTAGTAGCCGTCGGACAGCTTGAGCAGCGGTGCGCCGTCGCCCTTGTTCGCGCTGATCAGGGCGCCGCGCAGGGAGGGCCAGGCCTCCTGGTCGTACATCGCGGCGATCACGCCCGTGGTGCCGAGCGCCTCGGTGAGGGGGCGGGAGGTGCCGGTGGGGAGCGGGTGCTTGTCGAGGGCGGCGAAGAGGGCGTCGAGGTGCTTGCCGGCGTCGGCGGTGGAGGTGCGGCCGAGCGGGCAGTCGGAGCGCTTGACGCAGTCGGCGGCGAAGGCGTCGAAGGCGGTCTCGAAGCCGCCGGCCTGGGTGCGGCTGCTCTCCAGGGCGTCCACGGAGGGGTCCATGGCGCCGTCCAGGACGAGGCGGCCGACGCGCTGCGGGAAGAGGCCCGCGTAGGTGGCGCCGAGGAAGGTGCCGTACGACTTGCCGACGTAGTTGAGCTTGGCGTCGCCGAGCAGCTGGCGCAGGACGTCCATGTCGCGCGCGGACTCGACGGTGGAGACGTGCCCGAGCAGCGCGGCGGACATCTTCTTGCAACCCGCGGCGAACCCGCGGTCGGCGGTGGCGAGTTTGCCCTGCTCGGCGGCGTCGTCGGGGGTGGTGTCGACGGCCGTGTAGGCGTCCATCTGCTTGTCGGTCAGGCATTTCACCGGCTCGCTGCGGGCCACACCGCGCGGGTCGACGGCCGCCATGTCGTAGCGGTCGGTGACGGCGGCGGGGTAGCCGAGGGCCGCGTACTGCATGTAGTCGATGGCCGAGCCGCCCGGACCGCCCGGGTTGACCAGCAGTGAGCCGAGCCGCTTGCCGGGGCCGGTGGCCTTCTTGCGGGCGACGGCGAGTTCCAGGTCGGACTTGGCGGAGGGGTGCGCGTAGTCCAGCGGGACGCGCATGGTGGCGCAGTCGAAGCCCGGGACACCGCAGGAGTGCCAGGCGAGCTTCTGCTGGTAGTACGGCTTCAGGTTCGCGGGTGTCGCGGCCGGGAGGGGGCTGAGCGTCGCCTCGGTGGCGGGCTGCGCGCCCGCGCCGGTCGCGGTGCCCGCGCCGGATCCGGCGGTGGGCGCGGCCGTCCCGGGCGACGGGGAGGAGGCCGCGGCGGACGCGGAGGCGGCCGGGTGGCCGTCGCCGGAGCACGCCGAGCATGTGGACAGCAGCAGCCCGGCCGCCGCGAGCGCGGCGGCCGGGAGGCGGAGCAGGCGCGTGAGGTGCATCGGCGGCTCAGGTCCTCCCGTCGGATGATTGCGAGCGTAGCGGGGGTCCGCCGCAGGCGCTCCGCGAGGTGTCCCTCTCACGGGTGAATGCGCTTTTTGCGATGGTTTGCTGGATTGCGGGCCGGTGTGGCGTGGGTAGTCAGCGGGTGGGGCTGTTGTGGGGGCCGGCGGAGGGCGGGGAGAGCGAAGGGGGCGAGGGGACGGTGACGGGCGGGGTCCGGGTGGTCGCGGCGGGGCCGTCGAGCTTCTCCGTGAGATAGCCGGCGATCTGGGCGAAGAGCTCGCGGCGCGCGGGCACGCCGTCGAGGAGGCGTACGTCGTCGGTCCCGCGCGGGTGGAGGGCGGCGCGCAGCCGCTGCGCGGAGGTACGGGCCGCGGTCTCGCCGGGGGCGGAAGCGAGCAGCAGGGGAGGCGGTGCGGGTCGCGACGAGGAGGGCGAGGTGGCAGGCGGTGGGTACAGACCGGACACACCGGCGGCGGCGCCGTAACGGCCGGTGGTGGCAAGCGCTGCGTTCACGGCGCAGGGAGCACCGGCACCGACGCCGATGACGCCCGTGCCGCCGCGCACGGGCAGCACGCGGAAGTGCCGCCCGGCGTCGGCGAGGGCGGCGCCCGTGTGGGCGCAGTCCACGGGCAGGACGAGGACGAAGGGGTCGGCGAACCCGCGCCGGGCGGCGAAGGCGAAGCCGTCGAAGAGGTCCGCCTCCCGCGCCGCGGGCAGATGCGCGACGGCCACCGGGAAGGCGACCCGTACGCCCTGCGGCGCCGCGTACCACGGGGGCAGCCACACGCGGGTGCCGTCCGCCAGCACGTCGAGGGTGCCGCCCGCCGGATAGCCGAGGGTGCGCATCGCCGGCGGCGGCGGTGCGGGCTGAGGGGTACGCGACGGGGCCGCGGGCACGGGCGCGCCGGACGCCTTGCCGCCGTCGGCGCTGACCCGGGCCGCGCTGCTTCCGCCCGCTCCGCTCGCACCGCCCGCTCCGCCCCCGCCTCCCGCTCCGCCGCCGAGCAGCGGAAGGGCCAGCACTCCGGCCAGGAGCGCGGCGGCTCCCGCGGCCCCGGCGCGCAGGACGGTGCCGTTGCGGTCGACGGGCAGCTCGTAGGCCCGCCCGGCCCGCTCCGCCCACCAGTGCCGTACCGCCCGGTGCCCGAGCAGCACGGCCGCCGCCCCGGCGAGCACGACCAGCACGGACCACACGACGTCAGCCACGGCAACCCCCTCGGGACGGCGCCCCCGCAGGGGCCACGGCGGGCAGGCAGCCCCCTCCCTGCACCTTGCAACGCCCACCGCCCCAGCCCCCGCTGGCGTCACGCACTCCGCCCCGCGATCACCCGAACGCCGCACAACCACCACGCGGGGGTGGGGTCCGGGACCGCTTCCGACGAGCGGGAGGAGGGGTGAGCCGGCGCGACCGCGCGGGGCGGTCCACCGGCGCGGTGCGCGCGTGAGGAGACGCCCCACAACGGAGGTGCGGGCCGGCAGCCGCCGCGTCGCCCGCGGTCCGGCTCCGATCAGCCCGTACGGAGAGCGAGCGTCATGGCCTCGACGGCCAGCAGCGGAGCGACGTTACGGTCGAGGGCCTCGCGGCAGGCGAGCACCGCCTCGATACGGCGCAGGCTCTGCTCCGGACGGGAATCCGCGGCCAGGCGGCGGATCCCGTCCACGACCTCGACATTGGCGATGCGCTCGTCCGAACCGAGCTGGACGGCGAGGACATCACGGTAGAAGCCCGCGAGGTCGGTGAGGGCGAGGTCGAGGGTGTCGCGCTGCGTACGCGTCGAGCGGCGCTTCTGCCGGTCGGCGAGATCCTTCATCACCCCGGCCGTACCCCGCGGCATCCGCCCGCCGGTCCCGGCCGCCGCGCCCAGAGCCGCGCGCAGCTCCTCCGTCTCCTTCGCGTCCACCTCCTCGGCGACCGCCTTGGCGTCCTCCGCCGCGGCGTCCACCAGCTCCTGCGCCGCCCGCAGACACCCCCCGATGTCGCCGACCCGCGACGGCAGCCGCAGGACGGCCGCCCGCCGCTCGCGGGCCGCCTCGTCGGTCGCGAGCCGCCGCGCCCGGTCGATGTGCCCCTGCGTCGCCCGCGCCACCTGCGCGGCAAGACCCGGATCGATGCCGTCGCGCCGCGTCAGCACATCCGCGACCGCCTCGGCGGACGGCGTCCGCAAGGTGAGCAGCCGGCAGCGCGAACGGATGGTCGGCAGCGCGTCCTCGACGGACGGCGCGCACAGCAGCCACACCGTGCGCGGCGCCGGCTCCTCCACCGCCTTCAGCAGCACATTGCCCGCGCCCTCGGTGAGCCGGTCCGCGTCCTCCAGGACGATCACCTGCCAGCGGCCCCCCGCCGGGGACATCGACGCCCGCCGCACCAGGTCACGGGTGTCCTTGACGCCGATCGACAGCAGGTCCGTCCGGACGAACTCCACGTCCGCGTGCGTACCGACCAGCGTCGTGTGGCAGCCCTCGCAGAACCCGCACCCGGGCGCGCCGCCCAGCGCCCGGTCCGGGCTGACACACTGCAGCGCCGCGGCGAACGCCCGCGCGGCCGTCGCCCGCCCCGACCCGGGCGGCCCCGTGAAGAGCCACGCGTGAGTCATCCGCGAGCCCGCCGCACCCGAGGTGACGACGGCGTCGGCATCCCCCGCGGCCGCGGCCAGCTCGGCCACGACATGGGGCTGCCCGACCACGTCGTCCCACACGCTCACCGCGCACTCCTTTCGCTGACGCGGTCCATTCTGCGCCATCCCTGTGACATCCCCGCCTCCCTGCCCTGCCGGGCAAGCCCTCCGCCCACCGGCTTGCAGCCGCGTCTCCTGCCCGGGAGGGGGACGATGCGGGTGCGGTTGCCCCGCCGGGCGAGCCCTTCTCTGCCCCCACCGGCCGGACGGCCGCCGACGCTCCCCGGGAGGGGGACGGTGCGGGGTGCCCCCGCAGGAATGCGCATCGACTCCGTCGAGGGTGCGGGTGAGGTCGTACGCGCATTCCGAGGAGGTGCCCCGTGGCGGCACCCGACCCACCCGCGCACCGGGTGCGCGATGCCCCGCCGGGCACCCCCAGGGGCGCGTGGGGGCACCTCCCAGGCGAAGCTCTGGGGGAGAACTGCGCGAGCAACCCACCACCGGCCGGTGGCCCGGAAACGACAGCAACTGCCCCCTTCGGCCGGTCGACTACCCGCACCCCGGTGGGGGCTGGTCGCGCAGTTCCCCGCGCCCCTGGTGGTTGCCCCGCGCGGCACGCACAGCCCCAAAAACGCGTCCCCCGCGCCGCACGCGCTGGCAGTGCGCAGACGTGCCGTCCTACAGGGAGAGTCGCTGCACCCCGCTCGCAACCGCCCGCCGCCCAGGCGAATCCGTGCCGGTCCAGCACGAACCCCGCCGGGCCAGCAGTCTGCGGAGCCACAGTTCGACGGCGACGATGTCGCCGAGGCCCTCCAGGGGGGCGCCGGAGGTCGCGGCGGCGTGGAGGGCGGCGCGGACGACGCGGGCGTCGACGAGGCCCGCGTCGGCGAGGAGGGGCGCGCGGAAGAGGTCGATCAGGGGGTCGGCGGCGGAGCGCATTCCGGCGCGGGCGGCGGCGGCCGCGGACGCGGAGGAGTGCGAGGCGGCGCCCCACCCCGCGGGCAGCGCCCGTACGCCCGCACTGGCCAGTACGTCGCGGAGGATCTCCGCGCGCGCCCCAGGGCGTACCCGGAGCGCGCCGGGCAGTGCGCGTGCCGCCCGGACGACCGCGTTGTCGAGGTAGGGCGCGTGCAGGCGCTGGCTGGGGACGGCGGCGGCCTGTTCCAGGACGCGGAAGTCGGCGGCGTGCCGGGCGAGGACGGCGCGGGCGCGCCGTTCGCCGGGGCGTTCGATGGGCCAGGGCCGCCGCGCGGCGTCCTGGAGCCGTACGGAGACCTCGGCGAGCGCCTCGCCGGTGAGCCAGCGGGCGGCGGGCCCCGGCCGTACCCAGGCCATCGCGGCGAGGGAGGCGCCGATCGGCCCGTCGCCGGGCTGTTCCTCGGCGGGTCCGGCGCCCGCGGCGTACCGCAGCAGCAGGGCCGCGGTGTCGGTGACGCCCTGCTGGTAGGGGGTGCGGGCGAGGCGCCGGGCGGCGCGGTAGACGGTGATGGGCACGGTGAAGGGCACGAGGACGGCGGGCCCGCCCGCCGCGGAGCCGCCCGCGCGGGTGAGGGCGGCGACGGGCCGCACGAGGTGGCGTCGGCGGCGGTCCATGAGGAGGTCGGCGAGCCGCGCGGGGTGCGCGTCGAGGACCTGCCGGGCGCCGAGTCCGATGAGGTGGTCGGCGCCGCCCGCGGAGAGCCGCCGCCGGTGGCGTTCGGCGACGACGAGCGAGGTGGAGGGTTCGTCGGTGAGCGGGACGGGCGGGTTGCCGCCGGTGAGGTCGGCGTAGGGCAGGGCCTCTTCGCCGCCGGCGACGACGACGTGCCGCAGCCGCGGGTCGGCGGCGAGTTCGCCGGCGCGGGCCATCTCGTCCTCGCGCAGGGCGTGTCCGCCGGCGGTGAGGTCGTTGAAGGTGACGGCGAGCAGCCGTTCGCCGGCCGCGGTGCCGGGTGCGCCGGGCAGCATGCCGGGCATGCCGGGCAGTCCGGCGGCGAGCAGCGCGAGGGTCGCGGAGGCGGAGCCGCCGGAGAGGTCGGCGCCGATGCCGGGCGCGGGCGCGGGCGCGTCGGGGAACCGGCCGTCCGGGCCCGCGGGTTCCCCGGCGAAGGCCGCTTCCGGCACGAACCGCGGCTGGGTGAGCCGCGCCTTCACCGATTCGACGAGCGCGTCCCGTATGGCGGCGATGGCGGCGTCCGCGTCCGCGGAGGTGGCGGGCTGGTGGCCGACGGCGAGGGAGGCGGTGGGCTCGTAGCCGGTGATCTCGGGGGCGCCGTCGCGCAGGGTGAGGGCGTGGCCGGGCGGGACGCGGCGTACGCCGAGGTAGGGGGTGCCGTCGCCGAGGGCTTCGGGCGCGTCGGGGCAGGCGAGCAGCGCGGCGAGGTGGGTGACGTCGAGCCCGGCCTCGATGAGGTCGGCGAGCGGGAGGGCGGCGGTGGCGAAGGCGGTGCCGCGCGAGAAGCGGGTGTGGAAGACCGGCCGGGCGCCGGCGAGGTCGCCCAGGACGGTGATGCGGCGGCCGAGTTGGAGGACGGCGGTGTAGCTGCCGGGCCACGCCGTGACGTGCCGCAGCGCGCCGCCGCGGGCGGCGACGAGCCCGAGCCGCAGTTCCGCGTCGCTGGCGGCGCACCGCCCGAAGACCGCGAGCCGCGCGACGCCGTACGTGCCGGTGCCGTTGACGCCGCGCCCGTTCGTACGGGACCCGGCGCCGCCGTCGTACGAACCGTACGAGTTGTACGAGCCGTACGAGCCCTGCGCGCCGCCGCCGTAAGCCCCGCCGTAAGCCCCGCCGTACGCGGCGCCGTTGGACGCGGCGGAGCCGTACGCGCCCGCCGGGTCGGCGTGGACGACGCGGACCTCGTCGGGCCGCCAGTCACCCACCGCCCACAGCGGATCGGGCCCGTCCCACAGGAGTTGGGCGCCGACCGGCAGCAGCGTGCGCGCGCTCCCCCCGACCGTGTCGGCCGCGCCGACCGCACCGGCCCCGCCGACACCGGGAACGGGACCCGCGGTGGCACTGCTCCACCCCACCAACCACCGCATCGCCGCCTCCACAGGCTGTGGACAGCCGGTGCAGGATCCGACCCACCGCTGACTCGCGCGCGCCTCGCCCCACCATGCCGCCACGTCTGACGTCCGAAAGTCCATGCTGCCACGTGGACGCGCGCAAGGAGGCGCATGAGTGCTCCCGGGTGCGCCGGTTCGTGCGCCGTACACAGCCATGCGGCATATGCGCACCGCCGGGCGGCTCGTGAACGGCCCCGGACACCCCGGGGACGACCCCCTGCGGCACCTCGATCACCCAGCATCCCGCATACGTAATCGGGATGTTGCGGACAGCGACGGAATCCGGAACATACGGCTCAGCCGAAACGTCGCAATCGCGCCAAGTTTTTGGCGCGGCAGCGGCACATGCCGGGCGGGATATGCCGCGTGCCAGGCGGCCGTGCGCACGATCGTTTTCCGCCGTCGATCTTCGGCCGGGACTCCGGGAAGCGCACACCGGCGCGGCGCGCGTACGCCGGCGCACAACTCTGGTACGAGCGCGGGCGCGAGCGTACGTCGAGGGGTACGGCGGAGGGTACGCCGGGGCACGTCATCGCCCCGCCAGCCCTCGACACCCGTGCCGCACACGGCGGTTCGGGCAGGCCCTGAGGGCGGGCGGGGCAGGCCGGGGGCGGCCTGCGCGGGGTGGCGCCGGGGCACTCGGCACCCGGAACACACGGCCCGGGAGACGGCTCAACGCCTCCCGGGCCGGTCCGCCACCCGCGGGGATTGTGGCAGCGGAACTCGCTGGCCCGCCGCACACACCGCCATAGCCGCCTGACGGAAGCGCGGGCCGACCCACGGCTCCTTATGCAACAACCCGCGGTCGGCACGGCCTAGAGCGCACGGCCGGGCGCACGGCCACATATACCGGGAGCACGCGCGGGGCGCCCGTGCGAGCGCGCCCCCGGCCCCCGTCCCGGTGCCGCGCCGGGAACCTCCCGGCACCGCCCCGGGACACATTCGTCCGACCCCTGGGGAGGGTCATGGGCGGCGCTTTCCGGACCAACTCCGCGTTCCCGTAAGGGGCTGGATTCGCGCCATCCGACACGAGACCCTTAACGGTCGGGAGGCGGCGAACTACGCTGGGTGTATCCGGTTCGCACACGTACGTGCGGCTCGGACATCCGGCTCAGGCACCGCACTCGCCGCCAACAGGGCCCCGCGGTGGCTGAATCGGGCACCAGGGGAGGGTGACCCCCGCCACCCCGACGACCGACCAGGCCCGCCGGCCTGCCCCAGCGGCATCACGAGGTGAACCGCAGTGAACAGAGAACACCGCGGGCCGAACGAGAAACTCGGCGCCCTTCTCGGTCTCGCCGGAATAAGCAACGCCGGTCTCGCCCGCCGCGTCAACGACCTGGGCGCGCAGCGCGGCTTGACGCTGCGCTACGACAAGACGTCCGTCGCCCGCTGGGTCGCCAAGGGCATGGTGCCGCAGGGCGCGGCACCGCACCTCATCGCCGCCGCCATCGCCGGCAAACTCGGGCGGCCCGTCCCCCTGCACGAAATAGGCCTCGCCGACGCCGACCCCGCCCCCGAAGTCGGCCTCGCCTTCCCGCGCGACATCGGCGAAGCCGTCAAGTCCGCCACCGACCTGTGGAAACTCGACCTCGCCGGGCGCCGCGGCCCCGGCGGCAACGGGATCTGGCAGAGCCTCGCCGGATCCTTCGCCGTGAGCGCCTACGTCACGCCCGCCTCCCGCTGGCTCATCACCCCCGCCGACGCGACCGTCGCCCGCGACGCCCCGGCACCCGGCACCGCACACGTCGGCCACACCGACGTCGCCAAACTCCGCGAGGCCGCCGAGGACGCGCGCCGCTGGGACTCCAAGTACGGCGGCGGCGACTGGCGATCCGGCATGGTCCCGGAATGCCTGCGCGTCGAGGCCGCACCGCTGCTGCTCGGCTCCTACAGCGACGACGTCGGCCGCGCCCTCTTCGGCGCCACCGCCGAACTCACCCGGCTCGCCGGCTGGATGGCCTTCGACACCGGCCAGCAGGAAGCCGCCCAGCGCTACTACATCCAGGCCCTCCGGCTCGCCCGCGCCGCCGCCGACGTGCCGCTCGGCGGATACGTCCTCGCCTCCATGTCCCTCCAGGCCACCTACCGCAACTTCGCCGACGAAGGCGTCGACCTCGCCCAGGCCGCCCTCGAACGCAACCGCGGCCTCGCCACCGCCCGCACCATGAGCTTCTTCCACCTCGTCGAAGCCCGCGCCCACGCCAAAGCCGGTGAACCGGCCGCCTGCGGTGCCTCCCTCGCCGCCGCCGAAGCACTGCTCGAACGCGCCCGCGAAGGCGACGCCGACCCGCACTGGCTCGGCTTCTACTCCTACGACCGGCTCGCCGCCGACGCCGCCGAGTGCTACCGCGACCTCGGCATCCCACGGCAGGTCCAGCGCTTCACCGAGCAGGCGCTCGCCCGGCCCACGGAGGAGTTCGTCCGCTCGCACGGACTGCGGCTCGTCGTCTCCGCCGTCGCCGAGCTCGAATCCGGCAATCTTGACGCGGCCTGTGCGGTGGGGGCGAAGGCGGTGGAGGTCGCGGGCCGCATCTCCTCGGCCCGCACCACGGAGTACGTCCGCGACCTGCTCCACCGTCTTGAGCCGTACGCGGACGAGCCGCGCGTACTCGAACTCCGCGAACGCGCGCGTCCTCTCCTGGCCGCTCCCGCGTAGGGCCCTTCCCCGGGGTGGCCCCCGCCGCCGGACCCGCGCTTGCGCTGCCGCGCGGGGTGAACGTTTGCGCTGCCGCGCCGGATGAGCGGTGCGCTGCCGCGCGGGGCACCCGTTTTTCGGGGCGCGGCCCTCGCGGGGGGGTGCGGCTGCGCCGCCGGGGATCCGTTTTTTAGGGGCGCGGGGAACTGCGCGCTCAGGCCCCACCGGGGTGCAGGTAGTCACCGGTCGAAGGGGGCAGTTGCTGTCGTTTCCGGGCCACCGGCCGGTGGTGGGTTGCTCGCGCAGTTCCCCGCGCCCCTGGGGGTGCCCGGCGGGGCATCGCGCCCCACGCGGGTGGGTGGGTCGGGTGCCGCCACGGGGCACCTCCTCGGAATGCGCGTACGACCTCATCCGCAAAGCCGACGCAGTCGATGCGCATTCCTGCGGGGGCACCCCGCACCGTCCCCCTCCCGGGGAGCGTCGGCGGCCGTCCCGCCGGTGGGGGCGGAGGAAGGCTCGCCCAGCGGGGCAACCGCACCCCGCACCGTCCCCCTCCCGGGCAGGAAAAGCGGCTGCCCGCTGGTGGGGGCCGAGGAAGGCTCGCCCAGCGGGGCAACCGCACCCCGCACCGTCCCCCTCCCGGGCAGGAAAAGCGGCTGCCCGCCGGTGGGGGCCGAGGAAGGCTCGCCCAGCGGGGCAACCGCACCCCGCACCGTCCCCCTCCCGGGGAGCGTCGGCGGCCGTCCCGCCGGTGGGGGCGGAGAACGGCTCGCCCAGCAAGGCAGGGGTGAGGGTGGGGCGACTTGGCCCGCGGGGCCGCGCGCAGCGCGTAAGTTGATCACCAACACCCCCCTCCGTATACAGCAACCGCAGGGAGTGGCACCGTGTCCTCGTCCCCCAGGAGCGCGGCTCGCGGTGAGCCGTACGACGTGACGGTCGTCGGTGCCGGCGTCGTGGGCCTGTCCACCGCCTACGCCCTGACGCGGGCCGCGCCCGCCCTGCGCGTGGCCGTCGTCGAGAAGGAGGCGGGGCCGGGTCTGCATCAGACGGGGCGCAACAGCGGGGTGATCCACAGCGGCATCTATTACCGGCCCGGTTCGCTCAAGGCGCGTTACGCGCTGGCCGGTGCGGTGGAGACGCCGCGTTTCTGCGCGGAGCACCGCGTCCCGTACGAGGTGACGGGCAAGCTCATCGTGGCGACGGCGCAGGCGGAGCTGCCGCGGTTGCACGGGCTGGTCCAGCGGGGGCGCGAGCACGGGCTCGCGGTGCGGGAGCTGGGGCGTGCGCAGATCGCGGAGTACGAGCCGGAGGTCGCGGGGCTGGCGGCGATCCATGTGGCGTCGACGGGGATCTGCGATTTCGGCGGTGTCGCCGCCGCGCTCGCGGGGCTGGCCGCGGACGCGGGCTGTGTGCTGCGCTACGGGTTGCGGGTCACCGCGGTCGGGCGGACGGACGGTGGCGCCGTGACGCTCAGCACGGCACCGGACGGGCCGACCCTGCGCACCAAGGTGCTGGTGAACTGCGCGGGGCTGTACAGCGACCGTCTCGCGCGGCTGGCCGGGGACGATCCGGGGCTGCGGATCGTGCCGTTCCGCGGTGAGTTCTACGAGCTGGCGCCGGCGCGGCGCGGGCTCGTACGCGGCCTGGTCTACCCCGTGCCGGACCCGGACTTCCCCTTTCTGGGCGTGCACTTCACCCGGGACGTCCGCGGCGGGGTGCACGTGGGCCCGAACGCCGTGCCCGCCCTGGCCCGGGAGGGCTACCGCCGGTGGACGGTGCGGCCGCGTGACCTCGCCGACACCGTGGGCTACCCGGGGGCCTGGCGGATCGCCCGCCGCCACTGGCGGCAGGAGGCGGGTGAGCTGCGGCGCTCCCTGTCGAAGCGGGCCTTCACCGCGGATGCCCGCCGTCTGCTGCCCGCGCTGCGGCCCGGCGATCTGCGGCCCGCCCCCGCGGGTGTGCGGGCCCAGGCCGTCCTGCCGGACGGGACGCTCGTCGACGACTTCCGCTTCGCGGGCTCGCCGCCCTTCGTGCATGTGCTCAACGCGCCCTCCCCCGCCGCGACCGCCGCCCTTCCGATCGGCCGCGAGGTGGCCCGCCGCGCCCTCGCCGCACTCTGACCTCCCGCGCGCCGCCCGGGAATCCCGCCACCGTCGTGCCCGGCGTACCGCGCCCACCGGTCCGGTCCCCGTCCCGGCGCTCTGACCAGCACCGGGGCCTGCGGCGTACTCCCGTAGAATCGAACTCATTGTGTCCACCTCTTCCGCTGTCTCCCGCGCTTCCGCGGCTGCTCCCGTCACCTCGGCCGCCCCTGCCGACACCGCCCCCGCGGACACCCGTCGCCCGGCGGGCCGGTCCGCGGCCCGTTTCCCGGACGGGCCCGCCGCCGATCCGGCCGGTTCGCGCGAGGAGCACCGCATCCGGTCCTTCCACGCGCGCCGCGGCCGTATCACCCAGGCGCAGGCCGCCGCGATCGACCGGCACTGGGACACATGGGGCGTCGAGCTCGACGGCAGTCCGCTGGACCTCGCCGCGCTCTTCGGCTCCGCCGATCTGCCCGTCGTGCTGGAGATCGGCTTCGGGATGGGTGACGCGACCGCGCAGATGGCTGCCGCCGACCCCGGCACCGGGATCCTCGCCGTCGACGTCCACACCCCCGGACAGGGAAATCTTCTCGCCCTCGCCGACCGCGCACACCTGACGAATGTCAGGGTGGCCAACGGCGACGCGATCGTCCTGCTGCGCGACATGCTGCCGCCCGCCTCGCTGGCGGGCCTGCGCGTCTACTTCCCCGACCCCTGGCCCAAGGCCAAGCACCACAAGCGGCGGCTGATCCAGCCGTCCTTCCTCGCGCTCGTCACGCCGCTGCTGCGGCCCGGCGCGGTCGTGCACTGCGCGACGGACTGGGAGCCGTACGCCGAGCAGATGCTGGAGGTCCTGAGCGCGGCACCCGGGCTGGCCAACGCCCACCCGGCGGAAGGATTCGCCCCGCGGCCCGGCTTCCGGCCGATGACGAAGTTCGAGCGGCAGGGGCTCGCGAAGGGACACGTCGTGCGCGACCTCCTCTTCACGCGCGTGTGACGTTCCGGGGCGGGTCCGCCGGCTCCCGCCCCGCCGCGCGACCGGCGCCGCGACCTGCGCCATACCCTCGCGGAGCAGGGCATCCGCCCCGTACTGTCGATGCGTGGCCACGTACTCGTACCCGTCCTCGCCGCCCGACCCGGAAGTGCCCGGCGGGCCGTCCGACGAGCAGGCGTACGAGCATGCCTACGATCCCGCGGCGCCCCCGCCCCCCTCGGTGCACTATGCGCCGCGGCGGCCGTTCTGGGAGAGCCGGGCCGTCCGCACCGGCGCGCTGTTCACGGCGCTCGCGGTGTGCGGGGTCGTCATCCTCGCGGTCGTGCGGCACCACATAGGGACCGAGCCGTTCGTGGTGGGCTCCACGCTCGCGGTGCTGCCCGTGCCGGTGCTGGTGTCGGGGTTCCTGTGGCTGGACCGCGCCGCGCCCAGCCCCTGGCAGAACGTCGTGTTCGCCTTCGCCTGGGGCTCGTGCGCCGCGACGCTGGTCGCGCTCTTCGCCAACGAGTACGGCGCCAAACTCCTCGCGAACACCCTGTCGGCGACGCCCACCCAGTCCGACCAGTGGGGTGCCACGTTCGTCGCCCCGCTCGTGGAGGAGACGGCCAAGGGCGCCGCGATCCTGCTGCTCTACCTCTTCCGGCGGCGCTTCATCGAGTCGCTGCTCGACGGCATCGTGCTCGCGGGCCTCGTCGCGACCGGCTTCGCCTTCACCGAGAACATCCTCTACCTCGGCACGGCGTTCGGCGAGGACAAGGCGGTGGGCGCCGGCGTGCTCAGCTCCACCACGCTGGGCACCTTCATCGTCCGGGTGCTGATGACACCGTTCGCGCACCCGCTCTTCACCTCGATGACCGGCCTCGGCTTCGCCATTGCCGCGACCAGCCGCCCGCGCAGCCCCCTGCGCTGGATCGCCCCGATCGGCGGCTGGCTCCTCGCCATGGTGCTGCACGGCTCGTGGAACGGCTCCTCGCAGCTGTCCCCGGTGGCCTTCCTGACCGTCTACGTCTCGGTGATGATCCCGGTCTTCGGCCTGCTCGTGGGCCTGACGTTCTGGGCCCGCGCGGCGCAGTTCCGCACCGTCCGCGAACACCTCGCCGCCTACGCGGCCGCCGGCTGGCTCGCCCCCCGCGAACCCGTCGCCCTGGCCTCCATGCGCATCCGCGGCGACGCCCGCGATCTGGCCCGCCGCCACTACGGCGACGCGGGCGCCCGCGCCGTCCGCGACTACGCGGCGTACGCCACCCACCTGGCCTTCCTCCGCGCCGCCGCCGCCCGCGGCCGCAAACCCGCCGACTACGCCGCCCGCGAGTCCGAACTCCTCCAGCACCTCTGGCACCACCGCCGCCTCGCCCAGCCCGCCCTCCTCCACTCCACCCCCCTCCCCTGGCCCCCACCCTTCCCGTCCCCCCGCCCCTCCACCCCCTGGCCCCCACCCCACCCCCAACCCGCCCCGACCCCGTACTGGCCACCACGGGGGCAGGTGTAGCGGCGTGTGCCGGCGCGTGCAACTGGGCCGCGTCCCGCGGGGCGATCCGCAAGAATAGAAATATGCGTCCCGTCCCGTCCTCGCCGTCAGTGACCAGCCGGATGCGTCACCAGGCCCGCAAGGACACGGCACCCGAACTCGCGGTCCGCAAGCTGCTCCACAGAGGTGGGCTCCGGTACCGGGTCAACACACCTGTGCCGGGTATGTCCCGCCGGACGGTGGACATCACCTTCTCACGGGTGAAGGTCGCGGTGTTCATGGACGGCTGCTTCTGGCACGGCTGCCCGGAACACGCGACCGAGCCGAAGTCGAACGCCGCTTGGTGGCGGGCCAAGCTCGACCGCAACATGGAGCGCGACCTGGAGACGACGGAGCACCTCGCGACCCAGGGATGGACGGTGCTGCGGTTCTGGGAGCACGAGGCGGCCTCGGACGTCGCCGCGACGATCACAGCAACGGTACGGAGGGAACCGGCCTGAGGCCTGTCGCCGCCCTCTGTCAGTGGTGGGACCTAGGCTTGTCGAAGCACCGGTGCACCAGTCGTACCGGTACGACGGAGTTCGACGGCAGGGGGAGCGATGACCAGGTTCACGTCGCTGGAACTGTGCGCCGGGTCGGGCGCACAGGCGCTCGGCCTGGAGCGCGCGGGATTCGACCCGGTCATGTTGATCGACAACAACGAGTCCGCGTGTCGGACGATTCAGCTGAACAGGCCGGACTGGGACGTCCGCTGTCGGGATCTGATGACCTTCGACCCGTTGGACGACGACGAGCCGGACCTGCGCAAGGTGCTGGACGTCGACCTGATCAGCGGAGGGATGCCGCGCATCAAGGCGGCAGCGGCGGTGGCCCGTCGAGGCGGGGACGACCAGGAGCGACGGCTGCTGAAGGCGGCGGTCAGCGTGCTGATGGCCGTCCGGCCGAAGGCACTGATGCTGGAGAACCTGGAAGGGTTGGTCCAGAGTGGGGACTACGCAGAGGATCGCCGCTGGATGCAGGCGGAGCTGGAGCACCTCGGATATCGCGCCTTCTGGAAGGTGCTCGACGCCGCGGACTTCGGCGTTCCGCAACACCGGCGCAGCGGCTTCCTGGTGGCCCTCGCGGACGGCGGCGGGGACGGCTTCGCCTGGCCCGAACCGAACCCCGCCCCGGCACCGACGGTGGGCGAGGCGCTGGGCCCCTCGATGGCGGCCAACGGATGGCTCGGCGCGGTGCAGTGGGCCGCAGCGGCGGACCGGCTCGCGCCCGCCCTCGTCGGCGGCTCGGACAACCGCGGCGGCGGCGACCTCGGGCCGACCGGCAGCAAGAGGGCCTGGTGGGCCATGGGCGTCGAGGGGCGCAGTCTGGGCGACTCCAGCCCCGAGGCCGACTTCCCCGTCGATGGCAGGCCCCGGCTGACCGTGCGGCAGACGGCGATCTTGCAGGCGTTCCCGGAGAGCTGGCGGATCCACGGGCGCAAGACGCGGGCCTACCGGCAGGTCGGAAACGCGCTGCCCCCGCCGGTCGCCGAGGCCGTGGGGCGGTCGATCGCCACCGCCTTGGCCGACGGCACAGCTCCGACGACCACGTGATCCGACGTCGTCCGTTCCTGCGCCGCCGACGCGGACGGACGACGTCGCCGGGCTAGCATGGTCGGTCGCGGCCCTCGTGATCGAGGGGCCGGAAGGTCGCCCGCCCCACGATCCGTTCAGCAAGGAATCCGCATGTCCACGCCGTTCAAGATTGTCGACCTGTTCGCCGGCCCCGGCGGACTCGATCTTGCGGCGCGCCAGTTGGGCATTCCAGCCGTGGGCGTCGAGTGGGACGACGGCGCCTGCGCGACCCGCGCGGCAAACGGGTTGGACACGAAACAGGGTGATGTCCGCCTCTTCGGACCCGACCAGTTCGAGCAGGCCAACGTTCTCGCGGGCGGCCCCCCCTGCCAGACATTCACCGTGGCCGGGAGCGGTAGCGGGCGAAAGGCCCTGGAGCAGGTACTCGAATTCGCCGATCGTTTCGTGGCCCGCGAACCGCTGGAGTCGATCCGTGCCGACCTGTCCACGTTGGAGGACGAGCGCACGGGACTGGTACTCGAACCTCTCCGCTGGGCGTTGCAGGCTCTGGACGCGGGCCGCCCGTACGAGGTGATCGTCCTCGAGCAGGTGCCCGCCGTCCGACCGGTCTGGGAGAGGTACGCCGAGCTGCTCCACAAGGAGGGCTACGCGGTCGCCCCTCCCAAGGTGCTGCGTACCGAGGAGTACGGCGTACCGCAGACCCGTCGCCGAGCGATCTTCATCGCCCGGCTCCGCGGCTCGGGCCGTCTGTCCGACGTTCCGTGCATGCCTCAAGCCACGCACGATCCGTTCAACCCGCTGAAGAAGGTTCGGGCCGAACGACTGCACGGTCCGGCGGCCCCCGTGTCGATGGCCACCGCCCTTCCGGACCGACCGGCCCCCTTCGTCGTGATCTCCAACTACGGGACCGGCGGCGATCCGAAGGCCCGCGGGCGGCGGCACTCCCACGAGCCGTCGGCGACCGTCACCGGCAAGGTCTCGCGGAATCGGGTCGAAGCGCCCGAGGGCACCGCCACGGACCGGTTCACCTGGTCCGAAATGGGGCAATTGCAAACGTTCCCTGCCGCACCGGACTGGACATGGGCAGGCAAGGACATCTCCCAGCAGATCGGGAACGCCGTACCGCCCCGCCTCGGCATGCACATCCTTGCCGCCGCCCTGGAGGTTCCCAAGGAGGATCTCGACGCGGCGATCCGGAAGCACTACACCTACTGAGACCAACTGCCCCGTCAGAACAGACCGGGCAGCTCCCCGTCCGGCGTGCCGACGAGGGCAACGCGGTCGAGGAACGCGTTGTTCGTCTCGCAGCTGGTCTCGGGGAGCAGCACACAGGCGTGGCAGGCTGCGAGATTGAGGCTGTCGGCCCCGCTCGTCGACGCCTCGGAACAGAGGGGGTCGTTGGAGCACCAGGAGGCACGGTGCAGTGCGGATTCCAGCGAGGCGGCGAGGCGTTCGGGGTCGCCCTGGGCGACGATCCCGCCGAGACTTCCCGCGGAGTCACTGGTCGCCGTGTAGATGAGGAAGCCGGCCATGTCGTCGCCGACGTAGAGACGCTCTCGCAGGGACGCGGCCGGATAGCCACCGTCGAGGCTCCACTCGTTCACGAGCAGATGCGCGAGGGTGTGCACCGCCAGGTAGCGCGGGGAGACCGGGGAGAGCGGCGCGGGCCGGTCGGAATGGGCGTAGCGTTCCCGGAGCAGCGCCTGGTGATGACGTCGGACGCGCTCCGCGCGCTCCCTCGGCCGGTCCTGCCGCTCCCAGGCGGCGAGACGTTCCGGGTCGAGGCGGACGAAGACGCCCTCGCCGCTGACTTCCATGGCGGGCAGCCATTCCGGCGTGCGAAGGAGGGACACCGCCGCGCGACGGGGACTGGTCGGACCGTCGCCCACGGCAGGTTCCTCGACCCTGGTGAAGGACTGCAACGCCCGGACCTCACGGACCCTTTTGACGAGCATGACCTGTCCGATGCCGTCCGGTGTCCGCTCGTCGTCGGGTCGCTCGCAGACGAAGTCCTGCCGCTCGTCCCGAGCGTCCTCCGGACGTTCACGCTGAAGGGTCCGGTACTCCTCCAGGTACAGATGCTCGCGCGAGGACAGCGTGGTGTGCTCCTGAGCGGGCCGGTCCGTTGCCTTCTCCCTGGCCTCCAGCACGGCGGCCACCGCCTCGTCCACGGTCAGCCCCCGGTTCCTCTCCTCGAAGTTCTCGATCCTGAGGTATCCCCGGACCATGGCCTCGTCCTCGTCCTTGATCCTGTTCCAGTAGGGGCGGAGGGCCTTGTGCACGCCGTCGCTCCACGGAGGGATGGACAGCGCCGAGTGGACGACCGGGAACCACACGGCGGAGGAACCACGCTGGAGGGTGCGCGGCAGTTCGTTGCACGGATCGGGGGCGACGTCCTTGAGCCAGGGGCGGCGTCCCGCGCACCGGATACGGAGCTCACGCAGCGCCTGGCTGCGGAAGGCCCCCTCCATGGACACCTCCTTGACTCCGCAGGTGCAGCCGACGACGACACCGCGGAGGGAGGCCGTGGAGCCCTCGGTCCGCAGCCGCAGCTTGCCGCCGCACCGACCGGGCGAGCCGTCGGCGCCCGGCTCGTGGGAGGACGAACGGTGGACCCACTTCCAGTAAGGGAAGTCGTCGAGGTGCCCGTTGACGCATGCCGTCACGAATCGCGACGGGACGAGGTCCCGTTCGCACGTACCGCAGACCGCCTTGTCCCTGGGCGGGTTGAACTTCGCGTAGTACTGCAGCTCGCGGCACTCAGGGCACGAGTACAGCTGTGGGAAACGGACGGCCCGCACCCCGTCACGGGCCTCCTCAAGATCGACGGCGGGCGGCAGCTTGAACTCGCGCACGCCTGTGACCGCGGTGAGGCGCGGCTCCCACAGGGTCTCGGCATGACTGACGTCCCAGGTGTCGAGCCCTGCGATCACGAAGGACTCGTTGTCGACCGCGATCATGGAGCCGACGCCGTAGGTGGTGACGGCCTGGGCACGGCGAATCTCGCCCAGTTTGCGCAGGCGCGTGATCGGAGAGCCGGGTCGTACGGCTCCTCGTCTGCGAGGGGGCGGCGGGGTCATCGCTTCTCCAGGAAGAATGTCGAGGAGGCGTCCACGTCACGCAGGCTCCACAGCGTGGGCCAGCCCTGGCGCGCCTCGGGGAGGTCGTTGTCGAAGGCGCTGAGGACGGCGTAACGGCCGCTCCTGGCATGGGTCTCGTAGAGCAGGTTCGGATCGTCGGCAGCGGCCTGACGCCACCAGGCGACGAATTCGTCGAAGGCGGCAGCGGTGGTGTCGACCTCCCGGGGCGCAACCTTTGCGACCCTTTCCAGCAGTGCCGTGCGAAGGCGGCCGTCGATCTCGTGGACGAAGTCCTCGATCCTGGCCGCCGCCGCGTTGTCGCGGGCCTCCGGGAGCATCAGGCGTGCCAGGGCGACGATCACGGCGTGCAGGCCGCGGTCGCGGGCCCGCGACGAGAAGGGCGTGACGCTGGTCGACTCGACCTCGCGGTAGAGGGCGGAGTGGAAGTGCTGGAAGCTCTCGTAGTGCGAACGGTCGCGAGACCGGGTCGAGTTGAGCATGACCGCCACCAACCCCGGGTGACGACGGCCCACACGGCTGGTCGCCTGGATGTACTCGGCGGTGGTCTGCGGTTGGCCCATGACCGCCATCAGACCGAGACGGTCGATGTCGACGCCGACGGAGATCATGTTCGTGGCAAGCAGCACGTCGGTGGCTTCCGGGGAGGGGTACCTGCGCTCGATGTCCTTGAGGCGCCTGGGGATGTCGCTGGCACTGGCCCGGCTGCTCAGCTCCGTCACCGCCTCGGGGCGGCGGGGCTTCTCGACACCGTCGCGCGCGGCGAGTTGCTCCATCCGGTCCTGCACGTCGTCGAGGACCTGGAGTTCGGCGGCGGACAGCAGCCGCAAGCTGTTGAAGTAGCCGACGAGGGTCCAGTAGGCGTCCTTGACCTCGTCGCTCTCGGCGGCGAGGTGAATGTGGTGCAGGAGGGCGGCGTAGGTGCGGATGAGCAGGGTCGACTGGCTGGTACTGGCGGTGAGCAGACCGATGTACTGCCGGGTGGCCTTGTCCTCGCGAGCAGCCTCGACCGCGAACCAGGAGTCGCGGGAGTCGAGTCCGGCCGGCGGGAACTGATGGACCTCGCGGTTGAAGAGGTGCCGGCCCTGTTCGTCGGCCCGTCGGATGGTCGCCGTGGACGCGATCACCTTGGGTTGCTCGGCCAGGACGTCCACCGCGGTCTCGTAGAGCCCGGTGAGCGTGCCGAGCGGCCCGGAGATGAGGTGGAGCTCGTCCTGGACGATCAGCTCCGGCGGAGGGGTCGCCGTTCGGTCGCGGTTGAACAGCGCGGCCGTCCTCTCCCGCCACGGCATGGACGCGAACTTGTCGACGGTGGCGATGACCAGCGTCGGATGCGCGTCGTAGACGGATTCGTCGACCAGGTGCACAGGTAGCCCGTCGCCGCGGTGGAAGGCACATCGATCGTCCGGGCAGTGGATGTGCATACGCGCACGTTCCGCCACGACCTCGTAGTCCGATGCGTCCAGACGGCTGCCGCACCAGGGGCACGCCTGGAGCTGCGCCGGGTTCTCCTTGTCCAGCGAGCGGCCGCCGGCGCGCAGGACCTCCAGCTTCTCCTCGGCCGCCGCCAGGTCGTTCGGGGTCGCGGACCTCCCCACCCACATGCCGATGGAGATGCCCTCCCGCCCCAACTCGTTCTCGTGGCGAGCCCGGGTCAGTTCCATCGCGCAGATCAGCGCGGTGGCCCGTTCGAACTGCTGGAGCGTCAGCAGTCGCAGGGTGTACCGCATCAGCACGGTGACACCACCACCGTGGACAGGGTCCTCCAGGCGGCGCAGGAAGGTGGTGAAGGCGATCAGACCGAGGTACGCCTCGGTCTTGCCGCCGCCGGTGGGAAACCAGAGCAGATCGGCGACACCACGGTCGGGGTGTGTGTCGTCGATGACGCCCTGCAGGCAGAGCAGCAGGAAACAGATCTGGAAGGGGCGCCAGTACTCCTTGCTCTCGTCAGGTCCTCCGGCAGGTCGCCCGTCCTTGATCCAGGAGGTGCGGGCGCGCTGCTCGGCCATGGCCAGGTTGGCAAGCTGGAACGCCCGCATCGCACGGGCGTGCGCGGGGTCGGAGAGCAGTTCGACGCCCGCGCTCATACGGGTGAGCGCCGTCTCGCACGCCTCGATCCGCTCCTTCGCGGCTTGCGCGTACTCGGTACCGGCCAGGGTGGCGGCCTCGGCCCTGCGTTCGTCGATCCACGTCCGGTAGCCGCCCAGGAGCGCGTCGAGCGCGTCCACCACCGTCCTGGGGTCGGCCACGCCGAGACCTCGCATCGACAGGGCGTCGACGGCGACGGCCCGGTTGGAGTCGGTCAGCAGCACCTCGTGCACGGGCACGAACTCCGTCCGGACCTCGGCGACGGCGGCACGCCGGCGGGACGTGGATCCGATCGCCGGAGGGGTCCAGTCCCACACGGCCGCGCAGCCGTGACCGGTGGCGAAGCCGGGGGCGTGCCGGTGGAGCAGCCGACTGAGCATCAGCTCCCGGTCGTCGCTGCCGGTGGACGTACGCCGCTCCACGAAGGGCTCGACGCCGGGTGCGAGCGCCAGGGCCCGGAGCGTCGACTGGTAGAAGCAGGCGGCGTCCTTGAGCTCCCGGGCGCCGGCCGTACGGGAGTTGATCAACGTGGCGGTGACCGTCACGGTGCCGTGGACGCTCCGGGGACGTACCAGGACGCGGAGTTCCAGCCCGGCCGAGAGCGTCTGCCCGACCGTGGTCGGCCTCGTCACGTCCACCTCGACGTCGGGCAGATCGAGCGGGACCCGTCGCCAGTGCTCGCGCTGCTCCTGGGTGCTCCGGGCCTCGATGCGCGTGGCCGCCACAGGATTGCCGTCGGCGTCCTCGGGGCGGTAGACGGCGGCTGTCGTGCGCAGCACGATCCGCTGCGCCGCGTCGAGGTCCACCGCGAAGGTGAGCCCCATGGACGAGGGCCGCCGCACGTTGGCGAGCGACACCCCCCGTTCGACGGCGCCCTCCTCACCGTCACCACCGCGCACCAGGGCGGGAGAGTCGTCCCCGTCGGCCTCCAGTTCCTCCCCGTCGCCACGGGCGACCTCTGGTGTCTCCCGGGGGAACAGGACGCCGACCGGGTACATGGTCACGGGTGCGTCGTCCTTGAGGATCTCCTCGGCGCCACCGATCGGACCCAGGAGGTCCAGACGGAGCGCGGCGCCGAGACGGTCCCGCAGGGCGTAGTGGTCGTGGAGGGACGGGCTCATGAAGGAAGTCGCTCCGTGTTCGGGTCGTCGGACGGGTCCGTCCAGTCGAAGAGGCCCAGGCCGGTCAGGCGAGGGGCCAGCCAGGCCCCCGAGGCGCCGAGACCGGCACGTTCGGTCGCGACGTCGCTGCCCGCAACGGTTTCGACGCAGTCGACACGCAGTCCGGTGATGCGGCCGGGAACGTTGTGGACCGGCCAGGTGCCGCCACGACTGAGCATGAGGTGCAAGGCGCGACGGAAGTCCTCCGAGACCTCGCCGACGGGTCGGCCGTCGTGCAGGACGACGTAGGGAGGCGTCTGGTCCTCGCCCTCCGGCAGGCGGTGGAGCAGCGACAGTTCAACGGCGTCGCCTGCGTGAACCTCGTGGGCGAGGCGTCGTCGGACCTCGACGGGGTCGGCGGCGACGTTGCGGACGCCCGGCGGGTACGCGTGGCAGACGTCGTTGCCGAGTGCCTCGATGCCGTTACGGGCCCACGACCGGCCTCCTCCGACGTACCAACGGTCCAGGCGCCTGTCCTTGCGGATCAGCCATGTGTTGGGGCGGTCGAGTCGGTAGAGGTCGTCACGGGGTCGGGTCATGGCGACGTAGAGGAGGCGGGCTTCCGCAGCAGGGTCGTAGTCGATCTTCTTCTTGGCCACGTTCTTCGGCCGCCTCAGTTCCACGGGCTCCACGACCAGGACCCGGTCGAACTCCAGGCCCTTGGCACGGTGCACCGTCGAGACGACCAGCGGCGCGGGTTCGGCCGCCGTGAGCTCGTCGGGGAGCCGCCGCTCCGCCACCGCCAGGCGCAGCGCAGCGAGTTCGATCCGGCCATGCCGGCGGCCGGTGACCCGGCGCAGAGTTCGCGCGAGCACGGACGGGTCCAGCTCGGGGCGTGGGTGGAGGTCGGCGACCAGTTCGGCGAGGCGTCCCTCGGTGACGTCGGCCGCATCGGTGGCCGCGAGCAGAGCGGCGATCCAGGCAGGGGCGGACCGGTCCCGGACCGAACGCTGGAACCGATGGTCCACTCCTGCCCGGTGGAGGGTCTGGCTGACGGAGAGCGCCTGGCCGTTGTCACGACACAGGATCGCGGTCGAGCCGTCGAAGTATCGGAGTGAGTCCAGGACGAAGGCGTCGTCCAGCGATCCGAAACGAGGAGCTTCGTCGAGCAGGAGACGCAGCTCGCGATGGATCTGCTCGGCCTGCACCTCGGCGGACTCCCGTTCCGCGGCCAGTTCCTGGAGCCGCGGTCCGTAGGGGAGGGCGACGCGGGCCTGCTGGGTGCGGGCCCGAAAGTTGTCACCGAGGTGGATCTCGACCAGGTCTCCGGCGAAGGAGCCACGGATCCAGTCGAAGAAGTAGTTGGTCTCCCGGGCCCGCTGGTCGGAGTCCGAGACTTGGAAGCCGAAAACGGCCTGGGCGCCGTCCCCGACCACGGTGAATCCGCTCTGCGTCTGGAAGCGGTCGAGCAGAACCTCCACCATTTCGCGCCGCACCCCGACGAGGTCCTGGACCTCGTCGATCAGCACGTGGGCAGGGGGGCCGAACTCACCGGCCTCGACGGCACCCTTCTCGATCGCCTCGGTGGCCGCCTCGATGCGCGCATCGAAGGTGGTCCCCGACCAGTCGCGGTCCGGGTACGACCACCGCAGCAGGGTGGCCGCCCAGGAGTCGAAGGTCTGGGCGCGCACCCGGCGTGCGGCGTCGGCGTGGCTGTCGATCCGCTCCCGCAGTTCGCGCACCGCGGCCCGGGAGAAGCTGAGGACCAGGATCTCGTGCGCATCCAGCTCCTCCCGTTCGACCAGTGTCTCCAGACGGCGGACCAGGGTGTGCGTCTTACCGGCTCCCGCACCCGCCGTGACGAGGGTGCGGGCGTCCCACGGTTGGTCGACGACGGACTGCTGCGCAGGGGTGAGCGCCCGCGGCGAGTCGCTCACTTTTCCTCGCTCCACAGGTAGTCCTCGTTCCACAGGTAGTCGAACTTGGTGAAGGCCAGATCTCCCTGGTAATTGACCACGTTGTCGCGGACGTTGAGGATCAGACAGGTGGGCGTTCCGTTGTTCTTCGGTCCGCGCAGGCCACGGCCGATCATCTGCTGGTAGATGTTGGGGCTGTACGTCGGGCGGGCGACGACGACCGCACGGGTGGCCGGGGCGTCGAAGCCCTGGGCGAGGACGCCGTAGTTCGTGAGCACCTGGATGCGGCCCTTGCGGAAGTCCTCGATGCGCTTGCGGCGCTCCGACACCGGGGTGGCCGAGTCGATGGCCGCGGCGCGGATCTGTCGGTCGTTGAGCTTGGCGGCCAGGAACTTGGCGTGGGCGACGGAGGTGGCGAAGACAAGGATCGGCCAGTCCACGGGGAGGTTCTCGATCTCCTCGATGATCCGCTGGTTACGGTCCTGGTCCTCCGCCAGGCGCTGCTCGGCGCGCTTGGGCAGTACTCCGAACTTCTCCGAACTGGTCACCTCGTCGGAGCTCAGTCGGATCTCCGCGCCGAGGAGTTCGCGGTGCCTGACACGGGCCAGGACCCCGATCTCCTGGAGCCGGCGGATGGCCTCGTTCTGATCGCCGCCGAAGACGTCGAGGTCGAGGCGGGTGCCGAAGCGACGCACCAGGCGCCGGGTCAAGTCCTCGTTGTTGCGGTAGGGGGTGGCCGTGAGTCCGATCAGGTGGCACCGCGTCATCGGCGGGTTGACGCCGAGCTGTTCGAAGATCTGGGCGTACCCCGGGGACGTCGCCCGGTGCGCCTCGTCGACAACGACCAGTGCGGCGTCCCGCAGCCAGGCATAGTCCTCCTGGCCGAGCACGTGCTGCAACTTGGCGTCGGTGGCAACGACCAGGTGCGGCTCGCCTGTCACCGGGGCCGCCTCGTTGGACGACCAGAGCCGGCTGATGACCAGCGGCATCTCCGCACCCACCTTGGACCAGACGAACCGCCAGCTCTGCACCGCCTGCTCGCACAGCTCCTCGCTCTCCGCGACCCACAGCACCGGCCCAGGGAGTTCGCCACGGTTCCGGATCCATCGAATGACCGCCTCGGAGGTGACACGCGTCTTGCCGGCACCGGTCGGGATGGACAGCATCCCGCGTTGCGGAACCGGATTGTCCAGCAGCTGCAGGAGCGCCTGGGCGAGCTGCTCCTGGTAGTCGTGCAGAGCGGGGAACTCGGACGGACCGTCGACCTGGATCCGCGCTTCCAGCGGAGGCACCCGTGAGCCGGCGAACGAATCCGGGAGCCCCAGGTCGGTGACGAACTTCAGTGCTTTGGCATCACCCGTAAAGCTGCTGGGCGCGTTGCCGGGAAAGGCGAGTGCCAGGTCCCGGCTGTGGATCCGCAGGATCTCCTCACCGTGGGCGTTGAAGGCCAGTTCGGCGATCCGTCGGGCGTCCGGCTGCTGACCACCGCGCTCGGCGATCTCGCTGTCCAGGAGGCCCGAGGGCAATTCCGTCCGCAGCTCCGCCTCACCGATCAGCAGGACGATCTTGTCGATCACGCTCTCGGCCTCGGTGATCTGCCGCAGCCTGGTTCGGGTCTCCCGGTCCTGCTCCTGTCGCTTCTGGAGGTCGAGCACTCCCTTGCAGCCCTGGGGACCGATTTGCCAGCCGAACTCTCGGTCGGCGGCAAGCAGTACCTCCAGTGGGGAGAGAGTGTCGAGCACCAACAGGGTCGACGCGCTGCGGGCCGAGGTCAGCGGTTTCAGCTCCACACCGCGCGGAGTGCGGATCTCCTGCTCCAGCTCGCCGCACCGCTGCACCTTCCGATTCTCCACCGCCTTGCCGAGGCGCTGGCGCAGCGGCGGGAACTCGTCGACGAGCAAAGTGGCGGGGGTGGCCCCCGCCTTGCGGATCTGTTTGCTGATGACGTCGTCGACCTTGAGCATCCCCCACTGCTCGACCATCTGGACGGCGGTCGCGGCGTCGGCCCTGTCGGCGACCAGGAGGGCGGGGAGCTGCTCGCGGACGAGTTCACGGAAGTCCGCGTCGGACGTGGCCACGACGATCTCCGAGTCGGGACGTACGTCCCACCCGTCACCCACACGGCAGCGAGTCAGAACACCCTCGGGAAACTCCGTGCCGACGCGCAGCATCAGGGCGTACGCGTGGCCGATGAAGGCGTCGTCCTCACTGACCAGCACCCGGTCCAACAGGGCACGCCAGCGGTTCGCCGGCACCTCCTCCGCGGTGGCCGGCATGCGGAGCCTGCGAGCCTTCGCCTCAGAGATGTCGGTGACGACGGGAAGCACCTGCGCGTACGCCTTGAGCTGCGGTCCGACCGCTTCGCGTACCGAGGTCAGGCCCAACGAGGTGCGTACCGAACCGTGCTTGTCGAGCATCCAACGCAGTGGTGAGGTCACTTCGGCCCGGTTGGCCGCCGAGGTGCCGTACGCGCGCGTCCAGCTCTCGACGACGCCCGCGTCCGGGATCGCGGCGACGAACGCGGCACGGCCCTCGGCCGAGAGGCGCGGCAGGAGGTCCAGCGGGCCGGCCGGGGCGGCACCCTCCAGGACGAGTCGGTTGATGCTGGTCCTCGGGGCGTCCGCGGCGAGCCTGCGCAGGTACTGCTCGTGCACCGCCTGCCGATACTCGTCGAACCAGGGTTGCCGCCTCGGGTCCTGGCCGATGACGGGCCTGTCCGTCAGACCGAGATCGCGGAAGATCGCGGTGTCCCCGCCGTGGAAGCCGGTGTCCACGGCGATCGAGGCGTCCCTGCTGCCGTCCGCCGGCACGACAGCGCCGGGCAGCAGGCACGCGGACATGAGCCGGAACCGCCCGTCGACCGTGCGGACGTGGAGCACGCCACGCGGGTCCGGGTGTCGGCGGCGGATGCGGTCCACCTGGGCGTTGCCACCCGCGCTGCGCAGCAGCATCCAGAACTGGGTCCACTGTTCCGGGGTGTAGCCGCCGAAGCCCTGGTCGAGAACGCCTTGGAAGCGGCCCTGGGCATCGGCGACACGGACGCCGATGGTGTGCAGGTGCCGGTGCATCTCCATCCGCTCGGAGATGGCGGTGTGCACGTAGACCATGTCGTCACGGAGTTCGTCGGAACCGGTGCGGTGGAAGACCTTGCCCGCGACCGGGGCCACCATCCCGTGGGCCTCGGTCAGGACGACACGGGCGCTGCGTGCGGCGGCGAGCGTCTCCTTGTCTCCGTCGTGCTCGACCATGGCCGCGAGGATGCGGATCGCGTGACAGGACGCATCCGCGGTGCCGTCCGAGACCAGCGCCTCCAGCCACGTGCGGACGTCTTCTGGCGACTTCCTTGCGGCCAACAGGATGTGCTCCATCTTGCCGTGGCGCAGCGAGGTGGCGTCGACCGAGGGGTGCACCCAGTCACGCGGGCGGCCGGGGTACTCGGCCCAGATGTGCAGCCATTCCGGCTGCAACTTCTCCGGGTGGACGTGCAGTTCGCGCGGGACGCGGAGCACGCCGTCCTGGTCGGGTAGGGACGGCATCTGCGCGGCGGCGTCCCAGACATGCCGGATGAAGTACTCCTCCGCCCAGTTCACGGCCTCCCGGGCGCGGCCGGGCAGGAGCGGCAGGCAACTGGCGGGATCCTCCTTTCGGGAGAGCCGGGGCAGGGAGGTGACCACCAGGCGGGCGGCGACCTGGAGCAGTTCGCGGTTGAACGCACTGCCGTCCAAAAGGTTCTGTCTGTCCTCATTCGTCTTCCACGCCGCGTTCAGATAACCCGTGACGGACACGGGGTACTTGGTGGGGAAGTAGGACCAGAACTGGCCGCGCCCGACCGGCACCGTCCACAACCCGTCCTTCTCGACGAAAGCGGGAACCGCCCACGACACGTCGATGACGCTTCGGTCGTGCAACTCGCCGGCGCCGCCGCGGGCCTCCGCCGTGGGCTCGTGAGCGATCGTGAAGACGCTCCACTCACTCACCGTCTCCGTGATCCCGGTGCCGATCTCGCGAACGATCCGCCGCTCCCCGGAGGCCTGCACGGTCAACTTGCGTCGCTGGATGGGCAGCCGACGCCTGTCTTCCAGGAGCACCTCGCCCACGTGCGAGGAGAAGATCTGGAAACCGGAGGGAAACGCGTCGGTCTGCCGACCGTCGGGATGCCTGAAACCGGAGATGTCGTGCCCGAGACGCTCGGCGGCCCCCGGCAGGAGCGGGAGTTTGACCACGGTGACCGCCCAGGTCAGGAGTTCCCGCAGGACGTCGTCCTTGTCGAGTTCCTCCTCCCGGTCCAGAGGACGGGCCATCCGGAGCACCGGGGTGTCCATGTCGAGGGGCTGCTGGAGTCCGAGTACCTCGGCGATCCGGTCGGCGGCCCAGGCCCGGTCGAAGGCGAAGCATCCGCCGGTGCTGAAGAACTGGGGCGCGTCGGTCACCGACAGCACGGACTTCACACCGACGCCGAACCGGCCGATCTGACCGCCGCGCTTACGGGAGACGCTCATCCGCAAAATGGTGTCGGCGCCCTGCGGGGTGACGGGCGTGCCCTGATTCGCGCAGTACAGCGTGTCGTCGGTCAGGATCACGGCAAGGCGACCGCCGGGTTCGTTGGCGATTTCGTCCGCACCGTTCTGCACCAGCTCGAACAACTGGCGCTCACCGTATCCGCCCTGCGTGATCCGCAGTTCGCCGTTGGCGTGCTCCTGCACGAGGCCCGGGTCGATGCGGTACGTCTCCAGAGTACGGTGGGACTGTTCCAGCACCGTGTCAATCACCGAGGCATCCGAACCCTGCGACAACGTCTGATCGCTCACGACCCAGCTGCTTCCTGTCCGGAAAGGCCCGGACCGAGTGTCAAGATGAAGACCGACGGCCAACCGAAAAATGTTCCCCCGACGAGGTTACGGAGTACTCCGGTCCCTCGGGGGAATTCGCCCGGACAGGGGCCGGGGCCGGCCCACCGACCGCACGGCGGATCGGTGGGCCGACGGTCGAACACCCTGCCCCTACTCCTCGGACAGCACGATGACGAGAAGGCGGGTTCCGGGACGTCCCCGGGAACCGGACGGACGACGGCTCCCGGAACGGCGCCGTCCCGGGCCCGTGGCGCCCCTCCCGCTCGCCGGAGGGGCGGACCTGTGCCGCAGGGACCGCTCCTCGACGCCACCCTCAACCGCGTCGAGCAGGATGTCGACCCGCCGGATCGGCCTCGGGAGCCGAACGGTGACCACCACCACCTCACCGTCGGAGGAGAAGCCGCTGCCGTCGCGTCCGGCGTGCGGCGCATCGGTCGACGACCGCGCTTCACGGGCAGCACGCCGCCGCCGCTCGTGAGCCGCGACCCTCGACCGCCAGCCCTCCCGCGTCAATCCGTGCGCTTCGAGGAAGTCCGAGCGCTGGGCCGGATCCATGGAGTTGTACTCCCGGATCAACGACGAGATGTCGTCGTCATCGTCGGGGAAAAGCATGGCCACGACAGCCTCCTACGGGCACGGCGAAATCGAGACAACGGTGCATTAACAGAGGAACAAGGCACGCTGATTTCGCCGCGGGACTCGTCCGGTGGTGAGTGGGGTTCCGCGCGGAGAACTGCCCGACGGTACACCCGATCTGTGCAACTGCCGTACAAGGGCACCCCGAGGAGAGCCCCACGAAAATCTCAACTCACCTGCCACCGAAGGAATTCGGCGGCAAGTCAGTCGCACCAGATTGACACAGGCCCTCGTCCGTGTCCAGCGCCGATTCGCCTGTGTCGCGCCCTTTCATTTCGCCCCGATCGCCCCTCTTTCCGCAGTTCTGCGGCTTCTGCCCCGTCCCCGAACACGAACCTTGTCGTTCATGTCGAGACACTTGCTGGCGCAGCCCACCGGAGACTCCGGACAAAGATTTTTGCTGCATTGCAGGTGTCAAATTTCACTGCTAGCATGCTTCTGACCAGCACGAACAGCCTGCGACGCACGAGGTCGGCGGCTCGGCCGAGGGGAACGCCCGCGTGATCGACGAGAGCGAAGACTTCGGATCGTGGCTCGGGAGGCAGCTCCGACGCCGCGAGATGACGCAGACGGAACTCGCGACCACGGTCGGCGTCACTCGCGCCGCGGTGTCCGCGTGGATCACCGGTCGGGCACAGCCGCGTCCGGAGACGGTGCGTCTGATCGCCGACGCCTTCGACACCGACCTGGCCACGGTGTACGGGCGCACGAGCGACGCGGTCGCGGCGCGCCCGGTGGCGTGGTACCACCGTCCGGCGCACGCCGACGGCGGGCGGGAGTTCGGCAACGCGGCGGCGTTCGCCTTCGACGCGGACCTCGGCGTCCTCGCACGTGAGGCGACGCAGAACTCTCTCGACGAGCGGCGTGACCCCGCACGGCCCGTCCGCGTCCGTTACATCCTCCACGAGCTCACCGGTGAGCATCTTCGCAGTTTCCTGGACGCCGTGCAGTGGGAATCGCTCAAGGCCCACTACGCAGCCGCCGCGACCACCGACCAGAAGGTCGGCCGCGCACTCGCCGAGGGACTGCGGGAGCTGGAGGCCACCGGTTCGCTCCTGTTGCTGCGGGTGGACGACTACAACGCCAACGGCCTCACCGGTCCCGAGTACGGGGACGGCCGTTTCGCCGCCGTCGTCCGACGTCAGCTCGACAGCCACAAGGGCGACAACCGTCGGGCCGGCGGCTCCTACGGCCTGGGCAAGGCCACGTTGTGGGCCACCAGCCGACTCGGCCTCGTCCTCGTCAACAGCACCCTCTCCGTACCCCACGAGGGCCGCACGTCGAGGCGGCTGATCGGTCGTCTGGACCTGCCCTGGCGCGAGGTGGGCAACGAGTCGTTCGCCGGACCGGCCTGGTTCGGCGAACCGGACAGTGACCGCGCGTTCGAGAACGTGTCCCGGTCCTGGTGGGGTGTCGAACAGGAGACCACGAACCTCCACCTGGAGCGTGAGGGCGAGGATCCGGGCACCTCCTTCCTCGTGGTGGGTGCCCACGACGCCGCCGCCGTCGCGGCCGGCGACGAGGGGCTGCAGGCCATGCACGACAAGCTCTGCGACTCCTTGGCGGAGAACTTCTGGGCCGCGATGACCGGGACGGACGCCGTGCCACCGCTGCTGGAGGCTTCCGTCCGCACCCTGCGCAACGGGGCGGAGTTGATCCCGGAGACACGCATCAGCCCCGACCAGCGCCGACCTGCCCTGGCCCGCGCACTACGTGCCTATCTGGCCGGACGGACCGTCACCGAACTCACCGACCGGACCGACGTGGTTGAGCGCGCCGTCCCGCTGACCGTGCCGCCCCTGCGTTCCGACGGCAAGGGAGCCACGTCGGTCACCCACGACGCCGTCCTGCTGCTCACCCCGGCGGACGGCAACGACCGGACGCACAGCCAGGTCGTGTCCATGCGGGGGAACCGCATGCGGATCACCGGTCGCCGGCCGCGTGACCTGGGCCTCGGCGTCGAGCCCTACCAGGCCGTTCTGCTCGCGGGTTTCGCCACTGCCCGCGAAGGGGAAGACGTCGTGCGCGCCGAGGCGTTCCTCCGCGCGTCAGAGCCGCCCGAGCACAACCGCTGGGAGTGGACCGAGGAGTTGTCCGACGCGTACGTACGCGGCGCGAAGAAGCGCCTCGACGAGTTCCGCGTGGCGATCGACGACGCGGTGCGGGCGATCGTCGGCACGCGGGTAGCCGCCCCCACCGACGAAGCAGGCCCCGAGCTGCTCCGCAGCCTGTTGCAGCTCACCGCCCCGACCGGCGGGCGAACGACGACACGTCGTGGCCGCGGCTACCCCGTCGTCGACGACATCGACGGCGAGGTCGACGACACCGGGGCCTGGTCACTGCGTGTCCGCGTCGCCGTCCCGCAGCAGGACGATGCCTGGTACCTCTCACCGACGGCGTGCTTCGGAGCCGCCGGAACGGGTTCCGGGAGCCCGGTCCGCTGGGCGGAACTGACCGCCACGGAGAACTGCTCGTTCACCGGGGACGTCCTCGTCGTCGCTCCGGGAGTCCGGTACGCGATGTTCAGTGGTGTCACCGACGTCAACAGCCACCCGGTGAGCGCCGCTCGGACCAACGTGACCGTGAGCCTGCGCAGGGCCGCCGAAGGAGCCGCACGCCCATGAGCCGGATCATCTATCCCTACGACGTCCTGACCGGACCGGTCGAGGTAGACGTCACCCGCGTCCGGGTAGACGGACGCCCACTCGACTACGCCAGGGTCTCCCCCTCGCTGCGCACCGTCGCCCTCGACGCCGGTCGCGACAGTTGGCAGGAGGCGGTGTTCGACGTCCGCGCGGTGCTGCCCGAGGAGGAGATCGCCTACGGTCCCTGGTCCGAACTCGTCTGCGTGGCCGTGCTGGAGGAGAAGGCCACCAACACCCGTACCGTTCAACGCCTCGCCAGGGACCGCAACTCCGGCTCCTGGCAGGGCCCGGTACGGCTGCGCCGCTCCCGACACCGTTCCCGAGCCACCCTCGGGGTGCAGGTGGTGGCGGCGGTCGGTGGGGTCCGGGGGCGCATGATCGGGTGGGGCGAGAACGACTGGGCAGTCGACCTCCGAGCCGAGGTCCCCGTCCGCGACGAGGAGATCCGGATCGTCGAAGCAGACTTCCGCGACGGTCCGTACTCCTGGCTGCGCCCGTTCAAGGACGCTCCGTGGTTCGTCGACACATCCGGAGAAATGCCGACCGTCTATCTGAACCGGGGCGTCGAGGGGCTGACCGCTCTGCTGCGCGGTCGCAGCACCACGGAGAAGGCGACTGCCGCTCTCGTCAACGCGCAGATCGTCAGCGACGTGTGGGAGACGATGTTCCACGCGGCGGTGAGCGACATCGACCTGGACGAGGACGCCCGACCACGAATGCCCGACGGCTGGCGTGGCTCCGTTCTGGACACCATGCTCTCCGACGTCCTGCCCGGACTGTCCCCCTCGGACGCGCTCGTCGAGCTCCAGGCGCGCCGAGAGGAGGGCCACGGTTGGGCCGAGCTGCAGTCCCGCGTCCAGTACGCCGCCGGGCTGCGGGCGCAGCTGCCCAAACAGCTCGCCACGACACTGCGCCTCACCGCCCGCTCGACACAGGGAGAACTTCGGTGACGACCGAGCACGCCACGGTGGATCGGCTCGCCCTGCTGCCGGTGGGGGTGGCCGCCCGCCATCTCAGCCAGGCGGTTCGCTCCGGGGCCGAACCTCCCGCCCAGGTCGCCCTGTTGCGCGCCGCGGTCGCGATCACCGATCCGTCGGCGCGGTGGAGCACCGCGCCGGTCCGGGATCTGTTGGACCAGGCCATGGCCCGCTTCGCGAGCAGCCGCACCGACGCCGACGCCTGGCTGGCCCCGCGCCTGCACGCGACTCTCCGACTGACCAGGAGCGAGGCCGCCGACAAGGATCTGTGGGCGTACCTCGCCATGGTCGTCGCCCCGGACTACGTCCTGTGGCGACACCTTCCGGCGGGCGACGACGACGCGAGACCCGCCTCCGTCGTCCAGGCGTCCCGATTCGTGGGGGGTAACTCCGTCCAGGCATTCGCGCGACTCTGGTGGGCGGCCGAGATGTGTCGTGACGGCGCCGACTACCGTCCTGTCGAAGCGGCCTGCGGCAACCAGGACTTCCTCAACACCGCCCTGCGCCTGGGCATCATGGACCACCGCCCCACCGCACTGGCCGTGATCCGGGTCATGGAGAACCTCGCCGCATCCGGCGCTCCCCGACCGGGTGATCAGCTGAACGCGTTGTGCAAGGCCGTCGGTATCGCTGCCAGCACCCTCATGTACGAGACCGTCGGACCCGACGAACTCCCCGACGACGCCGAACTGCTGGCCTGGATCGACGAGGCCGACTCCGCTCCTCCCGTTCCCTGGGACCGTCTCCCCGACGGTCCCGACGACGGCACGGCCCCCGCCGCGTCCGTCGACGCCCTCACGCGACTCTTCGAGGACGTCAACGAGCACCTGGGCCGCGTCCGCGACCGAGGCGGCAGGTCCGCGCCGCTCGGGTGACCCCCAACCCTTCGGAGCGGCGCAGATCGTTCGACAAGACAGGGTTTGCCTCGGTCCGTGCCGTTCTTTTCCTCGACGGATTCGGCCTGGAAAACGCGTGACACCCCTGTAACACTCTGTATCTGACGGGGCGACAGACGACGGCACGGCTTCCGCGCGCTCGGCGTGGGCGGGGTTGTGGCGGGTGGATGGCGTCAGGCGGGGTGAGTGGGAAGGGTGGGGCCGTGGAGCCAGAGGTCGGGTCGGAGGTCTGGTACGGGGGTGGGCGGGGGTCGGGTTCGAGGCCGGGTTCGGGGTCGGGGTCGGTGTTTCGGTGGGATGTAGGGGGGCGGGCGGAGCGGCTGGTCGTGGAGGAGTATCCGCGGGCCACGGGGGAGGACTACGAGGACCTGCTCGGGGAGATGGCGGGGTCGGTGGTGGAGACCGCCGACGGGATGCTGGTGGGGGGGCCGGGGCAGGCGGAGGTGGAGGCCGCGGCGGCGATGTCGGGGCGGGGGGTGCGGGTGCGGGCGATGTATCCGCGGGGGCTGCTGGCGGTGCCGGAGAAGGCGTCGTGGCTGCGGCAGGTGTCGGACGCCGGGGTGAGTGTGCGGGTGCTGGACCACCTGCCGCACGATCTGATGGTCTTCGACCGGCACACCGTGTGCCTGGCGGCGCGGGTGGTGGCGTCGGGGGCGGAGGAGCCGCCGATGGTGCGGGTCAGCGGGGAGTTGCTGGCGGCGTCCTTCGCGGCGGTGTACGAGTCGTACTGGCGGCGCGGCACGCCCTTGTCGCGGATGTCGCCGGGGCCGCACCACGCTCAGCTCGGGGAGCGGGAGCGGGCGGTGATCCGGTTGATGACCAATGGCTACAGCGATGACAGGATCGCCAGAAAGCTGGGTATCACCTCTGCGGACGTACAGTCGGTGGTGGCCGCACTCATGGAACGGCTGGGCGCGGGAAGCCGGTTCGAGGCGGGGTACAAGCTTGCCCGGGAGGTCGATCCGCGGGACCTGTGAGGGTCGCCGGCCGGCGTGCGGGCCGGAAGGGAGCCGTGAGGTCGGTGCGCGACCGCGAGGCGATGCAGACGCTGCTCGCACGGGCCAGGGCGCGGGTCGACCCGGGCGAGTTCGGTCTCGCGCCGCGCGCCGACCCGCGCGGGCGCAAGGTGACCGGCCTGACGCACGAGCACATGACGCGGCTGCTGGGCTGGCCGGAGCACAAGTACGGGTACGTGGAGCGGGGGCGGCTCGCCGCGATCGAGGCGGAGCTGCTGGAGCCCGTCGCACGGATCCTGCGCCTGTCGGACCACGAGTGGGAGGCGCTGGTCCTGTACGCGACGGGGGTGCCGCCCGCCTACCGGCTGGATCCGGAGCTGGGCAGGGCCGTGCCGAGCCCCTGGGAGCGGGTGCTGCGCGGCTCGCACGAGATGGCGTACGTCAACGACGCGGCCTGGGACGTCGTCGCGTACAACGCCGCTTTCGCACGGCTCTTCCCGCGCCGTGAGGTGCCGGGCAACACGATGCGCTGGATGCTGCTGGACCCGGAGGCGAGGGAGGTCCTCGGGGACTGGGCGGAGAGCTGGCTGCCGCGGCTGGTGCCGCAGCTGCGGGCCGCGCTGGTGGCCAACCCGCACGACCGGCCGCTGGCGCAGCTGCACGCGGACGCCATGCGCGACCCGGTCGTCGCGCCCTTCCTGGAGGCGCCGACGGGCGAGTACATAGGGCCGCGGGCGGAGAGCGCGCTGCCGCTGGTGCACGCCGAGCTGGGGCCGGGGTGGGTGACGCTGTGCACGGCGGGGCCGTTCGGGGTGCCGGGCGGGCGGCTGATGTTCGTCCTCTTCGACCAGGGCGAGGAGCCGCGGCACGGCCCGGCCCTCACCGCGCCGGCCACCGTGCCCGTCGATCCGGAGGGCCTGGCGGGCGGTGGGCGCCGTTTCATCGCCGCGGATGCGGGCGGGGCGGCGGGGGCTGCCGGGAAGCCGGAGGAGAAGGTGGCGGCGGTACGCGCCCGTACGGCCGCCGATACGGCGAAAAGGCCTGCTGGGCCGCACAATTGGGCCCCATGAGCTTCCCTCTTCCGCATGCGCTGCGGTCGCTGACCCCCCATGTCCACGCCTGGCTCCCGGACGGCCACGCGACGTGGGGCATGGCCAACTGCGTCGTGGTCACCGGGCGGGGTACGGGCCCGGGTCCGGGCACCGCGCTGCTGGTCGACACCCCGTACACCGCCGACATGACCCGGCAGCTCCAGCGGCTCGTCGCCGGGCTCGGCGACGGCGGCGCGGGCGGGGACGGTTACCTGGTCCGTACCGTCGTCAACACCCACGGCAACGGCGACCACTCGTACGGCAACGGGCTCTTCCCGGGCGCCGACGTCGTCGCCACCGACGCCAACGGCGAGCACCTGTGCGCCGAGCCGGAGCCCGCCGTGCTGGCCGGGCTGGTCGCCGCCGCCGACCCGGCCACGCCCATCGGGGCGTACATGCGGCGGCACTTCGCGCGCTACGGCGACTTCGGCGGGGTCACGCCGCTGCACCCGAACCGTACCTTCAGCGGCGAACTGGACCTGGACGTCGACGGGGTGGCGGTGCGGCTCATCGAGGTCGGGCCCGCGCACACCGCGGGCGACCTGATCGTGCACCTGCCGCAGGAGGGGGTGGTGTGCGCGGGTGACGTCGTCTTCAACGAGGACCACCCGGTGCACTGGGCGGGGCCGCTGGAGTCGGTGCACGCCGCGTGCGCGCGCATCCTGGAGTGCGACCCGCGGATCGTCGTACCGGGGCACGGGCCGGTGATGACGCCCGCGGACGTACGGCGCTACGCCGACTACCTGCTGGACCTGCGGGAGGTCATCCACCGCGGGCACGCGGCGGGCCGCCCGCTGCCGGTCCTGGCCGCGGACCTGCTCGCGGCCGACCCCTACCCGCAGTGGGGGCTGAACGAGCGGATGGCGATCCTCGCGGCCGTCGAGTACCGCGCCCTGGACGGCGTCACCGACCGGGCCGACCTCGTCGCCCTCGTCGGCCTCGCGGCGGGTTTCGCGACCGCGACCGGGACCGCAGAGGCAGAGGCAGAGGCAGAGGCGGAGGACGGCAGCGGCGGACGGGAGCGGGCCGCCGCGGACGGCGGGGCGGCGGCGGGCGGCGGCGCGGGCAGCTGACCGTACGGGCGGCGGGCCGGAGCAGCGGCCGCGGGGACGATGCCGGGCCGTGGGCTGGAGATGCCGACGGCCCCGGCGTCGGGGGGGGTGAACGCCGGGGCCGCGGCGGCTCCTGGGGGCCGGGAGCGGGCGCCGAGCCCGTGCCGTGACCGTACTCCTGCGGTGTTTCCGTCGTGCGTCCGCGGCCGCTTCCGCGCCTGCTTCCGCGATCCGCTTGCGCGGTCCGTCTCAGCGTAGTGCTTCCGCGTGGTGCTTCCGCGTCATGCGCGCCGGACGCCGCCGGTGGTGTCGGGGGCAGGACGGGTGCCCGCCCTCCGATACCTCCGAGCCTATGCCCGTGCGCCTAGTTTATGCGCGGATATCCGTACGTGCGTGCGTTTCGGCGTGGTGTTTCGCGCCGGATTTCAGACGGCGACGTCATGGCCGTGCAGCCACGGCACCGGGTCGACCGGTGCACCGCCGCCGGGGCGTACTTCGAGGTGCAGATGCGGGCCCGGCACATTGCCGGTCGCGCCGACCCGGCCGATGGTGTCGCCCGTGGTGACGCGGCCGCCGGTGGCGACCATCGTCGACAGGTGGCAGTACCAGAGCTCGGTGCCGTCGTCGAGCCGCAGCACGACCCGGTAGCCGTACGAGCCCGCCCAGCCGGCCGAGGTGACCGTGCCGGTGTGGACGGCGTGCACCGGGGTGCCGGTGGGGGCGGCGAAGTCCTGGCCGGTGTGCGTGGCCCACATGTTGCTCGACTCGCCGAAGGCGTTGGTGAGCGTGTACGAGGCAACCGGCTTGACGTAGGAGGCGGCGAGCTTCGCCAGCCGCTCCGCCTCCGCCTGCGCGGCGGCCTCGGCGGCGGCCTTGGCCTTCGCCTCTGCCTCGGCCTTCGCCGCGGCGGCCTGCTCGCGCACCTTGCGGGCCGCGGCCTCCTTGGCCGCCTGCTCCGCGGCGACCCGCTCCACGGCCTCGCGGGCGCGGCGCTCGGCGTCCGCGCGCTGCTGGGTGACCTGGGCGATGATGCGGCTGCACAGCGCCTCGCCGGGGTCGGCGGCCTCCGCGGCGGGCTCGGCGCACGGGGCGTCCTCGGCCTCGGCGGTGCGCGGGGCGGCGGGGGCCGCGGTCGCCGCCCGGGTGACGGCGGCGGGGTCGTACGACGGGGTGCCGACCGCCACGTCCGGCAGCGGCACGGCGGGGGCGGGGGCGGGGGCGGGAACCGCGGCCGGGGCGGCGGGAGCCGCGGGCACGGCGGGCAGGTCCGGAGCCGCTATCGGCGCGGCGGCGGCGGGGGGCTCGGCTGCGGCGGCGACGCCGCCCGCGCCGACCGCGGCCATCGCCGCCATGCCGAGCACGGCGGAACCGACGCTCGCCGCGCCGCTCAGACCGGCACCCAGGCCGCCGCCCAGCCCCGGGAGCCCGCTGCGCTGCCGGGGCAGGCGCGGCTGGCTGCGCGGGCCGTCACCCGGGAGACCGTCGCCCGGGAGGCCGTCGGCGTCGGGCCGGGGGGAGCCGGCCGGCGCGGGGGCCTCGGGGGCGGGGACTGCGACGGCTGCCGGGAGCGGTTCGGCGGAGCCGGGGAAGCCCTGGTAGGAGGGGACTTCGGGGGTGACGGGAGTGACGGGGACGCCGGGGAAAGCACCGGGGCCGTCGGGCGAGAAGCGCTCGCCGGGCTCTCCGAAGTGCCACTGTCCGGTCGGTTCTGCCACCGGAGTCGGAGCGTAGGCAGGCTGGTTGGACGCCACGGGGGCGCACTCCTTTCCTTCCTTCTCGCCTACCGGGTTAGCTGACGGGTTCGGAGCAGGAAGGTCTCCTACGGACGGCCTGACGGCCCCCCGATTCACCCCATTGGACCCCTTCCGTGGTGACGGAAGGGCGGGTCCCCGGTTCCCGCGGACGGGATTCGGCAAGCGCACGGTGCCGCCTGTCGGCGGCAGTGACGACCGCGCTGCGTTATCGAACGTTAATAGAGCCGGACGGGTTTTCCAAGCCGAACCGAAGAGTTGGGGGTGGGAAGCAATCGGGCAGGGTATACGGAGAGGGGAGGAAGCGGACACGCGGCGTGGCCGGGCAGTGATGTGAGTGTTCGCCAGTTGTTACCGGGAGGGGGAGGCGTGATCACGCGCAGTGAGGGTTCGATGACCCGTGCGGCAGCGCTCGGAGGGCGCGCCGCAGCAGGTACGGGCGCACGCGGGGCGGGCACGGCGGGCGCGGCACAGGTACGCCAGTGGTCTGGACCTGTGCCATTTCGCGAATCCCTTGGCATGTCAGGGGCGTGAGCCGCACGATGGGCGGGCCCCATGTCTTTGTCATGCACTCGTCCATACCATGACGCCTCAGGGAGCCCTCGATGCATCGCCCCAACCCCGGCGAGCCCAGCCGCCGTTCACTGCTGCGCGGCGGACTCGGACTCGGCGCCGCCGCCACCGCGGGCCTGGCCGCCGACCTCTGGCCGGCCGCCTCCGCCCCGGCCGCCACACCCGCCGCGAACCGCGCCGCCCGCGCCGCCGCAGCCGCCGTCGACTACCCGTCAGCCACCTGGGCGCCGGCCAGCACCGCCAACTACACGGCGTCCAACCGGCCCACCAGCTACCCGATCCAGATGGTGGTCATCCACGTCACGCAGGAGACCTTCGCCGACACGATCACGCTCTTCCAGGACCCGGCGCACGCGGCCACCGCCCACTACGTCGTCCGGTCCGCCGACGGGGCGATCGACCAGTGCGTCCGCGAGCACGACATCGCCTGGCACGCCGGGAACTGGGACTACAACACCCGCAGCATCGGCATCGAGCACGAGGGCTGGGTCGACCAGCCGTCGTACTTCACCACCGCGATGTACCACTCCTCGGCGGCGCTGACGGCGGCGATCTGCGACAAGTACGGCATACCCAAGGACCGCGACCACATCATCGGCCACGTCCAGGTGCCCGGCACCGACCACACCGACCCGGGCCCCAACTGGGACTGGGTGCGCTACATCCGGCTCGTCAACGGCGTCTGAGCCGGACGGTCGCGGGCGCCGCGGGGCCCCGCCCTCCCGGACCGGCCCGGGTCACAGTCGTCACGGGCCGGGGGCGTCGAGGGGCAGGTCGAGGGGGAACAGGACGCTCAGCCGCGGCAGCCGCCGGGCCGCCTCCTCCTCGTCAAGGGCGGACCAGCGGCGCCCGGCCGGGTCGGAGCCGTCCACCGGTACGGGCGGGGCGCCGGCCCTCCGCCCGCCGCCCGGGGCGGGCCAGGAGCGGCGGGCGCCGCGGACGGCGGCGTAAAAGGCGTCGCCGAAGTCCTCGGAGGGGCCGGTGGCCAGCTCGTACGCGGCGAAGCCGACCGTGTCCAGGGCGGGCCACACGGGGCGGTCGGCGGCGGGCCAGGACGCGCGCGGGCAGGCGGACAGCCGCAGCACCTCGGGGGCGTAGGCCAGCACGTCCGGGTCGTTCGCCGCGGCCTCGAAGACGGCGCGGCCGAGGCCCATCATCCAGTGCTGGAAGGAGCGGAAGGTGTCGTCGGAACACCAGCCGCCGAAGATCCGGTCGGCGGCGGCCCACAGGTCCCAGGTGCGGGCCAGGTCGGTCAGTTCGTCGAGCCAGGCCTGGAAGGCCACGATCTCGTCGCCGGTGCGCCGCGCGAGGCCGTCGCGCAGACAGGCGTCGCGTTTGTCGCTGCCCCTCCCGTGCTGCCGGGAGTCCTCCAGGAGGGCCCAGAAGGAGTCGCTGTTCATGGAGGTTGACTATGCCAGGGGCTTCTGACGACTCCAATTCGCTTGTCAGGGACGGAAGTTGACGTCGCACGCTGGGCGGGCGGCTGTGACGCGCGGGCCGCGGGTGGTTCCGGATCCGGGGCGGCCGCGGGCTCTCCCGCACCCGGCCGGGGCGGGACGAGGGCCTGCCGGACGCCGTGTCCGGTGACCCTCGCCACACGCGCCACACCGCGTCCGGCACCCCGGGCGAGGCCGTACCGGCTGCGCCGCACGCACCGTGTCCGGTGCGCCGCGCCATCTCCGTCGCGCCGCACCGCGCCGTGTCCGGTGCGCCGCGCCCGGCCTCGCCGGGAGCCCGTGGTGCCACTCCGGCAGCGCCCGGCCTGGGGGCCCGAGCCCTGCGTCCCGCAGCCCGGGACCGTACGGGCGGACCGTCGTCCACAGGGTGTGGACGGACGGGTCGCGCCCGGGTCGGCGGCGGTGGGGCCGCCGGTACGGACCGGGGGCGGGACGGAGGGGTCAGGCTCTCCAGAGCCAGGCGAAAACGGCGGCGCACGTGCCCATGGTGACCAGGATGGCGATCAACCGGACCGTCAACTCAGGGGCCTCGATGGCCCGCTGCACCGTTCGCCACAAGCCATTCGTGATCATGGCTCACCTCCCGCTACGGCAGGTGCCCCGCGCTGAAGTGGCAGGTCACCCGCCTTACTCACAACGGTGATGCCCCACCAGCCCCAGCGCCCACGCCGCTCCGCCCGATTCACCCGACTGGCGGAACACGATCCACCGTTCGGCGGTACGCTCCGGCCGCTGCGACCGTGCGCCGGAGCCCGCGGTTCCCGCCGGTCCGACCGCCCGCGCCCCTTCGCGCCGTGATTTCCGGCCGGCCACCGGACCTGCGGTCCTGACCGGGCCGAACGCCCCGCCGACCGTCCGTTCCGGCGTCGGCGACCGGTGGGTGCCCGGCTCGAAGCCGACACTCCACCACCGTGTACCCCGCACCGTAAAGGCTCGCGGCCAAACATACAAACGAAGCGCATAAGGGCGGGATTTCGCGCTCGGCGTGCGCCCCGCTCCTTTTCCGCGTACTCATTCATCCGCGGTCGGAAATCATCACCGCGGACACCTTCCGTCATCCGTTTCCGAAAGCAACCGGCGAATTGCTTTCAAGCTCCCTCTTCTTTCCCTCGTTCGGGTGACCTGCGCACCTTCCCCTGCTCTACCGTGTTCGCGCGCGGGCCGGCGAGGGCGCCCGCGCGCACCGAGATGAAATGGGGACATCGATGCTCCGGCTTTTACGTTCCTTTTCTGCGCCTCCGGCGCAGACGGTGAGCCGCAGATCCCGCCGGTTCGCCGCTCGCGCAGGAGTCGCCCTTTCGGCGGCGCTGCTCGCGGCGGCGGCCGGCTCCACCGCACCGGCCACGGCCCACGGGGGCGGAGGCGGCGGAGGCACCCCGCCACCGCCCGACGGCCCGCTGGTCAAGACCGTGCAGAACGCCACCAGCCCCGGCCGCATCCCGGCCGCGCACGGCGACACGCTCGACTGGACCGTCACCTACAAGGGCACCCCCACCCCCGGGACGCCCGCCACCATCACCGACCCGATCAGCGCGGGCCAGACGTATGTGCCCGGCTCGCTGCACGTCCCGCCCGGCTGGGCCTCCGGCTGGTCCACCGACGGCAGCACCTTCACCGGCACCGACCAGGGCGCCGCGACCACCGCGGTGCGCGGCACCAGCCCCGCGGACACCGGCGGCGGCACCGCCGTGAGCGGCGACCTGCTGCCACCCGTGCAGGCGGCAGCCCGCGCCACCGGCGGTGACGGCTTCACGCCGATCCTCTACCGCGCGCCCTCCGGCGACGTCGAGGCCTGGAACATCTACCACCACACCGGCCCCGCCAACCCGCTGGTGGTCTGCAACGACCTTTCCTCCGGCCAGCCCTGCGCGGGCGGGCCCTGGCCGCGCCCGCTCAACACCACGGCGGGCCCGCTCGGCAGCGGCGGCACCGGCGACGTCTTCACCACCCTCACCCCGCAGTACGTCCAGGACCCGCACCGCCCGGGAGTCGTCTACTACCCGGCGGTCGCGGCGCACTCGGTCGGCGCGGGCTGTCTGGACCTCGGCGCCCGCGCCAACTGTGGTTACGTCGCGCTGGAGTCGTCCACCGGCTCGCCCAGCGCCGCCAACGGGCTGGCCGGACTCGTCACACCCGGCGACGGCAAGGCGTACGGGGTGTCCAGCACGGGCGAGGTGCTGTGCCTCGACATGGCCTCGCAGAGCCCGTGCACCGGGCAGCCCTTCGCCGCGATCGTGCCGCCCAACCACAACGCGCCCGGGGCCACGTACTCCCTCTACCAGGGCGGCATGACCGTCGCCGGCGGGCGGGTCTACGCCTCCTCCTCGCCGCAGAACGGCGGCACGCCCACCTCGCTGGGCTGTTACGACCCGGCGACCGGCGCGGTGTGCGCGGGCTGGACCACACCGCACCCGGTGACGGCCGACCCGAACGCGTACACCTACAACGCCTTCGTCTCCTACGACACCGCGGGCGCGCCCAACGGCGTGTGCTCCGCCGTGACATCGGGCAGCGCACCGGCGACCGGCTGCTTCACGCTCGACGGGGGCGCGCTCGCCGCGCCCGCGACCGGGCTCGGGCAACTGTCCCCGGGCGTGCTGGTCTTCAGCCCGGAGGTCGTCAACACGGGCACCGAAACCCGCAGTTACTTCGCCGAGTGGGGCGGCCCGCTCCCCGGCAACACCACCTGCTACAGCTGGACACACGCCGCGCCCTGCGCCGGATTCCCGGCCGCGGCCGGCCACCCGGCCGTCAACGGCGGCGTCACCCGCGACTACGGCTACGCCTACGACGCCACCACCCGCTGCCTGTACGGGCTCGGCGACGCGGGCATCCTCTTCTCGATGGACCCGGCCACCGCGGGCTCGCCGTGCCTGCACACGGGCGCGTCCGTGACCCTCACCCCCGCCGACTTCTACTGCGACGGTTCGAGCCACACCGCCGCGTACACGCGGGCTCGGCTGACCGGGCTCGACCTCGCCCACACCGACCCGGCGGCCACCACGGTCGCCGTGACCGACCCGGACGGCACCGTCGTCGCCACACCCGCGCTGGGCGCCGACGGCACGATCGACCTCTCCGGGATCTCCGCCGCCCAACACCCCACCCTCACCGTCACCGTGCAGTTCAGCCTCACCGACACGAGCGACTTCGCGGGCGGCGCGCACCCGTCGCTCACCGTCGCCTTCCAGGGCGACGCTCCGCAGATCTGCCTCCGGACGGTCGTCGGGACGGACTGCGCCACCGCGCAGGTCCAGGACACGGCGGGCGGTACGGACGCGAGCGGGGCGTTGACCTCCAACACCGTGACCGTGCCGGTCATGCCGGGGGCGGCGTGCCGGCCGCACGTCACCGTCGTCAAGGAGATCTGCGGCTCGGTCTCGTCGCACGACTGCAAGCCGGGCGGACCCGGCCCATGGGTCAAGTCCAGCCCCGTCGGGCTGCTCCAGCTGCTCGGCACCGCGCACTGGCGCATCACCGTCAGCAACGCCGGGCCCGTCGCGGCCTCCGACGTGAGCGTCAACGACCCCACGACGCCGCAGTGTTCGCAGGCAGCGGGCAGCTTCACGCTCGCCGCGGGCGACAGCAAGCAGATCTACTGCGACTCCTTCCTGCTCGCCCTGCCGGTCAAGAACACGGCGTGGGCGAGCTTCGTCCCCGCCAACTCGCCGCACGGCACGCCCTACACGACCACCGACCCGTCGTCGGCGGTCGCGTGCTCGCTGCTGTGCATCCTCGTGCCGGCCGACAAGCACTGAGGGCCGCGCCCGGTACGTGACGGGCGCCCCCGCGTGCGGGCCCGTCTCCCCCGCTCCCCCGGCTCCCCCCGGCGGAGCGGCGGGAGGCGGGTCCGCGCCGCGCCACCGCGGGCAGGTACGCTCATGACCCTCACGGCGGCTCCGCTGCGTACCCCGGCCTCGTCCCGTACGCTGCCCGCGAGCCCGTGGGCCACGGCAGCCCGGCCCGGCTGCCGGCCGGACGCCGACGAGTACGGCACAGGGCATCGAGGGGTACGACGGGTGTCCCCTCTCCACAAGGGCGCGGCGCGAGGGGCGGATCACGTGGCAGACCAGCACGACGGCACCGGCATACCCGGCGAGCAGGCACCGCCCGCGGACGCGGCGGCAGCCGCCGCGGAGAAGGCCCCCGCGCAGTCGCCTGCGGCGGGCACGGACGCGACTCCGGCTCCGGCTCCGGCTCCCGCGAAGAAGGCACCCGCCGCGCGCAGGACGGCCACCGGTACGCGCAAGGCCGCGGCCGCCAAGTCCCCGCAGCCGCCCGCCGCCCAGCCCCTCCCCCCGGAGGCCCCGAAGCACGCCCCCGCGGACGCGACGCCTGCCACGCCGCAGCCCCCGGCGACCCCCACCCGCAAGACCGCCGCCGCACGCAAGACCGCGGCACCCGCCGCCCCGGAGGCCGCCGCTACGGGAAGCGCCGAACCGCAGCCCGAGCCTGCGCCCGCGCCCACCGCCAGGACCACCACCACCCGCAAGACCGCCGCCGCCCGCAAGTCGGCGACCGCGAACACCGGTACGCAGGCCGCCCAACCGCAACCCGAGGCCGCGCCCGCCGCAGCCGCCGAAGCGCAGAGCGCCCAGCCCCAAGCCGCGCCCACCGCCAAGACCACGACCACCCGCAGGACCGCCGCCGCCCGCAAGTCGGCGACCGCGAACACCGGTACGCAGGGCGCCGAGCCGCAGCCCGAGGCCGCGCCCGCCGCAGCCGCCGAAGCGCAGAGCGCCCAGCCCCAAGCCGCGCCCACCGCCAAGACCACGACCACCCGCAAGACCGCCGCCGCCCGCAAGTCGGCGACCGCGAACACCGGTACGCAGGCCGCCCAACCGCAACCCGAGGCCGCGCCCGCCGCAGCG